>JBDLTG010000078.1:0-39073 GCA_039805885.1 Bacteroidota bacterium
ATGAAAGATACTTACTCAAATATTTTAAACTCAAAAAACAACTACAAAAGACAAAACACACAAAACGTTAAATATCAATATTTTACATCAAAATTTTAAGCTATTTAAAAAAGTTAAGAGCGGAATAAAGTGTTCGATTGTAATCCCTTCGACTCCACAGAAATCCTTGTAAACAATTGATTTACAATGTTTTTTATTTTTAGTTGACAATGTTTTTATTTTAAATCTATACTATTCCTGAAATTAAAACACTCAATAGAAGCAATTTTAAGCATCAATCGGTTCTAATTTTTAATTTCAAATTGTCAATCTAAGCTTTTCTATTTGCTTTTAGTTCTGATGATACAAAAATAATAATCCCAAATATAAAACACAGTTATTTATTTTTACCGCCTTAACAGTAAATACTAACTTTTTATTCAAAAAAAATCAATAGATTAGGTTTTATGATTAATTTTACCGTTATAGCGGTAAATAAATAAAGTTTTCATATTTTTACTCTTTAGATATTATTAAATTACTTATTTTCACTGCTTAAACAGTAAAAAATGAATGATTTAGATTTAGGTGCTTTAATTAAAGACCATCGAAAAAAAGCCGGACTTACTCAACTTGAGTTAGCCAACTTGGCAGGTGTAGGTAAAACAACTGTTTTTGATATTGAAAAAAATAAAGAAACAGTTCGTTTGAACAATCTATTTGCTGTACTCCGAGTGCTGAATATTAAAGTAGAATTCAAAAGTCCTCTAACTAAATAATCATGAGAAGAGCAATCATATTGGTACACGGAAAAAGAGCTGGAATTTTAACAGAAATTGCAGCAAACGACTATCATTTTGAGTATGATGAAAATTATGAAGGTGATGCAGTTTCACTAACAATGCCTTTAAGTCAAAAAAAATATGGGTACAAATCATTTCCTCCATTTTTTGAAGGTGTATTACCTGAAGGTGTAATGTTAGAAGGATTGTTGCGTATTGTGAAAATTGACAAAAAAGATTATTTCTCTCAACTGATAGCAACTGGAAATGATTTAGTTGGAGCAGTAACTGTTAAATTGATGGAAGAATGAATAGATGTCCTATAACTTATGAATTATGTGGAACAGATAAGTACAGCGAAAAAGGGCTTCGAATGATAGCTCCTAAATTGACTTACTTAAATGATTTACCCTATACCGCAGTTGAACTTCGTCAGGAGGCAGCCAACAGAGCCAAAAAGCTATCCATACAGGGTGTGCAACCAAAGCTTAGTGCAGCTATTTCAATAGTGGATCAAGAATTTAAAATTGTGGATCAATTTGGAACGTACATTATAAAACCACAAAATGACTTATTTCCAGAATTACCAGAAAATGAAGATGTAACTATGCGAATGGCTAAGGTTTTTGGTTTAGAAGTTCCTTTTCACGGTATGGTATATGCTAAGGATGGTAGTTTGTCTTATTTTATTAAGCGTTTTGATCGTTACGGTAAAGGAAATAAGTTAGCTACAGAAGATTTTGCCCAATTAACAGGAAATACAAGAGATACAAAATACCGTTATACGATGGAAAAATTGATTCCTGTGCTTGACGAATTTTGTTCTTTTCCAGCTATTGAAAAAGCGGATTTTTTCAAAAGGATACTTTTTTGTTATATTACAGGAAACGAGGACATGCATTTGAAAAATTTTTCGTTGATTACCAAAAATGGCAAAACAACGCTTACTCCTGTATATGATTTCTTAAATTCTACTATAGCAATTAAAAATCCTGAAGAAGAAATTGCACTGACCTTGAAAGGAAAAAAAAGTAATTTGAAGGCAGCTGATTTTGTTGATTATTATGCTAAAGAAAGACTCCAACTCAATGAAAAAACAATTACTAACATACTGCAACAGATGCAACAAGTGATTCCCAAATGGAAAGAATTACTTGAAATTTCTTTTCTGTCAGCAGATATGAAGGAAAAATATTTGAATTTATTGGAAATCAAAACACAAATGTTCAAGTAATCTAGGTTTAAAAATGGGGTGATTAAATTTGGAAGGCCAAACTTTGGTACATCCAACTATATAGCCATCTTATTATAATAACATTCTTTCAGTAATTGTTTTATTTGAGGAAGTCTCAATTCCGGTAACTTCAGCATACTTTACATTTGGTAACCAAAAAGAACCTCCTTCAATTCGCACAAAGATTTTTTCTACCTGTATTCGTTTCTGATTTACACTTACAAAAACATGATATTTTTGATCTGAATCTATCTTTTTCAAGGTTAAGGGTAACTTTTTGTACGATACAAATTGAAGTTCAAAGTCCTCATTATTTACCGTTTTACTTTCTATTCCGTATGCAAATTTACGTTGTATGTAAGTAAAATCTTTTTTTTCTCCTTTCTCAGCATATCGAATCCAATACGTTTTTATAGGATTGCTTTTATCTATTTTTCCATTTTCCTGATAGTTTATGGCATAGATAGCAGTGTTTATATTTGGGTCCCGCTGAATGTAAAACAGCATATTGTCTATATTATTAGGCGTTGGAAAATGTAATGGCGATGGATTTTTGGATTGTGCCAATAGATTTCCGGAAATTAGAGTTACTAAGATCGTTATAACGATTAGTGATTTTGTAACATGTTTAAGTGATAATTTATTCATAACGAATCTTAATTTTTTTCTTTTTTTGGATTATTGTAAAAAGCAGAATGTTGTCTCTTAGCCCCGATAGAAGTGTAAATCCTTATTGTCCGGGGTTCGGGCAATAAGATTGTAACGGATAGCGGGACCAATCTTTTAAAAACACACAAATCTTGTGCTTCAAGAATTAATAATCGAGATCAGCTTCTAATCTAATTTGATTCGATTACGTTTTGTTTTTCGTTTACCTTAAAAACCCAATTCTTAATCAGTGGATAATTAAATCCATAAGAAACAAATAAATCCGTGATTAATCTTCCGATTCTATAATCGATTTGAAATACTTTTTGAAAAATAAGCGTACCCCATGATTTTAAGGAAACGCTTCCCAATACAACCAGCGCAAATTTAAAAAGCTGACTATTGATGTGGTTGCTATAACCAGATTGATTTTTAAATACCCAAAATCTATTGATGTTGAAATTGATAATTCCGCCAATGGTTCCGGAGATTAGAATAGAAAGGGTAAAATGCAATTTAAATACTTCTGTTAATAAAATCATTACCCCATAATCGGTAATGCCGCCTAAAAATGCCGCAACTTGTGCTTGTAGAAAAGTGAAAACGGATTTTTTACTGAACATATCAGTCTTGGTTTTTATCTTTTAAATCGCCCAACTTTAAAAGTTTTAAGCTATCTATGGTGTTAATTAGGAGTAAAATAACGGTGATTAAGCCAGCCAAATAGGTAATAGATCCCTGAAATAAAACTTCTGTAATTAAAATTAAAGCAATAATAAATCTAAGTTCTGTTGGACCAACAAAGCCAGAATCTATACTGTATTCATTTGTAATTTTGTAACGTAACTGGCTGATGATGATTGACCAGCCATACAATGCAACAAAAGCAAAGGCTACTATTTGTGTGCCATTTTTAGCATAAATGTAGTAGCCAAAGCCTATAAGTACAATACCAATCCAATCGGCAATAATATCGAGTGCAAAACCATACCAACGGCGTGGAATATTTCTATAATAAGCCAACCTTCCATCTAAAGAATCGCCTAACCAATTTATAACCAAACCGATAATACCGAAAAGCAAATACCAATTTGCTACATAAGTACCTAAAACAAAAGCTAAAAAAACTAATCCCGAACCAAGTGTACCAATTAAAGTGAGTACGTTTGGCGAAATGAATTTAGGCACCTTTGGAAGCAAAAATACAATGGTTAACTGTTCTGCTCTTTTTAAAATATTAGTTCGCTTACGGTCTGAAAATGTTCTTTGTGCAATTGCACTATAATCTTCAATCTGTGTTTCCTTTCCCATTAGTTGCCCAATATTTGTAAGCCAGATAGTATAGCCAATTCTACTTTTAGAATTTTTAATTTTATTTTTCTTTGCGTATTTTTAAAAAAATCCGTGGTTCTTTTTAGCTTACCTGATCTAACCAGATAACTAAATGCGAGGACAATCAGCATAATTATTTAACAATTCCCGCAAAACGTTGATAAAAAACTGTTGGGCTATTCTCATCTTTAGGAGCATATTTTCCGGCTATAATTGGAACATAAATAACTCTTCTTCTGCTTTCTTCTCCACGGATAGTTGATTCTGCAACTCTGTGCCACAAACGGCCATCGTGAATGGTTAAATCTCCCGCTTCCGGAGTTATGGAAACTTCCTGTGGATCGGGTTTATTATCTAAAAAGTACTTTTTACGGAAAAGCATTTGATAAATACTTTGTTTGTGCGTACCGGGAATGATTTTAAGGCCTCCGTTTTCGGGTTTTAAAGAGCTTAAGTGAATACCCACATTTAGCATCGGGTTTAATTTTCCACCATAAAAAATATCTCTCAAGCCATCTGTATGCCAGCCCATTTTAGTAAACTTACTTTCCGGTCCATTAATGTAATGATTGAAAACCATTCCGTCTTTTTCTTCAGTACCTAATCTTGCGCCCTCACCTGCCAAGGGTAATAAACTATTGAATCTTGGATCAAGCAGAAGACCGCTTAAGGTTTGATGATGTTGATTGATAAATGCAAAACGTTGTACAATAGGAGAGCCATCTAAATCTTTTCCATATTTAATTGGAACACCATTTACTTTTTGAAGGTCATTGTCAATCCATTTTTGCTCCACTTGTTTCGAGGCATCAATAATGGATGAAACAGTTTCCGGATTTATAAATTTTTTGAAATGGATAAAGCCATGTTCGTTGAAAAAGTTGATTTGCTCAGCAGTTAATTGATTAGTAAGGGTAAAGGTTTTATAAGAAGATACCATGATAAATAGATTTAATAAATGAAATAATAGTGTTTGAAATTTTATCTAAGAGATTAGCAACAGCAACAACAGCAACACATTCGCATATTTGCTTGCATTCGACCTTTAGGAAAATTAAACGTATTTTTTCTTTTATTTGACATACTCTATGGAATTAGTAGAATTTAATACAAACATAATATATATTTTCTCTTTTGCAAAGAATATTTTTTATTTTTTTTTTGAAAAAATTAAATTTTATAAATCCCGGCTGCAGTTTTTTCGATAAATGCCTTTGGCAGTATACGGTTGGCATAAACCGAAATGATATTTGTAAAACCCGGAATAACTTCTGATTTTTTGCTGAACATGGCTTTTACTGCCATTTTTGCAACTTCATCAGGCTGCATATTAAACTTTTCAGCCATTTTGTTAAAAGGGTTTAAACCAGCTCTTGCAGCAAAACCAGTATCAACCGGACCTGGGCTAAAACAGGTTACTGAAATGGAAGTTTGGGCAAGTTCGAAACGCAAAGCACGGGTAAATGATAAAACAAAAGCCTTTGTAGCTGAATAAACAGCCAGCGTAGGTACAGCCTGGTAGGCAGCAGTACTCGATATATTTAAAATGTAGGCTTGTTTTTCTTGTGAAAGTATGGGTACTAATAAATGTGAAAGTTCTACAACTACATTCATGTTAAGTTGCATCATACCAAGCTGATCGGTTAGAGAAGACTGACTAAAATCGCCCCACACACCATAACCGGCATTGTTAACTAAAAAGCCAACCGGATAATTATTCAATTTTATCCAATCGGTTACTTTTAGCGGTGCACCATTTATCGAAAGATCAATCGATAAAAAAGAAGCATCGATGCCGTATTTAACCTGAAGATCATCAGATAGTGCTTTTAATTCCTTGTCACTTCTTGCAACAAGCAATAGTGGATAACCCTGTTTAGCCAATTCATAAGCAATAGATTTTCCAATGCCTTTGCTGGCGCCAGTAATTAAGGCATACGGTTTAGTTTTTTCGCTCATTTTATTAATTTAATCATCAAATATAAAGATTAATTAATTCTTATATATTAACGCATTAGATAAAAAGTACGATTCTCTCTTTATCTAAAACTATTCTTTTGATATCATACTATCTCCTCGACTCCACAAAAAAAGAAGGTATAAAAACACCTTCCTTTTTATTAATTAATTCAAAAAAACAACTTTTTCACATACAAAAACAATCCCTATTATTGTTTATTATTTATCTAATTTATCCCTTGCAATTGTTGTTTATTAGATTTCATATCTCAAAAGTAAACAAATTTGTTTACTCACTTCTATCAAGTTATATTATCGCTTTTGTAACAAACTGGAAAGCGCTAAGTGAACAATTCAGCATAATATTCATTCCAAAAAAAGTGATATTAAATTTAAAAATCGGTTAAATTATTACTGCTTTTTAAATACCAAAAATCAAGTTTGTTAATTAAAATAGAGCCCTTCTCAGAAAACACCTCAACTTGATCACTATCATAGAATTTTGGAAAAATTCGTGTTGTAAAAGCTTCTTTATCGTTTATAAATCCCTCAACTACAGAACCATCAATAAGCAGATGAATTTTAATCGTTTTCATGTTTTTTAAATTAATTTCTCCAATTTCAATCCGTTTCTCTATTGACTCTGTTTTACTGGAATTCGATTGATCAATTACCAATTGGTTCTTTTTTATATCAAAACACAATTTAGTTGATTCGTCATTTTTTTGATTTTTTCCAATATAAAATCCAAATTTCTCCGATTGTAAAGCTGAGATTTCAGCAATTATTTCTATTTGATGACCACTACCAAGTTTTAAATTTGATGATGAATTCACATTTACGTTTTCAAAAACTTTTGAGGAATCCCTAAGTTTAATTAATGACGGATGTGGTGTTTGATAAATTTCACCATTTTTTAAATTCCAGACTCTCGGTATACTAAATAAATGTGTCCAACCGTGTTTCAATTGTGACTCTCTAGGAATTAAATCTGGAATTATTGCAATTGCAGTAGTATTACCATTCTTATCTAAGGAAACTGACGGAGAAAGCATCCTATTAATTACTTCTAATTTTTTAGGCAATTTATGATCCGGGACAAATTTTTCATTAATAAAACGACCTACCCAATATAAATTTATTGCAGGTTTACCGTTATGTGGTATAGGATTTACCGCTAAGATATATTTATCCTTCATCTTCCAGAAAACAGGCATTTCCCAAAATATTCCTGAATTATCTACTTTTGGATTCCCTTTAAATAAAGGATGTAAATAAGTCCATTTTTTTAGATCATTTGATTTATATAATAATAAAGCCCCCTTTTGAACATCATTTTCAACCAATCCATAGCCTACAATCATATACCAAATATCCTTTTCTTTCCAAATATATGGATCTCTAAAATCTCTACGTTTATACTGTTTTGGAGGTCCTTTTACAACTGGATTATTCCTGAATTTTTCCCAATCAATTAAATTATCATCTTTAGGAAAAGCAAGGCACATTCCAACCTCTTTTTCGTTACCTCCTGTGTACATAATCAATGGCACGCCTTTATCATCTAATACTACATGTCCCGACCATATTCCTATCTCATCATAACCTTCTTCTGGTGTTAATGCTGGTTTATGCTCTGTCCATTGCACTAAATCCGGACTACTGAAATGTCCCCAATTAATCTGACCTAAGAATAAATTAGTACCGTTTTTTTGATTAAAAATATGATATTTCCCCTTGTAATAAATTAAGCCATGAGTTTCATTTGTCCAATTCGCTGCTGGGAGTAAATGGTATTTGGGTCTATTAAAATCCTTTTTGAATCTACTAGGAGGTATAGCTAAATCAGCTTTCTTGGTCAATTTATTGCCTATCTCATTTTCTATTAAATAATTTGAATCTAATGGCTCATTCCAAATTTTAAGTTCATCAATTATTCCATTAATATGAGTCAGCGGAAACAGATTTTCTAAGTATTTTTCTTTTACGCTTCTCCCAATAGTCAAACTATTAAATGTTGTTTGACTTGTCACTTTATTTAAAGGTATTTTTAAAATTGTCTCTCCGTCAATTAATAAATTAGCATTCCCTTCATTAATAATAAGACACACATTAAACCATTTCGATTTTGACAATCTATGTTCAGCAAAATAATATTTTTCCTCACCATTTGTCCCTATCGCAATTGCAGGTTTTCCAAATTTATTTATACTAGCTGAAATCCAATTCTCAGGATTGCTGCTTTCTTCAATTATCGAAAAAAAGCTTGCCGTATCCGTTGGAAAAGTTTCCAGAGCCACCCATGCACTTATTGTTACAGGTAACTTTAACGGTGCTGGCAGTGAACCCTCAATGTATGTAGAATAGCCGTCAAATCGTAAGCCTGTATTTTCAATACCATTTACAAATTCCGGAGTTTCAAAATTACTATTGATCTGATAAATCGTTTTGGTATTTTCTTCAATTGTTGATTTTATTTTATTTGAATTAAAAGACCATTGGTATAAAGGCTTTGATTCTTTTGTAAAAGAAATACATAAAATTAGAATTACTAAAACAGGAAATATTCTTTTCATTTTTGTCAAGTTAAGTTTTGGAAGAAGAACTTTGAATTATAAAACAAGGAAACTAAGTCATCATAAATTTTTTAATCTCTTTTTCAGAAATTTGAGGATTGGCACCTTCACTTGCCGCCACTAAAGCACCAATAGCACAAGCATAATTCAGTGATTTTTGAGGTGATTTTCCTCTTAGTAAACGGACAATCAATGTTGCCAAAAAAGAATCTCCGGCTCCAACAGTATCAACAACATTTACAAAATAACCGCTATTGTAATAAAATTTTCCATTACTAAATAAAACAGCTCCAAAAGCACCTTTAGTCACACAAATTTGTTTTGTATTTGTTTGTTCTGCAATGAATTTAATATTTTGTTCAAATGAATTATACGGAGAATCCATTTTCTTACTAATCTCTACTAACTCTTCATCATTTAGCTTAATAAAATCAGCTTTGTTCATTAATTCTATCAAGACATCTGTTGTATAATAAGGAGATCTTAAATTAGCATCTAAAATTTTATATTTTGCTTTATCTAAAAGAGAAAACAAACTGGCTCTTGAAATTTCATCTCTACAGATTAAACTCCCTAAGACGAATGCATCAGCTTCACTAACTTGTTTTTCTATTGTATTATTAATCGAAATTTTATCCCAAGCAGAAGGATAATGAATATCATAAGAAGCATTCCCTTTTTCATTAATCATGACATGGACCACACCGGTTTTATAATCAGAATCAACTTGAATCAATTCTGAACTCATATTATGATCTTCTATATATTCGATTATTTCTTTTCCGTTTTCGTCATTTCCTATTTTACTAATAATGCTTGAGGAAACTCCAACAGAGTTCATTCTTAGTGCAACATTTAAGGGAGCTCCCCCAATTTTTTTATGTGTTGGAAAAACATCCCAAAGAATCTCTCCAAAACAAACTATATTTAACTTATCTTTCTTTTCCATAATTAAAAAATTAAAGGGCAGAGATAAATCTGCCCGATAAAACTACAACCAATTAAAACCTATTTACTTCCTAAATAATCTATTGAATTTTTATAAATGGTTCTTACATTAGCCGCATACGGGTTAACGCGACCATCATTCATATTCCATTCCATTCCACCAATTCCTAATGTCATGATATACCCTTGAAAACGACCACTTGGTTTCCAAAGAACAATTCCTCCAAAACCCTGACCGTCAATAGCCCAGTCCCAAGCTGCCACAACTTCGGCATCATAACCATTAGAAAAACTTACAAACTTAGGATCATCTAATGGAGCTAAGTTCCAAAGTGAATTGTGATCTTCTTTATAACCTCCATTAATAACATATACCTTGCGGTCACTATAAAATTGACAACCTTGTGAAATTGTACTACCTAAAGCAGTACCTGCAAAACCAACTCCCCATGTATCAGGGTTAGTGCCTCCCGTACCAGAGCCAAGGATATTACGCAGACCAGAAGTGTCTCTTCCAAGTTCTTCAACAATTCCTGTACCATGACCTCCTGCTACAATTTTACCACCTTGTACGAAGAATTTAGAAACTACATTAAGATGTTCTAAAAGCGCAGCCGGTTGCGCAGTTGAACCTACCTTATCATACATATAAAACAAAACATTTACTCCGTCTAAAGCACCATCAGTTAATTGGTTATATGGAATGTAAACAAACTTATCTCCATATACTTGTTGAGCCCAAAGCCCGGCTGCTTTTACATCATCATCAGAGATATCGTTTAAAGTAGCTCCATCCCCTAAGAAAGCTATTTTAGATGGTAATAGTTTTGCAGAAATAATGTAATGTCTGGTTGTAACACCATTAGAAACAGATAATTCAACAGGACTTGATAAATCTAATGAAGATCCGCTATTAGGTGTAACTGTAACTCCATCAGGAAAAACTGCTTCAAAAGCCACATCACTCAAGTTTGTATCTCCCGAAAGACTAACAGAAATATTCCCACTTAAATGATTTATTACGGCTTCTTTACCATTTAGTTGTACATTCGAAACAATATCTAAGACCTTAGCCCCATCTGTATAATTATCACGTTCATCACATGATTGTAACCCTATAATTAGGGTTACAATCATCAATGATTTTATAAATATTTTTTTCATAATCACTAAATTATTTACTTAATAAAAGGTCGATTGCATTTTTATGTAAACGGTAGATATTATTTTGGAAATCATTGACTGCTCCGTTATTATCAGCCATACTCCATTCTAACCATCCTCCTGTATTTACAATCATAGTTCCTTGGAAAGCTCCTTGTGGTTTGAACTCAGCTAAACCAATACCACAACCTCTTGCATCTAACCATTCATACCATCTGATTAAAACACTATTTGTAGCGGCTTCAAATTCTAACGCTCTATCCTCCGAACATTGTCCTTTTGTAAAAGAACTATCATAAGGGCCAAAGTCAATTCCGAAGTTTCTATCTTCTTTATATTTTGCATTATTCATAGGATAATAATCTGTTGTTCCTTTGGCTAAACCAACTAATAATGGATGATTTGCAGAAGCACTTGGCGAAGGAGCAGAATAAGAAGCTCTCAAGCCCCATGCGTCTAAATTTTGTCCACCTACCGGATTTGTATTTCCTCCATTATTTGCAAAAACAGTACTTCCCATTTTTACACGTCCAATCTCGTCTAAAAGATTAATTCCAAAACCTTCAACAATTAGACCTCCTCCAGCTTTATAGTAATTTGTAATCACATCAACTTGAGCCGTAGTAATTCCTGATGCAGTATCAGGCATTTTTTGTGTTCCTACATTATCCCAATAAAGCAATAATACTTTTGTGTTTGCTAACGCTTGGGCAGTTAAGTTACTCGCTTGGATGTATACAAAATCTTCCGCATAATTTTGTTTTAACCATAATGCAGCAGCTTTGGTATCTGGCTCACTAATGCTTTCCACGCAACTTGCTCCACTTACAAAAGCAATTTTTTTGGTAGAATTAATAATTCTTGCTGTTACAGCATAAGTTTTAGTTAAACCTTCAACGTTTGTAACCGTATAATTCACTGGTCCAGTTGAGAAGTTTTTCGCAACTCCACTTGCTGGAGCTATTGTAGAACCAGCTGTTAAAGAAATAATTGGTGTAATCGAAGCCAAATTTGATCCTGAAGGAAAATCCATAACAATTGTTGAAGCCGTATTATCTACAATCCCTGTTACACTACAAATATCAGTACCCGTTTTAAAGCTAGTAACAAACGGGCTTGGTAACTGGGTTACACTTACATAATATGATTTTCCTGTAAATCCATCATTTGAGACTACGGTATATTTTACTGGGCTTGTAAAATCCTGTGCTATACCCGATTGTGGTGTTGCCGTAGTACCACCTGGAATTATATACAGAGGAGTTAGTTTTTTAATATCCTCCTGACTACCAACAGTAACTGCAATAGTTCCTGCATCGGCATCAATAACTCCCACATGTTCACCTATTGAGAAAGACATAATCATAGGATCTCCATAAGCGGCCACTGTAGCCGTATATTTTCTTGAAATCCCATTATTGGTAACTGTGAAAATTACGGGACCAGCAGAAAAATCGACTATACTTCCTGAAGCAGGTTCAACGGTTGCTCCTTCCGGTAAGGTAATAGTAACTGGAACCTTAGTTAAATCGGAACCTGCTGGCAATGTAAATGTAATAACAGCGTTAGTGTGACTAATAATTGCTGATTTCCCGTTAACTTTAAAGTCTCTAATTATAGAATAGGTATAATCAGGTACATTATCATTAAATTTAATATCCTCTTCGCAACCAACGACTGTCAATAAAGTTATAGCGATTCCAAGAAACAAGAAAGGAATCATTTTAAAAATTTTAGATATATTTTTCATTTTTAATAAATTTTAATTTAATAAACTTGTTAAGATTTTTTTCTACAAATACTAATTTAATAGCCCGTTCTTTGTTTATAAACACCACCTGAAGCGTCAATTTCTATTTGTGGAATTGGTAAGTATTCATCTCTTCCTTCAGTGAATGAAGCTCCACCATAATAACTGCGTTTTGAACTTTCTTTTAACATATAATCGTTAATCCATGCTGGAGCGATTCCCCATCTTACAAGATCATAAAAATGATGTCCTTCATTATGTAATTCCAGTCTTCTTTCCATACGCAATGCTTTTGTTGCATATACCTTTGTAACTCCAGTTGTTGGATACAAACCAATCACATAATTTGCAGCATTTACAGCATTATTATTAAAACTATAAACGTATGCTGCGTTTTTTGCTCTTGTACGAATTTGATTGATAATGCTCATTCCTGTTCCTATGTCATTTAATTCTATTGAAGCTTCTGCTTTCCATAGTAACACATCGCTAAATTTTATAATTGCCCAATCCAAAGCTCCTTTTGCCCAAGGAAATCCACCAGAAGATCTTAAGTCCGAATAAGGATCAATTTGATTCTTCTTTCTTTCATACAAGCCATAAGTTGAAGGATCTCTTGTCCAATTAAGTTGCTGTGGCATTGCTTGCCATTTTTTCCAGGTAATACCTGGGCGACCTATTGAGTGATCTAATCTGGGATCTACCGGAGTACTGATATCATTTGCGGCTAAGTCCGAATTATTGTAAGAATCTAGTAATGGCAATCCCGCATTATCTACTTTAAAAGCATTTACAATATTCTGGCTAGGTTTATCAAAATCATCTCCGTTTAAGTAAGGATGATTTGGATCATCAGAAGGAGAATCTGGAGAATTTACTAAATCGCCAAAATTTACATTCCCAAATTCAGAGCCATCATTTATTGAATATTGAATAGCAAATACATTTTCCTGATTACCATAACCAGGCGAAGAATATAATTTTTCTAAATCGTCTACTAATCTATATGGTCCTGCAATAACTTTGTTTGCATTAATAATTACCTGATCCCATTTATTTTGGAACAAATCTGCTTTTGCTAAAAACGCATAAGCGACTAATTTATTAACCCTTCCTAATTCAGGTTGTGTATCAGGCAATACTGCGATTGCATCCGTTAAATCTTTTTCAATTTTCCCCCATAAAAGAGCCGTATCAAATGAATTCTGAACACTTGTAACTTTATCAATAGGAGTATTTTCATCAATGTAAGCAAACGACCCAAAGTTTTTCATCAATTCAAAATAGAAATGTGCTCTTAAAACTTTAAGCTCAGCAATTCTTAAATCTTTTTTTTCAAATCCTGAACTATTATCCAAAGCTATAATTGCACTATTCACTCTATTGATTGAAAAATAAAGTGCTCTCCACAGATTATAGACATTTTCAGAAGAGGCAAATACTTGTTGGATTTCTAAACCATGCATTCCGCCACCTGGATTATCTCCTACACCACCACCACCTTTGTACGCATCTCCACTTCTAATATCTGAGAAACACCAGTTAGATGGAGCATGGTCAAAAGGCCAATTATCTCTAAACTCACCCGTATTGTATCTATAATCTAAAGTACTATAAGCACTTACAACCAATTGCTCTAAATCTAAATTATTTTCAGATATTACGTTTTCAGGAGTTACAGTAAAAAAATCTTCCTGACAAGAACCAACACTTAAGGTGAGTCCTATTATTACTATATAAATTTTTATTTTTTTCATCTTTTTAAAATTGTAAATTGAATCCACAGCTGAATGTTTTAGTATGAGGATAAACGCCCATACCTGCGATACCAATACCGGTTCTGCTTAAACCTGGCACTTCATAGTCAAAACCTGTAAAAGAGGTAATACTAAATAGATTCTCTGCCTGCACATATAACTTAGCAGATGACAATCCGATTCTTTTAATTAAATCGCGATTAAAACTATATGAAAGATTTACACTTTTCATTCTAAAGAAAGAACCATCTTCTACAAAATAAGTCGAAGCACGTTTTTGATCATTTGTATCTGATGTGCTTAAAGCCGGTATTAAAGAGTTTGCGTTTTCAGGTGTCCAGGCATCTAAAGTATTTTTACCATGATTGAATCCAAAATAAGGGAAATCAAGCATTTCTCTTTGAGCATTATACATGTCTCCACCTTGTTTTCCATCAAAAAACACATTTAAATCCCATCGTTTGTAACTGGCCGAAAGATTAATTCCATAAGTAAAATCAGGATGTGGATTACCAATGATAGTTCTGTCATCCTGATTAACAACTCCATCACCATTCAAATCTCTATATCTAATATTACCTAATGCTTTTCCTGTTTGTTCAGCATGTACGGCTACTTCTTCGGGAGTTCTAAAAAGACCATCGGCTACATATCCAAAATAAGAACCAATAGGATGACCGGCACCTGTGTAAGATATTCCATTTAAAATAAAATTATCTGAATTATTTAATCTTGTAACCTTGTTTTTATATTTAGAGAAAGTCAAATTCACACCATAATTAAAGTCATTTTGCGATTTTGAATTATATCCTAAAACAACATCAATTCCTCTATTAGTCATATCTCCAGCGTTGAAAAATAATGTTTTTCCTGCTTCCCCTAAAACACTTGGCTGAACAATTTGAAGTAATAAATCAGAGGTTTTCTTTTCGTATATATCAACTACAAAATTCACACGCTTTTTAAACAAATCCAAATCAAGTCCGATATTTGTTTGGTATGATTGCTCCCATTTTAATTCTGGATTTCCAACTTGATTTGCCGAAACTCCAGTATTTATAGTACCGCTTCCACTTCCGTTTAGATCGTAATTACTATTTTCTAATGCCATATTAAAGATTGAATATTGTGCATATTCTAAAATATCAGCATTTCCATTTCCACCCCATGATGCTCTCAATTTTAAATTATCAATTACATTAGAGTTTTCTAAAAACTTTTCATTACTTAAAGTCCAGCCGGCAGATGCAGTAGGAAAAATGGCATAACGATTATTTTTACCAAAACGGGAAGATCCGTCTCGACGAACACTTGCAGAAAAATAATATTTGCTTGAATAATCATAATTCACTTTGGCAAACATAGATTCTCTTCTGCTATCAGCTCCAATACCGTAAGCATCAAGTACGCTGGAATCAGCAATTTTATCATATTGACCAATGTTTTCAAAATCTACGTTTGTTCCAAAAGGAACTTGTACACGATCAAATTTATTTTGCTGGTCTTTTTTATAAATCTCGTGTCCTCCAAAAACATTTAAATTATGATTCCCAAATTGGTGAGCATAAGTAATTAAATTGGTTATAATAAATGTGTCTGAATTATTTCTATTTCTTCTATATCTGGCAAATTCTTCCCCTCCCAAAATGATTCTATTTCCCAGAATACTTCCATTTTGATTAAATGATTCTGAATGTTCATCAAACTTAAATCTATTGATGTCAAAATTTAATTTAGAATTAAAAGTTAGTCCATTAACAATCTTCAAATCAGCATAAATATTACCGAATGTTCTCCACGTTTTTTCGACATTGTTTCTATTAACATATAAAATAGCTAACGGATTCCATTTGTCTTGTAAACCACTTCCTGTAGGCCCTCCCCAAGTACCATCTTCAGCATATACCGGAATCAATGGATTTTGTAAAAGTGCATCTTCCATAGAATTCCCTTTCACTTCCTGAAAATTAGTAACAGTTAAATTTTCTCCAATATTCAATTTGTCTTTAAAAAATTTAATACTTGAATTCAATCTAATATTTGCTCTTTGATAGTAAGTATATTCCAATACTCCTTGATCTTTAGCGTATCCTAAACCTGTAAAAACTTTCCATTTTTTATTTGCAAAAGAATATCCAAAATCAGTGGTTGTAGAAATTGAATTTCTTGAAATAACATCAATCCAATCTGTATTTGACAATCTTAAATTTTGTTGATCATCTAAAAACTCAGGCAAAGAATTCCCGGGAGTATAAGCAAAATTTCCTGCTGCAACAGGTAAATTCCCCTGTGCTCTATACCTAACATCTAACCATTCCTGAGAATTTAAAACATTAAACTTATCACGGATTGTATTTAAGGATACACGACTATCTAAAGTGATTTTTTGTGTACCTGCTTTTGCTTGTTTAGTCGTTACAATAATAACTCCTTTAGCAGCTTCAGTTCCATAAATACCTGCCGAAGCAGCATCTTTTAATACTTGTATACTTTCAATATCATTTGGATTTAAACCGGCAGGTGAATTGGTTTGCACACCATCAATAACCCATAAAGGTCCTGTGCCTCCAAACACAGATGTTAAACCTCTAATTGATATTTGGGTATCATTACCACCTGGAACTCCTGAAGAAGTAAAACTTAATCCAGGAACTCTGGACTGTAATTTACTTATAACATTGGGTGTAGCGACACGATCTAAATCGGCTACAGAAACAATAGAAACTGCCCCGGTTATATCTTTCTTTTTTTCTTTAGAATAACCCGTGACAACAACCTCATCAAGATTATTTGATGTGGTTCTTAAAATAATAGTATACGTTTTTTTTGATGTAATCGTAATTTGGGCATCTGAAAAACCTATATAAGACACTATTAAAGTTTCTCTTTCTTTAGCCTTAATTTGAAACTTTCCATCGAAATCTGTTGTTGTACCTAAGGAAGATCCCTTGACAAGTATACTTGCACCTGGTAAGGGCTGACCATCGGCCTCAGACAAAACAGTCCCATTTATTTGAGTCTGCTGCCCGAGAGCAACAAGCCCAAAGAAAAACAAACACATTGTGATAATGTTTTTCTTGTTTTTAAAACAGTTAATTTTCATACATTTTTAGTTTATAGAGTTAGTTAGTTAATATTATTATTTATTAAGGTTAGCATTCATGTTTTCTAAAGAAATACCTTTGGTTTCAGGCATCATAAACAAGACAAAAACAAGTTGAAAGACCATCATAACAGCAAAAAAGCTAAACACATTTCCAACCCCGAAATTTGAAAAAAGGATTGGAACCATAGATGGAATTATTGCTGCCAGCACCCAATGAACTGAACTTCCAAAAGACTGTCCAGATGCTCTTAAATGGTTTGGGAAAATTTCGGATATAAAAACCCATATTACGGCTCCCTGCCCTATAGCATGAGAGGCTATAAAAACGAATAAAAACATTGGAACTGCCATTCCTGTCCAACTTAAATAAAATGAAACGGCTACCATTGCTAAAGAAAAAATGTAACCTAATGATCCAAAAATCATCAATTTACGTCTTCCTAATCGGTCTATTAAATAAACACCTATTAGCGTGAATATTAAATTAATGAAGCCAATACCGATACTGCTCAAAAGTGCTGTTTTAGCTCCTAAACCAGCTTCTCCAAAAATCCTTGGAGCATAATATAAGAAAGCATTTATACCCGATAATTGATTGAATGCTGCAATCAAAAAAACTAAGATTAAAGGAAAACGATATTTCTTCATAAAGATATTTTCATCTGAAGAATTATTTTTATTGTCTTCATGCACATTGTCAATTACACTTTGAACATCTTCTTTACTATTTATCTTATCCAAAATTACCCTTGCTTCATCCGTTCTAGACTGTGTTAGCAACCATCTCGGACTTTCAGGTATATAAAAAGCCAATATGGTATAAACTATTGATGGAAAAACCTGAATTCCAAGCATCCATCTCCATGCGTTTTCACCAATATCACTCAAAAGATAATTCGATAAAAAAGCACTAAGGATACCAAACACGATATTAAATTGGTAAAGACCTACTAATCGTCCTCTATCTTTTGCAGGTGCAATTTCAGATATATAAGCAGGTGCAGCAATAGTTGATGCTCCAATACCCAGACCACCTATGAATCTAAAAAAAGCAAATACCCATGGTCCATTTGCTAAAGAAGATCCTAAAGCTGAAATTGAAAACAAAACCCCAATTATTAATAATGTTGATTTTCTTCCTATTTTATTAGTTGGAATTCCTCCAAATATGGCCCCTATAACAGTACCCCATAATGCCATTGCCATAACTACCGAACCGTGAAAGAAATCACTGGAATCCCATAATATTTGAAGTGCTTTATCTGCACCAGAAATTACTACGGTATCAAAACCAAACAGGAATCCTGCGAATGACGCAACGATTGACCAACTCATTATTTTTTTATTCATATGTAAATTTTTATTGTTTTTTTAAGGTCATATGTAATTCGCATATCTTCATTGATGTTTATCTCATCAGTTACTATTTTTTTGGTATTCGATGATTTTCAATTGCGACCAATTTGAGGTCATGCTCATTTCATAACCTATAATTTTTTATTTCTATCCAAAGTTAGATTCAAGTTAAAATTCAATCATTCTGTATTGTTACATTTACATCTAAGCTGGTTACATCACTAAAAAACACCTGATTTACAATGACTTAATTTTTATTTTTTAAAAAAAAGTTTGAAATTGTAACCTATAATTACAGTTTTTAAACTTGAACTTTTATATAAAAAAATGAATCGTTTAATTTAATTGCAGAGAAATTGCAGAAAGTGTTTTTTAACTAATAATTTATAGACTGAATCAAATTCAACTGACTAGCTTTGGATAAAATTTTAATATTTTGATATTGTAATTGTCTTCATTTTAGACATTGAATCATCAATTGAACTGAAATGAATTTTAGTATTAAAATCTTTAGGGAATATTACATTCGTAAAAACATATCTGCCATCATTTATAAAAACTTCAACAGAATTTTTATCCAAAAACAATCGAACATTAATAGATTTATCCGCATTATTTGAAAGTGTAATTTTTTGGGTGGATTGAAATTCATCTTTTAGGTTGTTGTCTACTCTTTTTACAACAAATTCATTAGTGCTTTTATTAAAAGTTAATTGGAATAGACTTTTGTCATTATTTAGTATTTCAAATTCTAAATGACCATTTATTTTACTCGGTTCAAATTCATAAGCCATTTCAAATGTCAATTCTTTCAAATCTGCTTCTTCAATTTTTTGATTGACTCTAGCTAAAGTTTCTCCTTTAAGATTAGTTTTTGATTTAATATAATTTTCAACCGACTTAACAGCTTCCTGTCTGATAATATACTTTCCCTGTTCTTTATCTAAGATTAATTTTCTTGGTAAAGACATAGAACCTCTCCAGCCATTCGTTGGAATTTCATTCGCATATTGCCAATTATTCATCCAGCCTAACCATGTTTTAGTTCCCTTTTTATCTGGTGCTCCATTCCATGTTACAGCTGCATAGAAATCTTTTCCATAATCGATATAGTTCACCTCATTATCTTTTCCTGAAACGGATTGATCAGCTACAAAATTTTTCCCATCAAATTCTCCAATGAAATATTGCAATCCGGAACCACCAGCGATACTACCGCTTCCTAAATTAACTCCTAAAACCCATTTTGTTTTTCCTTTATATTTCAATGTAAATAAATCCGGACATTCCCACACTCCGGTAATTACTGCTTTAGGCCCAAACTCACTCATTAAATTCCAGTCCTTTAAATTTTTAGAACTGTAAAATTGTATTTTATGTTCAGTGGATAAAGCAAGAGTCATAATCCATTTTTGTTCTGGCTCATACCAAAAAACTTTTGGATCTCTAAACTCTTTACTATTGATATTCAAAACTGGATTTCCTTTATATTTCGTAAAAGTTCTTCCCTTATCATTACTATAGGCAATACTTTGATGTTGAAATCCTGTTTTAGCATCATAACTTGTATAAATTGCCACAATAGGTGGTTTTGATCCAGATCCAAAACCGCAGGAGTTATTCCAATCCACTACTGCTGAACCGGAGAAAATCATCACTCCATTTTCTTCTTCAAGTGCTACTGGCAAATGATTCCATTTTATTAAATCAGTACTTACTGCATGTCCCCAACTCATATGTCCCCATTTAGTACCATAAGGATTGTATTGATAAAACAAATGGTATTCTCCATCATAATAAAACATTCCATTAGGATCATTGATCCAATTTTTTTCGGGAGTGAAATGTAATTTTGGTCTAAACTCTTCCTTTATCTCATCAGTCTGAGATTGTAAATTATTGCATAGCAAGAAAGCTACAAACAACATCATTAATTCAATCTTGAATATTTTTCTAAATTTTTCCATATCTATTTTATAATTATTTTAGCGTCAAACAAATCATTCTCTACAAAGCCTTTTATTATATAAACCCCTTCTCTAGCTTTCATACCATTATCCATATAACCATTCCAATTAACTATAGGATTTTCACTGTCTATAAATTTTTCAATTTTTTTTACCGGAAATCCATTAATATCAAAAACATAAGCAGCAACTGCGGTAGTTTTCTCTATGTTATAAAATTTGAAATTAAAATTTTCACTAGAAGGATTTGGATAGACAACAGGATGGATTGTATCCTCTTTTGATTCAACATTTTTAGAAACTGATGCAGTACCACCACCCTGAATATTATAAATTTTTAAGTCTGTCGCAGTGGCGGTTCCTCCTTGAGCATACAAATCAATTTGATTACTTCCTGCTGAAGGAAAAGATCGGGTTGCAAAAGCCAATTCCTCGTTAACAAAGACTTCAATGATAGAAGCATCTACAAAAATTCTCCATCTAATATCTCCTGCTGGCAATTCATAATTTGAAGACTGATTTGAAGTTGGTACATCTGGTAGGATAGAAGATTTACTCCTATCTACAACAAAACCTTTGGAAACCATATCATAGTAAATAAGCGTTTGTTCCCCAATAGCTAAGTTTTTATTTAACGAAAAACCTACTTTAGTTGTAGTACCAGGATTTATAGTTGCCACAATTTCATATTGAGTACCACTAGCTCCATTTAAAACATTTGAACTATTTTGATCAAAAGAAACATTGGTAAAGTTTTTTGAAGTACCTCTAAGTTGTAGTAAATTAGGATGAGGTACTTGCTTAATTTTGTTATTAACCAATGTCCAAACTCGAGGTAAACTAAATACATGCGCCCAACCCTGCTGTTTGTGTTTAGCAGAATTTACTCCATCAGGAACAATTCCAATTGCAGTTAAATTTCCGTTTGCATCAGGGTGTATTGATGGAGACAAAAGCTGATTAATAACCTCTAAACGTTCTGGGACAACATTATCTCTAATAAATTTTGCCCCATCAAAACTACCTGTCCAATACAAAGCATTTGCATTTGGTAATTTATTAATCAAAACAATTGACTTAGCACCAAAATTATAATAGATAGGCATTTCCCAAAAATCACCTGTCCCATCTGCCGAAGGATCTCCTTCTAACATGGTCCCCTGTTGACTCCATTGCTTAAAATCAGTCGTTATAGACTTATATAAAAACAATCCTCCTCTTGCTGTTCCAGTTCTTAATCCTGTACCAACCATCATGTACCAATCTGAATTGTGTTGGAATACAAAAGGATCTCTAAAATCGGCATTAGCTATATTTGAAGGTACATTGGCAATAATTGGAGCACCATTTTTTGTCCAAGAATCATAAGGAGCAGAAGAAGTAGCTAATCCAATTCCTGCTTTGGCTTTATTTACACCAGTATAAAAAATATAAGGTTGTCCGTTTTTAATTACCGCATGACCAGACCAAATACCCACTTCATCAAATCCTGGCTGTGGCCACAACACCTGTGTTTTTTCTTCCCAGCTTACTAAATCACTACTCACATAATGTCCCCAATTGATATGCTCTAAGTAAGGACCATTGTAATTTCTTTGACTGAACAAATGATATTTATTATCAATATATAACAACCCGTGGGATTCATTTGTCCAGGCTGATGAAGGAAGTAAATGATATTTAGGTCTGTGAATATCATCTGCAAATCTAGTTTCAATTGGAATTTTAAGATTGGGGATTGAAGGACTTACTTTATTATATTGAGTTAGAATTTCTGCATCGGTTAAATCTTTACCCCATAAAGAAACCTGATCAATAGCTCCTGTTAAGCCATTAGTATCAAAACCTGCAATAGTTTTAATTTTTGATTCTTTTCCTATATAGATAGTTGCATTATTATCCCAGGCAATATTCCCTGATGTAAAAGCAATAGCTTTAACTTTTACACCATTTAAATACAACGAAGCTAAACCTGACAGGCCATTTATATTTAAAGAAATAAAACTCCACTTTTTAAGTTCAATTTGTTGGTCGGAAATAATAGTAACTATTCCTGCACCTACTTTAAATTGCCCAATTATTCTACCATATTGATCTATCCCTAAAGCAACACCAGCATTAGTAGTAGTATTTACATTTGAAAACAACGAAGCATTTGTGTTTTCAGACAATTGATCTAAATCCTTTCTTTGTACAGGAAAAGCTGATGGAGCAACCCAAGCAGTCACACAAACTTTATTGGTTGGATAACTAACATTTATTTTTCCAGTTGCCCACCCATAAAAGCCATTAACTCTCAACGCTTTGCCTTCAACACCAGTAATACGCTCAGCTGAACCTGATGGTCCATTTATACTAAAAGTAGCATTGGTTTTTGTTTCGTTAATTGTTTGACCAGATGACTCATTAAACTTAAAAGATATAAGTTCAGCGGTTTCATTTGTTGTTGGTGGCGGTGTAGTATCGTCTGCGTGTTTTTTCGAACCACATCCTAAAACCAACAATGATAACAGAATAATAGTAGTATACTTTTTCATTTTATATTTGTTTTATATAAAATTAGAATAGTATACCTGAGAAGGATTTAAGTATTGTTACATCAAGAAAAAATAAACACATTTCCTTATGAAACAAGACCTTAAGCTGTTATTTCATTAATTACATAGCAATAAAAAAGGTTTAAAATTATACTTTCTATAAAAATGTTACATCATTATTGCATTAAATATTGTTTCTAAAGTCTTTTGGAGAGATAGAATACTTATTTTTGAAAGTTGTAGAGAAATAATTTGGTGAAGCAAAACCACAAGAATAAGCAATTTCAGAAATATTCAATGAGGTAGTTTTCATTAATTCTTTTGCTTTTTCTAATCTATAATTATTGATGTAATCACTAATTCCAATACCTAAAACAGCTTTTACTTTTCTATACAGTTGAACTCTTGAAATGTTTAAACAACTAGCCAATTCTTCAACAGAGAAAGAAGAATTATCGATGTTTTTTTCTAATAAGACATCTATCTTATTTAAAAACACTTTCTCAATTACACCTAAAGAGTTTACTTCTGATTCACCAATATTATTGTTATAATAATATCTTAACTTTTCTCGGTTATACAACAAACCTTTTATAGATTCCTTTAATACTTTAAGATTAAATGGTTTTGTTAAGAATAAATCAGCTCCTGCTTCTAATGATTTAATATAAGTATCCTGATCATCTAAGGCTGTCAAAATAATTGTCGGAATATGAGATGTTAATATATTCTTCTTCAATGTATCACATATTTCGAAACCATTTTTTTCAGGTAAATTCAAATCGCACAAAATAATATCTGGCATTATCTCTAAAGCCGTCTCAATAGAATTCTTACCATCAGATTTAAATACATTATAATCCCTATTCAATTTTGCAGCAATAAACTCAAGGAGTTCTATATTATCTTCAATTATCAAAATGGAATGTTTTTTATCAGACTCCTCTTCTATTTCCTTAATAACTTCTACTGATTCTATATTATATTTTTCCTCCTGATTTTCATCATTATAATCTGAATCGCTAATAATTTGTTTCTTATTAAAATGATCTGTACCTAATTGTAACAATATTACAAATTCAGTCCCTATACCTGATTTAACTTCTATGGAACCCTTATGCAAATCAATAAAAGTCTTTGATAGATTTAATCCAATACCTGAGCCATTTTTGTAATTATTTGAGCCTTTAAAAAAAGGATTAAATAATTCGATTATTTCATTTTCAGGGATTCCAATCCCCGAATCTTTAAAGATAATTTCAACTAAATTCTCTTCTGCTTTTCTGTTTATAATTATTCCAATATTCCCACCATTTGGAGTAAATTTAAAACTGTTAGACAATAAATTATAATACACTTTGTCCATCAAATTTTTATCTAAATAAACATCCAGATTTTCATCATTTGTTGTAATAGTATAATTGATATTTCTTTTTGTTGCCTCACGTTTAAACTCTTTAAACAAATTTTTAGAAAAAAACCAAAGGTTCGTTTTGGATACTTTAATATTGAAATTCTCATTTTCTATTTTTCGAAAATCTAAAAGTTGATTAATCAATCTAAGCAGTCGCATCGAATTATTATACATAATATCTAAATCCTTCTTAACATGATGGCTTTTACTTTTCAACTCATCATTCAAGGATTCTACACAACTCAATATTAAAGTCAATGGAGTTTTAAATTCATGTGATATACCCGTGAAAAAATTTATTTTTCCTTCGTTGCTAATCTTAAGTTTTTCAGCGAATTTTTCAATTTGTTGACGTTGATTAGTTACTTTTTTATTTGTTATTTCTAATTGTCTTTTCTTTTTTCTAATGGAAATTATAGAGTACGCACTAAAAAGAGCCAAACAGAGAATAGTCACGGAAAAAAAACCTAATAATTTCATTAAATTATATAGCGTTATATACTTTTTTTCCTGATTATCAATGACATTTAGTTGTGTCTCAATATTTGATTGCTGCTGCGATATTTTATCAAATTGATTGCTCATTATATCTGCATTTAATGAATCAATCAAAACTGTCGCTAATCTGTTATTTTTAGGAATTACTTCTTTGTTTGCAATTTTAAGAGCCAGCCTGATTGCTTCACTCCCACCTGTTGGATATAAAATAGTTGCGGCTAACTTACCATCTTTGACAGCTTGTATTCCTCCATTTGGAATATTCAATCCATCTACCCCTATAAATTTTATTGTTTTTTCTCTCCCCTTTTGTTTTGCAACTTCCCAGGCTTGAAGTGCAATAATATCATTAAAAGCAAAAACATAATCTAATTTTGGCGAACTATCCAAGACCTTACTAAAATCATCATTCAATGACTCCAAATTAACAGCCGTTATACTTGTTCTTTTAATATTTGGATATTGATCGGTAATTTGTTTAAACCCTAAACTTCTCTCTAGACCAGGTGAAATATCAGTTGTTGCCTTAATTTCAAGAATATTTGCATGTGCTTTAGACATGGAAACAATATATTTCCCAGCGATACGACCTACTTCAATATTATCAGCCCCCAAAAAAGCAGTATAATTGGACGTTTTTACTTTTCTATCAACAATAATTACTGGGATGCCTTTTTTATTTGCTTTTTCAAGTACCGGCACTATCGAATCTGAACCATACGGAGCTACTATTATAACATCCAAATGATTTTCAATCATTTTCTCAATATCGCTAATTTGCTTTTGGGTACTATTATTGGCATTAAAAATGGTCAAATCTACTTCGGGATGTAATGAAGCCTCTACCTTCATTGTATTATCCATAGTTTTTCTCCAGCTATCATCCTCAGAGATACTTTGCGAAAACCCTATTGAAATCTTATTTTTATTCCCTGAATAATCATTACAGGAACTTAATAAAATGATGAAACTAAATAATACTATAAAATTGGCCTTAATTGACATGAAAGAATAAATTAGATTAAAATAATACCGATTAAGTAAAAAACAAAGACGTTTAAGTATAACATTCTTGGATGCAATATTGTAATTGTATTTCACTTTACATATTATTATTGTTTTTTTTACAAAAACACATTCGTATATATCTCAAAGTTATAACATATTTATATTCTTTGACTCCAGTATTTTTTTTAAAATTGATACTATTTCATTCAACTAAGTTACATCTAGAAATACAAATTATAATATCAATATATATCTAGGTTATGATAACTAAAAAGGTCACTCTTCTTTTAACTATATTTTAAAAGGAAATTTTAATCGTACTAACCGCTAGATTAGAACTAGCCCTAGCAACAAGTTTGCTATTGTTTTGATTTGTAACTGCCGGTCGACACTCTACCATATTCAGTTAAAATTAATTAACTTAGCCAAAAAACGGATTTTCGACACTGATAAGTCCATTAGCCAGATAGCATTTGAACTGGGCTTTAAATATCCGCAGCATTTTAATCTAATGTTCAAAAAAAATACGAACTACACCCCTATCAAACACAAAAACTTAATTTTTTTTTTTCTTACAAAATAAACGAATGCTTGAAAATTTCCCCTTTTATCTTGCTATATTACTCATTATTTTATTGCTGATTATGCTGGCTAATAAAATAAAAGTAGCCTACCCTATTCTATTAGTTCTGGCAGGTTTATTTATAAGTTTTATTCCCGGCATACCAGTAATAAACATAAAACCTGATCTGATATTTTTTATTTTTCTGCCACCGTTACTCTATGAAGCCGCATGGACAGTTTCGTGGAAAGAAATGTGGCGCTGGAGACGCATTATAACAAGCTTTGCTTTTGTGGTCGTTTTTGTCTCTGCACTTTCAGTCGCGATAGTTGCTAATTATATCATTCCGGGATTTTCATTGGCATTGGGATTTGTGCTAGGCGGTATTGTTTCACCTCCAGACGCTGTAAGTGCCGGAGCCATTTTGAAATTCGTTAAAGTACCAAAAACCATTTCGTCTATTTTAGAAGGCGAAAGTCTGCTGAACGATGCTTCATCTTTAATTATTTTTAGATTTGCGATGATTGCAGTTGCCACCGAGCAGTTTATATTTTCCAAAGCTGCGGCGAGTTTCAGCTGGATGATTATTGGTGGTGTATCAATTGGTTTACTGATTGGATGGATTTTCATGAAAGCTCATAAATACCTCCCTACTGATGTGAATGCAGACAGCGTTCTGACATTGCTTACTCCTTATATTATCTATCTCACTGCGGAAGAACTTCACTGTTCTGGTGTATTAGCTGTAGTAAGTGGCGGTTTACTTTTGTCTAACAACAGACATCGTTTTCTTAACAGCAGATCTCGTATTCGGGGAGTAAACATCTGGGAAAGCTTTTGTTTTATTCTTAACGGATTTGTTTTTATGCTGATCGGATTAGATCTGCCTCAAATTACCAAAGGACTTGAAGAAGTTAATATTAGTATTATAACAGCAGTTGGATATGGAGTGCTAATTACATTTGTTTTGGTTATCAGTAGGATTCTGTCTTCTTATGGTGCAGTAATTGTGACACTCATTGCCCGTAATTTTATCAAAGTAGCAGACAGTAGAAATCCCGGATACAAAGTTCCTTTTATACTTGGTTGGACCGGAATGCGTGGTGTGGTTTCATTGGCTGCAGCATTATCTATACCTGTCTATCTCAATAACGGCAACGGATTCCCGCAGCGCAATCTCATCCTGTTTATCACTTTTGTTGTTATTCTTTTGACTTTATTAGTACAAGGATTAACACTGCCTTATTTTATTAAAAAAATCCTAACCGATAATGATGACGATGCCTTATCACGTGCTGAAGTCTATAATAACATACGCCAGGAATTAGCTGAATTTGCAACAGATTACTTAAAGAAAAATTATAGTGAGCAAGTAGAAAGCAATGCTTCACTACAGCATCTTATTCTGAAATGGGAACAGCACAGTAACGGAATCGATAATGAATCAATTGGTGAGGATCTGAAAGTTATTTATCTGGATTTATTACACCAGCAAAGGCATTAGCTCATCAACAAAAACAAAGAAGATCAAACTTTAGACGAGTCAATCATACGACGACAGATGCATTATTTAGACATCGAAGAAGAAAAATTACGATATCTTTAGAAATGACTTCCTAAAATCTAAACTAAGAAATTTTAATATCTTTTTACATTTAACCACTAGGAAACATTAAACCATTTAAATCAAATCCTTATAAATTAACTTATATAGGATAATTACAACTCTGCTTCCAAAATCGAATGAACAATGATAATTATATACTCAGTAAACTATTATCTAAAATTATATCTATTTACAAATTCTATAATAAGTAATTAAACCCAAAAATATCCCTAAATAACAACAGAACACAATTAGTCAAAAAAATGTATATTTGTGATTCACACTCTTTAATTTATGGAAGAAAATAAAGATATTACTATCTATGATATTGCTAAAAAATTAAATCTGGCAACCTCTACAATTTCGAGAGCGTTAAAAGATCACCCATCAATTAGCGATAAAACGATAAAAAAAGTAAAAAAAACTGCAGAAGAAATGGGTTATGTCCCCAATACTCTTGCGGCTGGACTTCGTGGTAATAAAACCAATACAATTGGTGTTTTAATACCAACTATTACACAACCTTTCCTTTCTTCATTAATTAGTGGTATAGAAATTACAGCCCAAAAATCGGGATACAACGTAATCATTATGCAATCGCATGACTCTTACGAAGAAGAAGTTAGCTTAGCTAAATCCCTATACAGCAGTAGAGTAAGTGGAGTAATTAGCTCTCTTGCTATGGAAACCCGTGATACTTCACACTTTCAACAATTTGTTAGCAATAACATTCCTTTAGTTTTTGTCGATCGTGTGCCTAAAGATTTTAATACATTTCGTGTTATAATTGACAACCATGCTGCTGGATACAAGGCTACAAAACACCTTATAGAACAAGGTTGTACCCGTATTGCTCATCTTACTGCTGGCTCTGAATTTGGTAATTTGTATAGCGAAAGAAAAAGAGGTTATATAGATGCTCTGAAAGACCATAATTTACCTGTAATTGAAGAATTAATCGTGAATCTAAAAACAGTTACTTATGATGAAGGAGCTAAGGAAAGTAACAAATTATTTGATTTAGAACCTCGCCCAGATGGTATTTTTGCTTCTGGAGATATTATAGCTGTTAGTGCCATTCAAACTGCTAAAAAAAGAGGAATTAAAATACCTGAAGAATTGGCCATCATCGGTTTTAATAACGACCCTATCTCACAGATTATAGATCCTAACTTATCTACCATTACACATCCTGCTGCCAAAATGGGAAAAGCATCGGCAGAGATTATATTAAAAAATATAAAATCGAATAAAAAAGACGAAGTCAAAGAAATTACTTTTTTAAATACCGAAGTACTGGTTCGAGAATCTTCAAAAAGAATCTAAAAAAATTAAAAAAAACACGTTAAGTCTAATTTTAGCTAACGTGTTTTTTTTAATTTCTTGTTACCGCAAAGGGTGTTGGTCATAATTTATATTCTCTTTATAAGTAATAAGATAATATCTTTTATTTCATGAATAACTATTCCCTTACTTACCTACTTTTTTATAAAGATAATCTAAAAATCCTCTCCTAAATTCTTTGATTAATTGTAAAACTACATTATAACAAGAGAATATTTCATTCTAACAGGAAGAACAACAAGAGCTTATTAATAAGTTCCTGATATTTTAAAAACCAGCACCTATTTACAGATATTCTTAGTTTTTTGCAAATATTATTAGCGAATATAAAAAAAATACAAGAAAATTTTTTTTATATGACACATTGTTTTACTTTTACGCAACCGATTGCAAATAAAGCTAAAACTTAAGGTACGTACAAATACTTTTATAGATAGCTATTTTTTAAAATAGTTCGATAAAATTCTGGACAAGCAAAAAAATACCGATGAAACAACCACTATTTCTATATATCCTTTTGCAACTATCTTTTTTGATAGCTCCATTTAATATGTCTGCACAAGAGGATTATAAATTGTGGCTTCAGTACAAAAAAGTTCAAGACAGTAAAATAGCTTCGAGTTATCAGTCCAAAATTAATGGAATTGTTGCCTTAGGAAATTCCGAGACTATTCAAGTTGCAACAAAAGAAATACAATTGGGACTTACTGGTTTATTAGGTTATGAAGTTTCACTTCAACAGAATATGAATACTGAAAACAAGTTGATTTTAGGCAATCAATCTTCTTTAGATGAAGCTGTCCTTAAAAATTTAAAAAGTGAGTTTGACTTAATTAATAATGAAGGATATATTATAAAGACAATACAATTAAAAAATAAAAAGCATATCCTAATCACAGGAAAAACAGATATAGGAGTTTTATATGGCGTTTTTAATTTTTTAAAATTACTTCAAACCAACCAACCGATAGAAAATCTAGCAATTACTGATTCTCCTCGAATAAACATCCGAATACTCAATCATTGGGATAATTTAGACCGAACAGTCGAACGAGGCTATGCCGGTTTTTCACTTTGGAACTGGCAAAAACTACCTGATTTTATTGACCAACGTTATATAGATTATGCTCGTGCTAATGCTTCCATTGGTATCAATGGTACAGTTATAAATAACGTAAATGCCAATGCCTTGATATTAACACCTCAATATTTGGAAAAAGTAGAGGCTTTAGCCAAAGCGTTCAGACCTTATGGAATAAAAGTATATTTAACGGCTCGTTTTTCGGCACCAATAGAAATTGGTGGCTTAAAAACTGCCGATCCATTTGATACTGATGTTAAAAATTGGTGGAAAGAAAAAACAGCAGAAATTTATGCTAGCATTCCTGATTTTGGTGGATTCTTAGTAAAAGCAAATTCTGAAGGGCAGCCTGGTCCACAAAATTACGGTCGAAATCATGTTGATGGTGCCAATATGCTTGCTGACGCTGTTGCTCCTTTTGGAGGAATTGTAATGTGGAGAGCTTTTGTTTATTCAGAACACGATGTTAATGACAGAGCAAAACAGGCTTATAGTGAATTTGTTCCTTATGACGGTCAATTCAGAGATAACGTAATTGTTCAGGTAAAAAATGGAGCTATTGATTTTCAACCCAGAGAACCTTTTCATCCTATGTTTGGCGCCATGCCTAAAACTCCTTTGATGATGGAATTCCAAATTACTCAGGAATATCTAGGTTTTAGCACTCATTTAGTTTATTTGCCTAAATTATACCAAGAAGTTTTAGAATCTGATACGTATAGTAAAGGCAAAGGTTCAACCGTTGCCAAAATAGTTGACGGAACCTTAGACAACCATAAAATTTCAGGAATAGCCGGAGTGGCTAATATTGGAAATGACATCAACTGGACAGGACATCCTTTTGCACAAGCCAATTGGTATGGATTTGGACGACTGGCTTGGAACCCGTATCAAGACTTGGAAACTATTGCTGAAGACTGGTTGCGAATGACTTTTTCTAACGAAGAAAAATTTATCAAGCCAGTAAAAGAAATGATGCTTGAATCCAGAGAAGCTGTAGTTAATTATATGACGCCTTTGGGCCTACATCACATTATGGACACTGGTCATCATTATGGACCAGGACCTTGGGTAAGCAATTTATCCAGGCCCGATTGGAATCCGACTTATTATCATAAAGCTGATACCCGAGGAATAGGATTTGATCGTTCTAAAACAGGAAGCAATGCCACGGCACAGTACAATCCCGAAGTAGCCAAAATATTTGATGATATAGCAACTTGTCCAGAAAAAGACTTATTGTGGTTTCATCACCTACCATGGGATTACAAATTGAAAAATGGTGAAACGCTTTGGAATTCTTTAGCATTAAAATACCAGGAAGGCGTAAATCAAGTGGAATCAATGAATTCAACCTGGAATAAAATGGAGCATTATGTTGATCAAACAAGATTTAAAGAAGTTCAAATGTTGCTCAACATTCAACATAAAGAAGCCAAATGGTGGCGTGATGCCTGCCTGTTGTATTTTCAACAATACTCTGGAAAAGAATTACCTAAATCAGTTGAAAAACCAACCCTAACATTAAATTATTTTAAATCATTAAAATTTCCGTTTGCACCAGGGAATTAATAAAGAAAACAGCATAAATAATGAGATTTTCAATTCAAAAAAATACATTTCTAGCGCTATTATTGTTTTCAATAATGAACATTGGCTATGCCATTAATCCAAATAAATATGTAACCAATAAAGCTTCTAAAGAAAGTTTTCCTTTGGCTTCCAATGGAAAAGCAGCTTCTCTATTAGTAAGTGATGTGGATTTTCCTGGAGTTTTGAGGGTAGTCAGTCATCTTCAAAATGACATTCGTTCGGTGACTACTATTTCACCTAATATTATTAATAAAGCTTCTGCCGAAAACTACATTGTAATTATTGGTACTTTAGGTAAAAGCCCCATCATTGATCAACTAGCCCGAGAAGGAAAAATTGATGGCAGTCAACTGCAAGGAAAATGGGAAAAATTCACCACTCAAATTGTCAATAATCCTATTGCCGGAGTGCAAAAAGCATTAGTTATTGCTGGCTCAGACAAAAGAGGAACTATTTATGGAATTTACGATCTTTCTAATCAAATTGGCATTTCGCCTTGGGGATTTTGGGCTGATGTTCCTTCAAAAAAACAATCTGAATTGCACGTTCTTTCTGGCGTTCATACTTTGGGAGAACCAAAAGTAAAATACCGTGGTATTTTTATCAATGATGAAGCTCCTGCCCTTACGGGTTGGGTTCGTCAGAATTACGGAAAATTTAATGCTAAATTCTACGATAAGGTTTTCGAATTAATCCTTAGAATGAAAGGAAATTATTTATGGCCAGCCATGTGGAGCGAAAAGTTTTATGCAGATGATGCTCAAAACGGAATTCTGGCTGACGAATATGGAATTGTTATGGGAACTTCCCATCACGAACCTTTAACGAAAGCACATCAAGAATGGAATAAGTCCGTTAATGGAGAATGGGATTTTAATAAAAATCCTGAAGGTTTAAAGAAATTCTGGACTGCTGGAATGGAGCGAATGGGAAATAAAGAAACGCTGGTTACTATAGGTATGCGAGGCGATGGCGACGAACCAATGACCGAAGGAACTGCCATTGATCTTTTAGAAAACATTGTTAAAACGCAACGTGAAATTATAACAACCATCACTAAAAAACCTGCTGAACAAACCCCTCAAATTTGGGCTTTGTACAAGGAAGTTCAGGAATATTATGACAAAGGAATGAAAGTGCCTGATGATGTTACTTTATTACTGTGTGATGACAACTGGGGAAACTTAAGAAAATTACCTGCACTGGATGCAAAACCTAGGAAAGGCGGTTATGGCATTTACTATCATTTTGATTATGTGGGAGGTCCAAGAAGTTATAAATGGATTAATTCCAACCAAATTGAACGCACTTGGGAACAAATGCACTTAGCCTATGAGTATGGTGTGGATAAAGTATGGATTGTAAATGTGGGTGATATTAAACCCGTAGAATTCCCTATCGAATTCTTCTTGGATTATGCTTGGAATCCCGAATACTGGAATGAAAGTAATCTTAATGATTATTATTACCAATGGGCAAAAGATAATTTTGGAGAACAAAATACCGAAGAAATTGCTAATCTTTTAAAGATGTATTCTAAATATAATGCGAATAGAAAACCGGAACTATTAGATCCTTCCAGCTATAGTTTAATCCATTATAATGAAGCCGAAAATGTAGTTTCAGAATATAATAAATTGGCTCAAAAAGCCCAGGAAATTAATGCACAGCTTAAGCCAGAATATAAAGATGCTTTTTATCAACTGATTTTATATCCTGTTTTAGCCAGCGCTAATTTAAATGAACTATATGTTACTGCAACAAAAAACAACTTATATGCCATCCAAGGAAGAGCTGCAACAAATGAATATGCCGAAAAAGTAAAAACATTATTTGATAAAGATGCTGAACTTTCAACCTATTATCACAAAACAATGGCGAATGGAAAATGGAATCACATGATGTCCCAAACGCATATTGGATATACAAATTGGCAGGCCCCAAAAACAAATAGTATTCCTAACACTAAAACTATTGAAGTTCCTGCTAAAGCTGAATTAGGCGTTGCTATTGAAGGATCAACAAAATGGTGGCCAGAAGCTACAGAAGGAGCGACTTTACCAGGTTTTAATTCTTTAGAAAACAATACTTCTTACATTGATGTTTTTAACAGAGGAAGTATCCCTTTTGATTTTAAAATTATATCTAAATCAAATTGGATAAAATTTTATAAATCCAAAGGTAGCATTGACAAACAACAAAGAATCTTGGTGGAAATAGATTGGAAAAAAGCACCTCAAGGTAGCCAAACAGTTTCTGTAACGATATCAGGAGCTGGAAAAGAAATTCCAATCAATATCAAAATAAATAATTCCAAAACAGACAACGCTAAAGGTTTTGTTGAAAACAATGGATATATAGCCATCAAAGCGGTGAATTTTTCAAACAAATATGAACCTGAACCTTTTAAATGGAAAGTGGTTGATAATCTTGGAAAAACGGATGGTGCGGTAATTTCGTCACCTATCAAAAAAGGCAGAGTGGAACTAAACGAAAACTCACCCAAACTATCTTATAATGTCCATTTTAAAAACACAGGAAAAGTAAAAGTTCAGATGCATTTTTCTCCTACAATCAATTATTCTACAAGAGAAGGTATTTATTATGGATTGTCATTTGATAACGAAAGTCCAACCAAAGTAAACTATGCATCAGATCCTATTATTTTTGATTATAATGGGAAGGTGACAAAGAATTGGGACAAAAATGTCACTGATAATATCAAAGTTATTACAACTGAATTTAAAATCGATAAAGCAGGAAATCATACTTTGAATTATTATCGAATGGATGAAGGTTTAGTACTTCAAAAAATTATTATCGAAACAGAAAAAAGCGAATTAAAACCAACCCTTCTCGGTCCTACTGAAAGTTCAAACATAAAAAAATAATCAAAAAATAGTATATATGAAATCAACCAAACCCTTTTTATTATTCTTCTCTGCTGTAATTGCGTTAAGCAGTTGCAATAATAAAATCAATACCGAATCTACTGCAAGCACTTCGCTTAAAAACGCATACAATGGTGACTTTTACATAGGAACAGCATTAGATATTAATCAAATTGAGGAGAAAGATGCTAAGGTGACTAATTTTATTTCAAAAGAATTCAATAGCATAACTCCCGAAAACATAATGAAATCGATGTTTCTTCAACCAGAAGAAAATAAGTTTGATTTCAATTTAAGTGATAAATATGTGGCTTTTGGACAGAAACACAAAATGTTTATTCATGGACATACGTTAGTATGGCATAGCCAATTAGCACCTTGGATGACAAAAATAAAAGACAGTGCAAGCATGGCTAAAATGCTAACCAATCATATTACTACTGTAGTGAAAAGATACAAAGGAAAGATCGATTCCTGGGATGTGGTTAATGAAGCGCTTAACGAAGATGGTACTTTTAGAAAATCAGTCTTTTTAAATGCTTACGGAAAAGACTTTCTAACGCTGGCTTTTAAAACAGCCGCAAAAACGGATTCAAAAGTCGATTTATACTATAATGATTATAACCTATGCAATGCTAAAAAAAGAAAAGGAGCTGTTGAACTTGTAAAAAATCTTCAAAAAAACGGAGCTAAAATTGACGGAGTCGGGGAACAAGGACATTGGCATTTAGATACACCAACTCTTGAAGAAATAGAAAAAATTATTCTGGATTTTTCTGCTCTTGGAGTAAAAGTGGCTTTTTCAGAATTAGATATTTCTGTACTTCCAAGCCCGTATGGATTACAAGGTGCTGAAATAAGCCAAAGATTTGCAAATAACGAAAAGATGAATCCCTATCCTAAAACGTTACCGGATTCTATGCAAGTTAAACTCGCTCAACGCTATAACGATATCTTTAAATTGTTTTTAAAACACAAAGACAAAATAAGCAGAGTAACATTTTGGGGAGTTAATGATACTCAATCTTGGTTAAACGATTTTCCTATTAAAGGAAGAACGGATTATCCTTTATTATTTGATGCCAATTTACAACCAAAAAAAGCCTATGAAAGTGTTATCTCTTTGAAAGCAAAAAAATAAATCCACCTACTAAAACAAAAAATTAAATGACATCTATTTCACAAAAATTATCCATAAAAGAAAAAATTGGATACAGTCTGGGAGACCTTGCTGCCAACTTGGTTTTCCAAACCTTGATGACTTATCTTGCTTACTTTTATACGGACATATATGGTCTGTCTCCAACAGATTCTTCAATAATCATGTTGAGCGTTGGATTGGTAGCAGCCTTTATTTTTAATCCAATTATTGGCGCCATAGCCGATAGAACCTGCTCAAAATGGGGGAAATTTCGCCCTTGGATTCTGTGGACGGCAGTTCCTTTAGGAGTTATCGCTTTACTGGCCTTTACTACTCCTGACTTTTCATACAAAGGCAAAGTTATTTATGCTGTCATAACTTATACATTATTACTGTTATTTTATGCTAGTAATAATCTTCCTTATTCCGCATTAAGTGGTGTTATTACCGGTGATATGGGAGAACGCAACAGTCTTTCGTCTTATCGTTTTGTGGCAGTAATGTTTGCTCAATTCTTTGTACAAGTTTTTATGCTTGGAATTATTAAAAGTGCTGGAAATGGGGATAAAGCAATTGGTATCGAAAAAGTTATGACTGTATTAGCTATTGTGGGTACCATCATGCTTCTTATTACCTTTTTTACTACTAAAGAACGAATTATTCCTAAACCAGAACAAAAATCAAGTGTTCGTGAGGATTTAGCCGATTTAGTGAAAAATAAGCCTTGGCTGATTATGTTAACACTAACTACTTTAGTTTTTATCACATTGGCAATGAAGGGTGGAGCTTATGTTTATTATTTCGAAAATTATGTCGATAAACAACAATTAGCTATTCTCATCCAACCAATTTTAGACATTTTAAACTCTATTGGATTGAACCAATTTGGTGAAGATCCTATTTCTGCAGGTTTCGGATTGTTTAATGCGGGAGGTATTATTTTTATGATCGTTGGAATTACTTTATCAAAAAGATTAGCAGACAAATATGGTAAAAGAGACATTTTTGGTTTTTTCCTTTTTATCTCTACCCTATTCATTATTGCCTTTTATTTCTTCTCACCAAAATCAGTGAGTTTAATGTTTATTTCCCAAATCTTTCATGGTTTTTTCTACGGTATTACTATTCCTATTCTTTGGGCTATGATTGCTGATGTTGCCGATTATTCGGAATGGAAAAACAATCGTCGTGCTACTGCTATAATTTTCTCAGCAATGATGGTCGGATTAAAAGCAGGATTGAGTATTGGCGGAGCTTTGACAACTTCATTATTAGGCTATTTCAACTATACCCCAAACTCATTAGAACAATCAGAAACAGCTGTAAATGGAATAAAATTATTAGTAAGCGTATTTCCTGCCATTCCTTTTATGATTGGAGTTGGATTATTATTTTTCTATGAAATAAATAAAAAAATGGAAGTTCAAATAGAATCAGATTTAAAAGGAAGAAGAGCTTAATTATTTGCATCACAATAAAATTAAATAAAATGCCAGAAGAAAATATTAAACATATAGACTTTCAAGAATTAGCAAAAACAGCTATATCACAACCATTAGTATCAAATATATACACCGCAGATCCATCAGCTCATGTATTTAATGGTAAAATTTATATTTATCCATCCCATGATATTGATGCAGGAATTCCTTTCAATGATAATGGAGATCATTTTGGAATGGAAGATTATCATGTCATATCAATGGACAGCGTTACCTCTGAAGCTATAGATAACGGAGTGGCATTACACGTTCAAGATGTTCCTTGGGCCGAAAGACAAATGTGGGCTCCTGATGCTGCTCATAAAAACGGAAAATATTATTTGTATTTCCCAGCCAAACGTACTAATGGAATTTTCCAAATTGGTGTAGCTATTAGTGATTCGCCAATAGGTCCATTTTTACCTGAAGCCGAAGCTATTAAAGGAAGTTATACTATTGACCCAGCCGTTTTTGAAGATGAAGATGGTAAATATTACATGTACTTTGGCGGAATTTGGGGAGGTCAACTTCAAAAATACAGGAACAACAAATATGCTGAAGAAAATGAAGAGCCTTTAGCCAACGAAGCTGCTCTGGGACCAATTGTTGCCTTATTAGCAGATGACATGAAGGAATTTGCGGAAGAACCAAAAGAAATCAAAATTCTGGATGAAAACGGCGAAGAAATCTTAGCAGGAGATAATAAACGTCGTTTTTTTGAAGCTTCATGGGTACATAAATACAATGGAAAATATTACTTCTCCTACTCTACTGGTGATACTCATTTTATTTGTTATGCAATAGGTGATAATCCATATGGACCTTTTACTTATCAGGGAATAATTCTTAAACCCGTAATTGGATGGACCTCACATCACTCTATTTGTAAAGTGGAAGGAAAATGGTATTTATTCTATCATGATTCCAGTCTTTCTAAGGGAGTAACTCATTTAAGGTCTATTAAAGTAACTGAAATCACGTATAATGAAGATGGAACAATAGTTCCTATAAATCCGTATCGAGAATAAACTTCTAAATTTCCAAAGAATAAAAACACTAGTTTTCTGTTTATTATTGTTTTACCCTCTTTTTGTATCATTACTTTCTCAAAGTAAATAATCTTAATATATGGATTCTATTAAACATCAATTTATAAAAAAATTGCTGTTGGAAACTATCTATTGCAAAAAAAGTAGCATTTTGGTAAAATAAACATAAAGAGATTAATCCTAAAAACACAAAATGAAACCTAACACTCAACAATTAAACGATTTAATTATCCAAGTAAGAAGAGACATCCTTCGAATGGTACACGCTGTTAATTCAGGTCATCCAGGAGGTTCTCTAGGTTGTACCGAA
>JBDLTG010000079.1:0-38009 GCA_039805885.1 Bacteroidota bacterium
TTTCTAAGCAGCTTATTTAATACGTTGTAATGACATTGGGTCAAGACGTAAGTCAACACCTTCTTCACTTAAAAATTCAGCAGCTAACCAGTCAATTATTTCATGGTCAAAATCATCTCCACCTAAGTGAGTATCTCCATTTGTAGACAATACTTCAAAAACTCCATCTCCTAATTCCAAAACAGAAATATCAAAAGTACCTCCACCTAAATCGTAAACAGCAATTTTTTGATCAGTTCCTTTTTTATCTAATCCGTAAGCTAATGCAGCAGCAGTAGGCTCATTGATGATACGCATAACTTTAAGACCTGCAATTTCACCAGCTTCTTTAGTAGCTTGACGTTGTGCATCGTTAAAGTAAGCAGGAACAGTAATAACTGCTTCAGTTACAGTTTGACCTAAATAGTCTTCAGCAGTTTTTTTCATTTTTTGAAGAGTCATAGCTGACAATTCTTGAGCAGTATACAAACGACCGTCAATATCCACACGTGGCGTATTGTTGTCTCCTTTTACTACACTGTAAGGAACTCTTTTTGCTTCTTCAGTAATTTCAGCAAATGAATGTCCCATAAAACGTTTGATAGAAGCAATAGTCTTAGTTGGATTAGTTACCGCTTGTCTTTTTGCAGGATCACCCACTTTAATTTCTCCACCTTCTACAAAAGCAATGATAGATGGCGTTGTTCTTTTTCCTTCTGCATTAGGAATAACAACTGCTTCACTACCTTCCATTACAGAAACACAAGAGTTGGTCGTACCTAAATCAATTCCGATTATTTTACCCATTTTTAATATATTTAATTTTTATTATATACTCGATTTAATAACTCAACGTGCTTAAGTCAATCTTTGTGCCAATATCAAAGCCCCATATAAATTGTCATAAAATATTAAACTGTCGTAAAATTAGCTGACAATATGGCATTTTAAACTGACTGACAGACTTGCGGAAATAAGAAACAGGGCTGTCATAGTCATAACAAATACTCAGAATAAGAATCTACTTCTTACCCTCTATCCAATTATACCATAACAATTGAACTAAAATACAATCAGTATTGGTATAATTTGATTTTAAACTATATTTGAAAACCTAAAATTTAAAATATGTTTACCATCGATCAAATCAAAGCAGCACATGAAAAAGTAAAATCGGGTGCTGATTTTCCTAATTACATTCAGGACTTAATTAATTTTGGCGTAAAAGGTTACGATACCATCGTGACTGACGGTCGCGTTTCTTATTATGGCGAGAATGACTTTGCTGCAAGTACTGATAAAAAATACGACGCCCTACCAATTGCCGCTGTGGCTAACAAAGAACGTTTTATCGAGTTTTTGGTAATTCATCAAGACGGTCAAACTGATTATCTTACTTTTTGCAACCATGCAGCCCAATGTGGTATTGCCAAATGGCGTGTAGACATCATTGAAATGACTTGCACTTATTATGATAGTGCTGAAAATCCTATTCTGATAGAGAAAATTCCAGAATAACAATCTGGAACACAGATTAAACGGATTTAACAGATTTTCGCTGATTATTATTTAAAAAACGAAATAATCGATAAAACATACACAACCAATTAGTTGTGCGCCATTTTGGAAATCTGCTATAAATTTACAATCTTTGTGTAAAGAATTAAAATTATGACTGGAGCCGACAATATTAGAAATAGTATTATAGATAAGTTGCTTACAATATCAAACAAAGATTATTTATTAGCGCTTTATAAGTTAGTTAGCACGAGTAATGTGAACGAAGAAATTATACAGCTTTCAGAAGCTCAAATTTTAATATTGAATATGAGTGAAGAGGACATTAAAAATAATCGAAACGTGTCACAAGAAGAACTAGACAAAATAGATTTGGAATGGCTAAAAAGTCTGTAGTTTGGACCGAGACCGCAATAAAGCAGCGTCGCGAAATTTTAAAATATTGGACAATTCGCAACAAATCTACGACTTATGCAGAAAAGCTTATTGGCTTGATTAACGAGCGGATTAAACTTATCTCACAAAATCCTGAAGCTGGCCAAACTGACAAATCATTTAGATACTCGAGAAGCAGCAATGGGGAATTTTAGTATTTATTATAAAAATGACGATGCTAAAATTATCATTACTGCTTTTTGGGATAATCGTCAAAATCCAAGGAAATTAGTAAAACTACTCAAAAAATAAAACTGTACATATAACAGTTTGGCTAAAATACTCTAATAGTGTTACTGTAACGCATCTTTTCCATAATGTTCAACTCTCTCAAAGCCAAAGAACACTGTTTTACATTAACAAACACCTACAAGTTATTCTATTAAAACAAAAAAACCAACCATGAAAAAAATCTTCATTACTCTTTTTGCGATATGGAGTTATAGCACTTATGCTCAAACCCATTCGATAAAAAACTCACTTAAACTCACGGAAGCCACTCCAAACAGTGTAGGAATGTCTAGCGAACGATTGGCACGAATTGACAATATGTTAAACAAAGCCGTTGCCGATTCGGAAATTCCGGGAGCAATAGCCTTAGTGGCTCGCAAAGGAAAGATTGTCTATTTTAAAGCTTTTGGGATGGCTGACAATGCCAATTCAAAAACCTTAAAAACCGATGCTATTTTTAGGATTGCATCACAAACAAAAGCCATAACTACTACTGCAGTAATGATGCTTTGGGAAGAAGGAAAATTCAAACTAGACGATCCCATTGCAAAATACATTCCTGAATTTAAAAACGCCCAGGTTTTAGACTCGGTGTATCCCGATGGAAAATACACCACTAAACCAGCGAAAAGAGAAATAACTATTCGCGATTTAATAACTCATACTTCCGGAATTGGTTACGGCCAAATTGATAGCGATCCTCGTTTTAAAAAAATCTATCAGGACGCTGGCGTAACCGATTTATTTACAACTGATAAAATCACCATTGCCGAGAGTATTAAAAAACTGGCCAAACTGCCATTACACCATAATCCAGGAGAAAAATTCACTTATAGCGAAGGATTGGATGTTATTGGGTATTTTATCGAAATCATGTCGGGCATGCCAATGGATGAGTTTTACAAAACCCGTATTTTCGAACCATTGGGAATGACTGATACTTATTTCTATTTACCGGAATCAAAATCCAACCGATTAGTGAGTGTTCAAACCAAAGAAAATGGCAATTGGATTCCGTTTCCAAATACTTTTTACGACACCAATTATCCAATAAAAGGAGCTAAAAGCTTTTTCTCAGGTGGCGCCGGACTTTCAAGCACCGCAAAAGACTATGCTACTTTCTTGCAAATGTTCCTGAATAAAGGTGAATTGAACGGAATTCGTTTATTGAGTCGCACTACAATCCAATTCATGTTGGCGAACCAAATTGGTGAAGTTTGGGGCAAAACCGATGCTGGTCACGGTTTAGGTTTTAGAGTTTTAAACCAAATGGGCGAAGATTTGGGCGGTCAAGGCAGTACAGGAACTTTCAATTGGGGCGGTTATTTCAATACCCAATATTTTGCAGACCCTAAAGAAGAACTTATTGGAATTATTTTAAAACAAACCCAAAAAACAAATGATAATACAGGCTGGAAATTCCAACTATTGGCAGAACAAGCCATTGATGATTAATCCATTCGAGAAAAAACAGCGGTTTCAACCATAAGAAACCGCTGTTTTTTCTTCTTTATCAAAAGGAATAAAATCAGCTGAAACAGGATGACAATCTACTTTCATAAAAGTACAATTCACTTCGCCAAAAAAACTGGCTACAGCCACTTCGCTGGCATCTTTACCATTGGCAATTTTGACCAAACCATTAGCATCACTTAATTTTGTCGGGTCAAAAAACAGCCATTTTTCACCCACATAAGCTTCAAAACAAGCATGAAGATCAGGCGGATTCAGCGCATAAGCATAGCCCGTAAAATAACGTGCAGGTATGTCTAAGGCGCGACACAAAGCAATGGCGAGGTGAGCAAAATCTTTACAAACACCTTCTTTTAAAGCCAGAACATCACAAGCTGATCTATTTGAATCACTTGTTCCCGCTTTGTAAGCTATGGAGTTAAAAACCCATTCGTTTATTGCTTTTACCTTAGAAAATTCATTCGGTAAATGCCCAAATTCTTGATGAGCAAAATCCAATAATTTATCCGATTCACAATGCCTGCTTGGTGAAATAAAAGGCAATACTTCGTTATCCAAATCCATAATAGAAAAAGACTGCAAATACTTTTCAGGAGGGATTATTTCATATAAAACATCAACTTCAGCTTCATAACTAATTGTAAAATCAGTTCCTTTTGCTGCCTCCATTTTGATAAAACGAGTTGCTGAATTTTGCAATACAAATTCTTGATACTCAATCTCGGGAGTTATAATAAGAGATTCCGAAATAATTAGTTGTGTTGCCGAGTTGGCAACCTGAATATTAAAAATAAAGGTTGTTGTAGAAAAAACTTCATAGGATAAAAAACTGCTCACTTTAAATCTCATTTTGTAAAGATATTAATTCTTAACTAGAAAGAAAACGCAGCTAGATTTATTAAAAACTATAAAGAGTCCTTTTCTTTCTTTTTGGCTTATTTTTTTTAAATTTACGAGAACTTTCGATTTTTGAAGGCATTTTCGACTTAGCTCGAATTCAATACTATAAAGTTAAGAATTCGTCTGTTCGAGTTGGCTTACAATTTGCGACAGAAAATGGTAAGCCAGTATCGAGAACTCTAGTTTATACAAGGCTTCTCGATACAATTTTAAATAATAAAGCTATCGCATTATCATTTAAAATTACTCGAAGTGACAATGGATCAGTCTAAATAACTAAATTTAAAATAGAATATGACCTCTTTTAGCAAACAATTATCTTTCCGTTGGGCCGATTTGGATCCTAATTTTCATGTCCGTCATAGTGTTTATTACGATTTTGCAGCACAACATCGTGTAGAAATATTAGAAAGTTTAGGCTTGACCCTGAAAGTATTCCAAACACAGCATTTTGGTCCGGTACTTTTTAGAGAAGAATGTGTTTTTAGAAAAGAATTAAAACTCGGAGATGCTATAATCCTGCATACCAAAGTAGCCAAAATGAAAGCCGATGCTTCCCGCTGGTCTATTGCTCATGAGTTTCGCACCGAAGAAAACCAACTTTGTGCTACTTTAACTGTCGATGGTGCCTGGATGGATACCAAATTGCGTAAATTAGTCAATCCTGTTCCTGAAATTGCCATTCAGGCATTAGCCAGTATTCCAAAATGCGAGGATTTCATCGAATCTTAAAACAGAAAAAACAACGATTTTGACTCATTTTCAACAGTAAAAAAGCCCATGAAAACTAAAATAGGGATTGTATTATCCGGTGGAGGAGCCAGAGGCATTGCGCATTTAGGGATGTTAAAAGCCTTGGAAGAATTTGGTATCAAAGCCTCGCATGTTTCCGGAACTAGTGCTGGCGCTATTGCAGGAGCTTTTTATGCTGCGGGTTATTCGGCAAATGAAATTTTAACTATTCTTAAAAAAGGACATATTTTTAGTTTTTCCAATCTTTTAATCAAAAGACAAGGTTTGTTTGCTATGAAAGGATTTCATGACATTTACATCGAATGTTTTCCAACCAACTCTTTCGACGATTTAAAAATTCCTTTATACATCACCGCAACCGATATTTTAAAAGGCGAATTGGTTTATTTTTCGTCAGGGAATTTATCTCAAGCCTTAATGGCTTCCTCTTGCCTGCCTTTATTATTCCAACCCATAAATTACAATGATACTTTGTATGTAGATGGCGGTGTGATTAATAATTTCCCTATTGAGCCGTTAATGGGACAATGCGATATTATTATTGGCAGTTACGTCAATTCCATTAAAAAAGAAGTTGACAAAGTAGGTATGAATAATATTCTGGATCGCTGTTTCCATTTGGCTATGAAAAGTTCTGTTGAGCAAAAAACACTCAGTTGCAACTTATACTTTGAACCGCCTAATATGAGCCAGTTTAGTCTTTACAACCTCAAAAATGCCGATGAAATTTTTGAATACAGCTATCAATATGCACTTACTCTGGAAGACCAAATAAAAGCACTTGATATTCAGTTATAAGATTAGTTATCGGTTGTCAGTTATTGGTTTTCTGTAGCGGCTGAACTCCTAATCTCTAACTTACATCTTCCAACTTCTTTTCTTATCTTTACGCCAATAAAAACAGCCCCATTTTCATGACTACTGCCTCACATTGGAACATCTTATTATCGAATCAAATCAATAAAAAAGACTTTATAGAAAGCATTCTTTCCGGAAAGGCCAACGGTGAATTAGCACCTTTTAAAACCTTAAAAGGAATCCTTTTTTCCGATTTGGCTATCGATCATTTTATCCAAAAAGAGTTTCAATACCTTGAATTGACTGCGGTAGATTCTAACAGAAAACTGAGTACTTTTTCTTCGGGGCAACGCAAAAAGAAGTTTCTTAAATATTGTATCGATCAAAATCCTGATTTTATCATTTTTGATAATCCAATGGATCATTTAGACCAGGCTTCCCGTGTAGAATTATCAAAATCATTGGAAGAAATGGCTGCTAAAATCAAAATCATCCAGCTCGTGAACCGCGCTGCCGATTTACTGCCTTTTATTTCGAATAACAGACAAATTAATTCCGATGCTTTTGTTTTGGAAAACATTAGCCACGAGGCACACGAAAATAAAATCATAACGCAATCCGGGATTCCGCATCCCGCACATCCTATCGAATACAACCAAAAAGTACTGATTCAGATGAATGATGTTTCAGTAAATTATCAAGAACGTCCTATTGTAAACAACATCAACTGGACGATTCAACAAGGTGAATTTTGGCAGCTTATTGGGCCTAATGGTTCCGGAAAAAGTACGCTTTTGTCATTAATAAATGGTGACAGTACTAAAGGTTACGGACAGGATTTATATTTATTTGGTCGAAAAAAAGGAAGTGGCGAAAGCGTTTGGGACATCAAAAAAAACATCGGTTATTTTGCTACCAATATGACGAGCTTGTTTACAAGAAACCATACGCTGGAACAAATGATTCTATCCGGTTTTTTTGATTCTATCGGATTGTATGATCTGCCTACGACTTTACAGAAATCAATTGCCGATCAATGGCTGGAATTAATCGGGATGAAACACCTTAAAAACCAAATGTTCAAACGCCTTTCTGTAGGTCAACAAAGAGTAGCCATGATTGTGCGTTCGGTTTTAAAACATCCGCCTTTGGTTATTTTAGACGAACCCGTTGAAGGCTTAGACGATGAAAATGTAGCCATGGTTTGCCAACTCATCAATTTGCTAAAACAGGAATCCAACATGACTATTGTGTATGTTTCGCATCGCATCGAACCGAATCTGGCTCCTAATTCTATTTTTGAATTAATCCCGTCAAGCGAAGGTTCCATTGGAGTTATAAAATAACGCAGTTCAATATCAATTTCAAAAATCAACGTCAATATCAATCCGATTTATGCAAATAACTCGGATTTTTTTATGGGCGTATTCCTTCCTTGCGAGCGCATTGATGATACTAAAATGCTTGCCGGTAGCGAGGCATACAATGTGGCTTTGTCATTGTACAAGTCCTTTGGATCTGCTGCCGATACGGGAGTTATTGGTGCTGACAGCATTGTCGACCAACTCAAACAACGTTTTGCTAACAGTAAAGGAAACAGCGTAACAGAACCACCGGTAATGCCTACAGAGTAGCATCAGGATTTGTTAAAAACTACAATCGCTTCTTTTATTTCAAAAAGAAGCGATTTTTTGTCACATTTTTGAATACTAAAACATGACTGTCCGCTAAGCGGACTAAATAAAAAAATAGGCCACAGATGACGCTGATTGAACAGATAAAAACGGATTTTCTTAGCTCTTTGTAAATCACAATCTGCGATAATCCGTTAAAATCAGTTTCATCTGTGTGCCATTCTCAATGAATGGTATAAGAAACGGATAGTCATATACTAAAAAGCAATAAAACATGTAGTTCGAACCAATAAAACACCTAGTTTAAACCAATAGTGTATGTAGTTCGAACCAATAGAACACCTAGTTCGAACCAATAAAACATCTAGTTTGAACCAATAGTGTATGTACTACGAACCAATAAAACACCTAGTTTTAACCAATAGTATATGTAGTTCGAACCAATGCTATTAGTGTTTAGCACTAGTTTTCAGGGGAAATAGAATAGATTAACAACACAAAGCAAATAAAAGATGATATCCACCAGCAATAAATACAAGAATGGAAAAGGAGATAAGTACCCAGTGATAGGTAATTTTATCCATTATCACATTGTACACCATAAAATTAAGAAAGCCGAAGTTGCCCGACAACTCGGAATACTTCCCACAGGATTGAACGAATATTTCAAGAAGGAATCCTTGCAGTTTGCCATTTTATGGAAATTAAGCCTGGTACTCAAGCACAATTTCATTGCGCAACTTGGCGAATACGTTCCTTTTCCCTACGAAACCAAACGTAAAAAAGCCCTAAAAGAAGAACTGGCTGATAAAAACGCTCACATCCAGAAACTGGAAATCCAGCTCGAAACTCTAAGAGAAATGATCCCAAAATAATAAAACCACTATAGGTTTTGTAAGATTTATTTATATATTAGCAAATAAATAATGTATAACAGCGGTCACATATATCTACCCGAAAATGGGCGGCTTTGTGTGATTTTGTAACACATATAAACTAGTTATGCCTAATTTTCATGAAACAACTGCTAACAATCACGTTTTTATTTGGATTTCTTTTGACACAAGCTCAAATAGAAGTTGAATTTCATTTTGAAAACCAATGTCAATCCACAGTTATAAAAGATAGCATTTCGTTTGAATTGCAAAATTTGGCAACAATGGAATCGTTTTATTCAGAAGATTCCAAAGTTATAATTCCATCGCCTGGGAAATACGAATTATCCGTAACTATCAGCAATGGAAAATATGAAAGAAGTTATGAAGAGAAAATGGAATTCACTGATTCGCAGAAAGTCTTTGACACTCTAACCATTCCTAAAATATTATTCGAGACTGACAACGATTCCAAAACAACGTATTCAAAATATTTCAAATGCGAAAAAGTTTGTGACGGTTATGAAGTTGATTACTTTGAAAATGGAAAAAAAAGATTAGAAGGTAATTTCTCAAAGGGAAAAGCTATATGGGAAACAGAATTTGAAAGGAATGGTTCATTCATTAAATACTATTATAACAAATCTGACAGATACACCAGAGTTGTAACTTATGATTCAAATGGAAATCTGACAGAATATTATCTGAACACATATAAAAAAGAAAATTGGTTGCAGAAAACATATGACGGAAAAGGAAAGCTGATTAAAACCGAAGTGAAAACTTATATTCGTTAAAAAACTAGGCATAACAGCCGTTTAGTCTTAATACGCTTGTGAAGTATATATTTTATTGGTACTCACAAAAATTAAAATTCCTTTAGTACAACATAAGTACAACAAATCAAAAACTTTTTACAGAACTATAAATACCCAATTGATTAAGCTGCGCTTGGCGGTTCATCAATTGATATTCTGCGAGCTTGCCGCAGTAATATTGTTGGGTTGCTTTTGCATACCCATTGATCAAAAGCAAATCATTTAAACATTCCCCTCCTGGTAATATTACATATCCCAATTGCCTGTTCCAGTAGTCGTAGTAGTTCTCCTGTTCTGTAATGATAGTTACAGCCGTTTTAGGCGGTGCAACCGACAAAACGAAGTGCAAGGATTGCAAACCAAATTGGAGCAATAATTGGGCAGGTAAACTGCTTTTCTCCTCGTCCTCTTTCATCTTCCTATTTAGTTTTACTTCTGGCGCATCCAAGCCATAAAGACGGATTTCTTTTTTCATTTGAGTGAAACGATTGCAAATGATTATGCTATCTCCATCAAGGACTTCTTCAATTTGCCAATGGGTTTCCACTATGTACGGTGCTTTTGCGTTGTATTGCATTGATTTACAGTTATTTAAGCTATTGATAATCAAAGATAATCATTGAAATTTGTCTTATGAATTTAATCTAATTATTAACTTTTTAAATCTTAAAAAAATGGCAAGACAAAAAGGTGTTATCAAGTATGTTGGAACTCTTGGAGATATCCGACACTTCAAAATTAAAGGACAGGAAGGCTACTTCGCTGGAATGGTTGGTGGACCAACAGGCGACCAAGTGCTGACTGCTCCTGAATTTGAGAGAACTCGTGAGAATATGAACGAATTTGGCGCTTGTGCCAAAGCCGGAAAATCAGTTCGCTCTGGTTTATCTCAATTGATGAAACAAATGGCGGACAGCCAAGTTACTGGAAGATTAACTTCTATTATGAAGAAAATCAACTTGGAAGACCAAACCGAAGCGAGAGGTTACAGAAAAATTGAAATCACAACACAAAGAAATTACTTAAAAGGTTTTGAGTTTGACAAAAATTCTTCTTTCATTGGCATTTTCAACGCTCCGTTTTCATTAACTCATACAGTTGATAGAGAAAGTGGCGAATTTGTTGTTGATGCTTTTAATCCAGCGAATTTGGTTAATGCTCCATCTGGCGCAACTCATTTCCGTTTGATCACTTCGCTTTCTGTAGTGAGTGATTTTGAATACAACGCTACCACAAACAGCTATGATCCAATGGATGCAGCTTTGAATGAAGTAAACGACATTCAATACAGCCCTTTCTTGGATTTGTACGCTCCAGTTCCTGCTACTACAATTGTTGCAACTTTACCTAACGGAGCAATTCCAACGGTAAACACAACTGTTTTACAGTGTATCGGAATTGAGTTCTACCAACAAGTGGGACCAAATTACTACTTGTTCTCCAGTGGTAACTGCTTGAAAGTTGAGGATGCTTTTTAGAAAAACCTTCCGAAAATCCCTCGCCAAAAGTGAGGGATTTTTTGTTTAATCTCAAATCTATCAGAACTATGGAAAGCAAAATAATAAGAGTAGCACAAGGTAAAGAAAGCACATTGAGCCAGTTGTATATCAACGGAATTTTTCAATGCTATTTGTTAGAGGATAAAATTAGAGAAGTGAAAATAGCTTCACAAACTGCCATTCCAAAAGGTGTTTTTAGTTTAAAACTGAACACTTTCGGAGCTAAAAATGTGGATTATAAAAAAGCATTTGGAAAGCTTCACCAAGGAATGATTGAGATTACGGATTTGCCAAATTTTAGTTTTGTGTATATCCATACCGGAAACACTATCAAAGAAACTGCCGGTTGTCCGCTTTGTGGATTTGGTTTCCAATTTGTTGATGGTAATTTTCAAGTTACTCAAAGTGTGGCAGCTTACAAAATGATTTATCCAAAATTAGTAGCAATGGCGAAAGTTGAAAACAACAAAATAACCATTGAAAATAATTTTCAATTCTAAAAAGTCTAAACAATGGAAAGTATCAACATTATCGCTACACTTTTTGGAACACTTATCACTTTGTTACTCTCGATTGTGGCTTATTTTATCAAGCAATTACACACCGATTTTAAGAGTATGGAAAAAGATTTGGTTGAAGTAAAAACGATGGCTTTAATTATCAAAACAGAGTTCAAAAGTGGTAACGACTTACTCAACCAGAAAGTAGAATATTTAGAAAAAAGAGTAAATAACATCGAATTAACAATTTTAAAAAATCAAGATTATGAAAAATAAAAATCTGAATTTAGTTGAAAGAGTTCAAGCACCAACTCCAAAATGGTTTAAAATACTTCGCACTGTTGGAATTGCTTTGGCTTCCGTTGGTGGAATTATCATCGCCTCTCCTATTGCTTTACCTGTTGGATTGGTTTCGGCAGCTGGTTACTTGGTTCTTGGTGGAAGTATTATTTCAGTAGTTTCCCAAACTGCTGTAAAATCGGAAGAAGAACCGAAAACTAACCCTTAAATTTGGTTAATAACCAACTTTAAAGCCCAGTAATTCTGGGCTTTTTTTGTTTATAGCAGTCAATAAAAGTAGATTGCTTTGCTTTTCTTCGATTTATTTAAGTGGTGCAATCATATTGCACTTATGCGTTGGTTTGCTTGGGAATAAGGTGCAAACAATCCTAGTCCATTTGGACCAGGATTGTTTTATTTTCTACAATAACGGTATAAAATGGCTCTGCGGATGTCATTTATGAGCATCATATCCTCTTTGTATTGTTTTTCTTTTTTCTCTAAAAGTTTGAGAGCTGCAACATTTTTTTGGTGCTGCTCGTGTTCGACCATCATTAAACTGGCTTGATGATTGAATTCTTTTTTGAAGTCAGGAAGACGCAAAAACGGAATAACCGAACCTACTAAATGCTGGTGCCAGAATTTTGTTTGCCATAAACTATAAGCAGTGAAAAATAGGCTTTCGCAATCATCTTCGTTTTGAAAAATGACTACAAAGCTGTTTGTAAATGCCGTTTTCTGTGGCTTACCGCTGTTCATCCCCTTGTTAAGCAGGAATAAATGGGGTTTTGAGTAAATTGTTCCAACTCGATGGGTTTTGATTATAAAATTCATCATACGTTCCGTTTTAAGATGATGTGCCTTGCTACCACAAGCCACACATAAAATTTTTAAAAGAAAAAAAGAAAAAAAAGAAAGTCGTACTTCAAGTGGAGGTTTCAAGAAAAAAAAGTTTTTTAGAAAAAATACTACCCGATACATCATCGGAAATGTGGGCGTGAAATCGGAAGTGAATGTTTTTGCGAAACGATATGGGTGGAGATTTTTTCTAAAACCCGCAGGGCTTGAACTTTTTTTTCTTGAAACCGGAACTTATCTTTACTTTCTTTTATTTATTTTTTTATTTTCCTTTTGAACGAGATGTTCTTGATGAAAACGGAACCCAAAAAGGTTGATTGGATAACTGATGTTCTTCGGAAAGGGTATTGAATTTTAAAGCAGGAAAAAGAAATATAAAATCTATTCCTATTATTTTTCTGCTTTAAAATTCAATACTCTTTCTTATGGTTTGATTTTGTGGGTGTAATAAATTGCTTTATCGGAATTGTGAAGTTTCGAAATGAAGTTGAAAAGCAATTTATTACACTTACAAAAACAATGAAAATACTGACCAAGTGCGTTGGCATCAGCTCAAAGCAATTGTATCTTTTTTTTATTTGCTTACTGGGATGTTTCTGATTGCTTTAGTGGAAAAGTTGATGCCATAGACTTGAAAGAAAGATAATGCTTCAATCTTTAAATACAGATTATTAGGAACGGTATCGCATCGGCTTTTTCGCTGAAGCAATTACTTGGGATGTTCTGGCAAATAAAACAATGATACTCTTGCTGGCTTCTCTTGATTTTGTGGGTGCCAGAAAGTAATTATGAATGGAGGTTTATGATTTATAAAAGTAGTTGTTGTGAAATTGTAGCACTCACAAAAGCAATGCAAATACTACCGATTTATGCGTAAAGTTGCTAAAAACAGTTACCGTGAACGTTCTTGAAAGTAATTATAACCGTAAAGTTTCCGATGAAATGGCGAACGTTGTTAAAGACAGTGGCGAAGGACGGTGTTTTTTGTAGCTGGGTGATGCGATGGGAGCTGCAAAAAATGTTGTCCTGGAGCCACTGGCAAGCGCGTTGGCTGTGGCGGCTGTTTTACATAAATGATATTATAGCTTCATGGCAAAAACCAAAAAAACAATAAACTCGCTTTGTGATGAACTATCATACTCTATTATGTAACACAGCTTGGGAGAAAAAATTACTGGCGCAAGTTGCGAAGCGTACGTGTTTTTGATAAAAACTGTGCCAGTAATTTTTTTTGTAGCGTTGGCAAAGGAGGGGCAACTGAAATGTAAAACGTCCTTTTTAGCACTAATCCTTTTTTTAAAGATTATGAGTTGATCAAACTATTGTTTTAAATTGAAACATAATTTTGTTTTATATTAAAACATTTTATATATTTGTACCCATAAACTAATATCTCAAAATTATGATTTTTCAAATATCACAAGTTCAAATTGGACAGCGGATTGTTGAGTTAAGAAAGAAAAAACAACTTTCACAGGAAGACTTGGCAAAAATTGTTGGAATATCTAGACCTTCTTTAACTCAAACTGAATTGGGTAAAAGAAGTTTAAATATTATGGAACTACAAAAGTTTGCTCAAGTTCTTGGGTTTTCACTTGACGACTTTATGTCAGAGGACTTTACAACAGAAGGTTTGCTTATTTCAGAAGAAACTGAAAAGCCAAAAACTGTAAATGAAAGAATATCAGTACCAACTTTGCAAATTGGTAAGTTTAAAAATGTGCTATTGTATATTTTGGAAAGATGTGCTGGAAAACCAAATGTTGGAGAAACGGTTTTATACAAGCTATTGTATTTTTCTGATTTTAATTATTATGAATTATATGAAGAACATCTTACCGGAGCTAATTACAGAAAATTGCCTTTTGGGCCAGTGCCTCAAAACCTAGATACTATTATTACGCAAATGATTGATTTTAATCAAATACAACGTGTAAAAACAGAGTATCACGGTTATCCTCAAACTCGTTATTTGCCATTAGAAAAAGCTGATTTGACAGCGTTTAAAGCTAGTGAGAAAGAAATAATTGACAGAGTAATTGAACAAATGAGTGATTGGTCGGCTTCTGCGGTTAGTAATTATTCGCATAAAGATATTCCTTGGATGGCTTCAAAAGATGGAGAAGAAATTAATTATGAATTGGCTTTTTATAGAGAACCTCCTTTTTCTGTAAGAAATTATGAAGAGGAAGTTGAATTATGATAGTATTTGAAGAAATAGATCCATTTAAGAAAGACTTTAAAGGTCTTTTGAAAAAGTATAAGACTTTAAAGGACGACATAGAGGTAGTAAAGAAAGTTTTGGAAATTTTACCTGATGCAAGACCTCCTTTTAGTTTTAGAATTGACAACCTAGGAATTGAAAGCTGTGTTATTAAAGTAAAAAAAATTGCTTGTAAATCGTTAAAAGGAAATGGAGTTAATTCGGGATTGCGTTTAGTTTATGCTTATTTCAAGGATGATAATAAGATTGTTTTTATTGAGATATACCATAAAAATGATAAGGAGAATGAGGACAGAGATCGAATAATGAATTATTTTGAATAATGAAAAAAAATAACCGAAGCAAAAAGGAATAGCGCTTCGGTCGGATGAAATAAAAGTTTGACGGCTCTATATTTCTTCTGCAAAAGTAATAGAATTCTATTTATTACCTAATTATTCCTTGGGTTTTTGACCAAACGCCTCAATATTAAATAGTTTGGTTAGACAAAATCATTAACAGCTATGGCTAAAAATGGTAAAGTTGGAGACGGACATCGTAATGGTGCTGTAAAAGACCGTAGTCAAACTTATAATCCAAAAACGGAGCAGTGGGTAAAGCGTGATGCTGATACTGGTCGTTTTATGGATGTTAAGCAAGATGGTACTCCATTCAAAGGTGTTACTAAAGAAAAGTAACATTAGGTAGCTGATAGAACACGGCTTGGTGTTGTTCGGAATTCTATTAACCAAAAAATTAATTAGATGTACACATTTAATAAAATTAAAACCAGTGAGCAAGCGTCACTATGCCATAACAATAATTGTGTTACTGTTTTTGGTGAAACTGCTAAATTTGTCAATAGTGTTGTTGCAGTTGCAACTGTTTCAATTGCCTTGATTTTGATTATAAGGGCATTAAAATAATGTTCTTTAAAAACCAGTTTTGCCTTTGGTAAAACTGGTTTTTTAAATTATGCTCAAATATGTTGTCTTTAATTATATTGTGAATTAACGAAATGAAGCAAACAAAGATGCGAGTTTAGGAATACTTGGACTAAACGAGGATTTTGTGCAGCTGAATGAGATAATGACTTACTTGAAAATATTATTTTTCACCTTTTCCAATCATACTTTGTAGCATCACAACCGCAACGAATTTTATTAGCTACTGTGTCGTAATTTAACAAACTTACTTTTGGTTTTTTACAAGTTGTTTCTTGACAAATAAATAATTTTTCCAATTCTAAAATATCTGCCCAAAAAGAATTTATATCTCCTATACTTGCATTAATAGGATTGTCGTGAGAAAGAGTATTACCAAATAATGCAGAACTCTCTATTCTATCTAATAATGGGTATTTTAATTTTAATTCTGCACTTGATTTTTTAATTTCAGACCTAATCGCCATAAGTAGCTCATAAGGCATTCTGTGCTCATTAGAATCGTTATATCTGAAACTCAATTTAGCATCAAGATTTAGGGCTATATTTTTTAAACAATGCTCTAAATATTTTCGCATTGGGTTTCCAATATTATCATTATTTCCTTCTTCTAATTGATATAAAATTGATTCTTTTAAATCACTTGGTTTTTCTTTAATGAATGTTCCTTTCTCTTCTGTCCACTTAATCTCATTAACCAACCAGCCTTTGTTCTTTGCCTTTGGACTAATAATATTTGTAAACCATTCCTTTTCGTGGGTTAATATTATAATTTGATGTTTTGAAAATTTATCAAATAATAAATCTGCAAATCTTCGTCTGTGGTTTGAATCAAAACTTGAAATTACATCGTCTAAAATAATAAAATCATTTTCAGTATTAAAAGCATCAACTGAAGCTAAAAAAAATGATAACCCTAAACAATTCAAATGTGATTCGCTAAAATGCTTTAAAGGATTAACTTCCCATTTATCATTATATTTATATTTGATGGTTAGACCATCTAATTCATCATCTTCCCCTTTTGTAATAATTTCAATGTCTTGAAAAGGTTCATCAGGATTCATAAACTGATAATACTCATTAATCTTAACAGAAAAAGAGTTTATAAAATTATCAAGTCCCTGTTTTTGCTGTTTTTCAAACTCATCATAAATTAACTGAAATGATTTTTGTTGATTTTCTAAAATTACTTTTTGCGCTTCAAATTTTTTAATGCTTAAAAAAGCATCTCTAGAAGCTGTAATATTTGAGTATAAAACGGCTGGTGTTTCTCCTTTTTGAGAATCTTGGATTTTGATTATTCTATCATTTATGATTTTAATAAATTCAAAATCATTTTCAACTAATTTGATTATATCCAAAACTGGTAATTTATCTCCAGAAGTTACTTTAATATCAGCGGTATTTTGATGATTATGGATTTTAGTTTTTATTGCAGTTAAACCTTCTTTAACAGTTTGATTATTTTCTTTATCTGCTTGGGTATTATTTAATAAAACATCTAATCTCTTGATTCTTTCAATCGCAATGTCTTTTACGCTATTTAAAGCAATTCCGAACTTTACTTTTTTCTGTGAAGATTCTTCAATATTAACTAATCTGATTTTGATTTCAGAAAGTAATTCATCAGAGTTTTTTGTTTGCAAACACAAAGGACAATTATCATCTTTAAGGTATTTACTAGATAAAATTTTTGTTCCGGATTTTAATAATTCTTCGAAAAAAGTTTGTTTTATGGCTTCAACATCATTTGCAATAATTTCGAATTCATTAAAATATTTTGAATATTCATCTTCCAATAATTTTGTTTCACTTTTCAAAAGAGTTAAAGCACTTTTTGAATCTTCAAGAAACTTTAATTCAAATTGTTGATTTGGATCTAGCCCTTTACCCAAAAGTATAAGTAGATTTTTGATATCTTCAAAAGATTTTACTTCAATGCCTGTATTCAGTTTTTTTATTTTGTTGTTGATTGTATCAAATAAGTTTTTTTCCTGCGTAGTAGATGCACCAATATTTAGTATCAGTTTTTCCTTTTCATTATTAATAAGTGTCTCAAAATTTTGAGTTTTTAAATTACTCTTTGCATTATTTAAAGATTTCAATAAAACACTTTTTATTTTAGTAACTTCTTCAAATCCAATGATATCAGATAGGTGTTTTAACTTTTCTCCTTTCGGTTTGTCAACGAAATTTCTAATGTATTGGTAACGAGAAATTAAATTTTCTTTTTCTGAATCATCAAGATATTTTTTAAAATCTTCACTTGTATTTGAGATTTTCGTAACTAGTTTATTATTTTTTAAAGAGAGAGTTTTCGTTGAATCTAAACTTGCATTTGAGTATAATATAGTAACTTCTGAAGTTTCTGTATCTAGAAGTTTTGCATTCCTAATAGCATCGTTTGTATCAATTTCAGGAGTAGATAAGTGTTTGATTTTATTAGTGTAAAACCATTCAATAGCATCAGAAATACTACTTTTTCCAGTGCCGTTATCGCCATAAAGCAAAATAGATTTTCCGTTTAAAGGCAATTCAATACTGTCTTTTGCTCCTCTGATACCTTTAATTTTAAGGTTATTAATTTTAATTGCCATCTTTTACTGGGAGTTTAGGAAGTTCATTTTTCACATTTACATCAGTAAATTTACCTTGTGCATACAAGTCAGCTAACATTTTTGCTATGTCTTTATCTACATTTTCGATACTTTCTATAGTTTCAAAAAAGTCATCCAATATTTCTTTCCCAGATTTTACCTTACTTTCCATAGTATTTTATTTAAAATAATCCCAATCAATTTTAAAACTTGTTGAGAGTGTATTGTTTAGAATTTCAAAACCAGTTTTGTTATTACAAATTGGATATACTCCAAAATGCTCCACAAAATTTAATAAAAAATAACTCTCTAAATCTTCAATCCTAAAATGCCAAATATTTTGCAACATTTCAAAATTGATATAAGTAAATAAAAGAGGTTCAACTTTTCTATAATTAGTAAGCCCTATATTTTTAGATTTTCCATCAAAATGCCCTGACAACCTGCTTGAAATACTATTGGTTTTTTTTTCGCTCATTCCAATGTATAACAATTTTGATTTCTCGAAAGGATATTGAATATCAATAGATTGGCTAAAAATAAAATACAAACCAGCAATTCCATTTAAAGGTTTTATATTAGCTAGTATAAACGGTTTAGGGCTATCGAAAAATATAGTTACTTCGTTACTCATAATTTAATGCTTTCTTAAAAATTCCATCTTAAAGACATTATTTCCAATTCTAATTTCTATCATTTTATCATTATGGATTTATAGTAAAAACACCTATTTAAAATAAAGATTTTACTATCCCAATTAAGCTGCAAAACCTCTTCCCATTTGTGCTAATTCATAAAAATGTTGAAATGCTACATCTACTTTTTGAGAAAAAACTAATCGGTCATAACTGGTTTCTGGTAGCAAGCTTCCAAGTACCAATTGGATTTCTCTTTTTACTTTTTCCTGTGTTGCTTTTTCTTTATGCCATTCTTGGATTAGTATTTTGTTTTTAGCGTCATACAATTTCTCTAATAAAGACTTTGCAGCCAATCGAACTGATTTTTCTTCTTCTTTGGTTAATTTGTCTTTTTTTAATAAGTCGAACAATTCTTGCTCTTCTTCAGTCATTTCATTTTTAGCAGCTCGATGTTGCTCTTCATTCATCGCTTCGGCTTGTTTCACTAATTCTTCATAAGCTTCTTCAATTGAAATACTACCCGAGTTATAATCATCAATTATCTTTTGAAAGTTTTCTAAAAATGAACCTCTTGTTTTATTTTGAGCCATCATCTGCTTTAATTTAACTTCGAGTAATTCTCTCAAATCTGCAAACTGAATATTTTTATGTTTTTTATCTGGAAATTCACTTCTCAATAATTCGAAATTCAATTTACTTAAATCGATTTGCTTTGATGAATCCATCTTGTATTCCAAATTAATTGGCTCTTGTAAATCTCCTTTTCCAACGATACTACTATCTAGTAATTCTTCAATCTTTTTCTTGGCTCTTTCTACTGCTTCGTCCTGATCTACATTTCTGTCGACAACATCTCTTAAATATTGTAAAACATCCCTATTCTTTTTTACGATTGGAAATTCATACACTTCGGGTTTTGCTGAATCATATAACGAAACAATGGTATTTACGAATAATCCTAATTGTTTTCTATGTTCATCTTTAGCCAAAATAATATTGGCATATTCTTGAAACAATTCTATTTCTTTGAATCCTCTTTCTCCCATTGATAGAATTTTATCTACATCAGCTCCCAATTCGTTACAAAAAAGCTTTACTTCAATTATTGCTTGGTCTAACAATGATAACAATTCTTCAAACTCTTTTGCTGGATATTCGTCTTCATCGTCTTCATTTTTTCTGCCTTTAGTTCCTTCTGCATAAGCAGCTAAAGCTATTTTAAGATTTCTAAAAACTCCAAAATAATCAATTACTAAACCATTCTTCTTTCCTTCAATAACCCGATTTGTTCTTGCAATAGTTTGCATTAACGTGTGATTTTGCAATGGTTTATCTAAATAAAGCGTTGAAACCGATGGTGCATCAAAACCAGTCATCCACATTGCCGTTACAAAAACGATGCGATAGGTATTGTTCGGGTCTTTGAAATAATCTTCTATATTTCGACCGTCTTCATCTGGATGGTCTAATAATTGTCTGTGTGGTCTAATATTTAAACCTGCTTCACTAAATGTTTTTTCCTCTTCTTTATCGCTTCCTTCTTGACTAATTACCACTGCCATTTTGGTTTCGGTCATAAAAGAAATTGCCTTTTCATATCTTGTTTTTAGTTCGGGATTGGTTTCGCTAGCTATTTTCTTTCTTAACTCTTTGATTTCTTCTTTTAGATGGTATTGTACTTTTTCATACATTTTGACAGCTGTGAATTTATCAATGCTAATCACCATTGCTTTCATTGGTCGTCGTCGGTCATCTTCATCTACGACATCTAAACGATATGGAAAATGTTTCACTATATGCTTTGCAATTTCTTCTAATCTATCGTCTCTTCTGACTACATTCAATAAGGTAGAAAACTCTTTATCTAATTTACTTTTTTGTTCTTCAGTTAGGTTTTCATCTTCTAAAATTGCAGCTGCTTCTCCGACTAAATCGGGATTAACTTGTTCTACTCTTGGCACACTTTTTTTATAGAAAATAGGTACAGTAGCACCATCTTCAATGCTTTGAGCAAAATTGTATTCTGAAATATAAGAACCGAACCAATCCTTTGTTAATTCGCTTTTTAATAATGGTGTGCCTGTAAAAGCTATGTATTGAGCGTTTGGTAATGCAATACGCATATTCTCTGCCAAACTCTTGTATTGTGTTCTATGGGCTTCATCCACAATTACAATCCAATCTTTTCTATCCGTTAGTTGTGGATATGTTTTACCGCTTTCTATACCGAATTTAAAAATTAATGTAAAAACATACGCTCTATTGGATTGCAAGTATTCTCGCAGATTTACTTTGTCTTTGGGTCTGAAATAGTTTTCTTTTTGGTCTTTGGTTTCAACAATTGCCTCTGTTTCTAGAAAGTTTCTGTAAATCTGTCCATCCAAATCTTTACGGTCTGTAATGACTAAAAAGGACCAATTTCCTGTAACTTTTCGATGGATTTTTTTAGAGAAGAAAATCATTGAATAGGATTTACCGGAACCTTGTGTATGCCAAAATATACCTAACTTTCCTTTGTTGGTGTCTTTATTCTGCAAGGCAAGTATTGCATTATTAACCCCTAAATACTGGTGGTTTTTAGCAATAATTTTCACCTTGTTTTTATGGTATAACACAAAGTTTTCAAAATAATCTAACAGGTTTTCTTTGCTGCAAAGTCCTTCTCCAAAGATTTTCAAACTTAAATGTTCTCCAGTTCTTTGGCTTTCAATTTCAATTTCGTCTTTAGTAGGTTGGTCGTGGGTTATGGCTGTGTCGGTAAGTTTTAACCAGGAGAAGAAATGATCCCAAGGTGCATTGAAACTACCCACTCTGGTTTGGATTCCGTTGGAAACACAAACAAATAAATTGTACCAAAACAATTGCGGAATGTCTCGTTTGTAATCTTTTAAGTTTTTATCAAATCCTACTTTTACCTTTTCCGTAGCATTTTTTAATTCAATCATTACCAATGGTAAGCCATTTATGTAGAGCAATAAATCAGGTCTTCGGGTAATGTTTTGCGTTTCCTGGTATTCGATACTTAATTGCGAAACCAATAAAAAATCATTCTCTGTCTTTTCATTAAAATCAATTACTTTGACATAATCATTTTCTTCTCGACCAAATTCGTTTTTATATTCAACCTGTACGCCGTTTTTAATTAATTCATATATTTCTTTGTTTGCTATGATTGGCGTAAGTGTTGCTCTGCTTTTTGTCAGTTCATAAATTGCGTGGTCAATACATTCCGACGGTAAATTTTTATTTAGCTTTTCTAAACTACTCCGTAATCGGTCGAGTAACACTACATCTTTAAGTGTTTCTCTCCCCATTAGCTTTTTCTCCCAAGCATTGATGTGAGTGTAGCCCAATTTTTCGGTAAAGAAATTGATGTCGGCTACTTCAATATGTGATTCGTTTAGATATGCCATAGTTTTAGTTTCTTATGGAAATTATTTTAATAAAGCTTCTTGACAAAAATCAATAGCAATCTCGATCTTGTCTTTTGTTTTTGATTCTTTCAAAACATAATGGTCTCCAGTTTTTATAAGATTAAATTTTTTAATAAGCAATTCAGATTTTGAATGCTTTTCTAAATTATAAATATCATACCCATCTTCAAAACAATAAATATCCATACTTTTTGGTAATCTTAAAAAACTTAATTCATCAGTGTATCTTCCAAAAAATAATTCTAATTTTTTTTCCTGTATTAATCTTTGTTTAATAGTTATTAAATATGGATTTAAATGATATGAAGCCAAAGGCTGTTTGCCTGAATTACCTAGACTATTAATATTAAAACCATTGCCGTCTTTCCAAGTAAATAAATTGAACCTTTCAGAATAAGTTGAAGTAATCTCATTGTACTTAACAAAATAATATATCCAATCATTTACAATTGGTTTAAAATTCTTTATCATTTTATTTAATTTGTCAGATACTGTCTTTTCAGGTAGATTTATATATTCTACTAAAAAGGAGCTAATAACCGTTTTAATTTTCTTTTGCTCTTCTTTGTCAGTAGTTGCAAGTATTCGATTCCAATAATCGTTTGCACCAAAATACCAAATTTCCCCCAAGCTAGAATAATCGTGTGTAATTACTGAAAAATCACCGTGTGTTAATAATGCTCTTACTAATAGTGAATTATTAGTTTCTTTAAGCTCCCAAATTTCATAAAAGGCTTCCACATATTTTTCAATATCAGCAGCTTCAATATCGAAATTATCACTGATGCCTTCTAAATAAAAATGTTCCTCTAGTTTGATAATTTTTTCTTCTTCTTTATTGTTTTTAAGAATAGAAACAATTTTACTTTTTTCAGCATCAAAAGCTTCTTTTGTAAAACCTGTTAGTTTATTTTCTGTAAATAATTGGAATATATTTTTGTTTTGATTTGTCTTAATTAATTTTACCAATTCATCGATAAATTTAGAATAATCAAAAAAGTTTGGAAGTCTTAAATTTGAAGTATATTCAATTCTTTTTTTGGTATTTACTTGTCGGATTCTTGAAAGTAAATTTCTCAATATTCTAATAAAATCCTTTAATTTTTTATCAGGAAAGAGTGATTTAGTTTCAATACAAAATTCTAAAACGCCATATAGCAGCACTCTTTGCTTAACATCAAATTGATTATCAGTAAAGGCTCTTAAAAATAAATCGGTAGTATTGTCATCAAATAATTTTACTTTACCAATTACATATTCATTATTACAAAATAATTCACTGAAAAACGAATCAATACCATTTACACTCGACAGAAAATCAAGTGAATTGAAAAGAAAATCAACATTTTCCTTATGTGCGTAAATCGTTTTTAATGATTCGAAATTCTTGATGAAATTTTCATCTTTATTTTTCTTATAATGAAGCATTTCTGCTACATAATAGAAAAAATTTAATATATTTTCATCTAAACCTTTATCACTAACCTTCCTGTAATTCCAAAATAAATCGACCCATTTACCATCAATATTAAAAGCAAAATATTGTTGATAGTTAATTTTACTTCCTTTGAAATCAATCCTTTCCTTAAAATAATTTGTTTTATCATCATTTAAAAGTTGAGAGAATATTGCTTTAAAATTTTCAAAAGGTGTTAAAGGCTTTCCTCTTGAATTCATTTTTATATATAACTCATCTGTTAATTTGAATTCATCGGATTTAATATCAATATAATCAAAAGTAATTAGCTCATTCAAAGTCAATTTATCCCAAACATTTTCAGAATCGGCTAATGATGAATGAATTGTTTCCAACATATTCAGCATTGCAATTATTGTTGGATCATTTTTCCAAGAAGTCATAAACCAAGATGAATCTATTATTTCTTCTTTTATGGATTCAATTTTATCTAAATTTGAAATTGGATTATTGACTAAATTTTCACAAAATCTTTTGGAAGAAATTCTTGTTTCATAAGTGAAATTTAAAAGAATTGTTTTGATCTCGTTGGTTTCTTCGTCTTTTATTAATTTACCTTCTTTAGAAGCAAAATACCAATGTAACAACCACAAAGTAGTTAATCGTTGTTGTCCGTCAAGCGGTATAAAATCGTTCTTGCCTTTACTGGTTTTTTCGGTGTAACCATAGACAAAATCTAGATTAAGCTTTTCAGAACCATCATTTAAGATTTTTTGTATTTTGGTAATGAAACTATTTCTTAAGTCTTTTTCCGATTCTCGACCTTGCGCATAATCTCTTTGAATCAATGGAATTTTGACTAAATTATTTTCTAATAATGTGTATAAAGTATATTTCATTGATTTGCTTTAATTAACTGCTTCTATTACAAAATAATTATACATTTCCTCAAGACTTTTAAGATACCCTGTTCTGTCTTCTAATCTCCAATAGGCATTGTTTTGTGGATAATCTGTATACGATTTTAAAAATACATTTCTAGAACTAATTGGAATGTAAAATCCTTTGACTTCTCTCTTTTTAATTTTCTCTCTTTTTACATCAAAAACAGAGTTGTTTAATTGGCTGTTGGTGTTTTTATCGATTAAACATAAATTATCAATCTGATGCGTATTCTTTTCGGTAATACCCGATATTTTATTGATTAATGAGTACACTGAACTTACAATTTTGTTGAACTCTTCTTTGTCTAAATCATCATCTTTTAAAGCAATATTCATCTTTTTAATTACACTGTCAAATTGCGTATCATTTGTATTGGTCAATGATTTTATATGGTCTTGTAGCCAAGATTTTTGCTGTTCTAATTTTGTAATATTTTCAGATTTTTGTGCGTGGATATGCTCTAAACTCCATTTTTCGTTCTTTTTAGTTTTCTTGTAAAGGTTGAAAGGAAATTTCGCTTTTTCTTTTTCCGATTTTAAAGTTGCTATAACATTGTGTAAAAACAAAATCCTGATAATTAATGGCTTATCGTTTGTTTTTTGATCCTCGTTTTCATAACACAAATCTTTTAGATTAACAGCTATACTTGCGCCGCTTGCATCTTTACGTTTTGTATTTATTTTGATCAAATCTTTAATTTCGCCTTCAAGATAGATTTCAAAAGACTTTTTTGTTCTTTCTTTCGATTCCTTTATTAAAGTATCGATAATATGACTTCCTTTTAGTTCAATTAGATATCCAATGTAATGATAGAGTTTTCTGTTTTCGAACCATTCTTTGTAATATTCAAAATATTCAATTACCATTTCCCAAATTAATTTTACCGCATCAATTCGTGATTTTTTATCATTAGTGATTAAGTCTTGTAAATAAGCTGACAGGATTAGAAAAGTTGCGTGTTTTAAAGGTTTAGATTCAAAATACTTTTTCTCTTTTAAAATCTTATTGGCAATTGCATCAAAAATAAATTCGATGTGTGTTGGCTTTAAATTTTCTTCATTGCTTAAAAAATACCAAAAGGCTTCTTCTTGTAACGTGTATTCAATTGTGTCCCATTCTGTAGCTATTTCAAACAATTTCATTTTATTGAATTTCAAATCGTCTGGATGGTATTTGTCGCTTTGTAGCAATAGCGCTTTTATTAATTCTGCATCGGTTAATGGTATTTTACCAACATTCAATCGAATAAAAACATCTATTGGATTTTTTTCTTGCTCTACATCATACCAAATAAATCGTATATTTTTATTACCAATGTCGTTATTGTCAAGTAGCACTGGTATTAATTTTCCTTTTGCTCCAGCGTGCTTATTAAACCAAGTTGAAATATACTGGTAACTATTACAAATATGTTGAAAATCTATATTTGATTCATCAATAGTATTTATAAAAGTCCTATCGGCTAAAAACTTTTCGCACTTATCTCTTGTTTCGTAGTTTAATGTAAAAAGTTCTTGATTATATCCATCTTCAAATCTTCTTTCTTCTAAATAAACCAGTATCAGGTACAACGTTGTTAATCGTTGTTGTCCGTCTAATACATTGTATTCGTTTTCTGCAATTTTTTGAACCACAATAGGTTGCAAACAATAGAATTCTCCATTGTTAGAAGTGTTCATAAAATTCCAAATATCATCTAGCAGTTCAGTAACTTCCTGCTCTTCCCATCTATACCCACGCTGATAATGTGGAATTATAAATTTTTTGCCAAACAAATCTATTAAAGGTGTTGTGCTACTCATAATTTATTTTCTATTTATATTCGGCTTTTGGCTCGGCAACCATTAATAATTCTTCCTCGACCAAATGATTAACACTTAACTTACCGCTTATTAATCGAGGTAATAATAAATTACGTGTTTCTTGAAGTATTTGAGTTTTCCCTTTTAATATCAGAATCTCCTCAATAATTGGATTTACAACTTCTTCAAACTTCTCTAAAATTATTTTATCAGGTAAAAGAATTTTCATAAAGTTTATCGAACTTCCAGCGTGCAGAATTGTTGTTCCCGCAGCGTGAGCTTTTATTGTAGATTGAATGTTTTCTGACAATAAAGTTTGGTAAATGAATGACCTCTTTAAATTTTTATTTTTAAAAACTATTTTTCTAACTCCACTTGAAAATCCTCCAGATAAATTCATTGCAACTAGACCAACACTTCCGTCTAGAGTAATAGCAATATCATCTGTATTTAAAATCTTGTCTTTTAATAATTCTTTGTGAACAAATACACAATTGTCCCTTGAACCCAAATCTCCAACTCTCAAAAAAGGTATGTAATTATCATCTATTTTTTCATTGCAGTAATTATCACTTCCTGGCTCAATACCTTTTTCAAATTTAATATAATCATCTAATCTTACTTTCTCCCAACCATAAGGCAATCCATTTAGTATTTTAGAATTTTCATAACCCGGAAAACGCAAACGCACAAACCATTCTTTATAAATTTCTTCTGCCATTTCTTCCAATAGCTTGATGCGTTGTTTGTTGTTTTCAATCAAGTCATCGTAAGAAGACAGTATGGAAGCAATTTTGTTTTGTATTATAACTGGTGGTGTTGGTATTTTGAAAGTAAATAATTTCTCCATACTTAAGTTTTCTCTTGCTCCACCATCTGATATTTTCCTCATTTGCAGTTTCATTGTATCAAAATAATATTTAATAAATATTTCATTTGACATTTCGGGATTTGCAATGAAACCAATTACACTATCAGGAAAACAAGCATCAAAACCTAAAATAGCAGATTCGGCTGTATTCGCACCAACGATGGAAAGACACAATGTGCCTTTTTTCCATAATTTACTTTGAGCTAATCCAACATCGTTGTATGTGTTTGTATATTCAGAAATATAAAAATCGGTTTTTTGAATATCTCCTGTTTGAATTAATGGATATTTTCCGCCGTATAGTTTTTTATCTCCACGAGGTCTGTGTTTTGATTTACCACGAGCAACAAAACCTAACTCGTCTAAAGTTTTTATTTGCCAAATCATATGAACAGATTATTAATATTTTCTTCAATGGTTAGTTCAATAGATTTAGATTGAATTTTTAAACTATTCAATTTTTGATTTAGATCGAAAATTTTGTCTTTATAATCCTCGAATGATTTGAAACCATCATTATCAACTATACCTACATATCTACCAGCATTCATAGAGTAATCTTGTTCTTCTGTATATTCAGTTTTATCGGCAACTTTGCATAAACCTATGACATCGGCATATTTTGCTTCTGGAAAACGGGTTTGCAACCAGTCAATATTGGTGTGGAAATAGGTAACTTCATCCGTACTATCTTTCCATTTTTGTTGGAGTTCTTCAATTAATTTTACACCATTCAAGCCTAAAGCCATCCAGTCTTTATCGTTTTTTACTTTGATTTGTTTGTCTGCAAGTGCTAAAACTTCAAGTAGGGTGTCTTTGCTTGTTTTAAGTGCAGTATCTATTTCTTTTACTTTGGTGGTGTAAACGGATAATTCTTTGGCAAAGGCTAATTGTTGCTCATTAGTAGAGATTGCTTCGTTCCCCGCAATGACAGGTAAAGACAAATTTGGTATTGTCAATGCCTCTAATTTTTCAAGCAAACCACTTTCTGCAATCTTTTTGAAAGCTTCGGGTTTGTGCTTGGTTTTACTATCTCTTGAATAATGCTGTAAATTAATTATCGTACTTTTTAAAATAGTAAAATAATCATTATAGGCAACTGGCACTTTGTCTGTCGCTTCGTTGGCTTGGTTGATGTAGCGACCAACCAATTCTACATAACGTTCGTTTTCTCCACGATATAAACGTACAATTGCAGTTAAGTTTTGAATGTGTTCTTCTTTCCACTCACGGTGCGCTCTATCAATTTGATTGTAGGTTTCTGTTGAATCAATAAAAAGTATTTTATCTTTTCTATCCGTATTTATTTTCTGCTTGTCAAAAAACCATAACGTTGCAGCAACTGTAACGGTTAAAAACATATTGGAAGGCATAGAAACCATACAATCTACAATGCCGCTATCTACTATCTTTTTACGAATTTCATATTCTGAATTTCTTGCATCAGAAGCCGAATTAGGCATTACAAAACCTGCTCTTCCTGTTGGATTTAATGATGTAGCAAACAAGGAAATCCAAAGGTAATTGGCATCGGTAATGCTGTCGTTGGTATTTTTACCTTTGTTTTTTGGCAAGCCATATTTATAGAAACGTTCGTCATTTTTAACCGTACTTTCTTTTACTGATTTTACGTTAAACGGCGGATTTGCCATTACAAAATCGAACTTTCCTAAACCATCATAAGGGTCATTTTCATACGAGTTAGTTTCAGTAATTTCTCCACGAATGTTGTTTACCATTAAGTTCATCTTTGCCAAACGTGCCGTTTCGCCCATATATTCTTGTCCGTACACATAAATATCACTCAAATCGTGTTTGGCTTCTTTAACGAAAGTTGCACTTTGAACAAACATACCACCTGAACCACAAGCTGGATCGTATATCTTTCCGGCATACGGTTCAATGACTTCTACAATAAAACGTACCACAGAAGTTGGCGTGAAAAATTCTCCTCCTTTTTGCCCTTCGCTCATTGCGAATTCGCCCAAGAAGAATTCATATATCTTACCAAAAATATCTCCTGTTGCATTTTTAGGAATGTCGGAGAATGTCTTGAGTAATTGTGGTAGTATATCGGCTTTCTTTTTTTCTATTTCAAAGTAGGCTTCTTTTGGCAAAACGTCTTTGAATTTATCGTCTTGATATTTCTCGATGCCTTCCATTGCTTCGCGCAGTTTTTTAGCCAAACTTTCGTTTCCAGGAAGATTTAGCAAAAAATCATATCGGGCAAAATCAGGTAAATAAAAACCACATTTTGACAATGCTATTGAATGGATTGGTCTTTCTAATCGTGTTCCTTTCTCAGCCTCAAATTCTTTAAGAATTTCTGGCTCGTAATGGCTGTATTTATTTTCTGCAAATCGTAGAAAAATAAGTCCTAGAACTGGCACTGCATAATCGGCAGCTTTTAGTCCGCCATAAGCACGGAGTGAATTGGCAGAATCCCAAAGGTCTTTTTCTAGTTTTTTGAGTTGTTCGTTTGTCATTATTGTTTAAAAATAGTATTTAAAAACAAAGTTATCTACCTAACTCTTTGCTAAATGAGACCAACTTTATTTTTTAGATTTTATAATTTGTGCAGGTATTTTATTTTCTGCTTTTACTATCTGTTGTAGCAGATTTTGTACAATCAACAAACATACAAAAAAGCAATGGAATGTAAAAGAGCGAAAACAAGTTTAGGGTAAGGTTGGTACCCTAATTTGAGATAAAAGATTTTTTATTTTTTTAGCATAAAAAAAACGGATTTATATGGCTGTATGAGTGCAAACTGGAACTACTACTTTACTAATTTGCTTTGTTATGGTCTTATATTACCCGATTGTTTGACAAGAAAAAAAATAAAAAATGTTTGTGCCGTTTTTTGGGTACCAACCTTACCCTATAAAAACAAAGAATTTTGAAGCAAATAAAAGTAAAAAACATAAAAAAAGTGGAAACGTTAGTTTTCCACTTTTTTAAGCGATTTTTGTGTGCTGTTTTTAAGGTTTAATTTTTCAATTATTCTTGAATTTCTCTGTTGCTATAATCTACTTCTTCATAGCTGTTTTCTTTAACTGCATAAACAAATAATCCATTTTTTTTAAGTCTTATAAAATTATGTTTTTTTAGTGCTTTCCCCAGCTTGTTAATTGTATTATCATTAATGTTGATTTTTGTTCTATCGACTAATTTTGAAGCTATTTGCGAAGCATTTAAAAACGTTTGCGCATTTTCTACCTCGCAAGGTTCAAACCACGTTAAAAGCAGTTCTTCTTCTGGACTTCGGAGTTGGTATTGTTCATTATTCTCGGTTATTGATTTTATTTCTTCCTGGTCAAACCAAAACCTGAAACCACTTTTGAAAAGAAATAAAGCTTGTGAAAATGCCATATTAATATCTACATTGTGCTGGTATTTTATGCCTTCCAATTCAAAACAAAGAAACCTTCTGCTTCCTGTACTATCGTTTAAGAACTGGGCTGTATTGACACTTCCGGCAAACGATGCCCTTCTGGGCATTGTTTCATTATTGTGTCCGTAAGCTTTTCGCATTCTGATTTGGGTTTTTGTAATGATTTCTTTTAGTGATCCTATTTCGGAACGGTTTAGATTTTCTAATTCGTCCAAGTTGATTAACATACATTCCGCTAGTTGAACCAAAGTATCTTTATTGTTTGGGTTTATGGTTCCAGAAAATAAATACTCTTTCAATTGCTTTGGAACGAGTTTTTCAACCCACGTTGTTTTTCCTAATCCTTGTTTGCCGCTAAAGACAATAACGGTGTGATTTATTACCTTTTCATCGAGAACGCAACCAACCATTGCAACTAACCATTTTTTGAAACATTGCTGCCAAAGTTCTTGTTTTGTAGTGGTTATGGTGTTGGCTAATTCAGTAATGTAATCGGTCTTTTCATCATAAGTAGGTAAATTGAAAAAGTAATCTTCAAATGGATTAAAGAGCTGACAGAAATCGGAATACAATAAGTTCCGTAATGAAGATAGATTTGTTTTAATTCGACCTTTTAGACATTCGCGAAGCATTGAATTTTCAATAAAATCATTCATAACATTCCACTTCTTTTTACCGAAATATTGGAACTCTAATTTTCCTGAAACGATATTGTGCCGAAATACATATTTGTTTGATAAAAACAACTCTAAACGGTCAATTTGGGTTGGTTTTGGTTTGTCTTCGTCGTCTTCATCATCTAAAATAGTTGTTGATTTTTGAGTTTTAGGTGTTGGTTTTTTAGGTGCTTCAAATTTCTCATTTTTACCAAACTCGTGAATGTTTCCATAAGCACTATTGACCGCTTGTGTTACTTCTTTTTCGTCATACCCAAAATCAGTTAAAATATATCCCAAAGCTTCGTGTAGCGAAACACCTTTACGGTTTAAATTATTCGCTAATTGATAAACAAATACATTTCGACTGCCTTCCACAAATTGCACTTTTTTTTCAGTGAACTTTATGCAGTGGTTGTAAATTGTATCTGTGTTTTCGACTGGTTCTGGTTTAGTTTCTTTGACTGTGTTCGGGATGACAATCTCGGGAATTTCGACTGGAATTGTTGTAACAAAAACGGAAGCATTATCATTTATATATAGATTTTCATCTGAAGAATAGAAACACAATCTAGTTACATCTTTGCCCGATTTGTCTATTTCTAGTTTTAAAATGTTTTCATAATGTGCTTGTACCAATAGAAATGCTTCTTTGTGATTGGCTTTATCTGAATTTATTTTTACTAGAATTTTTAATCCGTTTCCTGATGGACTGATGAAACTTGCAAATGTGAATTCACTTTGATTGGCCAAATGCTTTGCATTTTGCAAATCAGCAGCACTTAATTTGTCAATATCCAGAATGATGCAACTTGAATAATCCGCTAGAAATTCCAATTTTCGACCTCCAACAAACTTTCCCGAAGGAGTGAATGCTGGAAGTGATTTTTTGGCTTTGTTGTAAGCTTCCTTCTTGTTTTCAGCAAGTGATTTACGCAGGTAAACTATACCCGGTTTATACTTTCCTGTTTTGATTTCTTCTAAAATTGTGGGAATTGTTTTGTGTTCTACAACCTCGTTGAAATTCTTGAAAATGGTTACCATAGTTTTAATTTAATGGTTAATAGTTGGCGGTTGTTGGTTCTCGTTTGTGTGAAGTTTGCAATCGCAAACTTCACAAGTTCCGTTGCAGCTACTCATACTATCTTCCTTTGAAAGATTTGTTGTAATGCTCCGTAAGGAGTTTTTCAACATCAGAAAGTTTGTAGTAGATTTTGTTTCCAACTTGACTAAATGAAATTTTACCTTCGTCTCTCCAGGTTTGAGCTGTACGCTTTGAAATTTTCATTAGTAAAAGAAATTCTTGATTGTCCAGAAAGGTTTCTTTCTTTGGGTCAGCCTTGATTGAAATTTGAGATTGAATAGTGTCTAATTTACTCATTAGATCTGTGAACTGGTCTTTTGTGAAGATAATTGCATCCATTTTTAAAAGTTTTAAATTGTTATGGTGCAAATGGAAGAAATAAAAAAAAGTCCGATAAGTACTTTTTAGTCCGATAAGACTAAATAGTTTGTAAGTTGTTGATTACTATATGTATTACAAATAGTGTGTTTTTTAAAAATCGGACTAAAATCTAACTTTGATGTCATTATTGGGGTCTTTGTCGGTGCGATTTGGTGAAAGATAGGTTTGAACAGTGGCTTGTGAAAGCGGTTCGCCTTTTTCATCATTAAATATAATGCATATAATTTGACTAATATCTTTGATTTTTCCTTGAATATAAGGTTTGCCATTTGGTTTTACATCAACCATCATTTGTTTAAAAGCATTAGTAATTATGTTAGTTGGACCATTTAATTTGATTTTTTGAAATGGAATATTTGAACTGTTTTCAGTAGCTTGTTTTTCTTGATTTTCTTTTTCAAAATCGTTTTTAACCTTACGCATTATTTGTAATTGCTCAATTAATTGAGTGCATTGTTTGTCGTAGGGTTGCAACTTATTATTTAGAGAAACGATATCCGCTTGGTTGTATTCAAAGATTTCATCCATTAAATAAATAATCTTGTCGTTAAAATTATCTAATGAATTTATATAGCTTTTTGCCTCAAAAAAAGAAAAATACCTTTCGTCAGTATCTGCATTAATTTGTCTTTTAGTAGCTTTTGGTTTGGTATTAATTACTCTCAAAGATTGCAGCTCTGTTCGTTTTTTATCAATTAAAATGTACAGTTTATTGTATCTACTCATTGCCGTTTTCGAGCTGAAAAAGGCTTCGTTATTGGCTAATAATTTTTCGAGTTTACAAATCCATATTTCCGGGTTCTTTACCTGGTTAAATTGATAATCGATAAATGCAGGGAATTGAGATTGTTTAAGTTCTAAAATTTTAGCAATTAAAGCATTGCAATAGTTTTGAATGTTGATTTTGTCTTCAACGATTATATCAAATAATGGATTTTTGGCTAGTGCCTGTGGCACTGCCAATAATTCTACAAACTCTGCGGTTTGCATATTTTGATCCTTTGAATTCAAATTGTAGTATGTTTTTTTTGGTATTCATTTGGTATTGAAAGGTAATTAAAAGCGGTTTTTTATTTGTTGCTTTTTGGAAGTCCTAGTGTTTTCAACTAGAGTTCTTTTATCACTCGTTTCGAATGCTTTAAAAATTACTTGTTTTCTCTGTTGTAAATTTATAAAATAAATAAAATCCTTGTTAAAGGATTTTAGATGAAGTTATTAACAATCGTTTGAGGTCAATAAAACAAGCACTTTACAGATTAATTAAAAAATATAGTTGTCGACCGCTTTATCCAGTTCTTCGCTGATTATTTTGGCATAAATTTGCGTTGTACTGATGTCTGTGTGGTCCATTAATTTTGAAACGTGTTCAATTCTCATACCATTATTTAACGCATTTGTAGCAAAACTGTGTCTTGATAAATGGAACGAAAGTGGAAACGGTAGTTTCATTATTTTACCCATTCGGTTGAGCTGGAAATTTGCGGAATGATTTTCTCTTTGAGATATAAAATAACGCATCTCTTCGCTCTTTTTATAAGTTGCTTTATCGGTGATAATCGGAAAAATATAATCATCGTGTTGAGCATCTTCCTTGATGTATTTATTTAAAATATCAATCGCAACCTTTCCTATTTTAAACTGGTGTAATCTTCCTGTTTTGCGGATTACTTTTTTAATTCTTTGCTCTTCAACATTGTAATTGGTGTATTGCAACTCGATAACATCACTAAATCTTAATCCTCCTGCGTAAATTGAGAAAAGGAATAAATCACGCCACAGGTCGGCTTTTCGTCCTTCCTTTAGTTCTAAATTGGTTAATATCTCGATTTGGTCTTTGTTTAGGAATACTCTTTTTTCAGTATCTTTTCTCAATGTCAGTTTGTTGAATGGGTACATATATTCCGGAATGATGTCTTCTTTAATTGCTTCCTTGAACATTATCGCCAAAATCATAATAGAATAGCGTTGCGTGGTTGCTCCATTTTTCAAAATATTTCCCATATGAGCCATATAATCTTTAAGAACTGTAACCGTAATATCATCGAAATAAACATCCTTACTGCCGACATAGTTTTCAAATTTCTTGGTGTAAAGTGTGTAGTTTTTATAAGTTCCAAATGATACGCTGCCTTTAATTTTTTCACATCGAGCATAAGCATACTCAAAAAAGTTTGGCACAACTTTTCCCTTGATCGCATCTTTTAACTTACTGATTGAAATGGATTTTACTTTGCGTTCCATATCCGCAACCTGACCTTCAGCATCTGCAATCTTTTGAGATAATGAGGCATTCATCCTTGCGCTGTTTGGATGGTTCTTCTTTACTTTCTGCTTTACTTCATCCCACTCGTTCTCTTTGAGCTTTACTCCAGCAGTGATAAATTTCGTTTTTCTGTCTTTTATAATTCGAATGTACAATGGGCTGTGTCCTGTTTGGTCTGCCTGGTGTGTTCTTAAAATTAATTTAACTGATGCCATAATGTTAGGAATTTAGAAATGTTGTACTATATTTGTAAAGCAATGCAAAAGAGTGAAAGTATTGTAAATACTGGGTTTTCAATTGGGTGCATCGTGATACGAAGGTACAACATTAGGTATAACAAAACAAGTATTTCGTTGCTTTTTGTTGCTTAAAATTGCATAGTCTATTTTTATAAAGTCAATAAATACAACACTTTAAGTGCAAAATGGAACTGGCAGCAACAAAATGAGGATAACAGCCGTTTCTCGCAATTGCGAATTTTGTGGTAAGTTAACGTTTACGTTTCGCAAGAATTTTTATCTTTAACAGAAAATAATCGGTTCCGAAGTTCGCAACCTCGCCAAGCGCCGGAACGTTAGCTGTTATTTTACCGCAGAATCGCACAACCAAAGAAATAAAACTCTAAAAATGAGATTATTAAAATTATTTGGATTGAAATTGGAATCCTCAAAACAGTACGCAAAAGAAATAGAACTCGAAAAAAATTATAGTTTTATGTACGATAATTTTGTTTTTTCTAGCCAACAAAATCTATATCTCTTTTTGGAAGAAAATAATGGAACTATTGAAGCATTAAAATTCGAATTTAAAATTTATAAATATGGCTATCCTAACGATGAAGTCGAATTTAGCTTTAAAATACCTGATGTAAAACTTTATGGAATATCTGAAGTTTACAATTCTGAATGGATTGAAGAATTAAAGGTAAATAATAGAGATCATATTAGACATTCTGATGATTATTATTCAAATTACAAACATTACATAATTCGCTTCAAAGATGTAACTTTAGAAGTTGTTTCCGAAAATTATAACATAATAAAAATGTCAAAAGACGAACTTGACGAAATTTTAAACAAAGAACTATCGTATATAAAAAACAACAGCTAATCGAGTAGACGGCTCCGCCAGAAACTGACGGAGTGCGCCTCTCAAATATTTTCATTCACGAAAACCTATAAAAAACAATAAAATCTTGAGTACACCACCGAGCGTCACGTACTCGGCGGTTCGTCCCGAGGCTTCGGGATGATGGGTTGAGTACGATATAACAAAACCCAATATTTTTTTTACCATTTTCACAAAAACGTTACATTTTCATTTGAATACCATTTCTTTTGTTGCTAAAAAAATTATTTTGCATAACTTCGTTTTTTAAGTAGAAAATACGCATTAACCCATTTGCAAACCAACAAAAGATGATAAAACAAGAAGAGGATTTTAAACGAACCATCGGCGTATTAGGCTTATCGGCCAATATTATGAATGTAATTATTGGCGCCGGAATTTTTGCTCTTCCCGCCATTGTTGCTGCCTCAATGGGATCTTCCAGTATTATTGCTTATGCTTTTTGTGGAATATTAATGGCACTCATCATGCTGTGTTTTGCCGAGGCTTCCAGCAAGGTAACACAAACCGGAGGTGTTTATTCATATATCGAAACTGCTTTTGGTCCTTACGCCGGTTTCATAGCGGGTATTTTTACTGTAGGTGGCACTCTTCTTGCCGATGCCGCCGTTTCCAATGCTTTGATTAATGTTTTGGGGTCGGCTCATCCTATTTTCCAAGAACAATGGCTGCGTTTATTGTTTTTAACTACCGTATTTTTTGGTCTGGCATTTATTAATGTTATTGGTGTAAAACAAGGTATTGGCTTGGTAAAAATCAACACTATTGCAAAACTAATTCCTTTATTATTACTGGTTATTTTTGGATGGGAAGCGGTTTCAGCAAGCAACCTAAGCATACAAAGTTTTCCTGACATTCAACAACTGGGCAAGACTTCTCTGGTCTTATTTTTTGCATTCCAGGGTTGCGAATCGGGGATTGTGGTTTCTGGCGAAGTGATAAATCCAAAACGCACGATTCCAAAAGCTATTTTTATCAGTATCACTGCTGTTGTAATTCTTTATATGCTAATTCAAACAGTCGCTCAGGGTGTTTTAGGAGATCAATTACCGCAATTTACCGCTACTCCACTTGCTGCCACCGCTAATGTTGTTTTTGGGCCAATTGGTTTTATCATTCTAACTGTGGGAGCTGCCATATCGATGTTTGGTTTTTTGAGCGGTGATATTTTAAATAATCCGAGAACCCTTTATGCACTGGCTCGTGACAGAGTTGTTCCTATACAGGCTTTAGCCAAAATTCATCCTTCATTTGCGACTCCTTACTTATCTATTATTATTTATGCTTTACTGGGTTTTTTAATTGCTGCAACGGGAAGTTTTGAAAGTCTGGTAGTTATTGCAAGTAGTTCTATTTTAATAGTTTATTTAGGCGTTGTATTTGCCGTAATCAAATTGCGTTACACTCAAAAATCTAAACCAGACGAGTTTACTATTCCCGGCGGATTAATCATCCCTATTCTTTCCATCGCTATTATTCTTTATTTTTTATCGAATTTGGCTCAAAATGAAATCATTGGGACTTTAATTGCAATTGGCGTTTTATCTGCTATTTATGCTTTAATCAGTTTTTCGAAGAAAAAATAAGCTGAAAATTAACTGTCCTTAGCTTCCGCAGTCGAGTGTCAAATGTTTGAAGAATACGTAAAAAGAAAAGCTGTTTGAGCGTAGCGAGTTCTTTTCTTTTAGTATTCGAAAAC
>JBDLTG010000080.1:0-4619 GCA_039805885.1 Bacteroidota bacterium
TGTGCTAAGAAAACGCAAAGAACACAAAGCTTTGTGAACTTTGCGTTTTTTATTTAAACTTACAAAAAAAAACCTTAGCGAACTTTGCGGTTAAATATGTTAATTATTTTTTCTTCAAAAATAGAATTAATCCAAGCACACTAACAACTAAAATACTAAGTGCGGCTAAAACCATGGTTAGGTCGCGAATGTTTTTCCCAGCCCAATCCATAAATAGAAATTTGTGTAAAATGGCAAAAGAATAACCTTCAACCATATCTGAACTTTTGACAATGGCAGCCAGTCTGGAAGTAGCCGTTTCTATAAAATAAGTTGTTTTTTCAGGAGTATCATAAGCCAGTTTTACTACAGGCAAACGCTTGTTTACAAAACCATATTCTCTGTTTTCGAAATTAATAATCACTTTCGATTCTAATAATTTTACGTTTTCTAAAGAAGTTTCCGATTCTTCTGGAATTTCAGGGCTCATCATTTCACAGCAAGGGGCTTTTGGAGCACCATCAGTAAAATAATAGGCTAGGAATTCAGCATATTGCAAATCTAAATTCGGCGCAATTTTATTTGTCGTCGCATTAATATAAACCACTTCTGTTTTTGGAATGTCTTTTTTATTCCATTTCGAATTTGAATCTGACTTTGGTTTTTTGAATTTTCCAGTAGCTTTTTCTTCTAATTGACAACGGTAATAAGTGCTGTCATTAAAACTGATGATGCTGACATTTTGAAAACGATTCCAGTCCAAATCAAGTTTGTTATTGGCCAATCCAATTTTCTTGGTTTTAAAAGTAGGTTCATATACCATTTGATCCAAGGTGTAAGGATTCCATTTGGTAGTGGCGTGATAAGCCCCACTAAACGCAAAGGTTAGTGTGAAAAATGAAATCCAAATCCCTATTTGGCGATGGAATTTTCTAATTCCTTTTTTAGGTTCTAAATCATCTGATTTTTTAAATTGTTTCCACAAAAAGCCATAAATCACGATTCCGCTAATGGCAGAAAACCCAATAATAGACAATAAGAAAATCATTGTGATAATGCGAATACTATTGTTGCTGATAGCATCTATAAACGACCAGTTGTGAAAAACATCAAAAAACCAAATGAAAAATTGTCTTGATGTTGGGTTGTAAGTGGCTAATTTGCTAGAGGAGGTTTCTACATAAACTTCCATTGTATCAGGACGGTCCAGAGTTACTTTGTAAACAGGCAAATAACGATTCACATATTTGTACTGATTGTCAAATTCGGTGATTATTTCGCTGTTTTTTACACTGTTTTTTTGGTCGTCTAAGAAATAACGCGACAGCCATTCGGCATATATTTTGTCTCCGTTTTGGAGTTCTTTTCCGTTTGAAGCATCAAAATACAATAAATCGCCAATGCTATTTTTTACCTGGTAAAAAGTCGCATTGTTGAAAGAAACAATTCGGAAATTTTTAAATTGCTGAATATCGTTTTTTTCTAAAACTTCCTGAATCGAAAGTAGTAATTGGTTTTGATTGACGGTATTGATTTCTAATTTTTCGTGGGCAATTTCAGGTTTGAAAAAATGCGCCATAAACGGATGCATTAGGCCTGATAAAGTCCAAAAAATAACAGGTATAATGGTGATGATTCCAATAGTTCGATGCCATTGGTACATATTCTGCTTGATTTTCTTGACGAATTTAGAGTCTTTCTTTTTGATGTTTTTCTTGCTCATTTTTGAGAACTTAAGATTTATTTTTTTAAACAAAGATTGTATTGTATTCCCAATAAAAAAGTTCTGGGAGGAGCAGCTACATAAGTAGTTTGAGAGTTAGCGGCATTTCCTCTTGCTAAATTATAAGCATATAATTTATCGGTTAGATTCATCACATTTCCGTAGATTTCGATGTTGTGGTATTTATAACCCACACGAGCATTAAAGATGTTATACCCATCATATTTGACTGAATTGATTTGGTTTTGGTAATAACTACCCACCGATTGCCATTCTATTGATGTTCTAAAATTAGGGAGCCAATTTGGATAATAACTCAATTCTGAATTTCCTGACCATCTTGGCGAAGTAGGCATTTCGTAGCCACCTAAATTTTGTAATACATCCGCTGAATTGTCTGAGAGTTGAAAGTCGATATAACGGTGTTTTGCAACGGTTCCTCCCATGCGGATGTTCCATTGTGCATTAGGACGGTAATTTAAACCAAATTCAATTCCTTTGTGGTTTGTTTCTCCTGCCGAACGATAATCGGTAGAGCTGTCTTCCAGACGAACGCTTAGCAATTCGTTTTTTCCGTCCATATAATAAATGGCATAATCCAATGTCAATTTATTATTCAGTAAGTTAATCCATCCGCCAAATTCATAATTTTCGAATGTAGCTGGTTTCAAATTATAGTAAAATTCAGCTGGGATTCCCGTGTTTCCTCCTGTTCCTGTTCTGGCTTTGAAAATAGAAGTAATGCTTGGTGGTGAAAATCCCTGAGAATAGTTTCCGTAAAATCCAGCAGCTTTTATAGGGTTGAAATTGGCTCCTGCTTTAAAAGTAAATTTATTATAATTTTTATTTCCCGTTGAATTGTCTAAGGCATTGTCATAGTCTATTTTCATAGCATCATAACGCCCTCCAACTGTAACAATCAGTTTGTTGATAGGAGAGAAGCTTATTTGTTTAAAAACGGCAGTATTGTAAATGTCGGCTGTATAATCAGCTAGTTTTATTTCAGGATGTTCAGCTACGATTTCGAATTTATTTACCGTTTGTTTTCCTGCTTCGCCCGGATTTAAAGTGGCTTTAAGATTTATTAAATAAGCCCAATAGCTTACAGGAGAATAATCGTATGAGATACCACCCACAATGGTTGTGTTCCAAAAATCAAATTTTTGAGTGTGTTGTCCAATAGCGCCATAACTTTTAAAATTATTAGAGTTAACTTCACCTGTTGCTGCTGTAGGTTTGATTGTTGCACTCCAACGAATTCCATAAGAAGGATTTTGACCTAGTTTGTTGTCTCTGTGATACACCGTCAAATAACTACTTGCATTTGGATTCCAATCGTGTTCCAATGTCAATCTGGTACGTAAAGCATCTGATTTTCGATAGGTAAAATCAGTACTGCTTTTGTAACTTCTGTTATTGAAATCACTTTCGTTTACGCCAGCACTCATATCAGAATAGTATTTTCCAATCATGGTATTACTAATCAAACGGGTTTTGTCATTGATGGTATAATCTACTCTAACATTCAAATTGTCTTTGGTAAAATCAGAATAGGTCATCCAAGAGTTTTCCTGAATACTGGAAATTCCTGCAATATGAAATCCAATTTTACCAATAGTAGCTCCACCGGCAGCCTGAATTCTTTTATATCCCCATTGATCGGCTTGTACGCCAAACTTAAACTCAGGATAGAAAGAAGGTTTTTGAGAAATTAAATTAATTGTTCCGCCTACGGCTTCGGGGCCATACAAAGAGGAAACAGGACCTTTTACCACTTCAATACTTTCCAAGTTGAACTGATTGATTTCTAATAAAGCATTGTGATTAAAGATTCCCAACGGACGAATAGGCAATCCATCTTCAAGATATAAATAATAGGCATTCGTAGTCATGGGTTGGCGAATGGCCATCATGTTTTGTTCGTTGCCTAAGTTTACCATTAAAACACCAGGAGTTTTATTGACAATTTCATAAAGAGCCGTTGCTTTGGTTTCGTTGATAGTTTTAGCTGTTAATTTACTAATAGCAACAGGTGTTTCTTTACGTAAAGTGGCAGTACGATTAGCGGTTACAAAAACACTTTCAAGTTCGTGAATAGTAGTAGTGTCTTTTTGTGTTTTGTTTTGTTTATTTTGAGCTACAGCAAATTGGCTTATTATGGCTAAAGCCAAGTATATATTTTTCATTTTAATTTATATAAATTTTATAAATAGCGACATTTTCTTGGTTAAAACCAAGAAAAAGCAATTCAATACCCATTGAAAAGCGATACTAGAATTTATATAAAATAGGAGGGTGGTCTAAAAGAAGAAAGCGAAACCGAGACCGTTTTCTTTTCTAAAATATAGAAATTAGGTTTTTCTATAGGTGTAACTGTGATCGTTTTGAAATCAGCGAAAACAGTGTTTTGGATGAAAACTAAATCTATTTTGTTATCCAGATTGTTTTGCATCTTTTTTTCGTTGTCGTCGTACTTTTTAAGGCTTTTTTGAAGTTCGCATCGACCATTACAACTATTGTTTACCAATTTTCGTTGCACACAAATGGTTTTTACAATTTCGTCCTGATTTAATTTGAATGAAGTATAAACAAAGAAACTACCAAAAGAAGGTAGTAGTAAAAGAATAGAAAGTACTATGCTAAATAATGACTTCAAAAAGTGCTTTTTTGTTTTCGAATGCAAAAGTACAGATAAATATTTTTTCAGGGTATTTTTTTAACAGAAAAATCCTTGAGCATTACCGCAATCTTGTCTTTTCGACGAAGGAGGAATCTCATCCAGTAATTCTACAAAGTATTTAGCTTACGTTATTTGCTTATTGTTACGGACACAGAATGTAATTCCGAGCTAACGTTTGGGTATATCTGAACGATCTGTCATAGTTTTAAAAAGCCGCGTTGCAAACGCTACTATTTA
>JBDLTG010000081.1:0-17124 GCA_039805885.1 Bacteroidota bacterium
AATAATATCTTTATCTAACAATTTTAAATCTAAAAAAATGTATCACAACAATCTAAATATCAAACTTCCGGAAGATACTGAAACTATTGTTTGGAAATATTTAGACTTATCAAAGTTTTTAGATTTATTGCTTTCGCAAAAATTATTCATGTCCCGTTCAGACAAGTTTGAAGATCAATACGAAGGCACGTTTAGCGAGCCTACCTATGAAGAAATCAAGAAACTAGCCATTGACAATCCTGATTTCATCAATTATTACAAAACACATCGGGAAAAAGTGGCCATCAGTAGCTGGCATATTAATGAATACGAATCTTTTGCCATGTGGCAAATTTTTACCCAAAACAGCGAAGGTCTTGCCATTCAATCGACCATTAGAAGATTGCAAAAATCCTTGAATCCTGAGAACCATTTTAAACAATATATTGGCGAGGTAAACTATATCGATTATAAGAAAGAATACATTCCTTTTGATGATTTATTCTTCCCTTTTCTATTTAAACGAAAAAGTTTTCAATACGAACGCGAAGTCCGAATTATAACTGACGTTACTGACAGCAAAATAAAACTGAATGATGGCTTAAAAATCAATGTAGATATCAATCAATTGATTGAAAAAATCTACATTCATCCTAAATCGGAAAACTGGTATAAAAACCTGGTAATCGAATTGGTAAAACAATTAGGATTTGATTTCACAATTGAAAAATCAGACTTAGAAAGCGACATTCTAATCTAAAGCAAAAAACATTAAATAGGTTCGTAATTTTTAACTTCCCAATCTTTAGCTAATAAATTGATGTAACTGTATTGCACCACATCATTTTTGTCAAATTGTCCGTTTTTATTGGTATCCTCAACGGTTCTAAAATACAAACGATTTTTAGATTCGATTAAATTCCAATCGATCAACTCCTGAAAATCTGCCGAAATCTTAGTAAAATGTTCTCCACTAATTTCACTTAAATACAAGGATTTAATATCACTCGTATCTAATTTCCCATCTTTATTAGTATCCACATCATACATGGTGTACACTAAAATTTGCTTGTTTGTTTTATCGGCAATCGCTTTTAAATAAGTAACAGTCAAAATCAAAGCAGGCTTATCAGTCAATGATTTTATCGAATCAGAATCAATTTTCTGGAACTTTAAATTTTGCAAAAAACCTGTAATTTCATCATCTCCCAAATTAGAAATGGTAAAACTCAAATCGATTACACTAGAAGAACCATATTTAGTCTTCGCACCTCTCTCATACACTCTTAAATCGCCTACAGGATGAATTAAGTAATCCGTTCCCTCCATCTGAATAGGTAAATCAGCAATAGAAACCTGAGTCGAATCTACTTTTGTAAGTTGCCTCCCCTTATTAGTAATATCATAAATTACTTTAGGTTTTTCTACTTCTTTTTTACAACTTACCAAAAGTAAGGTGGCAATATTTATCAAGACTATAGCTAGTGTTTTCATATTTATGTGCATTAAAATATTTTCAAATGTAATGATTTTTAAAAATGCTTTTGAATTTTAAACTTAATTTATGATATAATAAAACCGAAGAAAACTCCAGAAACTATGCCTTTGCTACAATTTAGCATTCAATTTCACATTGAATATTCTTGTAGTCATATAATTAGGTATTGCATATTCGTTTTTAGAATACACATCACGCACCCAAGTATTGGTAATTGCATTTTGATTATTAAACAAATTGAATATTTCTAAGCCGATGGACAATTCTTTAAAATTCCCTAACCAATTCTTCCTAACTTTTTTCGAAGTAGCATCAATCAGCACTTTAGAAAAACCAATATCAACCCTGCGATAATCATTCAATCGATTTTGATAAACATAAGGATCAGCATAAGAAGGCGAACCTCCAGGCAAACCAGTATTGTAAACCAAATTCAAATACACTTTCATGCTAGGAATGTTAGGCATGTAATCTTGAAACAAAACGCCAAATTTCAGTCGTTGGTCTGTTGGCCTTGCAATATATCCTTTATTGTTCGAATTTTCTTCTGTTTTAAGATAACCAAAGCTAAACCATGATTCAGTTCCTGGAACAAACTCTCCATTCAATCTAAAATCCACTCCTTGCGCAAAGGCTTTTGCATCATTATTTGCCGCATAACGAATTCTAACATTATCAATAGTATAAGTATTGACATCGTTGAGTGATTTATAATACAACTCCGAAACCAATTTAAAAGGGCGTTTCCACATTTGGAAATTATATTCATTCCCAAACACTACCTGAACCGATTGCTGTGCTTTCACATTGGCCTGAACTGCGCCACTGGCATCTCTAAGCTCTCTATAAAAAGGCGGCTGATAATAATAGCCTCCCGAAATTCTAAAAACGATTTCTTTTTCCCAATTAGGCTTTAACGCCAATTGCGCTCTGGGACTAAAAACCGTTTGCGAATTAGCCGCAGCATTCGTTCCTGACACTCCCCAATTTTGCATTCTAACACCTGCTGTGTACCAAAGTTGTGCATTTTCTAAATTACTTTTTGCATTCCATTGCACAAAAGCCAAAAATCGATTGATGGTATTAAAATTAGTTGCAAATACACTTTGATATGGAGCCAACGGTCCTGTAAAAGAAGTATAAGGTTCATCTTTTTGAGCAAAATTGATTATTGGTGGATTAATAGAAAATCCAGACGAATCAATCACTTCCCACTCCACTATTCTATCTCGAATAGATTCCCGGCTATATTTTACTCCAAATTCTAAATTGCTTTTCGTCCAATCATAAAAACCTTTCAATTCGGTATTTACAATCAAAGCATCTAAGTCATTTCGGGCATGATTCAACTGAGTTCCAATTCCGCTAGTATAAGAAACATCACTATAGCTTTCTGATCCAATACTGGTATCGTTTTCGCTTAAGCGGTATTGTGATAAAATATCAAAATGTTCTTGTTCCAAAGTATGAAAAACAGAACCAATAAACTTGAATGTAAGACGATCTGAAGCTTTAAATGTAGTTTTTAAAGCAGCAAAATAAATATCATACTTATCCTTTTCCTGTCCATCATAAAATACCGTTAACACCATCGGTTTATCAACAGTTCCAAATCTGGTCTTTCTGGTTAAAGGCTGATAATCATACTTATTTTGCGAAATATTCCCTAAAAAACTCCATTGCCATTTTGCAGATGCCTGATAATTCACATTGGTTTGCACATCTACAAAGGAAGGGGTATAATTCGTTTCGGTATCTTGACTATTCACTAACAAACTATTATTTCTATAACGAACTCCCGTTACTGCAGTCCATTTTTTATTTTTAGAAATTGCATCTACAGCAAGGCTTCCGCCAAGAAAACTCGCTTCAAAAGCTGCTGCGAATTGAGTAGGATTTCGATACGTAATATCCAAAACAGAAGATAATTTATCGCCATACTTCGCCTGAAATCCTCCTGCCGAAAAATTGACGTTTTGAACTAAATCAGTATTGGTAAAACTCAAACCTTCCTGTTGCCCGGAACGGATTAAAAAAGGACGGTAAACTTCTATTTCGTTGACATAAACCAAGTTCTCATCATAATTCCCTCCTCTAACGGAATACTGGGTACTCAATTCATTATTCGAATTGACTCCGGCTAAGGTTTTCAATACATTTTCAATTCCGGCATTGGCTCCTGGAGTTTTTTTGATAACATCAGGTGTAATAGTAGTAATTCCCTGAATTTGACTTTTTTTGTCTTTTGTAATGATGATTTCCCCCATTTGCTCCTCATGTTCATTCATTACCAAATTCAATTCGTAATCCTCCGAATTTTTCAATAATAAAGTAACAGTTGATTTTTTGAATGCCAAATGACTAAAAACAAGGTTGATTTTTTTATTAACAGGAATTTTAATGACATAGAATCCTTTTGCATTGGATTGCGTTGTATGTCCTAAAAATGAAATATTTACATTACTTAACGGCCGATTTTGAGCATCGAGCACCGTTCCCTTTACTTTAACTAATTGCGCCAAAGAAGAAAAACTAATCCAAAATAAAACTAAAACAAAACTTAATTTACTGCTATTCAAAGTGTCCAATATTATTTTTGACTTCCAAAAAAATGAGTTTCAAATGTAGTTGCATTCCCCACTTGGTCTGTCACAATAACTTTTAAATCATTAGCCCCTTCGGCAACAATTCCATCACTAAAATTATGGGTAATTTTTCTAGTTTTAGCATCATATTCAAATAGAATCCAATTTCCATCCAAATAACCATTGTATGATTTTATACCAGAACCAATATCTTTAATAGAAAGCTGGATTGTTTTTTCAGCACTCAACCAGCGACCTTCAATAGGTTTTGCAATGGTAATAGTAGGCGAAGTTGTATCTATCGCCAAGGTATATTTACCTAAAGTCCGTACTTTGGTAGTATAAATATCCCCTTTCACTGTTGTTGCATTATAACCTAAAGTTCCACTTGCGCTCAAACTCGCTATATAAACTTTACTTTTTTGCTCTTCAGTATATTTATCACTTTCTATAGCTATTTCAAAACTGGAGTGTACAGGAACAGTATCATCATGAAGCGTTAAAACATTCGCATTTACGGCAAAATTCATAGCAAAATCATCATAAAAAGTACCCGCCGGAAAACTGGCAGTCATATTATCTTTTGAAAAAATATTATCTTTTTTGGCTTTAACTAAATAATTAGAAGTTATAATTTCTTTCCCAACAACCGGACTGGAAGCATCAAAAGCAATCGGAATATTGACGATTGTAGTATTTCCTAAAAAATCAGCAATCTCAATTCTATACACTAAATTTAAATTAGGAACAACATTTACAATGCCATTATCCGCATCCGTTTTAATAATACTAAAATTAAAAGGATTAGTCATAAACAGTTTTTGAACTCTTTGGGACGTTTTTTTATAACGAGCATAATCAATGAAAGCATTCACATAACGCATTTCGTCGAAAGAATAAGTATCAAATTGGTAACCAAAAACAGCTTTACCATTCAAATAAGACTGAACTTTATAAACTCCATTTTTACTAAAAGAGACATTATCATAATCATCGGCAGTAATTCCAAAACCAATTTTTCCATTAGCCAAAACCTTATTTGCTAGGTAAGTTCCATCTTTTTGCAAACTAACATTCAGTAACAAAGGTCGCTTAGATTGATTTGCCGTTGTTCCTTCTAACGGATAAACATAAACAGCCGATAACAACGGTTTCTTAGTGTCTTTTAAATTTTTATCAAACCCAAACAACATCGGATTAATAATTTTTTCGGTTTGGGTATCTCTAAACTCAAAATGTAAATGAGGTCCTTCCGAAGAACCTGTATTTCCTGAAAGTGCGATAATTTCACCTTTTTTAACCATTAATTCATTTGCTTTTGGAAACATTTCAATCTCAAAAGCCTGCTCTTTATAATGCGTTTTTTTGATATACTCTTCAATAGCAGCAGTTGCGGTTTGCAAATGACAATAAACGGTCGTAAATCCGTTAGGATGATTAATATAAATGGCTTTTCCGTTTCCAAAAGGAGAAATTTTAATACGGGAAACATAACCATCGGCAGCAGCATGTACTTCTAAACCTTCTTTTTGTAAAGTTTTAAAATCAAAACCTGCATGAAAATGATTCGGTCTTAATTCTCCAAAATTCCCCGATAATTGCATCGGAATGTCTAAAGGAGCCTGAAAATAATCTTTGGGATAAGTAGTTTGAGCGATAAGAGCTCTAGAAATCAATAGAAAAAAAAGGAAAAATCTCATGCGTATCATTTTTGCTAAGATAAAAAAACTAATTCGGAATGCTTTATAAAAAAAGTTTTTTTGTAACCAATTACAGTACAACATTTTGACTATTTTATAATAAAAAAACCCATAAAATATTGTAATAATAAAAACTAATACTAAATTTGTAATATTAAGTAATGAATAGGATTTATAATGAGTGTAATTGCAGAAATAATTGATACTCTTGAAAATAAAGTTGGAAAGCTTATTCTAAAACTAAAAAATTTAGAAAAAAACAATCAAGATTTAACTATCGAATTAAAGAAATCTGCCCAAATCATACAGAACCAATCTCAAGAGATTGAAGCTTTAAAATCGCAGTATGAGACACTTAAGATTGCCAATTCATTATTAGGCAGTGACGAAAACAAAAGAGATACAAAGCTTAAAATAAATTCATTAATTCGTGAAATTGATTACTGTATTGCACAGTTGTCAGATTAGTATAAACAATGGACGAAAAGCTTAAAATTAAAATATCAATTGCAGACCGAGTATATCCCTTAACGGTGGACCCTACTCAGGAAGAAGGACTTAGGAGTGCTTCTAAAAAAATTGATAGTATGATAAAGCAATTTGAAGAAAACTATGCTGTTCGCGATAAACAAGACGTTTTAGCCATGTGTGCGTTGCAATTTGCATCGCAAGTAGAGCAAAAACAGATTGATAATGCTATCAACGGAGACGAAACCATCGATAGGATTCAAAAAATTAATGCTATTTTAGACGAAAATCTCTAAAAAACGTTCTTTTAAACAACTAAGATACTGCCTACATTAGTTCATATTTGGTAAACTCAACACTAACAATTTAGAATGAGCAAATCATCGTTACTATAGCAAGCCAATTCAGTTTGGAAGCTTGAACAACGAGTTAGCTCAAAACTTGTCTTTTCGAGTTTATACAAACAACTTAATGTAGGCTTTTTTTATATATAAATTTTAAAACAAACATGGACATATTAACGATTATTATTTCGGGAATCATAGGTATTGCAGGTGGATTTGGCATTGCTAAAATCATAGAAAAAAGCAATATCTCTAATCTTATCAAAAACGCCAAAAAAGAAGCTGCTTCTATCTTAAAAGACGCTAATCTTGAAGCTGAAAACATAAAAAAAGATAAAATTCTTCAAGCAAAAGAGAAGTTTATCGAATTAAAATCAGAGCACGAACAAGTGATTTTGGCTCGTGATAAAAAAGTAGCGGAAGTAGAAAAAAGAACGAGAGACAAAGAATCTCAAATTTCTAATGAATTATCTAAAGCTAAAAAAGTCAACGATGATTTCGAGAAAAAAACAGCTGAATTTGAAGCAAAAATCGAAGTTTTAGACAAAAAACAAGCCGAAGTAGATAAACTACACAAAAGCCAATTACAACAATTAGAGCTTATCTCGGGCCTATCTGCCGAAGAAGCTAAAGAACAATTAGTAGAAGGATTAAAAGCCGAAGCTAAAACTTCAGCTATGTCTCATATTCAGGATACTATTGAAGAGGCTAAATTAACAGCACAACAAGAAGCTAAAAAAATCATTATCAATACGATTCAACGCGTCGGAACAGAAGAGGCAGTAGAAAACTGCGTTTCTGTATTTAACATTGAGTCTGATGATGTAAAAGGTAGAATCATTGGTCGTGAAGGTAGAAACATTAGAGCTTTAGAAGCTGCTACAGGAGTAGAAATTATTGTTGATGACACTCCGGAAGCGATTATCCTTTCTTGCTTTGATCCCGTTAGAAGAGAAATTGCTCGTCTAGCTCTACACAAATTAGTAACTGACGGACGTATCCACCCAGCACGTATTGAAGAAGTTGTTGCTAAAACAGCTAAACAAATTGATGACGAAATTATTGAAGTTGGTAAGCGTACCGTTATTGACTTAGGAATTCACGGTTTACACCCAGAATTAATAAAAGTAGTAGGACGTATGAAATACCGTTCTTCTTACGGTCAAAACTTACTACAACACTCTCGTGAAGTTTCTAAGCTTTGTGGTTTGATGGCAGCCGAATTAGGATTGAATGTTAAGTTGGCAAAAAGAGCTGGTTTATTACACGATATTGGAAAAGTACCAGATACCGAAAGCGACTTACCTCACGCCTTGTTAGGAATGCAATGGGCTGAGAAATATGGTGAAAAAGAAGAGGTTTGCAACGCTATTGGTGCTCACCACGATGAAATTGAAATGAAATCTTTATTATCTCCAATCATCCAAGTTTGTGATGCTATTTCCGGAGCAAGACCTGGAGCAAGAAGACAAGTATTAGATTCTTACATTCAACGTTTAAAAGACCTGGAAGAAGTAGCTTACGGATTCAACGGAGTTAAAAACGCTTACGCAATTCAAGCAGGTAGAGAATTACGTGTAATTGTAGAAAGCGAAAAAGTTTCTGATGACAATGCAGCGACTTTATCTTTCGAAATTTCACAAAAAATACAAACTGAAATGACTTACCCTGGTCAGGTGAAAGTAACTGTAATTAGAGAAACCAGAGCAGTAAATATAGCTAAATAAATCCTCTCCCCAGCCCTCTCCAAAGGAGAGGGAGGCGGAACAAAAAATCCAAATTCCAATAATGCAATTGGGATTTGGATTTTTTTTTACCATTTAATTTAATTTTCCAACATTGGAATTTGGAATTTGATTTTTGGAATTTAATTACATGTTTTTTCTAGGATGACAATTCTCAAGTACTTCGGTTAAAAACTTCCTGTCTAAATGCAAATAAATTTCGGTAGTTGTTATCGATTCATGACCTAGCATTAACTGAATCGAACGCAAATCGGCGCCATTTTCTAAAAGATGTGTTGCAAAAGAATGCCTAAAAGTATGTGGACTTATTTTCTTGTTTAAATTGATTTTAGAAGCTAAATTGTTTATGATTGTAAAAACCATAGCTCTTGTCAATTGCCCTCCTCTTCGATTTAAAAACAAAGTATCGCTAAATTCTTTTTTCACAGGAACAGTTACTCTTACATTGTCCTTGTAAAGAAGAATATACTTTTTTGTCGAATTAGCAATAGGCACAAAACGATCCTTATTTCCTTTACCGGTAATTTTGATAAAACCTTCCTCAAAAAACAAATCGGATATTTTAAGCGAAACTAATTCTGATACCCGAAGACCGCAACCATATAATGTCTCTAGCATGGCTTTGTTCCGTTCCCCTTCATTTGAAGACAAATCGATAGCATCTATCAAAGCATCTATTTCTTCAACCGCTAAGGTATCTGGTAATTTCCGACCCGTTTTTGGAGATTCAATCAACTCCATCGGATTATCAACCCGATAATCTTCAAAAATCAAATAACTAAAAAAACTTTTTAGACCTGAAATAATTCGCGCCTGAGAACGCACATTAACCTGACTGGAAATAGCATATATAAACTGCTGAATGGTTTCCTCTCCAATTTTCAAAGGAGAAACCGCTATCTTATTTTCAGAAAGAAACAAACACAAACGCTCAATATCAAAAGAATAATTAGCAATAGTATTCTTTGACAAACCTCGTTCTATTTTAAGATAGGATTGATAACTTTTTATATAGGAATTCCAGTTCATATTACAAATAAACGACTTTTATAAACATAAAAAAACCTCTCCTTTTCAGAAGAGGTTTCCATTAAAAATATTTTTTTTTACAATTTAAAGTTCACTCCTAAATTAACTGAAGAAAATGTTCCTCCTCCATCAATTGAAATTCCTTTGTAAGACACATAAAGTCCTGCTTTTTCCATTTGGTAACCAAACTTTGGTTGATATAAAAATCCACCATCATTTCCTGAAGGATTTACACCTATTCCATAACCTAAATCAGCTCCAATAAACCAATTATTTGTTAGTGTAAACTGAGCAGTAGCCGCTACAGGAATAAAACCAGCTGCATCTCCGCCTCCTTTAGCAAGATAAGCAGTATAACCAGTTGCAATACCCGCATCTAAACCTTCTGCTACACTCCAAGTGTAAGCCAAATCAGCACCTAAATTCACAGAGCTAGCATCCTTAATATCACCTGTAGGCAAACCTACATGAGCTCCTAGTTTAAAAGCTCCACTTTGCGCATTTGCAAATCCAAAAGCAAATAGTACCGCTGTTGTTAAAATGATTTTTTTCATGGTTTACATTATTAAATTAGTAATTTATTAACATAAAATTATCGAATCGTTAAAAACAAAAGCATAGTCTTACTAAAAACTTATTAACAATACTATTAACAATGTTTTAACAGGAATAAAAAAAGACCATTCTTTCGAATAGTCTTTTTAAATTATATGTACTTAAAATTATAATTTTATGACACCACCTAAATTAAATGTTCCTGCTGTATTTTTAAATGAAAAATCTTTTGCAGCATCAGTTAAACCAGTTAAACTTTGATAATCTATCAAAAGACTAAAATTATCTGAGATTTCAATCTTATAACCAATACCAACATTTAAACCAATTTGAGTAGAATTCATTTCATCTTTAAAATCTTCACCATCACTAGTTTCTGCAGAAGTCAAAAAACCAATACTTGGACCAAAATTCAAATTCCATTTTCTTGTACTTCCAAAATGCCAGCTAGCATTAACAGGAATTGTTACATATTTCAATTCATTTTTGAATCCAGAAATTTCAGTTCCCATAGGTTGATAAATCAAACCAGAAAGCAAACTCCATCTGTCATTAAAAAAATAATTAGCCCCCACACCAAAACTTGCAGAAGTAATTGCAGAGTTTCCATCACCAGATTCTCCACCGTAATAGTTAGCTGAAATAACACCAATTTGTGGAATAATTTCAATTTCCCCTTTTTCTCTTAATTGAGCATTAGCAAAACTAAATGCAAATACTGCCAAAGCAGACAAAATAACTTTTTTCATTTTTGATATATGTTAAAATTCGAGAGCAAACCTAAGACATTTACTACCACAAAACCAAATTTACTATTAAAACATCCAACAAAATACAGAGCATTTTTAACAAAAGGACAAATCCCAAAACACTAATTTTCAAAACATTAAAAACCATTTCATCACTAAAATTAGTGATATTTAAAACCCTTAATTCAACCCTATAAATTATCACTCTTTTTCTTACTTTGTATTGAAAATTTGAAAAAATAAAACATAATTATATAATAATTAAATTCAACTAGAGTTATATCTTGCATACTCAAATCTATAAATAAATATTAAACGTAAACTTTATGAAAAAATCAATTTTAATTGCTGTCATGCTTTTTAGTATAACATCTGCATTACAAGCACAGTCCATTCGTTTTGGTATTAAAGGTGGTATCAATTATGCTAATCAAAACGGAACAAGTATTACGGTAAATTCTCAGAACTACAACTCAACAGATGCCATTACAAGTTATCATGCCGGTTTAGTATCTGAAATTAAATTGTTTGACCGTTTTGCCATTCAACCAGAGCTTTTGTACTCTACTCAAGGGGCTTCTTATAAAAATGCAACAGAAGAGTTTAAAAACGAATTAGGATACCTATCCATTCCTGTATTAGCTAAAATCTATTTAAGTAAAAGCTTGAGCTTAGAAGTGGGTCCACAAGCGTCTTTCTTATTAAGTGAAAGAAATGATTTTGATTATAAAAATTCTGAAACCTTTGAATTTGCTGCAGTAGGTGGTTTAGGACTAAACATCACTAAAAACTTATTTATTCAAGCACGATATGGTCTTGGATTAACTGAAGCTTCTAAAGATGCCGACATTAAAAACTCTACATTTCAAGTATCAGCTGGAATTATGTTCTAAAAAAACTTATAAAATATAATAAAAACCGTCCCGATAATTCGGGACGGTTTTTTATTTTTACAAAAAGATAAAAAATGAAAATTAGCATTATAAACGGTCCTAACCTGAACTTATTAGGAAAACGCGAACCTGAAATTTATGGAAGTTTGACTTTCGAAGAATATTTTGAAGAGTTACAAAAAAAATTCCCTGCAATCGAATTCAACTACTATCAAAGTAATATTGAAGGAGAATTAATAGACAAAATACAAGAGTTTGGTTTTTCTTATGACGGAATAATCTTGAATGCTGGAGCATACACCCATACTTCAGTAGGTATAGGAGATGCCGTTAAGGGAATTACAACTCCGGTAGTTGAAGTTCATATTTCGAATACATTTTCGAGAGAAAGTTTCAGACATCAATCTTATATTTCAGGAAATGCTAAGGGTGTAGTTTTAGGTTTTGGTCTAAAAAGCTACGATTTAGCCATACAATCTTTTCTATAGTCTTAGATTAAGAGCATAAAAAAACGAGTCAATTTTATTATTTGACTCGTTTTTTTTTATAATTTTCTGAAATAAATTATTCATCATCAGGTTCTACATGTATCAAAACATGTCCCAATTCAGGAATTTCTTTTCGTAAAGTATCTTTTAAAATGTGTGCCAATTGGTGGCCTTCTTTTACCGAAATATCAGCACTTACAATAGCATGCAAATCGACATGGTATTTCATTCCTGATTTTCTAATAAAACATTTCTCGGTATCAATAATCCCTTCTACATGAGAAGCCACTACTCTAATTTGCTCGATTAAATCGTCATACAAATGTTCATCCATTATTTCACCAAGAGCAGGTCTAAAAATCAAATAACTGTTGTAAAAGATAAAAAAAGAAGCAAAAAGAGCTGCCCAATCATCAGCAGCTTCGTAACCTTTACCTAAAACTAAGGCAATTGTAATTCCAATAAAAGCTGCAACAGATGTAATTGCATCACTTCTATGATGCCAAGCATCTGCTTTTAAAGAAGAACTGTTAGTCTCTATACTTCGTTTCATCACCAGTTGAAAAGAAAATTCTTTCCAAATAATTAAAGGAGCTAACACAAATAAAGTCCATAATTTTGGTAAATCATGAGGCTTTTGTATGTTCTGAATACTTTCATAAGCAATAATAGTAGCCGAAGTAATCAAAAAACCAACTACCAAAAAAGTAATTAATGGTTCAGCACGACCGTGTCCATAAGGATGATTTTCATCTGCTGGTCTATTCGAATATTTGATTCCAAATAAAACCAATAACGATGAAAAAATGTCTGTAGTTGATTCTATTCCATCAGCAATTAGGGCGTAAGAATTGCCAAAAAAACCTGCTAAGCCTTTTATAATTGCTAAGCAGGTATTTCCAATTATGCTAAAGTAAGTTGCCGATATGGCTTGCTGTTCTTTACTCATATTTTTTATTCAACACGAACTATTTTAGCTCCAATAGCTCTCAATCGTTCATCAATGCGTTCATATCCACGATCAATTTGTTCTATATTTTGAATCGTACTTGTTCCTTTAGCAGAAAGCGCAGCAATCAACAAAGAGATTCCGGCACGAATATCTGGTGAAGACATCGTAGTTGCTTTTAATGTTGATTTAAAATCATGCCCCATAACCACCGCTCTATGCGGATCACACAACATAATTTTAGCTCCCATATCGATTAATTTGTCTACGAAAAACAAACGGCTTTCGAACATTTTTTGGTGAATCAACACATCTCCTTTTGCCTGTGTTGCCACAACCAAAACGATACTCAATAAATCGGGTGTAAATCCAGGCCAAGGTGCATCGGCAATAGTTAAAATAGAACCATCGATATCTGTTTTTACTTCATATCCATCGGTGTGAGCAGGAATATAAATATCATCATTACGTTTCTCGATTGTAATACCTAATTTTCTAAACGTATTTGGAATCAAACCTAAATTATCCCAGCTTACATTTTTAATCGTGATTTCGCTTTTTGTCATAGCCGCAAGACCAATCCAAGAACCGATTTCGATCATATCAGGAAGGATTCGGTGTTCGCAACCAACAAGACTTTCAACTCCTTCAATAGTCAATAAGTTTGAACCAACACCAGAAATTTTAGCTCCCATTGAGTTCAACATCTTACAAAGCTGTTGCAAATAAGGTTCGCAAGCTGCATTGTAAACTGTTGTTGTTCCTTTTGCCAAAACAGCGGCCATAACAATATTAGCTGTTCCAGTTACTGAAGCTTCATCAAGAAGCATATCTGTTCCTTTCAAACCTCCTTCCGGAGATTCTACTCCGTAAAAATGGTCTTCTCTATTGTATCTAAATTTTGCTCCAAGGTTAATAAACCCTTCGAAATGCGTATCTAATCTTCTTCTTCCAATTTTATCCCCACCTGGTTTTGGAATATATCCTTTTCCAAAACGAGCTAAAAGTGGTCCAACAATCATAATAGAACCTCTTAGAGCACCACCTTCTTTTTTGAAAGCTTCGGTTTCTAAATATCCAACATTAACCTCATCAGCTTGAAAAGTAATCGAACCTGATCCATTACGCTGAATTTTCACTCCTAAATTTCCTAAAAGTGTAATCAATTTATTAATATCAATAATATCGGGAATATTGTTGATTGTAACTTTTTCAGAAGTTAAAAGTACAGCACATAAAATCTGTAATGCTTCATTTTTTGCGCCTTGTGGAGTTATTTCTCCTTTTAAACGGATTCCTCCTTCAATTTTAAAAATTCCCATATTCTTTTTTTAAGGTTCTGAGTTACTGAGATTCTAAGGCACTAAGGTTTTCTTCAAAAAAAACTTAGCAACTTAATTTCTTATATACTTAGTAACTTCTATTTTTGATTATTATTTTTCTGAAAAGGCTTTGGTTTCCCTGGCCCTTTATTGTTTTTATTACTTTGGATTTTAGGTTGTCCAGCAGGAGAAATTTTATTCGAAACTCTCTTATTAGTACGCAGTAAATCGGTTGTATTAATCAGTTCTTCTGAACTTTGTACTAAATTTAATTTACCATCTGATAATTCGTAAAGATGTTCAAAAATAACATCGTCTTTTACGGTGTCTTTATTCCAACTCAAATACGATTTTTTCATGTGATTGGCAATTACTTTCACCAAAGCACTTTTCATTTCTCCTTCTTCCCATTTGTTAGCAACATCAATCATATACTTGATATTGTTACCATAATAACGGTATTTAGGAAAATTTTGAGGGTATTTTAAAACATCTGGTTTTAATTGCAATACTTCTCTGGAAGGTATAGGATATGGCGATTGTACATCTAGCCTAAAATCAGACATTATAAAAAGCTGATCCCATAATTTATGCTGAAAATCAGGCACATCTCTTAAATGTGGATTCAAGCTTCCCATGACCTGAATAATGTATTTAGCCGCTTTATTTCTAGTTTCAGCATCTTCTATAACTGTAGCCTGGTCAATTAGTTTTTGTAAATGACGTCCGTATTCAGGAATAATCAAATGCGATCTTTCTGCGTTATATTCTAAATGATGAACAACATCATTCGCATTTTCTTTTACATATTTCTGATTCATACTTAATTATTTGGGAGTTCTGAAAGCTAAAAGGTATACTAGCTATTTTTCTTTTTATACAAAGATTACAATGAAATTATTCCTTCAATAGTAGAAACTTCAATGTATTTATTAATTATTTCTTGAGAATCTTTCATTTGAACATCAACTGAAATACTGGTAAATTTACCTGTTTTTGATTGAGTTGTTTTAATAACAGCTCCTAAACAATCAAAAGCAAGCTCTACCTGTTTTATTTTTTCGTTATCTGTAGGTACAATAAATTTAAACAAATATAAGGCTGGCCAGGTATTGCTATTATCCAACTCCGTTTTTAACCTATCATAAAATTCCTCTGTCTTCTTATCCATTTTGTATTTAAAAATAAAGCAAATATACAGTTTCAAATGTAAATTATGAATTATGTAATATGATTTTTAACAAAATCATCATTTTGATTCCTTTCAATTTTCAAAATATAAATTAGTTTGAGTAAGTTTGTTGTAAATGCGGCTTTTTTCGAAATAAAAAGCTATTAAATCTTTCCAAATTGCATGTCTGAAGCTTTACAAATTCTAAAAAAATACTGGGACCACGATAGTTTTAGATTACCTCAAGAAGAAATTATCAATGCTGTTTTAGATGGTCATGACACTTTTGCGCTGATGCCAACAGGTGGTGGAAAATCCATTTGTTTCCAAATCCCTGCTATGATGCAAAAAGGAATTTGTTTGGTTATTTCACCATTAGTTGCCTTAATGAAAGACCAAGTAGCCAATTTAGAAAAACGCAACATCAAAGCCATTGCTCTTACTGGCGGTATCAAATCAGACGAAATAATTGACTTATTAGACAATTGTCAATACGGAAATTACAAATTTCTGTATTTATCTCCTGAGCGTTTACAGTCTGATTGGATTTTAGAAAGAATAAAAAGTCTTCCCATCAATTTAATTGCCATTGATGAAGCGCACTGTGTTTCGCAATGGGGACATGATTTTCGTCCTGCTTATTTAAAAATTTCGAATCTAAAGACCCTCTTTCCTAAAACTCCTTTTCTGGCTTTAACAGCCACAGCCACGCCTAAAGTAAAAGAAGACATTGTTACCGAATTAAAACTTGAAAACCCTAAATGTTTTGAAAAATCTTTCGAAAGAAAAAACATCGCTTATATGGTTTTTGAAATCGAAGACAAACTCTTTAGAATAAAACAAATTCTAAGCAAAAACCCACAACCGTCTATTATATATGTTAGAAACCGAAGAGCTTGTATTGATACTGCTGCACAGCTTAACTCTTTAGGTTTTAAAGCTACCTACTATCACGGTGGATTATCAACAAAAGACAAAACCAAAAACATGCAACTTTGGATGGAAGAAGAAGCGCTGGTTATGGTTGCCACGAATGCCTTCGGAATGGGAATTGACAAAGCCAATGTAAAAACAGTGATTCATATTCAACTACCCGAAAACCTTGAGAATTATTACCAGGAAGCAGGTCGCGCTGGTAGAAACGAAGAAAAAGCTTTTGCTGTTTTACTAACAAATCCATCAGATGTTGCCCAAACCGAAAATCAATTTATTTATACACTTCCTGATAAACAATTCCTAAAAGAGGTTTTTATCAAAATGTGTAACTATTTTCAAATTGCCTATGGCGAAGGTATCAACGAACAATATTCCTTCAACCTAAATCAGTTTTGCACCCGATATAAATTCCCAGTTTTAAAAACCTACAATGCCATTCAGTTTTTAGACAGACAAGGTGTTATTAGCTTATCACAGGAATTCTCAGAAAAAATAAGTTTACAATTTATTATTCCTTCCAAAGAAGTCATTCGTTATACGAGTTTGAATCCTAACGATGAAGAAATTATTCTGGCTATTCTGCGTACGTATCCCGGAATTTATGACATCCAAACCAACTTTAACCTTCCGTTAATTGCAAGAAAATCAAAACACACCGAAGCAGAAGTCCAAACAGTTTTAGAAAAACTAACAGAAAAGGGCATTGTTGATTA
>JBDLTG010000082.1:0-15360 GCA_039805885.1 Bacteroidota bacterium
CTTGTTCTGCTTTTACATCAGAAGCTTTTCTTTGAATAATGGCTTTGATTTTCATTAATAAAACTTCAGAATCAAAAGGCTTGTTCAAATAATCATCTGCACCAGCTTTGTATCCTTTTAAAACATCTTCTTTCATTGATTTAGCCGTAAGAAAGATAATAGGCACTTCCGCATTTTTCTCTCTTATTTCTTTAGCTAATGTATAACCATCTTTGTATGGCATCATTACGTCCAGAATACATAGGTCATAAGAATCTTTTTTAAATTTCTCAAAACCTTCCATTCCGTTCTTTGCTAAAGTAACGTCAAAGTCATTCAACATTAAATAATCTTTTAGAACAGCTCCAAAATTTAAGTCGTCTTCTACTAAGAGAATTTTTTTATTTATACTTTCCATATTCTAATTTATTAGAGGTAATTTTATAATGAAGGTACTTCCTTTTCCCTTTTCGCTTTCTACAAATACTTGTCCGTTATGGTCTTCTACTATTCTTTTTACGTAAGCTAAACCTAGACCATGCCCTTTTACATTATGCAAATCTCCAGTGTGCTCTCTGTAAAATTTCTCAAAAACTCTTTTTTGAGCCACCTTACTCATTCCTAAACCTTGATCTTTAACCTTTATCAGAATCATGTCCTTAATATTCTCGGTATAAATATCAATTTTTGGGGTATCAGGCGAATATTTTATGGCATTTTCTAATATGTTTACAATCACATTGGTAAAATGCACTTCGTTAATTAAAACGGTTGTTCTTAGAGCTTCAAAATGATTGTTTATCTCTCCTCCTCTATCTTCTAGAATCAAATTCACGTGCTCGATAGCATCATAAATGACTTCTTCAACATTGCTCGAACCTTTTTCAATATCGAGTTCTTTTTTCTCTAATTTAGATATGCGTAAAACATTCTCCACCTGAGCGTGCATTCGTTTATTTTCATCCCGAATCATTTGTAAATACTTGAAAACCTTTTCTTTGTCTTCAATTATTTTAGGATTCTTAATAGCATCTAAAGCTAAATTAATCGTAGCAATAGGTGTTTTAAACTCATGCGTCATATTATTTATAAAATCCGTCTTAATCTCTGAAATTTGACGTTGACGAATTAATTGATTCAATGCACTTGTATAAGCAATTAAAATAATTAATGTAAATACTATTGATAAAACTGTAATACTTACTAATTCTGACAAAAGAAACTTCTTTTTGTGTGGAAAAGTAAGCGACAATTTATACTTTTCATTTCCCTCATTATCAGCAAGTATTGGTATGGAATACGTTGCTTCTTTATCAAAATGAAATCCATCCGATTTTATTTTTGTCTCCGTTCCATTACTGAAAATCCCAAATTCAAATTTGGTATTTACACCATATACTTCTAGTTCTTTCTTAATTAATTTTTGTAAAGTTTCCTTAGAAATTCTTTCTTCTACAGGCATTGCCGAAGCAATATCTTTAAAGAAAATTTCAAACTGAGCATTATCTAAAACATCTAAACTTCCAGATTTTTCAATTTTTAAATCAGGTACTAAACTCTGTTGCGATTTATCAATGGAATTATTATTGTAAACCTCGGTTACTCTCTTAGAACTAAAATTCTTAAATCGCTCACTACTGAACCTTTTACTAAACAAAGCAGGCGAAATATTATAATCTTCTGCTATAACACTGTTCGAATAAACAATTGTCTTATTCGTTCTTGGATTTTTTTGAACATAATAAAATTCAAGTAAATCATTCTTTTCAGGAATTTTTCCTGTACTGTCTTTATAACGGTTGTACTTGTCATAAAAACTAAATGCTTCCTGCTTTTCAAGTTTTTCAGCTACATTACCTATTACCTGAGTAACATGATATTTAAATTGTTCATCATTATTTTTAAATGAAGTATTAAACCAATACACCTGAACGAGTATAATCCCTATAAGAGACAAACTCATCAACAAAACAAGAAATCTAAAAAACAATTTATTCATCAAAACAAAATTAACTTTTTAACACTATAGTTGATAATGTATTAACCAAACATTAACATCTAGAACTCCTATTGATTAATCGATAAAATTTTAAGAATTTTATCGATTTTAAGCTTAGTTTTAACAATATCAATATTATCAACAACAAAATCGCTTTTTGAAATGCGTTGTTCATCTGTCCATTGCGAATTAATTCTATTCAATACCTGATCGCGGCTAATTGTCTCTCTTTTTAAAACGCGTTCAATTCTGGTTTCTAAAGGTGCTGTTATTGTCAAGATATAATCAAAATCTTTATAACTCCCACTTTCAAATAAAATTGCCGATTCATAAACTAAAATAGGATCTTTTTGATGTTGAGACAACCAATCCTTATAATCCTTCCTAACAGCAGGATGTACAATAGCATTTAATGCTTTTAATTGATTGGGATCATCAAAGACAATTCCAGCCAATTTTGCTCTATTTAATTGATTTTCGTCAAAAATAGCTGCGCCAAACTGTTCTTTTATCGCTTCAAGAATTTCTTTAGTTTGCATTACTTTTTTACCCGCATCATCAGCTATATAAACAGGAATACCTAGCGAAGCTAAATAATTAGCAATAGTAGTTTTACCACTTCCAATCCCTCCTGTTAAACCAATAATTTTTGGCATAATTACACTTTAAAAAACAAATTAGGAAAAGCTACTTCTGGCTTTTGCTTCAAGATAATTATTTTAATATAGGATTCTAAAAATCCCAAACCATAACCTGAAAATTGTTTCCAAACTGCAGTTACCGAAAGATAACCTATTTTAATACTTTTATTTTGAAAACTTGACACTAAAAATATTACAAAAAAGTAAACACAATACAATTTTGCTAAAAGATCATAGGTAAATATTAATAAAGCAATCGAAAGTGCTAAACCGATAATAAATACCGATGGAAAAAAGAACGAGAGTTTACTATATTGCGGATACCAACTATTTAAAATTGGTCGCGCTTTACCAAATTTATTAACCTGAATTGAAAATTTCTCCCAATCAATTCTTCTTTTATGATATACGTAAGCTTTTGAAAAAAGTTTTGTCTCAAAGCCTAAATTCCATAATCGAATAGATAAATCAGGATCTTCACCAGGATGAATGTTCCCAAAACCATTAGAAGCCTCAAATGCTTTACGGGAAATCCCCATATTAAAGCTTCGCGGTTGGAATTTCCCTATTTTTTCAGAACCTCCTCTAATCCCTCCTGTCGTCAAGAAAGAAGTCATAGCAAAATTAATTGCTTTTTGAATATTCGAAAAACTATCTAACGCCCTATCAGGACCACCAAAACAGTCTACATAATTTTCTTTTAAAGCCTTGTCTACTTCCGTTAAATATTCGACTGGAATAATACAATCTGAGTCAAATATGATAAAATAATCGCCTTTGGCTTTTCTCATTCCATAGTTTCTAGAATCTCCAGGTCCTGAATTTTCTTTGAAATAATAAGAAATCGTCAATTTGCTTACATACTGATTGACAACATCTTCACATCGAATTGTAGAACCATCTTCCACAATTACAATTTCAAAATCTTGTTTATAATCTGATTTTGATAAACTTTCTAAAAGTTCATCGACTTCGTCCGGACGATTATACACGGGAATAATCAAAGAAAAATACATATTCTTAAAAGCGGTATTAATTATACAATATAAATGCAATATTTTAACAAAGATAACCTTTAATCAATAATGCGCCTTAATTTTAAATGCTTTTATACATTTAAAATTAAGACGCATTACCTATTAATTCTGTTTTATTTTTTTCGAAATAAAATTAGGCGATACTTTCAACCTGAACCATTTCGTCAGATTCTGCTTTATAATCAACTCCAGCTACATCAAAGCCAAATAAATTATAAAAATCTTTTCTATACCCTTCTAAATCCCCTATTTCAGCAAGATTTTCAGTAACAGCTTGTTCCCATAATTCAGCAACTTTAGCTTGAATATCCTCACGCATTTCCCAATCGTCAATACGGATTCTACCTTTTTCATCTACAAGAACTTCTGCACCTGTAAACAATCTTTGTTGGTACAAGCGCTGAATTTGCTCAATACAACCTTCATGAACTCCTTCTGCCTTCATTATTTTGTACAATAAAGAAATATACAACGGAATTACTGGAATAGCAGAACTAGCTTGAGTAACTAATGCTTTATTTACCGAAACATAAGCTTTTCCATCAATATCAGCCAAGCTGTCAGAAATAGCAAAAGCGGTAGTTTCTAAATGATCTTTAGCACGACCAATTGTTCCTTTTCTATACACCGCCTCAGTAACTGATGGTCCAATATAAGAATAAGCAACAGTTGTAGCTCCAGGAGCCAATAAATTCTCTGCTTTTAAAGCATCAATCCACATAGCCCAATCTTCACCCCCCATTACAGCAATTGTATTTTCGATATCGTCACCACTGCATGGCTCGATAGAAACTTCAGAAACTTTTCCTGTATGAAAATCTACTGTTTTATTTGTAAAAGTACTTCCGATAGGCTTTAAAACCGAACGGTGTGTAATTCCTGTATTTGGATTTGTACGAACAGGAGAAGCCAAACTATAGATTATTAAATCTACCTGACCTAAATCGGCTTTTATTAAATCTAAAGTTTCTCTTTTTACTTCATTCGAAAAAGCATCTCCATTGATACTTTTTGCATACAAACCTGATTTATGCGCTTCTTTTTCAAAAGCTGCAGAGTTGTACCAACCTGGTGAAGCTGTTTTTCCAGCCATTGGTGGTTTTTCAAAAAACACTCCAATAGTTGCTGCATCAGAACCAAAAGCACTTGAAATTCTTGAAGCTAAACCAAAACCTGTTGAAGCACCAATTACCAATACTTTTTTAGCACCGTCAATAGCTCCTTTTGATTTTACGTACTCAATTTGATTTTTAACACTTTGCTCACATCCAGCTGGGTGTGCTGTCAAGCAAATAAATCCTCTCATTCTAGGTTCTATGATCATAACGTATAATTATATATTTTTTTATTTTTTATCGAATAAAACAATGACTATATCTAAAAAAGACTGTCATTTTGGATGGCAAATATAGGGCAATTTTTTAGTTCAACAAGGCTTTTGCATGATTTAGAGCCGAATCAGAAACAATAGTTCCCGATAACATTTGGGCAATTTCTACAACACGCTCTTCATCGGATAATAATTTTAATTCCGATTGTGTATCCTCATCTATTGTTGATTTAGAAACTTTAAAATGTTCATCTCCCTTAGCAGCAATTTGTGGTAAATGAGTAATGGCAAAAATCTGCATTGTCTTACTCATTTCTTTCATAATTTCTCCCATTTTGATGGCAATTTCCCCAGAAACTCCAGTATCAATCTCATCAAAAATTAAGGTTGGTAATTTTGAATATTGTGCTAAAATTGCTTTTACAGCCAGCATAATTCGAGACATCTCTCCTCCCGAAGCTACTTTTTTCAACAATCCAAAATCAGTTCCTTTATTAGCTGAAAACAAAAACTGTAATTCGTCTTTTCCATTTGGAAAATAACTTACACCTTGTGTTACTTCAATATTAAAACGAACATTTGGCATTCCTAAAGTAGCTAAAATTCCAATCATTTTTTCAGATAAAACTGGAATAGCCTGAATTCTATTATCATGAATAGTCGTTGCCAAAGCGTCTAGTTGCGTCGCTTTTGCAATAATTGTAGCATTCAAAGCTGCAATCTCTTCTTCAATATTTCCTAATTCAACAACCTCGTTTTCTAATTTAGCCTGAATAGCTAATAAGTCCTCTACAGTGGTAACCTGATGCTTTTTTTGCAAATTATAAATCAATTGCAACTTTTGATTGGTTTTTTCTAACTGTTCGGGATCAAAAACTATTTTCTCAGAATAGCGATTCATTTCATCGGAAATATCATCAAACTCAATAGCTAAACTAGTTATTCGTTCTAACAATTCATTATATTCCGCAGCAAAAGGAGCTATTTTTTGAATTGCCGTTTTAATTTCTTTTAGATTATTTAAAACTCCAAATTGCTCTTCATTGGCAATAGCCAAAGATTTATCTATAGCTTCTTTTATAATTTCAACATTATTAAGTTGCTCAAAAACACTTTCCAGTTCTTCTTGTTCCCCCGATTTTAACTGAGCCGCAAGCAATTCATTCAATAAAAAAGTATGATATTCCTGTTCTTTATTGGATTCACTTTGTCTTTTAATTAGCGAATTCAATTGAGTTTTATCCGATTTATAACTTTTAAGAAGCGATTGATAATCAGCAATAATTTCCTGATTAGCTGCAATGGCATCAATTATATCAAACTGAACATTCTCATCGGTAAGTTCTCTGGTTTGTTGTTGCGAATGAATATCGATTAAAAACAATCCTAAGTCCTGAAGTTCCTGAAGATTTACAGGACTATCATTTATAAAAGCACGCGATTTTCCCGAAGGAAGAATTTCTCTTCTAATGATTGTCTCGTCTTCGTAATCCAAATCATTGGCTTCAAAAAAAGCAGCTAAATTGTATTTCGAAATATCAAATTGGGCTTCAATAATACATTTTTCTTCCTTATTTTTTAAAGAAGTCAAATCGGCACGTTTTCCTAAAACTAGTCCTAAAGCACCTAAAATAATAGATTTCCCCGCACCTGTTTCTCCTGTAATAATCGAAAATCCTTTAGAAAAATCAATAGTTAATTTCTCAATTAAAGCATAGTTTTTTATTGATAGTGCAGTAATCATTAATTGTATTTATTATGAGTTGTATGGAATAATTTTAAAAAAGGTAATAATAACTAATATTTAAAAGCTGCCCATTTACTGGAATTCATAGGCGAAATTCTATTTAAATTATCAACTAAATCGGTAATGTTCAAAGTAGGTCCTCCTGAAAAGATAGAAACAATTTCGTCTGATTTTGCGTCAAAAAAACCACGGGTTAAAAAAGCATTTGGTTTTGAATTATTCAATTTATTTAAAGCTATCAGCGAATTTTTCACTTTTTCTTTTGCCGATTTAGAATCGGCTGTCATTAAATCCAAAGCTTGATGGTAATCGAACAACGTTTTTCTTATTTCGCTATAAGTGGGTGACAACAAGTCATTAATTAAAAAATAACGATTTTGGTTTCCATCAATCTGACTCCAACCTTTATAACCACTTTGTTGCGCAACTGTTGCTATAGTTTGTGCTGTTTGATAACTAGAATCACCTAATTTTAACTCAAATGTATCTTTGTCCATTCCTATAATTACATTACTGTAAAAAGAAATAACCGAAACAAGATTAGATTGAAAAGAATTAGCATTAAATACTAAATTTTCAAACTCAGTATAAGTAAAACTAAAATCTTTATCATTAAGATTCAATACTGGTGTCTCATAAGAAGAATCAAAAACAGGACGAGAGGATTGTACTTGAATTGTTGCAGTAAATTGATCAGAACTATTCGACAATAAAGTAATATACATCGAACAATTAATCTTTTCCTGCTGTTTGTAATTTTGTGTAGTCCAATCGGTTTTATTGACAAACTCATTCAAAGAAGTTTCCAATGTTTTATAAAGCTGTTGATTAGGATTACCCATTTTTTGAGCATTAACAGTCACTGTACAATTCAACTGTTGCCCTTGAACAAAACCAAAGCTTAATACTAAAAAAAAGACAATTATCTTATTCATAAAAATGAGCTATTACTTTATTTAAAATATCATCAGCAACCGCTTCTTTGGATTTTAATTCCATCGGCTCGATCTTAAAATTCTTATCGATAAAAGTAATTTTATTGGTTGATTTTTGAAAACCAGCCCCTTCATCTTGTAAAGAATTTAGAACAATCAAATCTAAGTTTTTTTTCTGAATTTTAGCCTTAGCATTCTCAATTTCATTTTCAGTTTCTAAAGCAAAGCCAATTAAAAATTGCTCTTTTTTATTTTCTCCCAATGAAAACAAGATGTCTTTTGTTTTTTCGAGTTCAATAACAAAATTATCAGCCGATTTTTTAATCTTTTGGTCAGCTACCATTTTTGGTCTGTAATCAGCTACCGCTGCGGCGGCAATTGCCACATCAACATCAGCATAATATTGATGACAAGCATCATACATTTCTTGTGCCGAAACTACTTTGATTACTTTTATCAAAGAATGATTCGCCACACAATGCGTAGGGCCAGTTACTAAAATAACCGAAGCACCTAAATTAGCGGCACTTTTAGCAATGTCAAACCCCATTTTACCTGAAGAATGATTTCCAATAAAACGTACCGGATCGATAGCTTCGTATGTAGGACCAGCTGTGATCAATATTTTTTTCCCTTTTAAAGGCAATTTACTTTCTAAATCGGCTTCGAGAAAAGCAATAATATTTTCGGGTTCGGCCATTCTGCCTTCGCCTGATAAACCACTGGCTAATTCACCATTTTCGGCAGGAATTATGATATTTCCAAATTGTTCTAAAGCCGTAAAACTAGCTAAAGTAGAAGGATGTTTATACATATCTAAATCCATTGCAGGAGTAAAATAAACGGGACATTTTGCTGATAAATAGGTTGCAATAAGCAGATTATCACAACTACCATTTGCCATTTTTGACAAGGTATTTGCGGTTGCAGGCGCAACAATCATTAAATCAGCCCAAAGACCTAATTCTACATGATTATTCCATTTTTCATCTTCTTCGTCTTGATTAAAGAATGTGGAATAAACCGGATTTTTAGATAAAGTGGATAAAGTAAGTGGGGTTACAAAATCCTTAGAAGCAGGTGTCATTATCACTTGGACATGTGCACCTGCTTTTATAAAAAGTCGTACTAAAGACGCTGTTTTATAGGCGGCAATTCCGCCAGAAACTCCTAGCAAAATCTTTTTACCGCTTAAAACTGACATAGTATGTTATTTATTTGATTCTCTGTGATAAATTTTACCATCTAACCATTCTTGAACAGCTAAAGCGTGTGGTTTTGGTAATTTTTCATAGAATTTAGAAACCTCGATTTGTTCTTTATTTTCAAAAACTTCTTCAAGACTGTCATTATATGTAGCAAACTCTTCCAATTTCTCTGTTAATTCTTTTTTGATTTCAGAATTAATTTGGTTCGCTCTTTTAGCCATAATGGTAATTGCTTCATACACATTTCCAGTAGGTTGTTCAATAAGCGTTTTGTTGTACGTTATTGTATTTACTGGAGCATTCGTCTTTTTTAAATCCATGACTTTAGTTTATTTAGTATATTTTTGTAATTCTTGTTCAACACGAGCATACATCTCGTCTGCTTTTTCTTTATATTTTGTATCTGCTTTAAACTTAAACAAGTTTTGATACGACACTTTAGCTACATTCAATCTTTCTTGCATTTTTGCAGGTACACTATTGATACCTAATTGATAAGCTGAATCAAATTTATAGTACAAAGCATCTTCTTTAAATTTAGTTCCCGGATAATCAGCAACAAAATTATCAAAAGCAACTAATGCTGATTTGAAATCAGAAATAGTATTGTAAGCTTTAGCATTTTCGTAAACCTTTTGTTCTATTTTTTCAGATAACAACTTAGTCAATCCATTTGCTTCTGTCAAATACTGTGAATTTGGGTATCTGTCTATAAAAGACTGCATTTTTTCAATTGCTTTAAAAGTATCTGCCTGATCTAAACTATATGTTGGCGACAAAATAGCATAACTTTTAGCTCCTAAAAAGGCTCCTTCTTCTGCCTTTACACTTTTTGGATATCCTGAAACAAAACTTTCAAATTGATAGGCTGCCAAATGGTATTGTTTCGTCTTATAATAAGCCTGTGCATACATATAAAACAGTTTTTCCGCCTGAGGCTTCCCTCTGTATTCAGGAGCAATTTGCTCAAAAAGACGCAGTGCTTTAGTATATTTAGCTTGTGCATATAACGTATCGGCCATTGCAAATTTTTTCGAAACATCTTCGCTTTTCAAGGCTTTTTGATATTCATTACATGAACTAAAAAGAACTACAAGAAGCAATAAGGATACAATTTTCTTCATTTTTTTATTTTTATCTTTAAAATACAGACTGTTTCAGTCTATAAAAAATCATACCGAAGTTTCGGTTGCAAATTTAGTTATTAATTTAGCGACTACAAAATATTTCTTAGCTTAAATAAAACAGGTGAAAACTACTTATTTATCTATTCTTTTTACAAATTCAGCTATTCTTTCTTGTAAGGATTCATCCACACTTACTAATGGAAGTCTAACTGTATTTTCAGCTATTCCTAGAGCTTGAAAAACTTGTTTGATTCCGGCAGGATTCCCTTGTTCAAAAATCATATCAATACAATCAAACAATAAATATTGTGATTTGAATGCTTCATCAACTTTGCGATTCAATCCTAATCGAATCATCTCCGAAAATTCTTTTGGAAAACCTTGTCCAATAACCGAAATCACACCTGAACCTCCTGCTAGCACAGTGGCTAAGGCTGTCATATCATCCCCTGAAATCACATGAAAATCTGCTGGTTTATCTTTCAACAATTGCATTGCCTGAACAATATCGCCGGCTGCTTCTTTAATAGCAACAATGTTTTTGAAATCATTTGCTAAACGCAAAACTGTTTTTGGCAACATATTACTTGATGTTCTTCCAGGAACATTGTAAACAATTATTGGAATTGGAGAAGCCTCAGAAACAGCTTTAAAATGCTGATAAATTCCCTCTTGCGAAGGTTTGTTATAATAAGGAGAAACAGAAAGGATCGCCACATAAGGAGACAAATCCCTTGTTTTTAATTCCTCAACAACTTTCATAGTATTATTTCCACCCACACCTAAAACTAACGGCAAACGACCATTATTAGCCTCAACAACGGTTTGAATTACTAATTCTTTTTCGTCTTGAGTAAGCGTTGCGTTTTCTGCTGTTGTTCCTAAAATAACTAGATATTCAATTCCTCCGTCTACAGAAAAATTTACAATTCTTTTTAATGCTTCTGTATCAATTGAAAAATCTTCTCTGAAAGGAGTCACAAGGGCAACACCAGTTCCTATTAATGATTGCATGTTTTTGATTATATTTTGTTTAATATTTTTAAATACCTAAATAATTCCTGAACAAAGACCTTATAATTCTCCGGATTAACATTAATCATCAAATTATTCAATCGTTTGTCTATAGTTGAAAAACCAACTTTAAATTTAGCCTTTGATTCGTGAGTTGCAACTAACAAAATTGCTTTATCAACATCGTAATAACTCACTAACAAATCAAAATCTTTAGCTAAAAATGCATTTACAGCCTCGTTTTTAATTTGAGCTTTCCAATTTAAATGACTGGGTTGTAATTTAGTAACAGAAGAAGCAAAATTGACATTTAATTTACTTTTGTAAAGCAATAATTCTATATTTTCTTCCGCAATACCAGCTATCACTAACTCCTTAATCAACAACTGCGTATGATTAAAATAACCCTCATCTACTATTAATCCTACTGTTTTTATAGTACTAGAAAAAGAGCCAATCTTTACATTAAGTAAGCTGTTTTTTAATATTTTCTTTACCAAAAACTCTTTTAAGTAATTTAAAAACATAGCTTATCTTTATCTGTAAACAAAATTAATTAATTAAGTCACACTATAAGTGGCAAATCTAAAAAAGTATAACGACGATTTGAAACTTTTTGTTAAATTCTTAACACTTATTTTTCAACTCAAATTGAATTTATAACTGAAACCCAAATATCAATTCGAATTTAACATACCCATAAAATCCGTTTCAGAAATAATAGGAATATTTAACTTATTGGCTTTATCTAATTTAGCAGGCCCCATATTATCTCCAGCAACCACATAATCGGTTTTTGAAGAGATGGAACTCCCTACTTTTCCACCATTATCTTCAATGGCTTTTTTTAATTCATCTCTCGAAAATTGGGTAAAAACTCCCGAAACCACAAAGGTTTTACCCGATAATTTATCGGTTGCATTTAGATTTACTTTTTCTATAATTTCAAATTGAACACCAAAACTTTTTAAACACTCAATAATCGTTTTATTTTCTTCATTCTCAAAAAAATCAACAACACTCTGCGCAATTCGTTCTCCAATTTCATCCACTAAAACCAAATCCATTAAAGTCGCTTTGCTCAAAGCATCAATATTTTTATAATGCTTTGCCAACTTTTTAGCAACTGTTTCTCCTACATAACGAATACCCAACGCATACAGCACACTTTCAAAAGGAATAGCAGTCGATTTCTTAACACCATTTACTAAATTCTCCGCCGATTTTTGTGCCATTCGCTCCAAAGGCAAAATTTGCTCTACCGTCAATTCGTATAAATCAGCATAATTATGAACTAAATCATTATTAAAAAGCAAAGCCACAGTTTCTCCGCCTAAACCTTCAATATCCATTGCTTTACGCGAAATAAAATGCTGAATCCTTCCAATAATCTGCGGTGGACAACCATAAAAATTAGGACAGTAATGATTAGCTTCTCCTTCATTCCGAACCAATTGGGTTTGACATTCCGGACAATGCGTAATATACTCGGTAGGTACTGAATTCTCAGGACGCTTAGTCAAATCAACTGCAATAATCTTAGGAATAATTTCCCCTCCTTTTTCAACAAATACGCTATCTCCTATTCGAATATCTAATTTTTCAATCTGATCCGCATTGTGCAACGAAGCACGTTTTACAATAGTCCCCGCCAATTGCACCGGTTCTAAATTAGCTACCGGAGTAATTGATCCCGTTCGTCCCACTTGGTACGAAATAGAATTTAATCGTGTCGCAACTTGCTCCGATTTAAACTTATAGGCTATCGCCCAACGAGGCGATTTAGCCGTATACCCCAACTCCTCTTGATGCTGAATTCGATTTACCTTCACCACCACTCCATCAGTCTCATAAGGTAAATTATGTCGGTGTACATCCCAATAATCTATAAAATCAAAAACCTCTTGCAAACTATTCACTAATTTTGCTTCGTTAGGAACTTTGAATCCCCAATTTCGAGCAGCAGTCAAACCGTCAAATTGAGATAAAAAAGGCAATTTCTCTCCAGTAACAAAATACAACAAACATTCTAAAGGACGCTTAGCCACCTCAGCACTATCTTGTAATTTCAAACTACCCGAAGCCGTGTTTCTAGGATTAGAATAAGGTGTTTCTCCGATTTCAATTAATTCCTGATTCATTTTTGCGAAACCAGCAAAAGGCAAGATGATTTCGCCACGAATATCGAATTTATCAGGATGATTCTCCCCTTTTAAAGTCAACGGAATCGATTTTATGGTTTTAATATTATTCGTTACATCATCACCCTGAAAACCATCTCCACGAGTTACTGCACGAACTAATTTTCCATTTTCATAAGTAATACTAATCGATGCCCCGTCATATTTCAATTCGCAAGTATATTCCAAATCAACATCACCCAATACTTTCTGAATTCTAACTTCCCAATCCTGCAAATCTTCTTTAGAATACGAATTATCCAAAGAATACATCCTTTGTGTATGCGCTACCGTTTGAAAATTTTTAGTAATTGCTCCTCCTACTCTTTGTGTTGGAGAATGAGCATCAAAATACTCTGGATGCGCATTTTCTAAATCTTGAAGCTCCTTTAGTTTTGTATCAAACTCATAATCAGTTATTGTTGCATTATCTAACACATAATAATTATAATTATGAAGATTAAGTTCTTCTCTTAATTTTTGAATCGTATTTAGCACATCCATATAAAAAAAATTGGTCATTTTAGTTTCTGTAAACAGCGTACTAAAATAACCAATTTAAAAGAAACCCACATTAAAAAAACACTTTTTCCTAATTAAATATAACAGGTTCCTGTCAACCAAAATTTAAATATTATTCAGAAAGAAATAATACTTAAATTACGACTCTATAATCGAATTTATTTGTTTAAATAATTGCCCATCACTCAAGAAAGCACCTTGCTGAATTAATGAAAAAACAGAAGCATTTCGCTCTTCGGCAAAAACTTTTTTACCTACTTTCATTTCGATGGTTTCAGTAAACATATTATCGCTCAACCATTGCAAACCTTCTTTTGTCAAAAAGTCAACATCTGCCACTAAGGATTTCAAAACAATAGATTGAACATAAGTATCAAAAGCCTGAAAAAGGAAAATATGATTTTTAGAAAAATGCTCTAAATATTCCGCTTTCGACAAAACACCTTCCCATATCAAATCTGAAAAAACATCTAATTCCTGTTCTGCTACTTCCGGTTTTTCTACTTTTATCCTATCCCATTCTGCCTTATCAATAGATTGAGTTGCTAAAAAGTTAGTAAATTCAGGATGTAATTCCTCAAATTGTTCTTTTGTTAGTCTTGTGTATTTCATTTATGCTGAATTTATTTCAGCATCTTTATTTAAGATGCATAAACTGTTATAAAAAAAAGAATCTGAAATAAATTCAGATTAAAAAAAAATCCCGATCTCGTTTTTTAGAACGAGACGGGATTTTAAATATAGAGTTTAGAAATTATGCTTTTTCAGCAACAATTTCGTAAGCTAAATCAACAATAACATCTCTGTGTAATCTTACAGTAGCTGAATATTTTCCAGTACGTTTAACAATTCCAGAAGTGATGAATTTTCTATCGATAGATTGTCCTGCTTTTTCTAAAGCTGCAACGATGTCAATATTTGTGATTGAACCAAATAATTTTTCACCACCTGCTTTAGCAGAAATTTTAATCTCAAGAGCTTTCAATGTTTCAGCCAATGCTTTTGCATCAGCAACAATTTTAGCTTCTTTGTGCGCTCTTTGCTTTAAGTTCTCAGCCAATACTTTCTTTGCAGAAGAAGTAGCTAATTGAGCAAATCCTTGTGGGATTAGAAAATTACGACCGTATCCGTTTTTCACATTTACTACATCGTCTTTAAAACCTAAGTTTTGAACGTCTTTTTTTAAAATAAGTTCCATGTTGTTGTCCTTTGTTATAGAAGTTAGGTTTCATGTTTCAGAAAACCAACAACTGTTAATTTTTAATTATTTTAATAAATCAGCCACATATGGCATTAAAGCTAAGTGACGCGCTCTTTTTACAGCTACAGACACTTTTCTTTGGTATTTCAATGAAGTACCTGTTAAACGACGAGGAAGAATTTTTCCTTGCTCATTAACAAATTTCAATAAGAAATCAGCATCTTTATAATCGATGTATTTGATTCCTGATTTTTTGAAACGACAATACTTTTTAGTTTTGTTAGTTTCTATATTTAAAGGAGTAAGATATCTGATATCTCCGTCTTTTTTTCCTGAAGCAGATTGTTGTAATGTTGCCATGATAATTAAGCTTTTTGAGATTTAAGTTTTGCTCTTCTTCTTTCAGCCCAAGAGATAGCATGTTTGTCAAGACTTACAGT
>JBDLTG010000083.1:0-21663 GCA_039805885.1 Bacteroidota bacterium
AACAATTTGATATAAGTATAAAACGTAATTTTAGATTACTTTTTTTTAGAAAAAAAATATACCTCGAACTAACAAAATTAATCTCTAAACAGAAAATATAGTATTGTAGTTAGCGTACTGGTGTTTTCGAATTCTCTTAAAAAAGCATAAGCTCTCTTCATTTGGGTTTTTACAGTATTGATAGAGATGTTGTACATTTCTGCAATTTCTGCATAACTATGTCCTTCTACAATATGTGATATGAATATCTCTCTTCTGGCTTGAGGAATCTTCTCAACTAAAGTGAAGATTTTAGGTTTTTTATTTTCTTCTGCTTTTTCAAAAACAACTTGTTCTTCAAATTTTGGAAGGATGATTTTGTTTTGGTCTAAGCTGATTGTTTTGTGTTTTTCTAAATGCTGAAGACTTAAGTTTTTTACCGCTTTTGCCGCATAAGCCTTAAACGAAATAGAGAAGTTTAGGGCTTCTTCTTTTTCCCATAGATAAATAAAAAAATCCTGTACAACATCTTTCGCTACATCTTTATCCTTAGTTATGTTAAAAGAAACTAAAGATAAAAAGGCAAAATGCTCTTTGTACAAGTCTTCAAATATTTTTAAATCTTTGTGAAATGACATTTATAAATAGGGATTATTCGTTTTGTAATGGATTACATTAAGTCAAATGTAAAATAAAAAGTTGATTTTTTTTCACAATATGTAAAAATAAATAAAAATAATTAATAATGCTGTCACCCTAAAAGATTTTTTTTCTAACATAACTTTAACATATAGGAAATGTTGCGCGGTTAATTAAAAATGCAATAAATCACTATAAATTGTTTTTAGAAAATAATGAGGAATAAATTTAAAATCCAATATCTCGTTAGTGATTGTGGTTTTTTTAAAGAAAAAAAGTTTTAGAAATTTTTGCAATAAAACTTACAGCAAACAAATTTATTAATAACTAAACCGACTAATTTATGAAGTAAGAGAATATTTTATGAGAAAGATTACAAAAAAAAATCGAGAAATAGTACCAGTATTTCCCGATTTAGTAATGTGTTTCAAACGACGTATCGAAATTAAATCATTTAAAAACGAACCAAAATTATGAAAAAATTTTTACTTTACATGGCCATGCTATTTGCTTCTTTGCAGATGTACTCGCAGGCCGTAACTATTACTGAATCTATAGGATGGTTAGAGTCTGCCTATGTGAAATGGCAACCTGTTTCTGGCGCACAGAGTTATAATGTATATTATAGCGGTAATGGTATTACTAACCAAAAAATTGACAACCAGTTAATTCGTAGCTATGGCACTTATTTACGTGCCGATGTGTTAGGGCTTGCTGCAGGTACTTATACAGTTGTAGTTAAACCTGTGATTGCAGGAGTTGAAGCAGCAGGAACTACTACTCAAAATCTTACTGTTTTAGCTCATGACCGTAATGGTTTTGCATTTCAAGGCGGACGTATTCCGGGAGGTTATAATATGGATGGTACTCCAAAAGCTAATGCTGTAATTGTGTACGTTAGCGAGAATACAAAAAATACAGTATCCTTAACGGTTACCGGAGCAACAACAAATCCTTGTATTGGTATTCAGAATATTTTGTACGGATTTAAAAAAGGTTTAGATAACCGTCCTTTGATTGTCCGCTTAATAGGCAGTATAACTGATATGGATGTTATGGATGGTGGAGATATTGTCATTGAGAATAAGAATAACACATCTGGTTCTATAACATTTGAAGGTGTCGGAAATGATGCAGTTTGTAATGGTTGGGGTGTAAGATTAAAAACGGCATCTAATATTGAAGTAAGAAATCTGGCTACTATGAATGTTAATAGTACTGCTGGAGATGATTTTGGGATGCAACAGGATAATGATCATATTTGGGTACATAATAATGATATGTTCTACGGTAATGCCGGTAGTGATGCAGATCAAATAAAAGGGGATGGAGCATTAGATAATAAGACTTCAACTTATTGTACATTTTCTTATAATCACTTTTGGGATAATGGAAAAGCGAGTCTTTTAGGCTTGAGTGAAAATACCACTTCAGGTTTGTATGTTACGTATCATCACAATTGGTTTGATCATTCTGATTCACGCCATCCTCGTGTACGTTTTTATTCGGCACATATTTACAATAATTATTATGATGGTATTGCAAAATATGGCGCAGGTTCTACCCTGGGATCTTCCTTGTTTGTAGAAAATAATTATTATCGCAATGCAAAGTATCCAATGTTGACCTCTTTGCAAGGTACTGATGTGTGGAGTAGTGCTAAGCAGGCAAATGACCCTGCGAATATGGGGACCTTTTCTGGTGAAGATGGTGGTTCAATAAAAGCATTTAATAATACTTTTAATGCTGATAATGGCACTAATAATATGCGTTTTGTAGCTTATGGTGATCCTAATCCTTTATATAATATTGCAGGTAAAATTAGTTCTACTGTCGATTTTGATGCGTATGTGCCAGCTTCAAGAGGAGAGCAAGTTCCTAATACGGTAAAATCATTTGCAGGTGCTAATAGTTATAACAATTTTGATACAGATGCGGCATTGTATGTAAAAAACTTAGTTCCAGATTCTCCTGATGCTGCTAAAGCAAAAGTAATTCAATACGCAGGTCGTGTAGGAGGAGGTGACTTTAAATGGACTTTTAACAACAGTGTTGATGATACTTCTTATTTAGTAAATGATCCGCTAAAAGCAGCTATTACTAATTACGTGACAACATTGGTTGCTGTACAAGGTGAAACTACTTCGGTAACGACTGGTCAAACGCTTACTTCAACCACAAATAATAATCAAACGGTATCTAGTGGAACAGCTATTGGAACAATAGTATTCACTTGGGGTGGTGATGCAACCGATGCTACGGTTACAGGACTACCAGCATCTGGAATTACTTTTGTAAAAGATACTATGGCTAAAACAATTACTATCTCAGGTACTCCAACTGCTAATGTATCTTATTCTATTGCGACTACTGGAACAGCTGGAACTCCAGCTACTGGCTCAGGGACTATTACGGTAACAAGTCCAGGTACAACAACTGGTGGTGAAATACATAACTTTACTGTGTCAGCGAAGACAAGTTCTTTCTATACTATTACAGGAAATATGAATGCCACTGACGGAACTCAAACTTATGATAGTTTGACTTTGACAGCTCGTTTAAAAATGGAAACTGCTACAACAGTTACCTATACAACAACAGGGACATCAACTTTGACCTTAGTTTTTGATAATACATTTGTAGGGAAAGTAAAAGTTAATGGGGTATCATATACGGCGAGTGCAGGTATTGTTACTATACCTGCACTTCCTGCGGCGGCATACACTATTGCAAAGGGAGATACAGCAAACTTATTCTATATAAAAACAGTATACGATGCCTTGCCATCTCCAACAATCTCTAATTTTACAGTTGCCAATAAAACTGTAGGGGATTCAGCTTTTACTTTAACGGCTCCAACATCTAATAGTAACGGAGCATTTACTTATACAAGCAGTAATACTAGTGTTGCTACAATAAGTGGAACTACTGTAACTATTGTAGGTGCAGGTACAACATCTATTACGGCAAATCAAGCTGCTACCTCAACCTATGCTGCAGGAAGTGTTTCAGCAACATTGACGGTATCGGCAGCAAATCCAGTTCCAACTATTTCTAATTTTACTGTTGCTGCTAAAGTAGTAGGCGATCAAGCTTTTGCATTAACTGCTCCAACATCTAATAGTAATGGAGCATTTACTTATACAAGTAGTAATACTAGTGTTGCTACTATTAGTGGAACTACTGTAACTATTGTAGGCGCAGGTACAACAACAATTACGGCAAATCAAGCTGCTACTTCAACCTATGCAGTAGGAAGTATTTCAGCTACATTAACGGTATCGGCAGCAAATCAAAAACCAGATGTTTGGGATTTTGGCGCGCAACAATTGGATGCCACTTTGTATAATAATAAATTAGATGTTACTGCAATCAATGCATGGTATCCGGGTAGTTACGTAGTAGGTTCGGCAAATACAACTAATGTGATGCCAGTTGCATTTACTGCTGGAGATTTATCATGGGTTGGAGGTAATAATGACCGCCTTAGAACCAGTAATACTGCACTTACCAGATATGATAGTAATGTGGGTTCAGGTGCAACTGCAGGATATGTTGGAAGAATTTATATAAATGGATCCGCATTATCTAGTCGATATTTGAGTTTCAATCTTAAAGAAGACGATGAATTAACAGTAGTTGCTAATTCAGATGCTGCAGGAATGTTGAATTTTGTTTATCTTTCTGATGCAACCGTACAGTCTGACCTGGTTGCTACTACGGTTACAACTACTGAGTATAAATTTGTAGCTAAAAAAGCAGGGGTTTATAAAATTTACGATCAAATAAATAAACCAAGTTATTATAGAGTGATTAGAAAACCAGCTACTTATATAGCTGTTTCAGGAGCTGTTGATGTGACTAATGCTGCAGGAATTCCATCAGGCTATACTATTAATTTTACTAATCCGTCAGGAAAAACTTGGAGTTCTGTTGTTACTAATGGGAAATATAATGCGTTATTACCTGCGGGTTTTACTTACTCATTAAGCGTGGGTAATGCTAATGGGTATTTAATTACTAATGGAGATAGTTTTGAAGTTACTAAAGATTCTAATAAACGTGATATTGTAATTATTAAAGTGACTTTGTATACTGTAACTGGGAATGTTACGGGATTAGGAACTGATCTTTCTAAGGTAACTTTGAAATATACTCCAGATCCTGCTGCTAACAAGACTTATGTGCCAGTGCCGGTAATTAATACTACTACGGGGGCATATTCAGTAAAATTAGAGGCAGATGTAAAATATACTATTTCTGGAACTGGGGTTAATGAATATGAAATTTTAGCAAATACCTTAACTATTTTGTCAGTTAATACTACTGCTAATGTCGTTTTTACTGCTAAACCTAAATATAAAGTTACTATAACATCTCCTTCTTTAGATGCAACTCAATTAACTAAATTAGGTTTGACTTTTACTAATGTTAATGAAACTGGTGTAAGTTATTCTTTTGCAGATATTAATGCGATCAATTTGCGTAACGGAGTTTATTCACTAGTTGCTTCAGGTTTAGATGCATATCCGGTTGAGTTCGCTTTAACTTCTAATTTAAATGTTTCTAATTCAGCGATTTCAAAAATATTGACTTTTAAACCAGTGACTAATTGGTCGTTTGATGATAAAGTAATTTCTAATGGAACTACCAGTTATAAAGGAATGCTTTTTACAGGTTCTGTAGCTAATGAAATTGCTAAAGGTCATATTATTGCAGCAGCGGGATCAACTGTAAGTGTTCCTGTGACTCCAAATCAAAAAATAACAGTCACTTATTATTATAGTGCTAATTTTTCAGTAGCAGGAGGGACTGCCGTAACCACAAGTAGTAACAGTACAACACTTTTAGAGAAAGTTGATTATGTTTATTCAGGTACAACTCCGGGGAATGTTGTTATAACAGTCAATTCAGCAACTTATTTTACTGATATTACCGTTAGTACGATTGTTTCTTATTCACCAGTGATTACTGTGGGTATTGGTAAAGATTACCAAACTATCAACGAAGCCTTAAAAGCAATTTCTCAAATGGTTCGTACTGCTGATCAAAGAGTGACTGTTGTTATTGATCCGGGTAACTACGAAGAAATGATTGTTGTAAATAGTGCCAATGTTACTTTTAAAAATGCTGCGGCTAAGCCAAGTATTGCTTTGAAAAACAAAGGAGTAGATATTGATGCTAATGCAGTTCGAATAACTTCTTATTATGGTTATGGATATAGCTATTATAGCCAAGGAAATGATAATAAATGGAATGCTGAGGTTTTAGCGGTAAATAAAGCGAATAGTGGCTATAAATACGAAAATGTTAGTGGTACTACAAACGGATCTTATTGGAATGCAACTGCAGTAATTGCGGCTAATGGCTTTGAGGCTAACGATATTATTTTTGAAAATTCATACAATCAATATATTTCTAAAAAAGAATCTCAAGACAAAGTGGTTATGTGGGCAGTTGGAGGAAAAGGAGATAGACCTACCGATTACGGTAATACTGCTGTTCAAAATAGAAGTTTTGTTGAAAGAGCAGCTGCTATTGGTATTCCTAATGGTATTGATAAGACTGTTTTGAAAAACTGTAGAGTTGTAGGTCGTCAGGATTCGTTTTATGGAGGTGTGGGTTCCAGAGTGGTTGTTTACAAAGGAGCTGTGATGGGGGCTGTTGATTACATCTTTGGAGGAATGATTGGGGTGTTTTATAAAACGGACTTTGTAATGAATGTGAGTGATGTAGCTGGAGATGCTTCTTACTTGACGGCTCCTCAACAAAGCTCAGGTAGAGGTTTCTTATTGTATGAATGTAAAGTAACTTCGGCTGAGCCAGGAGTGGAAACTGCTTCTGTATACCGAGCTAAACCGGGTTATTTTGGACGCCCTTGGTCTGCTAATACAAGTGAGGTTGTTTTATATAAAACTAAAATTGAGACATCTAATTTCCCTGGTTCAGAAGGATTGTCTTTGATTACGCCAGCAGGATGGACAAATTCATTAGGTGGGACTTCTGATAATCTGTATGAATTTGGAACAATAGAAAATTCAGGTGTAGATAATTCTTCAAATCGTGTAAGCTGGTCTAAGTTAATTACAACTCCTAAGTTAACAGATGGTTCTGATATTACGGCCTTTAATTTTACTAAAGGCACTGATGGATGGAATCCAATTCCTGACTTAGAAACAATTGTAACCTTACCATCGGATACTTTCTCTGTATTGGTTAATAGTGCTACTTGTAATGGTTTGAAAAATGGTGCAATTACGGTTTCTTCTAAAGAGAAAACTTTAATTTACAACGTTACAATTAACGACAAGAATGCTGTTTTGAATACAGCTAATAATTATGTTGCTACATTGAATAATCTTGCAGCGGGAACGTATGAAGTTTGTTTTTCAACAACAAGTATTCCAAATTATAAACAGTGTTATGAGATAAAAATTGAAGAACCTGAAAAAATAGTAATTAGTTCTTTTGTTTCTAAAGATTCAAACATTGTTAAATTGACTATGCGTGGTTCTAGCCAGTATAAAGTAACTCTTAATGGTGTTGAAGAAACGGTTACAGGGACTGATTATACTGCTGTTTTAAAGTCAGGGACTAACACCATTTCAGTAAGTACTGATTTAGAATGTCAGGGAGTTTTCAATGAAACTATATTTTTGTCTGAAGGGATTCAGTATTTTCCAAATCCAACATCTGGAGTTGTTCAAGTGTATTTAGCAGGAGATGACAAGGAAGTTAATGTTAATATCTTTGATTTAGCAGGAAATATGATATCAAAATACGTGAAATCAATTGAAAGTAATAGAAATTTCCAATTAGAATTGTCTTCTTATATGAATGGTATGTATTTAATACAATTAGAAGGAAAAACGATAAGCAAAACATTTAAAATTATAAAAAAATGAGAAAACCATTAATATATTTTGTTCTTTCATTGGTGATTTTTACTGCTGCTTGCAGTAATAACGATAATGATAATAGTACTCCCGAATTAGGAGAATTACATTTGACTAGTCCTTTAGAGAATTCTACATGCGAAGGAAATTCGATATCAAGTACTAAATGTGAAGTTGTTTTATCTTGGGAAGCTACAAGTGATTTGGAAAGTTATACTTTAAAAGTGGTTAATTTAGAAACAAACAAAGTGGTTTTGATTCAAAACGATATTAAAACTACTTCATATAAGCTAACTTTAGATAAAAATGTTCCGTTTTCTTGGACTGTTTCATCATTTGATGGTTCATTAAGAAAAATTAACAGTAGTTTAGTTTGGAAGTTTTATGCCTCTGCAAATAAAAGTGTAGCAAATTATGCGCCATTTCCAGCTGATTTAATCGCACCAATTCAGGATAAAATGGTAACAGCGGTTGATGGTAAGATTACTTTAAAATGGGCTGGATCAGATACTGATAGTAGTGGGTTAAAATACACTGTTTATCTTGATAAAGTAGATGGAAAGCAAACTCCGGTAGCCGGGTTAACTAATTTATCAGATACACAAGCCAGTGTTGCTGTAGTTAGTGGAGTGTATTACTGGAGAGTGAAAACTTCAGATGGTAATAGTAGTTCTTTCTCTCAAATAGTAAGTTTTACTGTTAACTAAAATATTTAATAAAATCATCTAAAAATGGATAGCCTGAAATTTTTCAGGCTATTTTTTTATGCTTAATTTTCTTCGTTGCTAAATTAATTTGTCTAAAAAGAAAAATAATTATAAAAGTTGTCACCCTAAAAGACTTTTTCCCTAACATAACTTTAACAAACAAGATAAATAAAATGGACTCCACCCCCAATTTGGTTAATATACTAAAGGAAATAGTAAGTAATGGAAGTATTGATACTTCTAAAATAGAATTGTTGTCTCATGAAGAACAAGAATTAATTAATGAACTTCAGAATAATGGTTTGCTGGAAGAAGCATTATTGTATGTGGAATCGATGGACGCTGAAAAAGGTTGGGGAGAATTAAAAGAGAAAATTAATCTTAAGAAAAAGACTGTCGTGATTAATTGGAAAAATATTTTTCAATATGCAGCTGTTTTTGTGGGATTGTTAAGTTTGGTTTATGTTTTTCAATATAAAACCCCTACGCAAACTAAAACTGTAATTCCTGCTGATGCCATTCAATTGGTTTTAGAAAATGGTGATATTCAGATTTTAAGTCCTAATGGAAAGCAGCAAATAATAAAGAAAAATGGAGAAGTAGTTGCTTCTCAAAAAGAGAATGAAATTAGTTATCGTTCGGCTAAATCAATGGATAAATTGGTTTATAATGAAATTAAGATTCCTTATGGAAAAACCTTTGTCATCACTTTGTCAGATGGAACAATGGTGAATATGAATGCGGGTTCGTCTTTAAAATATCCTGTTCAGTTTATTAAAGGACATAATAGAGAAGTAGTGTTAGAAGGAGAAGCTTTTTTTGATGTTACAAAAGATAAGAAACATCCTTTTATTGTAAAAACAAGAGGTGTTGATGTTCGAGTTTTAGGAACCAAATTTAATGTGAGTTCCTATAAAGAGGATGCCGAAATCAATACGGTTTTGGTCGAAGGGTCAGTTAGTTTGTCTACTGAGGCTACTCCAAATAAAAAAGCAATGCTTGTTCCGGGTGAAAAAGGAACTTGGAATAATCAAAAAAGTACAATAGCTGTTGAAAAAGTTGATACCCGAATTTATACCGAATGGATGAGCGGAGAAATTGTTTTTAGAAAAACAGCTTTTAGAGATATTATAATAAAGTTAGAACGCTCTTATAACGTTACTATTGAGAATAATAAAAAAGAACTTTTAGATAAAAAGTTCAATGCCAGTTTTAATAAAAATATTGAAAGTATTGAGGTGGTATTAGAGGCTATGAGTAAAATTCAAAGTTTTACTTATAAGAAAGAAGGAAAACTAATAAAAATAAACTAAACTATTTACTAACTAAAAATCAATTCATGAAGTGAGAGTGTAATTTTTTAAGAAAGAGAGATACATGAAAAAAAAATCGGAAAATAGTACCAGTATTTCCCGATTTAGTAATGTGTTTCAAACGACGTATCGAAAATCAAATCATTTAAAACGAACTAAAATTATGAAAAAAATAATTAACGGGAGATGGCTCTGTCCGTATTTGCCTAAAATTAGCCTAAAGATGAAACTAACCACGCTATTATTGATACTGTCTTTGGTAAGAATCCAAGCCAGTACTTATTCGCAAAATACCAAACTTTCATTGAATGTAAAAGATATTACGGTAGAACAAGTTTTTAATAAAATTGAGTCTGTTTCGGAATATCGTTTTCTTTTTGAGAGCAATTTAATTGACTTAGACAGAAAGGTTTCCCTGAATGTTGAGAAAAAGAAAATAATTGAAATTCTAGAAAAAATGTTCAAAGGCACTGACATTTCTTACACTATCAATGATCGTCAGATATTATTGGTGAAAAAGAAAGAACAGTCTCCTGCATTGATTACAAATGCAGTGGTGAAAACAGCCGATCAACAGGATGTTAAAGTTTCAGGAGTAGTAAAAGATGCTCAAGGAATGCCAATCCCTGGTGTGAATATTATGGAGAAGGATACTAAAAATAGTGCTCAAACTGATTTTGATGGAAAATTTAGTATTCGTGTAAAAGGATCTAATAGTATATTGGTTTTTTCTTTTATTGGATATGAAACTTTATCAAAAACAGTTGGACAAAGCAATACCTTAAATATCGTCTTAAAAGATGAGAACTCTAAATTAAATGAAGTTGTTGTAATTGGTTATGGAACAACTAAAAAGAAAGATTTAACTGGTTCCGTTGTTTCCATATCAGGTGAAGACTTAAAAAAACAACCTATTTCTAACGTAGCCGAAGCTTTAACAGGACGTATGGCTGGAGTACAAGTTTCTTCTTCAGAAGGTTCTCCAGATGCCGATATTAAAATTAGAGTTCGTGGAGGTGGATCTTTAACACAAGATGCATCCCCTTTAATAATTGTGGATGGTTTTCCTGTTAACAGTATGAGTGATATATCATCTTCAGATATTGAAAATATTACTATTCTAAAAGATGCATCATCAACAGCAATTTATGGTTCTAGAGGAGCAAATGGAGTTGTGATTATTACGACTAAAACGGGTAAAGAAGGTAAAATAGCTGTGAATTATAATTCTTTTTATGGAGTTAAAAAGATTGCAAAAACAATTGATGTTTTAGAACCAGGAGATTTTGCAAAATGGCAATATGAGTATGCTATGCTTAAAGAAGGTAAAGCAGATTCTTATGAAAAATATTTTGGTGCATGGCAAGATCAGGATATGTACCAAGGTTTACAAGGAAATAATTGGCAAAAACAAATTTATGGTCGATTGGGTCAAACTCAAAGCCGAGATTTAGGAATTCGTGGAGGATCAGACAAAGTTAATTTCAATTTTAACTATGCACATTATGATGAGAAAACGATCATGCAGGGGTCTGATTTTAATAGAAATAACATCTCATTATCAGTAAGAGCTAAAGCAGGTGATAAAATTGACTTGTCTTACACCTTGCGTTATTCTGATACTCAAATTAATGGTGGAGGAACAAATGAGCAAAAAGAAATTTCAGCTTCCGATGCACGTTTGAGACATAGTGTTGGGTATTCACCTATTCCATTACCTGGATTAACAACTGACAATACTGATGAAGCACTTTCTAGTTATCTTGTCAATCCTTTTGTTGCTGTTGATGACAATCAACGTACACAAATTAGAAAGAATTTTAATATGCTTGGAAGTATTGCTTGGAAAGCATTCGACAATTTCCAATTGAAATCGGATATAGGTTTAGATAATTATTTCAATTCAGATTATCGTTTTTATGGACGTTCTACCTATTACGCATCGAATAGACCTATTGCAAAAAACATTGGGAAAGCTTCTATAATGACGGTCGATTCAAAAAATGTAAGATTTAGAAGTGCTAATACTGCTAATTATGATTTCAAAAAATTATTAGGAGATAATCATAGATTGAAACTTCTTTTAGGAGAGGAAATGATGGTATATCGTACGAATGATGTAACAAGTGAAATTCAAGGATTTCCAAAGGATTTTGATTTTGAAACAGCTAAAAAATTGACTTCTCAAGGAACACCGTTAACAGTTGAAAATTTCTATAGCCCAGATGATAAACTTTTATCATTCTTTGGTCGTGTGAATTATGATATTAATGATCGTTATTTATTTACAGCTACTTATCGTATGGACGGTTCAAGTAAGTTCTTGGCTAATAATCGTTGGGGATATTTTCCATCAGCTGCAGCAGCTTGGAAAATCAATGAAGAGAACTTCTTGAAAGATGTTTCTTGGATTAGTGCACTTAAATTGAGATTAAGTTATGGACAAGCAGGGAATAATAATATTCCTCCAGGACAAACTATACAAACTTTTGAAGCAAAGACTACTACTAATATTAATAATATAGCTAACTATTGGGCAGCACCAAGTGTATTATTTAATCCAGAATTAAAATGGGAAACTACAGTAACGCAAAATATAGGTCTTGATTTTGATTTATTCAAAGGACGTATTAATGGTTCGGTAGAGGTTTATAATAACAAGACAAAAGATCTTTTGATTAATTTCCCTATACCTGGTTCAGGTTATGGTTCGCAGTATAGAAATTTTGGATCAACTCAAAATACAGGTGTTGAAGCTTCTTTGAATTTAGTAGCTATTAACAAAAAAGATTATGGTTTGAATTTTTCTTTCAACATAGGTGTGAATAAAAATAAAATTACTTCTCTAGGATCTTTACAAAATTTGATTGCTAATACAGGTTGGGCTTCTACTCAAATTTCTGATGATTTTATTGTAAATCTTGGAGAGTCTATTGGACAAATGAATGGATATGTTAGTGACGGACGTTATGAAGTGTCTGATTTTAATTATGATGCCGGAACAGGAAAATATACTTTAAAAGCTGGAGTTGCTGATGCTACTGATATTATAGGAGTGGTGAAACCAGGTATGATGAAGTTAAAAAATGTAAATGGCTCTGAGGATAACAAAGTAACTGTAAAAGACAAGACTATAATTGGAAACGCTAATGCAAAACATACTGGTGGTATGGTAATTAATGCTAATGCTTATGGATTTGATCTTTCGGCAGCTTTCAACTGGAGTGTAGGTAATGATGTTTATAATGCTAATAAAATTGAGTTTAATACTTCGAATGATAATGGGCAATATAGAAACCTTACTACAGACATGGCTGATGGAAAAAGATGGACAAATATAGATGCAGCTACAGGTACTTTAGTAACTGATCCTGATGCATTAACAGCGCTTAATGCTAATACAACAATGTGGTCTCCTTACATGAAAAACTTTGTTTTCAGTGATTGGGCAGTTGAAGACGGATCTTTCTTAAGATTAAATATGTTAACATTAGGATATTCTGTTCCTGAAGCATTTATTTCTAAAATAGGTCTTTCTAAATTGAGATTTTATGCTACGGCTAATAATGTTTTCATTATTACTAAATATTCAGGTTTAGATCCGGAAGTTTCAACAAGAAGAAGAACACCACTTACTCCGGGAGTTGATTATTCAGGATTCCCTCGTAGTAGACAATTGGTGGTAGGTTTAAATCTTAATTTTTAATTAAACAGTATTTAGAAGATGAAAAGACATATAATAATAACAGGATTAATAATAGCGGGACTTTTAGGATCTTGTCAGGAATTGAATTCCGATTTCTTAGATTCGCCGGCTATATCAACTTTAGATGAAGCTAACATATTCTCTAGTGCCGAGTTAACAAGAGGAGCAGTAGATGGAATTAAAGACCAGTTTGGTCAGACTAATTCACATAGAGGACGTTTTTTACCTTACTATGGTTTAAATACAGATGCGGAATGGAATCTTAATTTAGGTGCTGGTGATGCTGGTGCTGATTTAAGTAATTATGATGCTAAACCTGATAATTCAATTATGAATATTGACCCAGGAGATAACTTAAACGCTTTAAGTACATGGGGAATTATGTATTCTGGTGTTGAAAGAGCAAATATCTGTATTAGAGGAATACGTAAATATGGTGATCCAAAACCAGGAACTGATTACGGTTATATGTTAGGAGAATCTTTAACATTGCGTGCTGTTTATTATGCTGATTTGTTAAAAGCTTTTGGTGATGTAGTAGCTCGTTTTGAGCCTATTAGTACTGAAACTATATACTTGGCAAAATCAAGTCGTGATGTGATTTACAAACAAATTATTGCCGATTTAGGAGAAGCAGAGACATTGGTGCCATGGCCTAATGAAACTTCTAATACAAATACAACGGAAAAAGTAAATAAGACTTTTGTTAAAGCATTACGTGCTCGTTTGGCATTAGCAGCCAGTGGATTTCAAAGATACCCTGATGCTGTTCGTAGAAGTACTGATCCAGACCTTTCTGTGGCAAAAATGTATCAATTAACCTTAGACGAGTGTCGTTCAATTATAGCTAATACATCAGCAGGACACTTAGAATCTTCATTTGAAACCTTATGGAGAAAGTACAATCAAGAAATTATAACTGCTGGAGGAGAATCACTTTGGGAAATTCCTTTTGCTGAAGGTAGAGGACGTATGATTTATACTTTTGGAGTGAAACATTCTGGTGTAGATCAATTTCAAGCGCAAGGTGCCAGAGGTGGAGCTTCAGGGCCACTTCCAACTGTTTTCTATGATTATGATCAAGCAGACAGTCGTAGAGATGTAACTTGTGTTCCTTACAAATGGGGAACTCCTGTAAATAAGGTAGCTAAACAAGAATTAGTAAAATTAGATACTTGGTATTTTGGAAAATTCCGTTACGAATGGATGACTCGTTATGTTAGTTCGACTAATGATGACGGAGTTAATAAAATTTACATGCGTTATGCTGAAGTACTTTTAATGGCTGCTGAAACAGCTAATGAATTAGAAGGAGCTGCAGCAGCTGCGCCTTATTTAAAAGAAATTCGTAAAAGAGCTTTTGCTCCTGCTGTACAAGCTGTAAAAGTAGATGCTTATGTAGCTGCTTTAACTACAAAAACGGCTATGTTTAATGCTATTGTTAAGGAACATAAATTTGAGTTTACCGGAGAAATGGAACGTAAACAAGCATTGATTCGTTGGAATTTGTTAAAAACAAATTTAGAAGAGGCAAAAGTGAAAATGACTAATCTAAAAAACCGTGCAGGTGAATATGCTGATGTTCCTACTACTTTATATTTTAAGTATAAAACAGATAATGTTACTTTAGATGTCTATGGTTTAAATAGAGGCGAAACTGTAAATCCAGGAGCGAGCTACACTACTTTTGACTGGCTGAAATTTGATGATGAAACTGCTAAACCAAAGGTGATTAACCTTTTTAAAGTAGGTGTAAACCCTGATGATAGACAGTTTTGGCCAATATGGCAAATCTTTATTTCAAACAGTAATGGTAAATTATTCAATGATTATAACTATTAAAATTTAAGTAATAAATAATAAGTTATTATGATGAAAACAAAATATATTTTAAAAGGAATATTGTCATCAATGTTCTTAATCTTAGTTCTCGCTAGTTGTGAAAACTATAATGTTGACGTAGTAGATGAACTAGCGGTAGACAGAGTATTCTCCCCCCTTGGACTGAAAGCTTTAGTTAGAAATCAGACCAGTGTAGAGTTGAACTGGACAGTAGACCCAGCTGTAGATCATTATGTTGTAGAGTTTAGTGCCGATGATGAAACGTTTACTACTATTTTTAAAACAATTAATGTAGCTTCTACTCAATTACCTATTACGGTGGCATTAGAGGGAGAAACAACTTATTCTATTAGAGTAAAGGCCATTAGCGGAAGAGGATTAGAAGATTCTAAATGGGTTGTAGGAAAAGCAAAAACCCTTTCAGAGCAAATTTTTATGAGTATTATTGATGGTGATATTTTGTCAAACGAAGCTAAACTTCGCTGGATACCAAATAGTAATGTGACTCAAATTAATCTTGTTCCGGGCAATATTTCTCACGTAATTACAGCTCAGGAAAAAATTAGTGGAATTGTAAATTTCACAGGTTTAGCAGCTGAAACGGCTTATACAGCTACTTTGTTAAACGGGACAAAAGTTAGAGGAATAAAAAATTTTACAACTGGTGTTAATACTACTAATGCTATAATAGTAAAACCAACGGACGATTTGTTCCAAAAAATTACAGATGCACCTTCTGGTTCTCGATTGGTTTTAGAACCTGGAAATTATACTGCTCAAACAGGAACTGTTACCCTTGCTAAATCAATTACTATAAGAGGTTTGAGAAGTTTTGATAAGCCATTGTTAAATGTTACTTTTTCATTAGCAAGTGGTACTTCAAATGTAAGTTTAATAGATTTGGACTTGAGTGGAGCAGGAATTGTTAATGCTAATGTGATGTCAATTGCCAGTAATAGTGCTGTTTATGGCGATTTGTTAATTAGTGGATGTAAAGTTCATGATTATACACGTTCTATAATAGGTGGAAGTACGATTACCGGTACTAAGGTGAACTCTTTTACAATTGATAATAGTATTGTAACTAGCGTTAATACAAATATAGGTGCTGATTTTATTGATTTTAGAAATATTTATGCTACTAGTGTTACTCTTAAAAACAGTACTTTTAATAATTGTTCAACGTCTAGAGATTTTATCCGTATGGATGCTGCAACCGGTTTTTCGGGAACCAATACTTCAACAGTGTTAATTGATGGTTGTACTATATATGGTAGTACTATGATAGCTACAAATAGAATTTTATATGTTCGTTTTTTAAATAATGTGTTGACAGTTCGCAATACCTTATTCGCTAATACATTAGCGCTGTATTCGAATCAGGCAGCAACTGCTGCAGCAACATATTCGAATAATAATTATTTTAATTCAGCAAATCTTAATCTGGCTAGTCCTGTTTCTCCGGTAAAATCGGATGCAACCGGTAAGGCTTTAGATCCTGGATTTACAAATGCTGCTACGGGTGATTTTACTATTAGTAATCAAACTTTAAAGGATAATCTAGTGGGTGATCCTCGTTGGATTAAATAAGTTAATTTATTATAGACAATAATTAAATAATAACCTAAGAGGTATGCACATAGCATACCTCTTTAGGTATATGCAATTTTTCAAAGTTGTTTTAGTCTTATTTTTCCGAAATAATTCCCCATTAATTTTAAAAAAAAATCATGAAATATATTTTAAACATATTCTTTTTCTTCATTCTTTTTTCTTGTTCGAAAGATGAAGTGAAAGCTTCAAATAATGATAATAATGTTGTTTATGTGTCTTCGATTGTACTATCTGGTTCAGATATTAGTATTGGTACAACAGCTCAACTTACTGCTACTGTTTCCCCTTTAGACGCTACATCAAAGACAATAACCTGGCTATCTTCAGACACTAGTATAGCTACAGTTTCTCCAACAGGCTTAGTTACTGCTCTTAAAAATGGAACGGTTACTGTTACGGCCACAGCAACAGATAAAAGTACAGTTAAAGCCACAAAAACGATCACAATTTCGTCTTTTGCCACTGCACCAACATATACTTATACTGTTTCAAATGCAACCGAATTAGTTGTCGCTTTGTCTAAAGTTAAGGCTGGGGAAACTGTTTTTCTTAACGGTGGGACTTATGTTATGAATACTAGAATTAGCTTAACTGCTTCTGGAACTTCTGGCAATGAAATTACGATTCTGGGGCAAACAGATGGTACACGAGCCAAACTTGATTTTTCATCAATGGGTGAAGGTTCTTCTAATCAGGGGATTGTGGTTACTGGGAATTATATTCGTATTAAAGCCATTGATGTATATAAAGCAGGAGACAATGGTATGGAGGTTAAGGGGAGTAATAATACAATAGAATTTTGCTCTTTTTCAGAATGTTCTGATTCAGGATTACAACTCGATAACGGAGCTTCAAACAACACGATTTTAAATTGTGATTCTTATTTTAATGCCGATTCTACTTTAGAAAATGCCGATGGTTTTGCCTGTAAATTAAATGTTGGTACAGGGAATAAATTTATTGGGTGTAGAGCATGGCAAAATCTGGATGATGGTTGGGATGGATACCTTCGAGGAGCCGATGATGTTACAACAACTTACACTAATTGCTGGGCTATTAAAAATGGATATTTAAAAAATAATACTACTGGAGCGGGTGATGGTAATGGATTCAAAACGGGTGGTAGTGATGATAAATTATTAAAACACAATGCCGTGTATAAAAATTGTATTGCCGCAGGAAATATTGCTGATGGATTTGATCACAATAGTAATCGCGGGAATGTAACTATTTATAATTGTTCAGCATACAGTAACGTAAACAATTATAATTTTAGCAGTACAAACCCATTAGCAAAACTTACGGTTAAAAATTCATGTGCAATTGGAGTCTATGGAAGTATTAAAGCAACTGTTTTAGATCAAACTAATAATGGTTGGCAAAGCAGTTTAGTGACCGATGCTGCTGACTTTGAAAGTGTGGATCTAAGTCAATTAATAGTAGCTCGTAAAGCAGATGGTAGTTTGCCAGATGTTACTTTTATGCACCTTAAAGCAACTAGTGATTTAATTGATAAAGGAATTGCAATAGAAGGAATTCCTTATTTAGGAGTAGCACCCGATTTAGGAGCATTTGAATTGAAGTAATTATAAAATTGTTTTTAAGTTAAAGCATTAATAAGCGACTGTTTATTAATGCTTTTTTTATATTCATTTTGTAGTATTTATTGTTATGCCGATTAGTAATGTAAAATAATCCAATTTTCTGACTTCCTCTCCTTTGGAGAGGGCTGGGGTGTGGTAAAATAAAAAACTGTTTTATATTTCTAATTGGTATTAGTTGTAATTTTCTTTTTTGTAAAAATAAATTGTATCTATGCTTTTCTCAAAGAAGGCATATTAACCATTGTAAGAACCAGATTTATGCAAAATAATATTATCAATTTTAAAACACTATTTATTTTTTGTCTCATTGGATTTGTTACGTCTTTAAATGCCCAATATCTAAAAGGTCTAACTCAGCTTAGAGATACTTCTTTTGCGACAGCGAGTGCTTTTAAAAAGACATTGAAATACCATCCTAATGTTACAATGGTTCCGGAAGTGCATTTTGATTTTGTAAAACAAAAAAAGAATGTTGTTTATTGTAGTTACGAAAAACGCAAAATGAAATTGGACGTTTTTTTTGATAAGAATATCAAGAAAAAACAAACGGCAATCATCATTATTCACGGTGGCGGTTGGCGTTCCGGAAGCAGAGAGCAACACCATCCGATGGCGCAAAAACTAGCCAGTTTGGGTTATGTGTGTTTCACTCCTGAATACCGACTTTCAACCGAAGCGCTTTTTCCTGCTGCTATTTATGATGTGAAAGCGGCTATTCGTTGGGTTCGAAAAAATGCCAATCAATACAATGTCGATCCCAATCAAATTGTGGCGCTGGGATTTTCAGCTGGTGGAGAGATGGCTGCTTTTATGGGGACAACGGCGAATATGCCGCTGTTTGAAGGAGTGGTGACCAATTCTGATTCACAATCTCTGCTAAATGCAGTGGTTGATATTGATGGAACTTTATCCTTTGTGCATCCCGAAGGAGGTGAAGGTGATGATAGCAAAAATATCTCTGCGGGAACCTATTGGTTTGGCTATTCAAAAAAAGACAATTCTAAACTTTGGGAAGCAGCTTCGCCTTTGAGTTATGTAAATGCGAGTACGCCGCCAACATTATTTATTAATAGTTCAGTAGCCAGAATGCATGCCGGACGCGACGATTACAGAAAGGTTTTGGATGCAAACGGAATTTATTCGGAAGTACATGAATTCGAAAACTCACCACATACTTTTTGTCTTTTTAATCCTTGGTTTGAACCTACTATTCAATATATTGATGGTTTCCTGACTAAAGTTTTTAAGAAATAAAAGTAGTTTTAAGCTTTGTCCTTAGCTTACGCAGTCGAGTGTCAAATGTTTGAAGAATACGCAAAAAGAAAAGCTGTTTGAGCGTAGCGAGTTTCTTTTCTTTTAGTATTCGAAAACTAATTTGACCGACGAGGAAGTGTAAGACTTGATTTTTTTGTTTCTTTTTTGATCAAGCAAAAAAGAAAATTGATAATCTAATTTTTTCAGTTTAGTAAAAACGGCAATGCTAATGTTTTTTACATAATAAAATGAGGCAAAAAAAGCCGCAGGAATTTCTTCTTGCGGCTTTGTTATTTTGAGATTTTGTGTTAGCACGGGCGGAGGGATTCGAACCCCCATCAACGGTTTTGGAGACCGCTATTCTACCCTTGAACTACGCCCGTAGAATACAAGAGCTAATTGCCTTGAGGGCGCAAATATACTTTTATTTAGAGAAAAAACTAACAGCAGCAGCAAGTATAAACAATAAAATTTGTTGCTGTTTTCTAATGAAATGGTTAGGAGATACTTGCACGGAAATATTTTTTTATTTCTGGATAAATTTTCTTTATTAAATTTTTCGGCTTGGCGAATTGGCGGAAATCGGAGATTGTAATCTCTGCCGAACGCGAACGAAGTTAAGAAATTAGGTGAATTTTTTACCTGAAATCAGCACTGGCGATTACAGGCGGTTGTAGGCAGTGCTTTATTTTAATACTTTAGACTTCTTAATGTTCAAAGCTTTATGTTTTATCCATTGAATTGAAATATCAACTGGTGTTGTAATATTGCCAGAAGCAGTATTGTGTCCTAATGTTGAAAACAAGGTATATTCGAAAGGTTTGCCTTGAGCTTTCAATGTATTTAATTGCTCTATGCACAACTTTACTGGAATCTGTATATCTTTCTCACCAAAAAGCCAAAGTCCCGGAATTAAAAGAGTATTCAGAGAATTTTTTGGGTCAGTTGCCACGAATTGATACCTGTCTGGGTCATCTTTAGTATGTTCACGAGCATCTGATTCTGTATGGTTTTCCCAAAAATGATTGTTTCCATTAGTATAAAATTGAAATCGAAGTTGTTCTAAAGTTGTAATTGTAGGGCAGCTAAATAAAACCATAAATTCTATTTGTTGATTTTTACTTGCAGCAATTGGGATTATCCATCCTGCTTGACTGAAGCCAACTAATCGAATAGGTGTTTTTTTATCTTTCAAATAAGTTCGAAATATATTTACCGCAGAACTTGCATCGTGTGATAATAAATTAAGATTAGTCGTGTCAATATTATTGGTGCCAACAGTTGGCCCTACATACACACCACCTGATTCTCCAACTCCGCGTTTATCATACGTCAATACAGCAATACCTTCTTTGGCAAGACGTTTAGCAAATTCTAATTCTCTTTTTACTGGGTCAGACCCGTGTACAATTACAACTGCTGCAATTGTTTTTTTAGGTGTTAAAATTGAGCCTACAAGCGTGATACCCTGACTTTCAAACTTTACATCTTGAATGGTAAAGTCAGATTGCGAAAACGCAATTTCTGGTAATGCCGTTAATAATAACCAAATAAATATGTTAGAAAAAAAGTTAGTGCCCATTTTTAGTTTAATTTACAAATTTATTTTGATTGGTCATCGTTAGCATTGCCTATAACTATAAGGTTGTTCTCATTTTTTTTATCTGTTACTCCCTGTTTTTACTGTCTATTATAACGGTAACAGGACCATCATTGAGTAATGCTACTTTCATATCGGCACCAAAAATACCAGTCTGCACTTTTTTACCCAATTCCTTTTCCATTTGCTTTACAAAATTTTCATACATCGGAATAGCAATTTCGGGTTTTGATGCTTTTATATAAGAAGGGCGATTACCTTTTTTCGTCAAGGCGTGCAATGTGAACTGACTTACCAAAATCATATCACCATTCGTATCTTTGAGAGAAAGATTCATTACCTCATTTTCATCTCCAAAAACACGAAGATTACAAATTTTTTGGCAAAGCCAATTGATATCTTCCTGATTATCGGCATCTTCAATACCTACCAAAACCAAAAGCCCTTTCTGAATATCGGCAACGACTTTAGAATCTATAGTTACGGATGCTTGGGAAACTCTTTGGATA
>JBDLTG010000084.1:0-13033 GCA_039805885.1 Bacteroidota bacterium
AAAAAAAATCAAGTCTTGCGCTTCCTCATCGGTCAAATTAGTTTTCGAATACTAAAAGAAAATAACTCGCTACGCTCAAACAGATTTTCTTTTTACGTATTCTTCAAACATTTGACACTCGACTGCGGAAGCTAAGGACGGTTTAAACTATAATTAGTTTTATCATAAGTCCTAAAACAGCAGCGACAGCAATGATATAAGGTTCTTGGATTTTCTTGTAATAAAGTAAAGCAGCAATACTTAGAATAGCTATAGCTATTGTTGGAACATCAATTATACTTCTTTTTGCTATTACAATTACTGAACCTACTAGAGCACCTACAACTGCAGCGGTAATACCTTCTACAAATGCTTTTACAGGTTCATTTTTTGAGATTTTTTTAAAATACGGAGCCATTGCAATGGTAAAGAAATAACAAGGTAAAAATGTAGCCAGTGCTGCCACTAATGCTCCTGAAAAACCTTCGACTAAATACCCAATAAATCCCACTGTGATAACAACAGGTCCCGGTGTAATCATCGCTACAGCAACCGAATCCAGAAACTGTTGTTCTGTTAACCATTGATTTTCTACCACTACACCAGAATGTAAAAAAGGAACAATGGCTAATCCGCTTCCAAAAACAAAAGCACCTGCTTCCGTAAAGAAAATCGCTATTTTTGTTAGCGTTGTGCTTTCATAACTCCAAAAAGCAAATGGAACAAGAACTAAAGAGTTTACTGTACTTACATTCCACCATTTAGGACAGGCTTTTACTAGCATATATAAAAGACCCGCAGCTACAAACAATAAAATTTGTTCCTGCTCAGTGACATAAGTTATAATTGTAGCCAGAATAAAAAACAACCATAACATCCATTTTGATTTAAAAGAATCCAGATTGAATTTACCAATTGATTTTAATGTAAGTTTATAAGAACTCAGCGCTATAATCCCAACAACGGCTGCACCAACACCATAAAACACAGCTTGTATCCATAATAAGCCGCCAAATAATTTATAGATTATCCCTAATAATACGACCATTATAAACGAAGGCAGTATAAATGCAAAGCCTACCAGTGTAGCGCCAAAAATTCTGTAATGAACAAATCCTAAATAGATTCCTAATTGAGCTGCTAAAGGTCCCGGAGCTAATTGCGCTAAAGCCAAGCCTTCTTTATACTCCTCTTCTGAAATCCATTTTCGATCTTCAACTAAATCGCGGTGCATGTAGCCAATCAATGCCACGGGACCACCAAATCCAATGGTGCCCAATTTTAAGAAATACAGCGTTAATTCTCTTAATGTATATTTTGGTTTTTCAGTCATAGTATAAATAATTTAAAAAGCAATTCCAAATTGAAAACCTAGCGTAAAACTAGCGGGATGATCATTACCAAATCGAACCGGCAATGGCACAGCTACAAAGTAACTACTATTGGTATTTTTCTTTATTGTTTTATTAAATACCGGTGTTACACCATATCTTCCACTAGTTTCGAATGCAACTCTTCCTGCAAAGGTATATCCATGGCCTAAAGCTACTAAAACTCCGGGGTGGATTAATAAATTATTCACCTTACTGACTCCCTGATCGTCTTTTATGCTAGGAACAATTTCGAACGAAAATCCGATTTTTTCACTTTTCCAGATGTTAATTCCTGTTGGGAAACCTACAGCATAATAATCTCTAAAATTCACTGTCGTTTCATCTCTATTAATCGAAACCAGCGGATGTAATATACCAAAGTATCCTGTAATTTTAGGATAAGTGGTTTGTGAAAAAACAGAGGTACTCAATACCAGTAAAACTAAAACAATAGCATGTCTAATTTGTATCATAACGTTATTTATTTATGATGCAAAAATAATCATACTAAAAAGGTAGAAATAGTATACTATTTACCTTTTGTATCTGAATTACTTTTTTGTGTTTTTTTTACGGTAAGAAGATGGATTTTTGCCAGTATGCAATTTGAAAATTCTCGTAAAATGACTTTGGTCTGAAAAACCGGTTCTGTAAGCGATTTCAGTAAGTGTGTACGAAGAATTCTCAATTAGGTTAATTGCTTTTTCAATTCGTAATTTCCGCACATAATCCCCAAAATTTAAATCTTCGAAGTATTTAGAAAACTCTCTGGACAAATAAGAAGGATTCAATTCCAAATCATTTGAAATTTGTTTTAAATCAAAGGTGAATTGAGTATCAATTTGGTCTTGAATCATTTCTTTCAGATCCTTGACCCAAGTAGGCGTTTTTTTGCTTTTAGATTTTTTTTCCTTTAACAAGGTATCATAAACCTGATGCAATAAGTTTTCAAAAGGACTATTTTGCAAATGATTCTGTTTGTATAAATGCGTAGCCCAGCTGTAAAGCGCATCATAAAGAACCATTCCTGTTTCTAGCAATTTAATATCATCGGTAATATTATACGAAAGTCCGGCAGAAATCGCCCAAAGTCCCGCCGATTCTTGTGCAATATCATGTTGGTCAGTGTCTGCACCACGCACAATTCCAGCAATAATTAAAACGGCAGCATCATCAATTTGATGTTTTTTGATGATATAATCAAAGGTAGTTTGCTCGTTATAGTGCGTGTATTCGGTATCAGGAATATCAAAAGGAATAGCATCCAATTCTTTTGCTTTATCTAAAACATCGCTGAATGGAACATAAATAAATTCAGCTTCCGGATCAACAAATTTTTTAATCAACCAAGGGCAGGCAATTCGATCTATTTTAGGTCTTTCTCTAGTAATCCATTTCATTTAAAATAATATAAAGGAAGTTTTGTGTCTCAAATACGGAGCTAATTTACATTAAAAAATATTTAATAGTCATTCTTAAAAATTTAAAAAGAGCTATTTACAAACCATTTTTCACAGTATTTGAAGAAAACTTCAATAAAATAGGACAGAGAAATCCTTTCCTTTTCAATTTGAAAAAAGTAGTTTTGTGCTGTAAATCAAGAAAGAAGTGGAAAACAAAGAACTAAGCTGGACTATTTGTCCCGAATGTAAGGGACGCGGCAAAAAAAGTCGAGGACTTAGCGACAAAGCGCGACTCCGCTACCAGAAAGCATTAGCTGAATTTGAAAAATCGAATGGTGAAGGAACTGCTCCTATTCGTCCTAAAGGACACTTACACAGCTGCGTTAAATGTTCCGGATCCGGTTTGATTCCTGCTACCGATTCTCCTAAAGCGGATATAGAAAACTACCCGCATGTAGCTATTATTGGCGGTGGCATTGGCGGTGTGGCTCTGGCTGTGGCTTGTTTGCATCGCGGAATCCCTTTTACACTTTTTGAGCGCGACAATAACTTCGAGGCTCGATCTCAGGGCTACGGACTCACTCTGCAACAAGCGAGTAAAGCTATCGAGGGATTGGGTGTTTTTTCGTTAGAAGAAGGCGTGATTTCCACAAAACATTTAGTTCACACTACTGATGGAAAAGTTATTGGTGAATGGGGCATCAGAAAGTGGATAGCCTCAGATGCGAAAACCTTTCAGAAACGCACCAATATTCATATCGCTCGACAATCTTTGCGCTTAGCACTACTTCAACAACTCGGTGGACAGGATATGGTACATTGGGGACACCAAATAGTAGATTTTAAAGAATCTGAAAGTGATGTTGATCTCAACTTTCAAGCGAACGGAGAAATCAAAAGCTACAAAGCAGATTTGGTGGTTGGAGCCGATGGTATTCGTAGTTCGGTTCGAAGATTATTGATTGGCGAAGACACTACTCCTTTGCGTTATCTGGATTGTATAGTCATTTTGGGTATTTGTCCTTTGAGTGTTCTCGAAGGTCTTAACAGTCCTTTACTAGACTCTGCCACTGTATTTCAAACCGCTAATGGCAATGAACGTATCTACATCATGCCCTACAACGCAGACTCAGTAATGTGGCAGCTTAGTTTTCCAATGTCAGAAAATGAAGCGAAGGAATTAAGTGCCAAAGGACCTCAAGCACTAAAAGAAGAAGCTATTCGTAGAACGCATTGGCACAGTCCTATACCTGAAATTTTAGCAGCAACTTTAGCAGCTCAGATTTCTGGCTATCCTGTTTATGACCGGGAACTACTCAGTTCAGAATTATTATCAAAAGCAGGAAAAGCAACTCTAATTGGAGATGCGGCTCACCCCATGAGTCCATTCAAAGGACAGGGAGCAAATCAGGCGCTACTGGATGCACTCAAATTGGCTCGCAGGATTTTTAAAGGATGCCGACCTTTATCTGAATGGCGAAAAGCCGGAATAAGGGAAAGTGTATTAACTGAGTTTGAAGCGGAAATGTTAGAACGCTCTGCTACCAAAGTGAAAGATTCAGCCGATGCCGCACAGTTTTTACATTCTGATATTGTACTTTATGAAAGCGATGAGCCGAGAGGACGTTCTTTAAAGAAATAATGAAATTTGCTTATAAAAAAGTCTATAAACAAAAAACTGCCTTTTAGGACAGTCTTTTTGTTTATTTAATAATGCCATTTTCAAAACTAATCAAAAATTAATATTTAATTGAAAAAGTCCACATCAATACACTTATTGTATTAATAATCAGTATATTGATATTTAATCTAAAACATCTTTCTTAAATCAATCGCCGGTCAAGGCAATATTGTCTCACACTTTCTTCAACTGTTGGCAGATCTCCGAAAAGTTCTTTTTGTCTTTGTGGATTTTTACTTATATACACACCAGTATCAATCCACTTAATCATTTGATACATATCATGAATGTTGTCATTAAACTTTGCGATGACCGGTAGGATAAATTTCAGTGCGAATGGCGAGATAACCGGCTTAGTCTGAATATTCTTTTTTAGGACACTTGCAAACGCGGCTCTCAGTATGTCCTTGTTCACGGGGTTGTTCCAACCAATATCTATAGAGGTATTTAGCTCTGTATCGGGTAAATCTACTGCTGCCATGGCAGTATATTTGGCTAATTGCGGCGTATAGATAATTCCGTAAGTTCCGGTCAGGAATGTTGGCAGTATTCCTTTCTTAATTTTATCGATTATAAAATCAGGTGTCTGATCCAGAAACGCACCCGGCCTAAGGGCAATAAAAGGTTGCTTTTTTTCTGTTAGGTATTTCTCAATCAGGTATTTATTATAAAAGTGAGGTACCGATTTGGCTTTATCAGATTCGAGAATGGAAATCAATACAAAACGTGGAATACCTGCTTCTTTCGCAGCATCCACCAGATTTCGGTAACCGATTGTATCTGTTGTTGCATTATCTCCCTTTTTTCTGCGTGTGTATCCGGCTGCACTGGCTACTATGGCATCAAAACCATGCTCAGGGGAAAGAGCCTGTTTTAAAGAAGGTGCATCCATCATATCTCCCACTACAAAATTTTTAACACCCATTTTGGTGAGCGCACTTCTATCACTGCTGGCCCTAACCATAGCAGTAACTTCTGCACCCAGCTCGAGCAGCTCTTTTACGATCTGACTTCCCAGCATTCCTGTTGCACCAGCAACTATAACTTTCTTAGTATGCATTTTTATATGTTTAAATTATTTTTATTGCTTTTATTCTACAGCGAGAACAACCTTACCATTTACTCCGCCAGCTGTTAAAAAATCCTGAGCGATTGCCGCTTCTTCAAGCTTAAAAGTTTTGGAAACAATTGTTTGGAATTTCCCTGCTTCTATTAATTCAATTCCGTTTTGCAATGTCTTCGACGATATCTCAGAAGCAACAAAATAGGCATTCACATTGTATTGCCCTGCCAGCTCCTGTGATGGTGGCGTGGCAATACTCAATAGTTTACCTCCAGGCTTTAAAATCTGAAAAAGCTTTCTCTGAGCTTCGCCACCAGCGGTATCTGCCACCAAGTCAACATCTTTAGCAATATTGGTCACGTCCTGTAATTTATAATCAATCACTTCGTCGGCACCAAGGCTTTTTGCTAATGTCAAACCATTTCCGGATGCTGTGGCAATAACATAAGCACCGACAGCTTTTGCCATTTGCACCATAGCACCTCCAACTGCGCCGGCACCGCCCTGAATTAAAATTTTTTGTCCTTTTTCTAATTTTCCTTCTGTAAATAGTACTGACTGTGTAGTTCCTATAGTGACAACTATTGAAGCTGCTTCTTCAAAAGACAAACTTTTCGGTTTCAGCAAAACAAAATTTTCGTTTGCAGTTACATATTGTGCATAAGCATTTTTTCTTGTAAGGGCGATAACCTCATCACCTACTTTAAATTTGGATACACCCGCTCCAACGGCAACAATTATTCCCGCAGCTTCACCACCCGGTATAAAGGGCATTTCCACGGGACGGGTTTCCTTCATAAATCCCATGCGTATTTTCATATCTATCGGATTCACCCCTGCTGTCTTAACCTGGATTAAAACATCATTTTCACTCTGGATCGACGGTATCGGAACGTCAACCATTTCAATCACAGCTGAACTTCCATAGTCTTTGTATTGAATTGCTTTCATTATTTTGAAGTGTAAAGTGGATAATCAGTGTAGCCTGCTTCGCCCGGAGAATACAATGTGCTGAAGTCTACATCATTCGGGGGAACGTTTTTTTCGATACGGCTAATAAAATCAGGATTGGCAAGGAATCCGCGACCAAAGGCAACAAGGTCTGCAGAGTTATCCAACAGTTTTTCTTCTGCTGTTTCCGGAGTGAGACCGTTACAGATTATGATAGTATTGGTGAATACTTCACGAATTGCCTTATATGTTTTTTCTGGAATTTCCGGATTGGTTGAAATATGGATATAGGCGATCCCTAATTTGTCCAATTCACTGCTTAAATAAGTATATGTTTGATGCACTTCTTCCGTATCGTAAGCCCCTTGATCACTTAATTGGGAAAACGGAGAAAAACGAATTCCGATTTTATCCGCCCCAATGGCAGCAGCAATTGCTTCGGTAATCTCTAATGTAAGACGGCTTCTGTTTATTATGTTCCCACCGTATTTGTCTTCTCTGTTATTTACATTCGGATTCAGGAATTGTTCCAGCAAATATCCATTGGCACCATGAAGCTCTACCCCATCAAAACTGGCAAGAATTGCATTTTTAGAAGCATTTACAAAATCAGCAATAACACGGGTTATACCTTCCTGCGTAAGAGCCACAGGAACAGAGTGTTCCTGCATACCAAGGGAATCTGTAAAAATTTCGCCGGCAGCCTTAATATTAGAAGGACCAACCGGTTGTAATCCATCAGGTAGATTCGCGACATTGGAGATACGTCCGGTGTGCATTAGCTGCAAGAAAATTTTTGATCCGTTTTGATGTACTGCATCCGTGACTTTTTTCCAGCCCGCAACCTGTGCTTCAGAATAGATTCCGGGAATACGGGGATATCCCAAACCTTCGGGACTTGGAGAAGTACCTTCTGTAATGATGAGACCTGCACCGGAGCGTTGTGCGTAATAGGTTGCCATTAGTTCATTGGGAAGGTTGCCTATCGCTCTGCTTCGAGTCATCGGTGCCATCACCAGATGATTTTTTAATTTCAAGGAGCCTTTCTCAAAAGGCGTAAGTAACTTTTTCATTTTATCATATTTAAAATTATATGACAAATTTACAAGTTACTTAACGGGCAAAATAATCGAAAAAGACGCAATAATAGTCCTATCCGACAGACGATGCTTAGATTAAAGTAAAGAAATTTATGTAGTATAGGAGAACTTCTTGGGCGTAATGCCATACTGCTTCTCAAATAATCGGCTGAAGTGACTAAGGTTTGAAAATCCCAACTCGTAGCCAACCTCAGAAACGGAATGTTTAGCCTGTTTCAGCAGAAAAGCGGCTTCTTCCATCCTGGCCTTCTGATAATAATTATAGATTGTATCTCCAAATGTTTGTTTAAAGAGTTGCTTTAGCTTCGTTTCGCTCATCGAAGCAATAATTGCTAATTCACTTAAAATTGGCGGGGTACTAAGATCACTCAATATTTCGTTGCGAATGATCAAAAGTTTTTCGGCATCGTTACTATTTACATTCCTAAAAGTCGTGTTTTCCCTCAGCGACAGCTTACTAAAAAGCAAGTACATTAATTCCTGAACCTTAATTTGTACATAGAAATTACTCATAGAGTCATTCATATCAACTAATACAATGTTTTTAAGAAGCAATTGCATTTCAATATCTAAACTTTCAAAAAAGAGAAACGATGCATTTTTCTCAGTAATCGTTTTTATTATACTGTTGGGATTGTCAATCGATAAGATTGAGCGTAGTCTATCTGCCGCAATTGCAACTACCACATATTGGATGTTAATGTTAGCAGGAAAACGGATTTCTGTCTTCAAGTCATTTGTAGATAAAAGTATTGAGGCATCACTCTTTTGTGAGAAAGGTACATTTTCCTCATTCTCATATTTTACTTCAAGATTCTGTTTGGTATTATAAAAGAAAAAAGTGCGTACGCTACTAGTCTCTGGGGAAGGATTGCGCTTAATAATCAAATGTTCCTTTAGTGTGTAACGATGGATCGTTAATTTGAAATCATTCCCAAACCCAACTTTACGCACATATCCTTCTCCCATTGTATTTGGAATTTCCATATAGTTATCTCTCACATTAGCATTGATATGCTTTGCGAAAAATTTAATAAAGTCAAAACCAGGGGCTGTTGTAAATTCGAAAATCATGTGTTTATTAATAAACTAAATTAACGTAAATAATTAGAATCTAATCTTATTTCCTTAGTAATTATGTATTTATTTTGGATCAACACAAAATAATATGGGTAAATATTAAACATAAAAAAACTCCTTAATTTCTTAAGGAGTTTCTTGGTGGGCGATGAGGGGTTCGAACCCCCGACCCCCTCGGTGTAAACGAGGTGCTCTGAACCAGCTGAGCTAATCGCCCTATTTTGTTTTGCTATCATTGCTGATTGCGAGTGCAAATATACAGCTAGATTTTATATTTGCAAGCAAAATTTAAAAATAAATCAATAAAAAATCATGCTTATTTTCTTTAAGTCTCAAATACAGTCTTTTAAACAAACTCCGGCTTGGCATATTTTTTTGCTATCACTGCCTTATAGTAGTACATTTGTATTCTAAAATAAATTTCAAGAATGGCTAGATACAAAGAGAATGATTTACCCAAATCAAAAATAACGGCAAGCTCGCTTAATAAGGCAAAAATTATCTTTAAATACGCAGGCAACAACAGTTGGAAATTTTATATCGGTTTGATTTTTTTACTGCTTACCAGTGTCACTGCATTGGCTTTTCCAAAATTCATGGGAATGTTGGTGGACTGCGTTAATAAAAAAGATGCCGCTCTAGCGAACCAAATTGCTTTAGGATTAGGATTGGTTTTAATATTGCAATCGGTGTTTTCTTTTTTTAGACTGTCTTTGTTTGTCAACTTCACTGAAAATACCCTGGCTAATGTTCGATTGGCATTGTACACTAATTTAGTAAAACTCCCAATGACGTTCTTTTCGCAAAAAAGAGTTGGAGAATTAAACAGTAGAATCAGTAACGATATCACCCAAATTCAGGATACTTTAACCACTACTATTGCTGAATTTCTTCGTCAGTTTATATTGATTATTGGAAGTTTTGTAATGCTTGCCAGTATCAATATCAAATTAACTATAATGATGGTTTCTGTGGTACCATTAGTGGGAGTTGTTGCGGTATTTTTTGGTCGTTTTATTCGAAAATATTCCAAAAAAGTACAAGATCAGGTTGCCGAAAGTCAGGTGGTGGTTGAAGAAACCATGCAAGGAATAAGCATTGTAAAAGCTTTTGCTAACGAATGGTATGAAATTGCCCGTTATCAGGGCAAAATCAAAGAAGTAGTTAAAGTTGCTATCAAAGGCGGGCAATTAAGAGGTTACTTTGCTTCTTTCATCATCATTTGTTTGTTTGGAACTATTGTAGCTGTGGTTTGGTATGGTGTTCAATTAAGTATTGGTGGTGAAATTACCGTAGGTCAATTATTCACTTTCATTTTATATTCCAGTTATGTAGGTGCTTCTTCGGGCGGAATTGCCGAATTGTATGCTCAGGTTCAAAAAGCAATTGGAGCTACAGAACGCGTTTTCGAATTATTGGAGGAAACTCCTGAAAAAATCAATGCAACTCCACATACAGCTTCGATTGAAAAAATAAAAGGAAATGTAACTTTCAAAAATGTTGCTTTCAGTTATCCGTCCCGAAAAGAAATTAAGGTGTTGAAAGATGTTAATTTCACGGCTAAATTTGGTCAAAAAATTGCCATTGTAGGGCCTAGTGGTGTTGGGAAATCAACCATTGCTTCATTGTTATTGCGTTTTTACGATATTGATAAAGGTGAAATTTTAATCGATGATAAAAACATTTATGATTTTGATTTAGAAAATCTTCGTGGTAACATGAGTATTGTACCTCAGGATGTGATTTTATTTGGTGGAACCATCAAAGAAAATATCGCTTACGGGAAACCAAATGCTACAGACGACGAAATTCTATTGGCAGCCAAACAAGCTAACGCAATTAATTTTATCGAAAGTTTTCCAGAAAAAATGGAAACGGTTGTGGGAGAAAGAGGAATCAAACTTTCAGGAGGACAAAGACAACGTATTGCCATTGCCCGTGCTTTACTTAAAAATCCAAGTATTTTAATCCTAGACGAAGCTACTTCTTCGTTAGACAGTGAAAGCGAAAAATTAGTTCAGGAAGCTTTAGAAATTTTAATGGAAGGAAGAACAAGCATTATTATTGCGCACCGTTTATCAACGATTCGTTCTGCCGACCAAATTTTAGTAATTGATAATGGAAGGATTAGCGAACAAGGAACGCACTCCGAATTAATTGCCTTAGAAAACGGAATTTATAAAAAATTAAGCAACCTGCAGTTTAGCCATTCATAATTAAATAGTGGAAGTTGAAAACATGGAACCTAGAAAATTATATTCCAACAACATTTTAATTACCAACTTTTTAAAAAAATTAATAAAAGTTGAGACATTAGAAAATGGTTTGTCGACTAAATATCTTGATAATAAAACTGGACAGTTTTGGTTAAAATCCCAAGTTAATTCAGAATATCATGGAGGTGGAAACGCAATCTTAATTCAACTTCCTGAACCTTCTACCGATGATTTAATAGAGATTGTTCTTTCTTCTATAAATGAAGATGAAGTAATTGCTGCTTGTCTAAGACTTTGCGACAATGAACAATATCATGAGATTGAGTATAGACAAAAATTAATAAACAAGTTAAACGAAATTCAACTTTACAATCTTCCATATGATGAAAAACAACGATTAATCAATATAATTGAATATAGTGAACTTGACAGCGAAATAAACCGAAGAGAAGTATTGAATAAACATTTTGACGAAGTTCAAAAAGATACAAACTATTTTAGAACTATTGCACAACAGGCAGATATAATACTGAGACGATTAGATAAAAAGTAGTGTAAACACATAATTGAGTTGAAACAAATAAAAAAGGGATGATTTACAAGAAATCATCCCTTTTTTAGTATCCCAAAAAACAATTGAAATAGATATTTTCTTACTAAGTACTAATTTATTACATTTATCAAAAAAGTCAAACAAAACACAAATGAAAATAACAAAATTTCTATTAGTATTACTTTTATCACTTAACAGTAATCTGTTTGCTCAAATATATAAAACATACAATACTAAAAAGAGTGATCCAGAATATTTAGAAAAGGAAATAAATATTAGAAGTAAAAATAATATTAACGAAAGTTTCGAATATACTCATCAAGTAAATAGTAGTAAAGACAGTCTATTAAAATCTCATAAAACATACAGTAGAAATGGACTTTTACTCACTAGTGTGGTCTTTTCTTCAGAACAAGACACTATAAATTATGTTAGTGAGAAATACGAAGGAGAGAAATTAATAGAATCAAATATTTGGTTAAAAACAGGGAAAACGTTTGATTTTAACTATACTACTAACTACAAATATGATGAAAAAGGCAATAATATTGAAACCCAACAAATTGATATTAATAAAAATATAGTTTATAGAAGAATAGAGTATGACAATAATAATTTAAAAAAAGCACTATATACCAAACGGTCAGATAAAACAGATTTTTCGCTTACACAAGAATATTTTTATTCAAAGAAAAACAAATTAATTAAGACAAAGACTTATTTCTCAAGTGGAAATTTACTTGAAGAAGAAATATTTAAATATAACAAGCTTGGAAATTTAATTAGTAATTATCAAATACGAAATGGTGAAAAAGGTACTATTCATTATTATTCTTATGATAAAAACAATAATCAAACAGAAAGTGGTTTTAAATCATTAGATGTGTATAAAACCAAATATGAATATGATAAAAATAATAACATTGTGAAAATATATGACCTGAAAAATGATAACATAATATCCATTCGTACTATTACTTACAAGAAATTTGAATAACAAACGATAGTAAGATTAACTCTGAAAAAATCATAAAAAAACCGCAAATTCTATTAAAATTTGCGGTTTTAGCTTTTTTAATAAAAAATTAACTTCTGATTAATTTTCTGTATTTCAAACGTTTTGGAGTTAAGTCACCACCAAGGCGTTTTTTCTTGTTTTCTTCATAATCAGAGAAACTTCCTTCGAAGAAATAAACATCAGAGTTTCCTTCAAAAGCTAAAATGTGAGTACAAATACGATCTAAGAACCATCTGTCGTGTGAAATTACAACGGCACAACCTGCGAAGTTCTCTAAACCTTCTTCCAATGCACGAAGTGTATTTACGTCCAAATCATTCGTTGGCTCATCCAGTAATAATACGTTTCCTTCTTCTTTCAAAGTCATTGCCAGGTGTAAACGGTTACGTTCTCCACCAGAAAGCATCGATACTTTCTTGTTTTGTTCGCCACCACCAAAGTTGAAACGAGATAAATAAGCTCTTGAATTCACTTGCTTTCCTCCCATCATGATCAATTCCTGACCATCTGCAAAGTTCTCCCAAATGGATTTATTCGGATCAATATTAGAGTGAGATTGATCTACGTAAGCAATTTTTACCGTTTCACCAACTGAAAATTCTCCACTATCAGTAGC
>JBDLTG010000085.1:0-4930 GCA_039805885.1 Bacteroidota bacterium
TTAGCTTCGCTCTGTTCGCCTTCGGCTCGAGTCTAAAAGAAAATAACTCGCTACGCTCAAACAGATTTTCTTTTTACGTATTCTTCAAACATTTGACGCTCGACTGCGGAAGCTAAGGACATGTTTAAATAGTTTCAATTACACTTTCTTGTAATCTTCGGGATTTTGGTGTTACTTCAATTCGATTGAAATCGTCTTCCGATCCGTAGCCTACAGCCATTGCAAATAGTGGTTTGTATACTGTCATGTTAAGAATATCTCGGTATTTGTCTGATTCGATGCCTTCCATTGCTGTCGAATCCAAGCCTAATGCAACACTAGCGGTCAAACCAACACCTAAGGCAATGTAGACTTGTTTGGCTAGCCATATTTTTAAATCGGATTCGGGCATACTTGCTTTCATTTTATTGTACCAATCTCTTCTGGCTTCAGGTAATTCGTTCTCAACCACTTTTTGAAAAGCATCCAAATCATCGGCTACGCTAAAGACAACTAATAATTGTGCCTGATTGATTTTTTCGGTATTGTGCATCGAAACCATAGCCAGTTTGGCTTTCATTTCCGGATTTTGTACAAATGTAAATTTCCAGGGTTGGATGTTTATTGAAGAAGGAGAGAGGCGTAAAATTTCTTTTAAATCCTCGATTTTTTCTTGTGGTATCGCTTTGTGAGCGTTGTATTTCTTTGTGCTGTATCTTTTTTGGATTAATTCTAAAATATTCATGACTTTACTTTTAAACGTTTTAATAAGGCAAAGTTAAGTGAATACAGCTTCTCGATACATTTTTTTGTTCCGTTTCTATGCACAAAAAAATACTACCAATGACGTTTTCATTAAATGTGAAATTATGGTTTACTAATTTTCTTTTTTGCTTGATCAAAAAAGAAACAAAAAAATCAAGTCTTACGCTTCCTCGTCGGTCAAATTAGTTTTCGAATACTAAAAGAAAATAACTCGCTAACGCTCAAACAGATTTTCTTTTTACGTATTCTTCAAACATTTGACACTCGACTGCGAAAGCTAAGGACAACTCAAACCCCAGAAAAAACAAAATTTAATTTACAATTGACAAAATATCAACGTCATTTTATATTGCGTTTTTTTTACAAAAAAAATATACCTCGAACTGACGTTTTAATAATTACACCTAATGCTTATTTTTAGTCCTTGAATGTTATTGTAAATTTTGCGCCTTCGTTTATTTTACTTTCTACTTCAATGCGACCACCTAAATTAGTGATGTGGTTGTAAATCAGGTACAGTCCTATGCCGTTACTATCAATATGATTGTGGAATTTTTGATGCAATCCAAATATTTTATCTCGCACTTTATCCATGTCAAAACCTAATCCATTATCGGAATAGATTAACTGACTTTTCCCATTTTCTTTTTTAGAAGTAATAGAAATAGAAGGAAAACTATCCGGTTTAGAATATTTTATTGAATTGGTAATCAAGTTTAAGAATATACTTTTCAGGTATTCTTTATTGAAATTAATTTCTGCAACTTCCGAAAAATCAATAGCAATATCAATTTTCGAATTTACTATTAAAGAGTGGATAGAAAGCAATACTTCGTTTAAATTTTCATTTAAGCTTAATGCTTCAATAGAAGCATTCAACTCATCTTTGTTAATCATTTCATCTACCGAATTTTTTAAAGTTTCCCTTAAACGCTCTGTGGTTATTTTTAGGATATTTATAAATTCTAGTGTTTCTTCATCATTAATTTTAGAAGTATCAATAAGATCAAATACCGATAGCAAATTATTTACAGGAGACTTTAAGTCATGTGAAGTCGTATAGGATAAATGCTTAAGGTCTTTATTTATTTTAGTAAGATTGGCAAGGAGTATATTTCGTTCTTCTTCAATTCTTTTTTTGTGAGTTATGTTTTTAGCAATAGCATACACTAATTTTTCATCTTCAACCGGCATAGATGTCCAGGACAACCATACAATCTCGCCCGTTTTAGTTAAGTATCTATTTTCGAAATTTAACAGCGGTTTGTTTTTATATACTTCTTCTCTGGTTTCCAGTGTAATTTTAAGATCTGGTGCGTAAACAAAAGTATGTATCGGACGAGAATACAATTCCTCATCAGAATAGCCTAATAATTTTGAAACAGCGGGATTTATTCTCCTAAAATAACCATCAAATCCGGCAATACAAATCAGATCAGCTGAGATGCTAAAAAAATTATCAAAATGATATTCCTTATCTGTATTAGGATTTTTATTTATTGTCATCGAGTTTGAAAATTATTGCTAATTTGGATTTTAAACCAATTCCTATTCAAAGGATTACTTTTTGGAGAAGTTGATACTTTTCAAATTTAGTTAATAATTTTTTAGAATATAAGTGATACCCTAATTTAAAATAAATATAACTTAACAAATAATGACTTTACTTTTAAACGTTTTAATTAAGCAAAGTCAATAATAGCTTTGTATAATTTATTATTGTAATAAGAGTAAACAACACCTTAGTAACAGCTGTTTAATAATCCTGCAAGGTTTATTTCAACCTTGCAGGTATAAATACTGATGATAGATACCTACAAGGTCTCCTAAAAAGACCTTGCAGGATAATCTGAGATCTACAGCCTGTTAAATAACAGAACAATACTATTTTTAACATTCCGACAATCCACAAACTTGTCATGCTGACGAAGGAAACATCTTCGCAAGGAACTCGACAAAGAATATACTATTTTGTCGAGTTTTTATTGATTATTTGCTCACTGTTGCGGAATTGTATTGCTTACTCAGCTTGTGTGGCGAAGTCAGGAGACTTCGCTCAGCAGGCTATCGGGAGTTATTCAGCACAATTGTCTTCATAATATTTTATGATTTGTAAAGTATCATATTTTTCAATTTTATTGTTATCTACTAATTCTACTAGATTTGGACAATCTGTAAAATAATCCCTAACTCTTTTTTTGATACCTCTTTCGCCAGCTCCGTATATGTATCCTAAGTTGTAAGCAATAGAATCTTTACTTTTTTGAACATATTTTTCGTTAGTACCATACATCATTCCCATTCCAACAGTGCCGCCTGAATAAATTGCTTCGGCAATATAATACATATTTATTTTCGGACTTTTGTAAGCAAGTAGCCCTAGTTTTTTTTCTGTTTTTTTATCATTAAAATTTTTCTTTACGTTAATTACTTCATAATAATATTCTAAACTGTTTTTAAAAACTATCGCTACCGTAATATCGTCAAGAGTGTATTTTTCATCCGTATCATTATTTAAAATAACCATGTTTGATGAATCATTAGTGAAGGTCTTTTTTCTTATTTTATACATGCCTGTTTTTGTAGAACCATCTTTAAAAAATAACATTGTTTTTTCCTGACAGAAACAAAAATTAACTACCAATAGTAAAAAAGAGATTAGGTATTTTTTTGTCATAAGTTTTATTTTTTTGTTCACTATTAGCTGTACTAAAATCGTTTTTATTGACTTTATAGGTTTCCAAAAACGAATGTATAACTTGTAAGAAGATAGATTGTTAAATTTAAGTTAAATAAATTATATGTAAGAATTAAGTCGTAGGAATTTTATTTAAATTTAATTGTTGTTAACCAATAAAAAATTGAATTATGGCTAAATTGATTACGTCTATTGCGACACCGGCAGTACTGACTGCTTTTACTACTGCTGTAAACACAGCATTAACACCTTTAAATCCGTTTAAAATTAATTTGACCGACGAGCAAAAAAGAGGTACACGCTCTATGGCAGAAGGTAGGGAAGGCTACGCCCGCCTGATTTCCAGAATTGCCAATCAATTTCCCAATTCCCTGAGCCGTGCCGATGTTCCTACCGAGCTTTCATCTATGCTGGATTATTACAGCAATCTGGAAGCCAATAGAATGGCACTCTTGCAAGCCATGGAAACCATTGAGGAAATCCAGTTGGGTTCGGCAACCGATATCATGATGCTGGTAGATCGCTACACTGCTAATCTCCAAATATCCAGATCCAATGAAGGCTCATTAGATTTAGCCATGGGCGAAGTCGATCAATGGAACAAGCGTTTTGCACATAAAACAGATACTACCGCAGCTACTGATTTATAGTGCTATCATTTAATTGTAAACTGATAAGCCAACCTAAATTTTAGGCTGGCTTTTTTTATACTACTGTCTCCTAAATATTTTAGAGGAGTTCCTCTCGATTTTATAGGATGTCCTAATTTTTTAGTATGAGCTCCTACTTTTTTGGTAGGAGCTCCTATAGTTTTTGTAAGACCTCCTATGTTTTTGATAGGAGCTCCTATAGTTTTGGTAGGACGTCCTATGATGTTGATAGGAGAACCTACACTTCTGGTAGGAGCTCTTATGTTTTAGGTAGGGATTCCTTGTTCTACTAGCAAAGGGAGCATTTTTTGAGCTGCTTAGATATTTCCGTTCTCTTTGGATTCATTTTTTGGACATTACTACTAGCCACAAACTTGTCATCCCAAACTGGTACTCGATTGTATCGAGTACCTACTTACTTTTGAAAAGCATACAAAACGTTTGCAACGCGGCTCAATACTAAATTTGCCTTAGATTTTCGACATTATACATTACAAGACTCAGTATTATTTTCTTCATAATTTCTATAACGAATATTGACAAAATTTCTATCATGAAATACAATTCCCGCTTCTAAAGAATTTAGCCGCGTTGCAAACGCTACGATTTGTTTTTTTAATTTATATTGGTACTCGCCGCAGGCAAGCACCAGAGTTTCGGACAAACGAGACCTAGTGGGAATTTTTATTTTTTTCGTCTCGAGAGCGTATGACTGCCAACGTTCTCGCGCTACAGCGGGTTTGGGACTAAATTAAGCCCTATTTTCGGATTTGCCAAATCTTCCAAATACAAAACTAACTTTCCATTAAGCCAATTGCCCAAATCCGTTGTAGCGTGT
>JBDLTG010000086.1:0-24823 GCA_039805885.1 Bacteroidota bacterium
AATATATTTTCTATCAAAATCGTTTATATTTTTTAGTTTGAATCTTCCCTTCAATTTTATATTTTTAAAATCTAGAAAGTACTCTTTAGTTTTGTCAGTTTTGATTTTTCGCAATGTAAATTTTGGAAAATTCTTATCAACTATTTTTTCATATTCTTTTTCGTAGGGTAATATTTTTGGGTCGAAGGCTATGATTATTTTTGATGAATCTTTTTTTAGATTGGAAATGTTTTTTTTCCAATCTTTTAAATTTTGAATTTCTTCAGTTGTGGCCTTTGTTGCATCAATTCCCAGATAGCGACCTTCTTTGTCAAAAATTGCTTCACCATATTTTGGTGGCGGAATTGTAAATATTCTAGCATCTACACAAATGGAATCTATTATACTTGGTAAAATTTCGGTCAAAACCTTTTTGTTAAATTCAATATCATTTTCATTCTTATTACAACTAGCAAAAAAGATAATTATTAAGATTGATGTGATTTTTTGTAATTTATTCATAATGTGTTTTTCTAACGTAAGTTCATCAATTGTAATAAAAAAAAGAAGATATAAATTAACGATTATTGTTTTTTTCTACATCGCTTTTAAACACTTTTTTGTAAAGCATATAATTCGGATGCTTTGTAAAATTTCATTTTATTCTTTTTTACATAAGTGCATATTTCAATTAGTGTTTTAAATTCAGTTTCGTAATTGTTTTTAACAGTGGAAACCGGTTTATGGGCATAGAAAATCACAATTTTGTTGTTGTTTTTGGCATATTCTAAAAGAGATAAGAAGTAGGAAACACTAAAATGAGAGTAATTATTATCGATTCCAAGGCCAAAAACCAATCTGTTATTGTTGAAATAGCAATTTTGGTAAGCCGGATTTATCATGTCATAAGTTGTTCCTCGAATGATTTGGAACTCACTAAGGAGTAAGTTGTCAGTAGTTGTGTCTCTAGCTCCGTAAGGGTAAGCAAAAGAAGTGGGAGCTAAATTGTTTTCACGCATTAAATCCAACATGGGAAAAATTTCGTCATTAAGATAGGCAGCCGTTCCATTTCCGGAAATATAAGTGGGAGCATTCAAGTGATTTACTCCATGAGCTCCAATTTCGTGTCCTTCCTTTTTTAAATCCTTAAGTTCTTGAATTTTAGATTGGGATAGTTGATTGAATTTTGTTACAAAAAATGTTGCTTTCCAATTGTAAGGTTGTAGCAGTTTATTGGCTTCGAACCATTCGTCTACGTAATCATCATCAAAAGTAAGTACAACTCCTGATTGTGGGCCTGAGGCTTGCTCAATAGGTTGTTCAGCAGACTGTTCAGCAGACTGTTCTTCTATAATGTCGTCATCTTGACTACAAGAAAATAATACTAAGGCAAAAAGGAATAGGAGGTAGTTTTTTATTCTCAAAATAAGGGTTTGTGGTTAGTTTGTAATGGTTTTTTGGTTTGGTCATTGTAGGTTTATTTTGAGGTTGGGGCGGGGTTGTTGTGTTTTGTAAGCTGTTTGTATTTAGTGGGTTATTAGTGTTGTAATGCCGACAAATATATAAAGATTGAGTTAAGAATTGATTTATTTCCTTAAAATTTTATCTATTGACTTTCCTTTTGCCAATTCGTCAATCAATTTGTCTAAATAACGAATTTGCTGCATCAGTTTATCTTCAATTTTTTCTACGCGGTAGCCACAAATAACACCCGTGATTTTAGAAACATTCGGATTGATTTGTGGGGCTTGGGCAAAGAAAGTCTCAAAGTCTGTTTTATTGTCAAGAAGCTGCTGTAAGCTTTGTTCGTTATAGCTAGTTAGCCAAAATATAATTTCATCTACTTCTTGTTTGGTACGAGATTTTTTCTCCGCTTTTGGATGTAATGGGGATAAACTGAGGCAAAAGACATTTTGTAGACTCTGGTGTTGTTCATTTTTTTCTTTCTGTTGGATTTAATTATTAAAAACGTCAATTTGATGAGTGATTTTATTTTAAGAAAAAAAAACAATATAAAATGACATTTATGTTTGTACTCGGCTATAAATCAAAATGTTGTTGTTTTGATCTTTAACTGTCCTTAGCTTCCGCAGTCGAGTGTCAAATGTTTGAAGAATGCGTAAAAAGAAAATCTGTTTGAGCGTAGCGAGTTATTTTCTTTTAGCATTCGAAAACTAATTTGACCGACGAGGAAGTGTAAGACTTGATTTTTTTGTTTCTTTTTTGATCAAGCAAAAAAGAAAATTGATAATCTGATTTTTTTCTTTTAATAAAAAACGTCAATGTTAGTACTTTTTATGCAGTGAAACGAAATAAAAAAAGCCTATCTGACACAGCTAGTTATCGAGAAATCTTTAGATTTAACTGAGTTAATCGTTTTTAATGAAATTTTTCTTGTTCTCGATACAATCCCGCCCAAAAGCGGGATCACTCGAACTGACGAAAAATTATCATTAAAAACTAATTGCTCTCAACGGGTTTTGTATAAGGATAGCTATTTATTTCCAGTTGTTACGCTTTTTGGTTTCGGTTATGTGGGCCAAATGATGATTGCAGTGCCAGGCATAGACTCCAATATTTTCGTCTATTCTAAATGTTTTTCCGTGTTCAGGATGAATAAAGATTCTTCCGTTTTGTTCTTCTGTTAGATGATTTAATAGAATAGTCCATCTTTCATGAATACCTTCTAACATTTTTAAAGAAGATGCTATTGGCATGTTTTTACTGTCGAAAAGCTCTGCCCACCGTTCTTCGTAATACGGTTTGATTGTAGGTTGGTCTTCGGTTAGAGCGAGTTTCAAACGTGTTAAACTGTTCATGTGGCTGTCGGCACAATGATGAATAACTTGTCTGATAGTCCAGCCTTCAGGTCTGTATTGAGTATCTAATTGTTCATCGGTTAGATGATTGACTTCGTTTTTTAGTCTTGTGGGAAAGTATGAAATATCAGCAATCCATTTTGATAGAATGTCTTTGGTAATTGTTACTGGTTGCTCAAACTTTCCAATGGGATACTTTAATTGTTCTAGTGTCATATTAGTTTGTTTATGGCTTTGTTGCTGTTTTTTAATCTATTCCTGTAAACTTGTCTTCCCGACGTAGGAGGGAACTTCGTAAGTAACTCCGTATTGATTTAGAAACCTACCACACGAAAGGATTCGTGTGGTAGGTAATTCGCTTACCGGCTGTTACCTGACGTAGCTATACTTCTTTAAGTTTTTTAAGACAGTCTTTATATTTGTCTCCGTAAATTATTTGTTGGCGAATTGGATTTAAAAGAACTTTAAAATTATTATTTGAGCAAGTGATAATTCCACTAATTTGTAAGTTTTGATAGAATTTACCCAGTTTTGTCCATTCACTTCCAAGAGTTCCTATATCTGTTGTAAATGTATTCTTTGGATCAAAATCTATAAATCCTACGCTAGATCCTAAAAAATATTCCTCAAATTCGTCATGAGTAAATCCGCTAGCAAAATCAATGTCTACACAAATAAAGAATGGAAGTTTTTGGGTATTAATTATATGATTATACTTCTGCATTTTTTTTGTAACTTCATTTGGACGCTGATTTTCAACTTGTTTGAGTTTGCCAATTTTATAATCGATAATACCTGAATTTATACAAGAGAGAAATTGAATACTGTTACTTACAGCTATTACTTTAAATATAATATCGTAATCTAAATTTAGTTCTTCATTTATAATTGGTTGTTTTTCTATCCATAATTCAACCTGCTTTTTTAATATATCAATTTGAAATTCGTCATAATTATCATATTCATCATCAATTGTAACTTTTATAACCAAATTTGACGGAATTTTTTCAAGTTTTTCTTTTAAAGAATTTTCAAAATCTGATCTTTTTTGATCTTGACTACTTTGTCCAAGACGATAAACTTCGCAGATTACAGGAAATGTAGAACTATTTAAAGTCCAATCTGGTGTTTTATTGTCAATTTTTTTATCGTACTTAATTTCGAAATCTAGCTTTTGAAAAAATTCTCCAAATCTGATTTCAGATATTGTTGAACGAAAGGCAGTCTTGTTATCAGCACTTTTTAATTTTTTTAGAAGTCTTTCCCGGTTAAGTTCAGAAAATGAATTTAAACGTTCCATAAATTTTGGATGATAAGTGCAAAAAAGTGTTAGTAAATTCATTGTCTCGTCTTAAGCTATGTCAGGTAACTAGTATATACACAAAGCAAACCTTCGTATATACACCCATAATATGGGTAGATTGGCGAAGTTTTGTTTCGCTTTATAATTTTTCAAATATATTTATTTTTTCTTACAAACTTCCTGTTCATTAGTTGTTTTGGAAAACTATCCTTCATTGAATAGCCCTGATAGAAGCGGCATCCTCTTGTGGCTCGTTTCTTTAACGAGACACAAGAGATAAAGCGGACAGCGGGTGAAAAAGTTAATGAATGCACTGATGTAAAAGCTCCTAAAAATAAATTTAGCTTAAAAGCCGCTAATAAAATTTAAATAATTATTTTTGCAAACTGTTAAAAATTAATGTTATTACATCACGATAGTATGGTAAAAGATTTATTCGAAAGAATTCAGAACAATAAAGGACCGTTAGGAAAATGGGCTTCGCAAGCAGAAGGCTATTTTGTATTTCCAAAATTAGAGGGAGATTTAGGTCCAAGAATGAAATTTCAAGGAAAAGAGGTTTTGAACTGGAGTTTGAATGACTATTTAGGTTTAGCGAATCATCCAGAAGTGCGTAAAGCAGATGCGGATGCAGCGTTAGAATTTGGTGCAGCTGCCCCAATGGGAGCTCGTATGATGAGTGGTCACACTAAATATCACGAACAATTAGAGCAGGAATTGGCTGCTTTTGTAATGAAAGAATCAGCTTATTTGTTGAATTTTGGTTACCAGGGAATGGTGTCTATCATTGATGCTTTAGTTACCAGAAATGATGTGATTGTGTATGATGTAGATGGGCACGCCTGTATTATTGACGGGGTTCGTTTGCATAGCGGAAAACGTTTTACTTACAAGCACAACGACATCGAAAGTATGGAGAAAAACCTGAAACGTGCTACTAAAATAGCGACGGAAACTGGTGGTGGAATTCTTTTTATTACTGAAGGTGTTTTCGGGATGCGCGGGCAACAAGGAAAGTTGAAAGAAATTGTAGAAATGAAAAAGAAATACAATTTCCGTTTGTTAGTTGATGATGCGCACGGTTTTGGTACACTTGGAAAAACAGGTGCCGGAGCAGGTGAGGAGCAAGGTTGTCAAGACGGAATTGATGTTTACTTTTCGACTTTTGCAAAATCAATGGCTAATATTGGTGCTTTTGTAGCTGCTGATAAGGATATTATCGATTATTTAAAATACAATTTACGTTCTCAAATGTTTGCAAAAGCATTACCAATGATTCAAACTATTGGTTCTTTGAAACGTTTGCAATTATTGCGTGATAACCCAGGATTGAAAGACAAATTATGGGAAAATGTAAATGCTTTGCAAAGTGGTTTAAGAAAAAAAGGGTTTAATATTGGCGATACTAATACTTGTGTTACACCAGTTTACTTAGAAGGAAGTGTGCCAGAAGCTATGGTAATGGTAAACGACTTAAGAGAGAATTACGGTATTTTCTTGTCGATAGTAATTTATCCGGTTATTCCAAAAGGAATGATTTTATTGCGTGTTATTCCTACAGCTCCGCATACTTTATCAGATATTGATGAAACATTGACTGCTTTTGAGGCAATTCGTGAAAAATTAGAAAACGGAACTTATAAAGAAATTGCAAGCAAAACTAAAGTTGATTTAGACGCATAATGTTACAAAAATAAAATTCTCTGTATGGGAATTATGTAATAAAAACCATTCATGATATGAATGGTTTTTTTTGTTTTAAAATATCTTTACATGGTATGAATTTAAAAAACGTATAATTATGAAAACAGTATATATACTTAGTACTATTGTTTTAGTTGCCGTTTTGGGCTCTTGTAAGGATAAAGAAACGGAGGTTATTATTCCTCCTGCGGAAGTGGAAGCGCCAATGGAAACAGCTAAAAAAGAATGTTACCAAGCCGTAATTGAAAAAGATACCTTAACATTAACAGTTGATGTGAATAGTGTAAATGAATTTAAAGGAGAATTAAAGCATTCTTACTTTGAAAAGGATAAAAGTTTTGGTACGCTTTTAGGGAATGTAAAAGGAGATACCATTTTTGCAGATTATAAATTTGAATCGGAGGGAAAGACTTCAATTCGAGAATTGGCTTTTATAAAAAAAGATGCCAATACCTATGTTGAAGGTCATGGAGAAATGATAGAAACTAATGGTAAAATGTCTTTTAAAGATAAAAGCAAAATTAAATTTGACGGTAATATCGTTTATAATCAAATAGATTGCAAGCCCTAAATTTTGAATATGTTGTTAGTAATAAACCCCATTCTGCTTAGCAAAATGGGGTTTATTTTTGAATTATATTTTCTAGATAAATCCCAAATAGTATAATAAAAAGGGATTGTAGATTTTTATTTTGCGAAAAAAAAATATTTATATTCGGTAACTCTAATCTGAAATCAAGAATCGTTAATCTACATTCAAAAATCATTGAATTAAAGTTCTTTTCTGAATGTTTTTCTACGGCAATGTACTTTTGGATCAAAATGTTTCCAAAGATTGTGAATAGCAACGTTGTCGGCCAATTCAGGAGTTCTGAAACAGTTTTCGATTCCTTTTGCTTTAAAGGTTTCGTAGTATTCGTTAAAAATAATAGCGGTTACGGCTTTGTTTTGGTATTCAGGATGTACTCCAATTAAATAGAAAAGCATGTCTTTGCTTTGTTTTTTTGCTTTTAGCAAATGGAATAATCCAAAAGGGAATAGTTTTCCTTTTGCTTTTTGTAAGGCTTGAGAAAAAGAAGGCATTACAATGCTGAAAGCAACAATATTATTGTCTTTGTCTTCTACAAATTTGATGTATTCGGGATTAATGAAGCTGATGTATTTTTTTTTGAAATATTCTTTTTGCACATCGGAAATGGCTACAAATGACGATAAATTAGCATAAGAAGCATTGAATAAATCAAACATTTTATCCACATAAGGCATCACTTCCTTAGTTGATTTAAAGTTAAGCGGTTTTAATTGGTATCTCTTTTTAACCAATTCATTTGCTTTCTGGAAAAACTCAGGTTTTACGTTTGAAAAAGGAAATTTACTTTCGATATATTCTTTTTCTACCACATAGCCCAGTTGTTCAAAATGAGTAGCATAATACGGATGATTGTACCAGGTAATCATAGTTCCCAGTTGGTCAAAGCCTTCGGTTAATACACCCACTTTGTCCAGATTTGAAAATCCCATTGGGCCTTCAACGTATTCCAGATTGTTTTTTCTACCTAATTCGTATACTTTTTCCAGTAAAGCTTCGGTTACGTTGATGTCGTTAATAACATCAAACCAACCAAAACGTACTTTTTTCTTTTGCTGTCCGTTTACTTCTGCCCAATTGATAATGGCTGAAATGCGACCTGCGATTTCGTTGTTTTTGTAGGCTATGTAAAAATAAGCTTCGGCATTTTCAAAAGCTGGGTTTTTAGTTTTGTCAAAAGTTTCTAATTCGTCGGCAATCAACGGTGGAACCCAAAATTCATTGTCTTTGTATAAAGAAAAAGGGAATTTAATATATTCGGTTAGTTCTTTTTTTGTTTTTGCTTCTTTTACTGTAATCATTGTGTTGTTTCTTTATTCTATTGCGTCTTTTCGTTTTTGATCTTTTTTTGCTGCTTTTCGAACTGATCTGGGTTGAGAAGGAGCGTCGTCCAGGTTGATTCGGACTTCTTTGTAATTAGTGTCGTATCGCCATGAAAAACCAACTCCACCATAGAAAATAGTAGGGGTGTCTTTTAAATTATGGCTAATAGAGGCGTCTATCTGCATGTTTTTGTTGAGTAAAAATGCAGCTCCGCCACGCATGATGGCATCGCTGTAAAAATCGCTTTTAAATCCTTGGTTTTCTATAAATCCAGACCATTTTCGGCTAATTCCTTTGGTTAAAGTAATGATGTAGCCATAACTGGGATAGTCAGTCGAAATGTAATCGGCAATGATGTTGGTTACAAAAACCCAAGAACCATCTCCCAGGTGATTTTGCGTAATTAACATTACTTTTGGCGAAATCATGGCATCAGGAGAAAAAGCATACGGATTATTTTTCATCGTGAAATTGGCACCAGCAAAAACAGAAACAGCTGGAATTAATTGGTGCCAGTTGAAAGCATGGTTGGCTTTCCAGCTATAGATATTGATTCTTTTTTCGTAGTTTTTGTAAGGGTCAAAGATGAGGTATTTGGCTCCCAAAACCGTTTGTTTTAATGCTGATTTATTGTATTGATCAAAAGTGTTTACAAAATCTTCGTTTTGATATTGAATATTGGCAATTACTTCTAATTTTTCCATAAGGAAACCATAACGCAAATCAAGATCTAATCCATATCCGTTAGCGTCATAACCAAGTAAACGATGGTTTTCTTGTATGCCATAAATACCTGTTTCTACTTGAATTACGGATTTTCCAACGGCATAGGCAGACATAGACTCTCCTGGTCTGTTGGAATTGATTTCATCAGTATGCTGTCCGTAACTGAAATTGGCTAAAAGACTTATTGCTAAGACTAATAAAATTTTAAATTGAGACATGATGTTTTGGATTTTAAAAGTAATAAGCTTTCCAAATGTACTATATTTTATTATTTATTTAAGAATGATAATCTGTTTTTGAATCTAGTATTTGTTAATTTTGCTAAAAAAAATATTTGATTATGCAAGAAGCATCATTTGCAGGATTTATAAGAACACTGTTTTATATTATAACATTCTATTATATTTTTAGGTTTTTGGCCAAATTGTTTTTACCGCTATTAGTGAAAAAAGTAGTGGAAAAAGCGGGTCAAAACATGTACCAGCAACAACAGCGTCAATCTCAACAGTCATGGAATAATACCCAGGAGGATGAGACCATTATTTACAATACTCAAAACGCAAAAAAACCTCGAGAAACCAAAAAAGTAGGAGATTATGTGGATTACGAAGAAATAGATTAAATTTGTCGCACTAGTAATTCCAATTTTAATAAAATTCTCGAAAATTGAAAATAATAAATAGGTTATACCCGCACGCTATTGCCATTCTTGGTTTTGTATTAGTTTCACTAATTTATTTTTATCCGGTACTTCAAAGGAAACAAATTTTTCAATCGGATATTGCCCAATATACGGGTATGGCAAAGGAACAAAATGATTTTAGAGCTACTGAACACATAGAGCCTTATTGGACTAATTCAGCTTTTGGGGGGATGCCTACCTATCAATTAGGAGCAAAATATCCGTATGATTTTATAGGTGCTGTAGACCACGTTTTACGCTTTTTACCTCGCCCTGCCGATTATTTATTTTTATACTTTTTAGGGTTTTATGGCTTGCTTTTAGTTTTAAAAACTGATCCTTTAAAAGCCTTTTTTGGAGCTATTGCCTTTGGTTTTTCTACTTATTTAATTATTATTTTAGGAGTGGGTCATAATGCCAAAGCCCATGCGATAGCTTATATGCCATTGGTAATAGCTGGTTTTATATTGGTTTACAGGAAAAAATATGTTGTGGGTGGCTTGCTGACAATGATAGCAACGGCATTAGAAATTAATGCCAATCACTTTCAAATGACGTATTATTTACTGATTTTCTTATTGATTCTTTCGGCTTATTTTATCTATTTGGATATTAAAAATAAAGAAATCAAATCCTTATTCATTTCTTTAGGAGTTTTAGCCATTGCAGGGATTTTTGCAATAGGAGCTAATGCCACTAATTTATTGGCTACAGCCGAATATGCTAATTTTAGTACTCGTGGAAAAAGCGAATTGACTTTTAATCCTGATGGTTCTACCAGTAGCAATACCAGTGCGATGACTCGTGATTATATAACGGAATATAGCTATGGTGTTACCGAGAGTTTCAATTTAATTGCGCCACGTCTTTTTGGAGGTTCTAATCATGAAACTTTAGGAACCGATAGTAGCATGTATGATTTTATGATTAGTCAAGGTGTTCCTGCTGGACAAGCGGCTGATTTTGTTAGCGGAATGCCCACCTATTGGGGAGACCAACCTATTGTGGCTGCTCCGGCTTATATTGGAGTAGTGGTTTTCTTTTTAGGGATTTTAGCTTTAATTATCGACGATAGAAAAATAAAATATGTGTTTCTTTCGGGAGCAGTTGTGGCTTTGGTACTTTCATGGGGAAAAAACTTTCCGGCATTGACGGATTTCTTTATTGATCACGTACCCATGTACAATAAGTTTAGAGCCGTTTCTTCTATTCAAGTCATATTAGAATTGTGTTTTCCTGTTTTAGGAGTAATGGGATTGCAATCCTTTTTTAAAGCGGATAAAACCAAACAATGGGAAGGATTATGGCAAACAGCGGCTATTGGTTTAGGGACTCTTGTGATTTTGTTTTTGTGCAAAAGCATGTTTAGTTTCTCAGGAGCGGGTGATAGTTATTATACCGAAAGTTATGGACCTAGTTTTGTTGATGCACTTAAGAGCGATAGAAAAACCTTGTATAGTGCCGATTTATTGCGTTCTGCCTTTTTAATTGTAATAACTGCTGGCGTTTTGTGGATGCTTATTAAAAACAGAATAGCTCAAAATACAGCGGTTATTTTGGTCGGCTTATTTATGGTTGCTGATTTGTTTTTTGTGGATAAAAAATACGTTTCTGCTAAGGATTTTGTCAGTGGAAGAGAGGTGGAGGTTCCTTTTCAGGAAACCCCTACAGATGCTCAAATACTAAGAGATACGACACATTACCGTGTTTTTGAAATAAACGGAAATTTCTCCAGTGCGAGAGCTTCGTATTTTCATAAATCAATCGGAGGTTACAGTGCCGTGAAACCTCGCAGAATGCAACAGTTATTTGATTACCAAATTGCCAAAAATAATTTGGAAGTCTTAAATATGTTGAATGTTAAATATGTTATTCAAACCGATAAAGAAGGGAAAGAATTTCCAACTTCTAACCCAGATGCTAATGGAAATGCCTGGTTTGTAAACGATGTGAAATTGGTTAACAATGCCGATGCCGAAATGAAAGCATTGGACAAATTAGATACTAAGAAAGTGGCGGTGTTTAATACACAGTTGCATCAGGATAAATTTAAAAATGCCTCTTTAAAACACAATTCAGATACAACTGGTACAATTCAGTTGAGAACCTATAAGCCTAACTACATTAAATATATTTCGAATAGTAAAAACGAAGGCCTAGCTGTTTTTTCTGAAATTTATTACGAAAAAGGTTGGAATGCCTATGTTGATGGTGTCAAAACCGATCATTTTCCAGTAGATTATGTCTTAAGAGCAATGGTCCTTCCGGCAGGTATTCATACAGTAGAATTTAAATTTGAGCCCGAAGTTATTGAAACCGGTAGTGCAATTACACTTATTAGTGGTGTAGGGATGCTATTGTTGTTAATAGGAGGAGTTTATTTTGAGAGAAAAAAAGGATTTAAGGTTTAAGATTAACGATTGCTGATTTTTGATTTAGAAAATCTGCAATCAAAAATCGTTAATCGACATTCTACAACCATCAACTTTATTATCATTTGAAAATTAAAGATAACTTGGAACCAAAAAAAGTCCTTATCATAACGTATTATTGGCCGCCAGCTGGAGGGCCGGGAGTACAGCGTTGGCTTAAATTTGTTAAATATTTACCTGATTTTGGCGTTCAGCCCATAGTCTATATTCCTGAAAATCCTACTTATCCTATTGTGGATGAAAACTTAGTAAAAGAAGTTTCAGATAAGGCTATTATTTTAAAGCAAAAAATATTTGAACCCTATCAATTGGCTTCTTTTTTATCGAAAAATAAAACCAAGAAGATGAATTCGGGGATTATTCCCAACCAAAAAAAACAATCTTTTTTAGATAAAGTTTTTCTATGGATTCGCGGAAATTTATTTATTCCAGATGCTCGATTTTTTTGGATAAAACCTTCTGTTTCTTATTTAGAGAAATACATAATTGAAAATAATATTGATACCATTGTTACTTCTGGGCCACCGCATAGTTTACACCTTATTGGACTGGAATTAAAGCAGAAATTAAACGTAAAATGGTTTGCCGATTTTAGAGATCCCTGGACAACTATAGGCTATCATAAATCATTACGTTTGTCTGATACTGCGGCTCAAAAACATAAAGAATTAGAGTCACAGGTTTTGAATACGGCTGACACTATTATTGTTACCAGTAAAACTACAAAAACCGAATTTCAAGCACTGACCACAAAACCGATTGTTGTAATTACAAATGGTTTTGATGTAGAAAAAGTTGAGAAGCAAACTTTAGATGCTAAATTTTCTTTGGCGCATATTGGTTCTTTTCTTTCGGCTAGAAATCCAAAGTTACTTTGGGAATCTATTGTTGAATTAGTAGCTGAAATTCCTGATTTCAAATCTCATTTAGAAATCAAATTAATCGGTGCAGTCAGTCAGGAAGTCTTAGACTCTATTACAGAATTTGGTTTGAATGGCTATTTGAATAATTTAGGATATGTTTCCCATGCAGAAGCGATAGCCCATCAAAGAAAATCACAAGTTTTATTACTTATCGAAATTGATTCTGAGGAAACAAAGAGTATTATTCCGGGTAAATTGTTTGAGTATTTGGTTTCTAATCGACCAATTATCGCTATTGGACCTAACGGTTCTGATTTTGCCGAAATTATTACAGAAACCAATACCGGAGTATTTTTCGATTATTCTGAAAAAGTAAAACTTAAAAAGTTAATTTTGGACTTTTATAATCAATACCTAGAAGGAAAATTACAATCTCATGGGGTAGGATTACAAAAATATTCAAGGAAAAATTTGACTGAGCAATTGGTTCAACTTCTATCTTCTAACATCTAATTTTATATTCATAAATGGGACTTGTATTAAATCAGTCATTAAAAAACACGATACTTACTTACATAGGTTTTGGGATAGGGGCGGTAAATACCATTTATTTATATCCGTATTTTTTAGGAGCAACTTATTATGCTTTAAATAATTATATTCTTTCGGCAGCAGCTATAATAATGCCCTTATTGGCTTTTGGAATGCAAAATACTTTGGTGAAGTTTTTTTCCCAATGTAGAAACGATAAAGAGGAAGAAGAGTTTTTGTCTTTTGCCGTTTTATTTCCTTTGATATTATCCATTCCTTTGTTGTTGATTTGTTTGTTTTTCTACAATGACATTTCGGCTTATTTATCGAAAGTAAATCCTATTGTAAAAGAGTTTTTATGGCTAATTCCGTTTATAGGAATTTGTATGGCTTATTTCGAAATATTTTATGCTTGGGCGAGAGTGCAAATGCATTCGGTTTTTGGGAATTTTATTAAAGAAGTAGGTTTGCGATTGTTTTCGTTAATAGCATTAATTGGAGTGTATTACCACTGGATTAGTGCGATTCAGTTTATCTATGTCACCGCAGTCATTTATCTTTTGGCATTTCTGGCTACGATGTTTTATGCTTTTTATCTAAAGAAACCCAATTTCCAACTTTCGGTACCGCATAATGTAAAAGATATTACGGTATATACTTTTTTCATCATTTTATCAGGTGGAGTTGCAACTTTATTGTTGGATATTGACAAATTGATGCTGAATCAATATATTAAAATCGAAAATATCGCCTATTATTCCGTTGCGACTTATATTGCCTTGGTGATTTCAGTTCCAAGTAGAGCCATGCACCAAATTGTTTATCCCATAACGGCAAAATTGATGCACGAGGAAAAACATGATGAATTGAATGATTTATACAAAAAGACCTCAATTAATTTGCAGATTGTGGGTGGTTATGTCATGTTGTGCATTTTTGTAAATATCAGTCAATTGTATAAAATGATTCCTGAAGAATATGGTGGAGGAATTTTAGTGGTGTTTATGATAGGTTTATCCAAATATTTTGATTTAATCCTTGGGAATAATAATGCCATTATATTTAATACAAAATATTACAGGGCGGTATTGTTTTTAGGAGTTGTTTTGGTTTTTCTTACTGTGGTGTTAAATATGATTTTTATTCCAATGTATGGCATTATAGGCTCTGCATTTGCTACTTTATTGTCGATAACTTTATATAGTTTAGCCAAATTGATGTTTGTTGTCAAAAGATTGCATTTGTACCCTTTTACAAACCAAACGCTGTATTCGATAGGCCTTACTTCTATTTTATTTCTATTGTTTTATTTTTGGGAGTTGTTTCCTTCATATCCTATTATTGGTATCGGTTTTAAATCAATTTTAGTGAGCGTCGCTTATGTGTATTTGAATTATAAGTTTGTTATTTCCATTCAAATTAATGAGGTCATCGATGGCTTGTTGAAAAAGTTTAAAATAGTAAGATAGGTTTTATAATTAAATATTGTTTTTAATAACTGTTAATCACTAAAAGTGGGTATTGTAAATCTTGATTTATGGTATTAAATTTGTGGTAGGTTTATTTTTACTAATAAAAAAATAATCTTTTCATTAATACCCTCAAATTATGAAAAACATTTCTCTAATTAAAAATGAAAATTTAAAATTATCCGGCGTTTTAGCTCAAAAAATTAAGAAAGGATTTGTGGTGGAGGAAGTCAATGATAAATTGCCTTTTGTGGTTTTATCGAAAAAGCCTACTAAGGTAAATCATCGTTTGAATTTTTGGATTTCCTGTGCTACTTTTGGTTTGTGGTCCATTCCTTGGGCTTACCAATGTTTAGAATCTAAAAGGGAAAGAAAAATTATAATCGCTATCGATGAAGACGGAATGCCTTTTGAAGAAAAATGCTATGGTTAGATAGTTGAAAAAAAATAATAAAAAACTCCGTCTCGTTAAAATAACAAGACGGAGTTTTTGTTTTTATAGCTTTTCTTTTAGGTATTTAGCGGTAATTGATTTTTTGTTTTTTACAATTTCTTCGGGTGTACCTACTGCTAATAATTGTCCACCATTTTCACCTCCTTCTGGGCCTAAGTCAATAATCCAGTCGGCACATTTTATTAAGTCAAGATTGTGTTCGATAACTAACAAAGAATGTCCTTTTTCTATCAAGGCATCAAAAGAAGCTAATAGTTTCTTGATATCATGAAAGTGTAAGCCTGTGGTAGGTTCGTCAAAAACAAATAAGGCTTTTTCTTTGGTAGCTCCTTTTACAAGAAAAGAAGCCAGTTTGATACGTTGTGCTTCACCACCAGAAAGTGTAGAAGAAGATTGTCCTAATTGTACGTAACCTAAACCAACATCTTGCAACGGTTTTAGTTTTTGGGTAATTTTATTTTGTTTATTCGTTTCAAAAAAGTGTACCGCATCATCAATGGTCATTGTTAAAATGTCGTTGATGTTTTTACCTTCAAAAGCCACTTCGAGCACTTCTTTTTTAAAGCGTTTTCCATTACAGGTTTCGCACGGCAATTGTACATCGGCCATAAAGACCATTTCTACATTGATAGTTCCTTCTCCGCTGCAGGTTTCACAACGACCGCCATCTACATTAAAAGAAAAATGTTTGGGTTGGTAGCCTCTTATTTTGGATAGTTTTTCTTTAGCAAATAATTCTCTGATGTCGTCATAAGCTTTAATGTAAGTTACAGGATTCGAACGCGAACTTCTTCCTATCGGGTTCTGATCGACATATTCAATGTGTTTGATGTGAGAAAAAGAACCTGACATTTCGGTAAATTGACCTGCTTTTTCTCCCGCATTATCCAATTTTTTCTGCATTGCAGGAAATAAGATTTTCTTGATTAGCGTACTTTTTCCACTACCAGAAACTCCAGTGATTACAGCGAGTACATCCAGAGGAAAAGTAACATCAATATTTTGAAGATTATTTTCTCTAGCACCTTTTATTTCGATGAAATTTTTAAAAGGGCGACGTCTTTTAGGAACCGCAATTTCTAAATCTCCGTTTAAATATTTTGCAGTTAATGATGTCGATTTTAGTATTTCGGCAAAATTCCCCTGAGCAACTAATTCCCCTCCAAAAGTTCCCGCTTCAGGACCGATGTCGATAATCATATCGGCGGCTTTCATAATGTCTTCGTCGTGCTCCACGACAATCACAGTATTACCTAAATCACGTAGGGACAACAATACTTTTATCAAACGTTCACTGTCTTTTGGGTGTAAACCAATACTAGGTTCGTCCAAAATATACATCGAACCTACTAAACTACTTCCAAGTGAAGTAGCCAAGTTAATTCGCTGCGATTCACCTCCAGAAAGTGTTGATGAATTTCGATTCAATGTCAAATAATCCAAACCAACTTCAGTTAAAAAGGACAAACGATTATTAATTTCGACTAGTAATCTTTTGGCAATTTGTTTTTCGTATTGGTCTAATTCTAAATTTTTGAAGAAATCTACCAAATGTCTAATTGGCAAATCCACTAAATCAGAAACGGTTTTGCCGCTTATTTTTACATAAGAAGCTTCAGGACGCAAACGCTTTCCTTTGCAAGTTTGACATTTGGTTTTTCCTCGGTAACGCGACAGCATCACACGATTTTGTATCTTATAATTTTTCTCTTCCAGTTCTTTGAAAAAATCATTCAGACCTTGGAAATAGGAGTTTCCAGTCCAGATTAATTCTTTTTGTTCTTCTGTTAATTGAAAATACGGTTTGTGGATAGGGAAGTCAAATTTGTATGCTTTGTTGACTAATTCGTCTCGAAACCAGCTCATGCTTTCGCCACGCCAAGGGAAAATAGCATTTTCAAAAATAGATAAACTCGTGTTTGGAACTACCAGTTCGGCATCAATTCCTATGATATTTCCATAACCTTCACAGCTTGGACAAGCACCATAAGGATTGTTGAAACTAAACAAATGGAGATTAGGTTCTAAGAACGTAATTCCGTCCAACTCAAAATTATTCGAATAATCAAATCGCTTTTCTGAATTTAATTCTTGTAAATAGCAGATTCCCTTTCCTTCATAAAAGGCAGTTTGTACCGCATCGGCAAGACGGTTGTAGAATTCTTCTTCGTCTTTAACTACAATTCGGTCCACAATTAAAGTAACATCTTTATTGTCTAACGAATGTTGGTCAATTTCATCTAGGCGGACAGTTTCATTATTGACTAATATTCTGGAGAAACCTTGTTGAAGCAACACTTTTAATTTGTCTTCTAACTGTCTTCCTTCTTCCAGATGAATAGGAGCAAGAAGCAACCATTTGCTGTTGAGTTCCAGATTTTTTACATCGCTAATAACATCCGAAACGGTATTTTTTTTGACTTCACGACCCGAAACAGGAGAAAATGTTCTTCCAATTCGGGCATACAATAATTTCATGTAATCGTAAATCTCGGTCGAAGTTCCCACGGTTGAACGGGCATTCGTGGTGTTTACTTTTTGTTCAATAGCAATGGCAGGAGCAATTCCTTTGATGTATTCAACCTTTGGTTTATCCAATCTTCCAAGAAATTGCCTCGCATAAGACGATAAACTTTCTACATAACGGCGTTGTCCTTCGGCATACAAAGTATCAAATGCTAAACTGGATTTTCCAGAGCCCGAAAGACCAGTAATTACCACTAATTTATTGCGAGGAATTACGACATCAAGGTTTTTTAAATTGTGTACTTGAGCCCCTTTTATTATTATATTTTTCTTTGGATCTATTTTAGAAAAGTCAACTTTCATAAAAAATATTGGATTTTTACAAAAGTAATCATTTTCCAGCTGAGAAAAGAACTCCGTGAAGTCATAAATAATAATGAAATTCGAACATTGACTATAAAAAAATAATGCTTATTTTTTTATAAATAGTAATTTATATATAATTTTTCTATTTTTTATTTGCCATGCAAGACAATTATTCGTTAAATTTGAAGAATCATTCATCTTTAAAAATAAAAGCGCCTATAGTATAAAACTACTTTTTAGAAAATACCCCATTTAACTCATACTAAAAAGTATTACTATGATAGCTAATATTCAAATTCCCGACGCTTTGTTGGTACAGGATTATGTAGCAGGTAACGAAGAGGCCTTAGCTACGTTGATTAAAAGACACGAATCTAAAATTTACGGTTTTATCTATTCAAAAGTATCCGACAGAGATGTTTCTAACGATATTTTTCAAGATACTTTTATAAAAGTAATTAAAACTTTAAAATCCAATTCCTATAACGAAGAAGGAAAATTTCTACCTTGGGTGATGCGCATTGCTCATAATTTGATCATTGATTTTTTTAGAAAAAACAAAAAAATGCCATTGTATCGGGAAACCGAGGAGTTTTCCGTTTTTTCCATTATGACTGATGATAGCCTGACTATCGAAAATCAGTTAATTGCCGATCAGGTAGAATTAGACATTCAAAAGCTGATTGAAGAACTTCCTGAGGATCAAAAAGAAGTTCTCATTATGCGAATGTACAAGGATATGAGTTTTAAAGAAATTTCAGAACACACAGGAGTAAGTATTAATACTTCATTAGGGAGAATGCGTTATGCTTTGATGAATTTGAGAAAAGTAATTGATAAACACCAAATTATTTTAACCAATTAAGAGTCTGTTTAAAATTCATCAAAATTAATATCCCCAAACCCTAAAGGGTGTAATTTTGATGAATTTTTCAAGAAGTTTTTTACACTTTAGGGGCGGGAAAAAAGAAAATTTCTTTTTTTATAAATTTAAACAGGCTCTAAACAATAATTTAATACATGCCACGTTCTATTCTAACAAATAAAAATAGTATATGGCACAAATTTACTCTAAGAAAAATTTAGTTACTACAACGATGAAACCTAAAAAAGAAGTTATTTCTTTTCTTTTGAATTATTCAAAAGCGCTGCACATGATAAAAGTTGCAGATAAAAGTTTTGAAATTATTGCAAATTAGTTAAGCTAGTAATAGCTGTTTTGGTAAATCTCACTAATTATTTTTAAAATTAGTGAGATTTACTTTTTATAGCCGTCTAGGGCCGTTTTTCGTCCAATAGTTCGGGTAATAATATCTTTCTCTAAGCTCCAACCACGAGCCGGCGAATATTCTCTACCATACCAAATAATTTGCAAGTGCAAATCGTTCCAAATTTCTTCAGGAAATATGCGTTTGGCATCTTTTTCGGTTTGAACTACATTTTTTCCGTTGGTTAAATTCCATTTATACATTAATCGATGTATATGTGTATCAACAGGAAAAGCAGGAACACCAAAGGCTTGCGACATCACCACACTGGCCGTTTTATGTCCCACGGCTGGCAATTCTTCTAAGGCTTCAAAACTTTGTGGAACCTTGCCATCGTGTTTTTCGATTAGAATATGCGATAAACCATGAATTCCTTTGGATTTCATTGGCGACAAGCCACAAGGACGAATAATTTCCTTAATTTCCTCCACCGACATTTTTATCATATCGTACGGATTATCAGCTTTAGCAAAAAGTAAAGGCGTAATTTGGTTGACTCTCACATCAGTACATTGTGCCGAAAGCAAAACCGCAATCAACAGCGTATAAGGATCTTTATGGTCTAGAGGAATCGGGATGCTAGGATAGAGTTCTTTTAACGTATTTATAACAAATGTTACCCGTTCTTGTTTGGTCATTTTAGTTTAATTTTGAGATGTAAAGAAAAGGAATTTCAATGGCAATGTCAATAGCAATGACAATTTCAAAAATCAATGTCAATAGCAATTTCAATTTTAAATAATTAATTTTCACGCTCCAAAACTCATAACTAACAACTCATAACCCATAACTCAAGAACATGATAACATTAAAAAAAGGCGATAAAGCTCCCGATTTTTTTGGCGTAGACCAAGACGGAAAGCCACATCAATTAGAAGATTATAAAGGAAAAAAATTAGTGGTTTTCTTTTATCCAAAAGCCAGTACGCCAGGTTGTACTGCCGAAGCCTGTGATTTAAGAGATAATTTTGAGCGTTTTCAGGCTAATAATTATGCCTTGTTAGGTGTAAGTGCCGATTCGGCAAAAGCGCAAGCCAAATTCAAAGATAAATACGAATTTCCATTTCCTTTATTGGCCGACGAAGAAAAAGAAGTCATTGAGGCATTTGGCGTTTGGGGACCTAAAAAATTTATGGGACGCGAATACGACGGTATTAACCGAACCACTTTTGTAATTGACGAAAATGGAATCATTGATGAAGTAATTGAAAATGTAAAAACCAAAGAGCACGCTGCTCAAATTTTGAAGTAAATTAAAAACGCCACTCTAATTTAGTGGCGTTTTTTGTTATTGAAATGTCCCGTCCTGAAATAACGATACACAAAACAAATTTCCTAAATCAGTTGTAGCTGTTGGCGGATAGTCCATTTATTCGGTTAAACTTAATTTTAGATGTCCACCTAAACCTTGCCTAATTATTCTCATTAATGTTGAAAGTCTTATGTCGCTTGTATTGTTTTCAATTTTAGATATATATGATTTTGTTGTTCCACATTTTAATGCCAGTTGTTCTTGTGTCATTCCACGTTCTTTTCGCATTTCTTGTAACATAACACCAAGTTCAAAGGTCTCGTATTCTTCTTCGTATTTTTCACGGGTTTCGATTCCTGTTTTTCCGTATTGTGCATCTAAATGTTCAGCAAATGATGTGATTTTTTTATTTTCAGTTTTCATAGTTGTTACTTTTAATATTTGTTTTTTAAATATTCGGCTTTTAGTTTTTCAGCCATTTTGATTTCTGATTTAGGAGTTTTTTGAGTTTTCTTCTGAAATCCATTTACTAAAACAACAATTTTTCCTTTGTCAAAAAAACTGAAAACTTTAAAAATGTCTGAACCAACTTCAACACGAACTTCAAATATTCCGTCTGAACCAGTCAAGTGTTTGAAAAATTTTTCAGGGATTCTTTCTTGAGTTGAAATTAATTGTAAAGTCCAGTTGAGTTTTTTCTTAACGTCTTCTTTTTGAGCGTTAAAAAAATCAAGATAATAATCTTCATAATAAACAACTTCTCTTATAAAGTTCTGATTCATTTCGCAAAGTTAGTCAATTGGATAACTTCTGCAAAGTTTTTGAGTGGTAATTTTTAACTTTGTAGTTCTTAGGAGTGTAATCGAAATGTGTAATCGAAAAGAGAAATGTATTTTTTTGCGTTTTTTGTTGTGAATTTGAATAATGCTAATATCTTATAAGAAGTAGACTTGCTAAATCCGATTTGGTTAGCTTTTTGCTGGCAATTAAATTATTTGATTGATGTTTCTAATATATTTACTTTTTTCAATTAATATTTCTTCTAAATTAATTTCTGGCTGATAATAAGTAATGAATGTTTCACAGAAATAATTGTGATATTTTGCAATCCAAGAATATTTATCAAAAACTTTATAATTGTTAATATGTGATGTTAAACATTCTTCAACAATATTTTTATGTTCTGTCATTTCATTTAAAATATACTCAGTTGGATGCTCATATTCATAAAATATTATGTATAGATAATTGATGAAATGAAATCCATCTATATCAACAAGGTATTCTTTATTTTGTGGCGAATATTTTTTATCAGCATAATAATTGATATGTGTTTTTACAATGTCTACTACTTCGTTTGATAATATTATTCTTGGATAAATTGCTTTTTCGGATTCTAATTTATAAGATTCGATTAAAGCAGGGCCAAGTACAATGTTTTCGTCCATACATAAATCACTTACACTAATTGCGCCTCTGATAAATATTTTTGATTTAATAAATGTATATTGTATGTGAGATAATACTTCAAATATATTTCCTAATTCAGATTCTCCATATTCATCGAACCAAGGGTGACCAAAAACAAAGTTATCAGTGAAAATTTTCAACTCAAAACTTTTCATACCCTCTTTGCCTGACAAATCATGTATATATTCTATATGTTTCAGCTCTTCAGTAAGAGTTTTCAGGTATGAATTAAAAAAAGTTAAGTCGTTTTGGATAATTTTTTCACTAAACCCTAAAATATCAATGTAGGCACAAAAACTTTTTCTAAACAGTAAATTTCCATCTTTGTCTTTATAAATTTCTTTCATGCTATTTTGGGATAATTGCTTACTAACTTATATAAAGATACAAGGATTAGATTAAGCAACCTTAAGTTGACTTACTTGGGGATAAATAAATATCAGATTTTTACATTTTTCCAAAAATAGGATATTTATTTCAAAAATTAGTAAAGAAACTTTTAATAAACTAAAAACGCCACAAGAGAATTTCTTTGTGGCGTTTTTTATATGACTAAGAATTGTAATTTATTCAACTAATTTCTTTTCAGGATCGTAACCAAAAAGGCGTTGTTTTTTGATGATTTCAGAAACTCCTTCAGGAAGCATTGGTTCCCAGTCTGGTGTTCCATTACTAATCATCTTTAGAACTTCGCGTGAAAATACTTTTAGGTTTTCAGGATTGTAATCTTTAATGTCAATTACTTTTCCGTTGAATTTAAAGAATTTGTATAATTCTTTCATTCGTGGATGTACTTTTAAGTTTTCGGAAGTAGTGATTTCGCCGTTTTCATCTAACATTGGGTACAATAAAACCTTCATGTCTCTGAAGAACAATTTACCAAAAGCCTCCAGGATTCCACCACTTAAATGGCGATAGTATTTTTCGTCAAAAATATCAACCAGGTTGTTGACACCCATGGCAAGTCCCATTCGGGCTTTAGTATAATTAGCAAAATATTCCACTACTTTATAGTATTCCTGGAAGTTCGAAATCATTACTGTTTGTCCCAAAGAACAAAGCAATTCGGCACGATCCATGAAATCTCTTTCGTCAATTTCACCATCCGAACGCAAGTTAGACAAGGTGATTTCGAAAATAACCAAGGTGTTCTCTTTGTCCACTTTGTTTTCTTCAATAAACATACGCATCGATTTCTCGTACATGTCCATGTTTACCTTAGTTACAGGACGGAAACTTCCTCTTAGCGCAAGAATGTTTTTCTTGTATAAAATAGTAGCAGGAAGAATGTTTTTTCCTTTTGGATTGAACATTACGGCATCAGTCATTCCGTTTTTAACTAATTGTAAACTGATTAAACGGTTGTCTACATCAGCAAAACGAGGTCCTGAAAAATTGATGGTGTCAATCTCTAGTTGGTCTTTGTCCAGATGATCGTATAAATAGCGCAATAATTTTTTAGGGTCGTTGTACTTGTAATAAGCACCATAAATTAAGTTTACGCCCAGGATTCCAAGGGTTTCCTGTTGAAGTTTGGCATCCGTTTCTTTAAAACGAATGTGAAGTATAATTTCGTTGTATTCTTCGTTAGGGTCAATTTGGTAACTAATACCTACCCATCCGTGTCCTTTAAATTGTTTAGCGAAGTCAATTGTAGCTACGGTATTGGCATAACTAAAAAACATTTTGTTGGGGTGTTTCTCTCTGCTTAATCGTTTTTCAATTAAGTCAACTTCGTGCGAGAGCATTTTCTTCAGTCGGTTTTCAGTAACATAACGACCGTCTTTTTCGGTACCATAAACGGCATCACTAAAGTCTTTATCGTATGCTGACATGGCTTTTGCAATTGTTCCTGATGAACCTCCTGCTCTAAAAAAATGTCTTACTGTTTCTTGTCCTGCGCCTATCTCGGCAAATGTTCCATAAATATTTTCGTTTAAATTGATACGTAGTGCCTTGTCTTTTATTGAAGGGACTTGTACAATGACTCTGTCACCTTTTAGTTTTATTTCGCTACCCATTTTTTAGTTTAATTTTATGTATTTGCCTGATGTTACAAAGTTAATTAAATAGCTAGCCTAATAAAAGATAAATAATCCTATTTTTGTGAAAAAAATAAGATTTGAAGGTATATTTTTTAGGCACAGGTACTTCTCAAGGGATTCCGGTTATAGGAAGTGATCATCCTGTATGTAAAAGTACGGATAGTAAGGACAAAAGACTTCGCGTTTCGGTTTTGGTACGTTGGGATGAGTATTCGTTTGTTATTGATTGTGGCCCAGATTTTAGGCAACAGATGCTGACTTCTAATTGTCATAAAGTAGATGGAATTGTTTTTACTCACGAACATGCCGATCATACTGCGGGTTTAGACGATATAAGACCTTTTAACTTTAGACAGGGTGTAATGCCTATTTATGCACATCAGAGAGTTCTTGATGATATGCGAAGTCGTTTTGGTTATGTTTTTGAAACGGTGAATAAATATCCGGGAGCACCATCGGTAAAAACAATTGAGATAGTGAATAACGTTCCTTTTGTATTAGGAAATAAAATGGCTATTCCTGTAGATGTTATGCATGGCGATCTTCAGGTTTTTGGCTATCGAATAGATGATTTTGCCTATTTAACCGATGTAAAAACTATTGAGGATGTCGAAATAGAAAAATTGAAGAACCTGAAAGTTTTAGTGGTTAATGCTTTGCGTGAAGAGCACCATTTTTCGCACTTTAATTTACAAGAGGCTTTGGATTTTATTGCTTTGGTAAAACCAGAAAAGGCTTATTTAACCCACATTAGTCATGTGATGGGCTTTCATGAAGAAGTACAACAAAAACTTCCTGAAAATGTATTTCTTGCTTATGATAATTTAGAAATCACCCTATAATATTTTTTACAATGAAAAAGTCATTCGCGCTCTACGCCTTTATTTTACTGGTATTAATTAATGTTTTTACCTATATGTTTTTAAGTAAAGAGGTAGAATTTGAGCAAAACAGGTACGAGAAAACCACAAAGAAATTAAAGGATAGTTTGAACTCGGTTACCACAAAGTTAAATGATGCCAATTATTTTTCTTTGGAAAAAAATGAGAATGCCCAAAATTATTTTGATTCGGCTATAGCCA
>JBDLTG010000087.1:0-17443 GCA_039805885.1 Bacteroidota bacterium
TTTACTTTTTTTTTCATAAAAAATGCCCCAAATAGTGTCTAACTTTTTGGGGCATGTTCACATTACTGCGAGGCTTTCGTATTTAAAGAATCAGAAAATTATTTTTTCTCTGATTTTTCCATTTTAGCTTTCAATGCTGCTAATACATCATTGTTATCTCCTAAGGTTGCAGCTGGTGCATTAGTAGTAGATGCAGATGAAGTATTTTCAGTTGCAGCTTTCACATTTTTCTCTTCTTCTTCACGGAAGATAGCAGTGTGAGAAGCAACTACCCTTTTGAATTCTTTGTTGAATTCGATTACTTTGAAATCAGCAGATTCACCTTTTTTCAATTTCTTTCCGTCTTCTTTTTCAAGGTGACGAGTAGGAATGAAAGCAACGATATCATCTCCAAATTCTACAGTAGCTCCTTTGTCAACAATTTCAGAGATTTCTCCGTTGTGGATAGTTCCAACAGCGAATGAATCTTCATACTGATCCCAAGGATTAGCAGTAGTTTGTTTGTGACCTAAAGATAATTTACGTCCGTCAACATCTAATTCTAATACTACTACATCAAGTTTCTCACCAACATTTACAAATTCAGATGGGTGTTTGATTTTCTTAGTCCAAGATAAGTCAGAAATGTAGATTAATCCATCAATTCCTTCTTCTAATTCTACGAAAATACCAAAGTTTGTAAAGTTTCTAACGATACCTGAATGTTTAGAACCTACAGGGTATTTAGAAGTAATATCAGTCCATGGATCTTGAGATAATTGTTTGATACCTAATGACATTTTACGATCGTCTCTATCTAAAGTCAAGATAACAGCTTCAACAACATCACCTACTTTTACGAAATCCTGAGCAGAACGTAAATGAGTAGACCATGACATTTCAGAAACGTGGATTAAACCTTCAACACCTTCAGCAACTTCGATAAATGCACCGTAATCAGCGATTACAACTACTTTACCAGAAACTTTATCACCAATAGTTAAGTTAGCATCTAATGCATCCCATGGGTGAGCGTTTAATTGTTTCAATCCTAATTGAATTCTTGTTTTCTCATCATCAAAATCAAGGATTACAACGTTCAATTTTTGGTCTATTTCAAGAACTTCAGATGGGTGGTTGATTCTTGACCAAGAAAGGTCAGTAATGTGGATTAATCCATCAACACCACCTAAGTCAATAAATACACCGTAAGAAGTAATGTTTTTAACAACACCTTCTAATACTTGTCCTTTTTGTAATTGACCGATGATTTCTTTTTTCTGTACTTCAATATCAGCCTCGATAAGAGCTTTGTGAGATACAACAACATTTTTGAATTCGTGGTTAATTTTTACCACTTTGAATTCCATAGTTTTATTTACATAAACATCGTAGTCTCTAATTGGCTTAACATCAATTTGAGATCCTGGTAAGAACGCTTCAATTCCGAAAACGTCAACGATCATACCACCTTTAGTTCTGCATTTAACGAAACCATTAACGATTTCTCCAGTTTCATTAGCTGCAATAACTCTATCCCAAGATTTAATAGTACGTGCTTTACGGTGAGATAATACTAATTGACCTGTTTTATCCTCACGGATGTCAATTAATACTTCTACTTTGTCACCTACTTTTAAAGCTGGGTTGTAACGGAATTCATTTAATGAAATAACACCTTCAGATTTAGCATTGATATCAACGATAACGTCTCTATCAGTAATTCTAACTACAACTCCTTCAACTACTTCTTCTTGATCTGTAGAAATGAAAGTTTTTGATACTAATTCTTCGAATTCTAGTAAGTTTTTTTCATCTACTGCATCAATACCTTCTTCAAAGTTGTGCCAGTTAAAATTTGCTAAAAACTCTTCTTGTGATTTAATTTGTTCAGACATGCTGATAAAAAATTTGTATTCTGTATTCTCTCGAGTTTCTTAATGTGATAGAAAACAACAGAAGTTGTTTGTATAATTAGTTGATACCTAAAGGAAACTCTTATTCACCAAAAGGACTGCAAAATTAATTCTTTTTTATGTAACTACAAAACAAATACCACTGATAATCACCACTAAACCCAAACTCTACGCCATTTATACGCTTTTTCTCTTTTTTAGGAGCACAAACGACCTGGTTTTCAAAAGGCTTCCCTCCTGCTGTCCGTTCTATCTTTTTATTTTGTCATCCTGAGCTTGTCGAAGGACAAAATAAAAAGGATGCCACTTCCATCAGGGCTAATTAGGGCGTTTCGTTTTCAAAACACATTTTGTAAGAATATTTTAATATATTTGAATTTTAATAAAGTTATACAAAGCATCTAAATAGTTACATGTCTTACCTGAAACATTTACACCTTATGAAATATTATATTATTTTTATATCACTCTTTTTAATATCATGTAGTTCTGATAATGAAACAACTCCAAATGTAATACCCGATTTAGATCGAATTACAACAACCGACGCTTCAGGAAACATTTTAAAAGTAATTGACTTTGAACGTAACTATAATAAAAGCAATAGATTATCTAAAATAATAGAAAACGGAACTTTCATAAAAACATTAAATTATGATAAAAACGAAAACAGAGTAAACTCTATATCTATTAATGATGGTACAGAAATTTTTTATACCTACGGAAACTTTTTTGACGATATAATAATGAGTGAACAAAAAATAAATGGATTATTATCTACTACTCATTATTATACAAATGATGTTAGTAGATTAATAAAAGATATAAAATATGAGAACAATAAATTGGTTTGTGAAATAAACTATTCATATACCAACACAAAGGATGGATATGAAATAGAAATTTCTAATAATTGTTTATCCGAAAACCTAATTATTACTCATGAGAGCACGGTAAATCCACTATTTTTTGTATACGATTGGCAATTATTTGGAATTAGTGGCGAAAGTTTAAAAAACGTCCACAGTATCAAAAATGCCAAAACAAATTCTCTAATAGAATACACTTATGAATATAACAAATGGGATTACCCTATAAAACAGAATAAATATATTGATGGGGTATTGACTAATATCAAATTTTTCGAATATGACATTCGATAAAATTACTCCTTTCCCGATAGCGCGGATTTGTAATCCGTGCCCGCAACAGTGAACAAACAACTTATAATCAAACACTTTGTAGAGTTACTTACGAAGTTCCCTCATTCTTCGGGAAGACAAGTTTGCGGAAGTGAATTATGAATGTTGTTTGATATACAGATATACAATTCACACTTATGGGTAAAACTTTAAAATCATTTACAATTTGAAATATAAAATTCAGCTATATCATACATATTATCAATTGTATATAACTTATCATTTATTTTTCTGCTTAATTCTTCACAATCTTTAAAACATTGTGAAGCCATAATTCTAAATGTTTTTAATGAAGTATATTTATAAATAACTCTTGGGTATTTCTCATCTTTGACAAAGCAATAATATTCAGAATAATTACGACCTCCATCATTCATCTTCATATAATTTGATGAAACCGAACCACCTAATCCAGCAGTCATACCAAAACCTCCAGATGAAGGACCTTTTACTGCATATATTTTCAAAACATCTGAATCAAAAATTAATGCAGCCATTAATCTATTTTTTTTTATTTCATCTTCTTTTGTTGGAACCAAACAATCTAAAGTGAATTCTCTTTTGATTTTAGCATTCTTTTTCCCTTCAAAAACAGTAAACTCAGCTTTATTTATTTCCGTAAAATCAAAACGAACTTTATTCTTTTTATTTTCATCTTTAAAATCTAAATAAGACTGAACCCATTGTAATCTTGCATAACCATTTAAAACATTACCATTTTTCATAGTTAATTGAACTTGCTCGTAATTTGTATCCCATTGACAAAAAACATTTACAGAATTTAATAAAAAAATTACAAGTAAAAAAAAATGTGTGCGTTTCATAATATTAATAATCAATTTTAAGTAATATATTATTGTAAAGCTCTAACAACTTCATTAACTAAATCTAAAACCAAATCAAATTGTTCCTCACGACTAAGATTAGAATTATCAATTTCTATAGCATCTTCAGCCTTTATTAATGGAGAACTGCTTCTGTGCGTATCGATATAATCACGCTCTTCTACATTTTTAAATACTTCTTCAAAAGTTACAGTATCTCCTTTTTGAATCAATTCGTCAAAACGTCTTTGTGCACGTGTTTTTGGACTTGCTGTCATGAATATTTTAAGTTCGGCATCAGGAAAAACAACCGTTCCTATATCTCTTCCATCCATTACAACGCCTTTATTTTTTCCCATTTCTTGTTGTTGCTCGACTAATTTAGTTCGAACTTCAGTGATTTCGGCTACTTTACTCACAAAATTAGAAACCTCAATGGTGCGAATTTGTTTTTCTACATTTTCATCATTCAAATACATTTCAGCAAAACCCAAATCGGCATTAAATTGAAATTGGAGGCGAATGCTTGGCAAACTATTTATTAATGATTCTTTATCAAAAAAATCAGCATTAATATATCCATGTTCCATCGAAAAAAAAGCAATGGCACGGTACATGGCTCCTGTATCGACATACGCATAACCTAATTCTTTAGCTAATTGTTTAGCTAAAGTACTTTTTCCTGTAGAAGAAAATCCATCAATTGCAATTGTAATCTTTTTATCCAAAATGAAGTTATTGAAAAATTAGTAATCAAATAAAAAACAATGACACAAATTATTATACTTTAGTTCAATTGTTTATAGTGTAATGCCGTTATATATTTCATTTTGTCCTCCCGAAATTTCGGGATTATTGGACTAATTTGAAATAATAAACGGTATAAAAGTACATTTTTTTAAGCTTAGCAAACAAAGATTTTATAGATATAATACCGTTTATAATTATAAAATAATCTATTTTTTAGCTCCCTCTCCTTTGGAGAGGGTTGGGGTGAGGAAAAAAAAACGGCTATTGAAATCCAATAGCCGTTTGATACTCAAATATTCTTGTAATTATTTCTGTTTTGTAAAAGGAATTGTTCTTGAATCTCCAATAATCAAATCAAATCCTGTTTTGTCTTCATTGTATTTGATTTTCACACCAGCACGTTTAGATTCAAACTCATCCTTTCCAACAGTATCTACTGTGAATTCAGGATAATCGGTGATTTCTACATTCAACAAAGTGTGCTTTTCTGATACCACAATTTTAATTGGCACTCTTGGGTTAGAAAATATACCTAAATAAGCATCATAAACCACGTCCTTTTCAACCTTGCCTTTTTCTGCAGTCCATACATTATTAGCTTCATTACTATCCGGGAATACATGATCAGGATCAAGGGTAATACTTTCTATTTCTTCAGTTGAATTGTGTTTAAAAGTCCATGCTACATTTTTTTGCCAAACTTCAACCGGTAATTTTACACGATCTACTTTTCCGCTTTTCGTTTTAACATCTATCACCACTGGCATTGGCAATTTTTCAAAATTTTCAATGGTAATAAAAACTCCTTTTTTAGGATCGTTTTTTACATATTTTATCGAATTAACACCTTGATCAAAACGCCAATTGTTTTGAAACCAACCTCTCCAAAACCAACTCAAATCCTCGCCTCCTACATTTTCCATTGTTCTAAAAAAGTCATCTGGCTGTGGATGTTTGAAAGCCCAACGTTTAATATAAGTTCTAAAAGCCAAATCAAAACGTTCTTCTCCAAGAACTTGCTCTCTTAAAATCACTAATCCTGAACTTGGTTTAGAATAACACAAATCTCCAATATTAGCTTCTTTCATATTATCTGGCGAAGTCAAAACTGGTTCTAATTCAGGATCAGTATAAGAAGCACCACTTTCGTGCATGTCGTCTTTTTCTTCTTTAAACTCTCCATTATTAAAATCAATATCACTTAACGAATTGATAAAAGTATTGAAACCTTCATCCATCCAGGCAAACAAACGTTCGTTAGAACCTACAATCATTGGAAACCAATTGTGTCCAAACTCATGGTCTGTAACTCCCCAAAGTCTTTTTCCTTTGGATTTCCAACTGCAAAAAACAATCCCGGGATATTCCATTCCTCCTTCATTCCCAGCTACATTTGTTGCTACCGGATAGGTATATTCAAACCATCTCTTAGAATAATTTTCTATCGAATGTTTCACAAATTCAGTCGAACGTCCCCAAGCTTCATTCCCAGCACTTTCTTCTGGATACGCTGACAAAGCCAATGATTTTTTTCCACTTGGTAAATTAATTCGAGCTCCATCTAAAATAAAAGCCGACGAAGAAGCCCAGGAAACATCACGAGAATTATTTAATTTATAATGCCAGGTTTTAGTAGCAGAAGTTGCCGAATTCTTAGCTTTCAAAACATCGTCAAGCGAATGAATCACAACCGTTTTTTCACTTTCCTTTGCTTCATAAAAGCGTTTTAAATTTTCTGAATCATACACTTCTTTTGGATTAACTAATTCTCCTGAACAAACCACAATATGATTAGCAGGAGCTGTAATAGCAATATCAAAATCGCCGTATTCTAAATAAAACTCAGAAGCTCCTAAATAAGGATTTGTATTCCACCCTCTAATATCATCATACACACACATTCTAGGATACCACTGCGCAATAGTGAAAATTTTACCGTTTTTAGTTTCTAAAACACCTGTTCTATCCGAACCTTCATTAGGAGAAATATATGAAAACTCAATTTTAAACTCCACTTTACCTCCCTTAGATTTCAACTCTTCAGGAAGAAAAATTTGCATACGGGTATCAGCAATAAGATACTTTGCTTCAACCTCGGTAATTTTCTTATTATCGATTTTAATTATTTTAACCGATTTGATTTTATGACCTCCATCAAAAATCTGTCCTTGTCTTCCATTTCTACTTCCCGTTATAGGAACTATTGCCTCTCCTCTTGAATCTGCTTTGAATAAATTTTGTTCCAAATTCAACCACAAAAAAGACATAGCATCCGTACTATTATTAGTATAAGTAATAACATCAGTACCAATTATTTCATTGGTCTTCTCATTTAAAGTGGCTGTCAATTTATAATCGGCGCGATTTTGCCAATATTCTGCTCCGGGTTGACCACTTGCCGAACGCGTTGCAGTACCATTTTTAGAATAAAAAAATGGTGCAAAAGCATCGTGATAGTTATAGTTAGAAGTAGGTTTTACAGCTGAAGTTTCTTGAGCTTGCATGGATAAAGCTCCAAAGAATATTGCTATTTGAAAAATAGCTCCAGATCGAATGTTTTTCATGTTTTTCCAATTTGAAACAAATTAATAAAAAAAATCACTCACATTTAATATAAAACTTTAGCTTTAATTAAATTTTATGAAATATATTTATCGAAACTAAATTTTCTAAAAAATCAATTACATTTTGACAACTACAATTTCTAACGCATTCATAACTGCTAAAATCAATCACAAAGGAGCTGAATTAGTTTCTCTAAAAAATAATAATTCTAACCAAGAATACATCTGGGAAGGAAATCCTGCTTATTGGGGAAAGCATTCGCCTATTTTATTTCCCATTGTTGGAACACTTAAAAACAATACCTACAAAGTAAACAATTCTGAATACCAACTACCCAGACATGGCTTTGCCAGGGACATGAATTTTGAATTAATTGATAAAAAAGAAGACAGTGTTACTTTTTCAATTCAATCATCAGCTGAGACTTTAAAAGTATATCCTTTTAATTTTGAATTACAAATACATTATTCTCTTGATGAAAAAAAGCTGAACATTGAATACAAAGTCATTAATAAAAATCAATCGAAATTGCCTTTCTCCATTGGAGCTCATCCTGCTTTTTCTTTAGATGGAAATTTTGAAGAATACGAACTAAAATTCAAAATAGAAGAAGCTTTAGTTTATAACCTTTTGGAAAATGATTTAATTTCGAATAAAACACAAATTTTAGATACAAAAGACAATTTAGTCAAGCTAAACTATAAATTATTTGAAAATGACGCTTTGATTTTTAAAAAACTACAATCAAGAAGCTTAACTATTCTAAAAAATGAAACCCCACTAATAAAAGTTCATTATCAAGGCTTCCCACATTTAGGAATTTGGACTAAAAAAGACGCTCCTTTTATCTGTATCGAACCTTGGTATGGCTATTCTGATACTGACGAATCTACAGGAGATATTTTCAAAAAGGAAGGAATTCAAATAATAGAAGCAGATAAAATTTTTAATTCAAAATTTACAATAGAAACAATTTAAAGTTTTCTGAATTATCAGTTTTTTACTTTTAAAATTAACATAATTATAATAAACAGAGCAGCTACAAAAACTTATATTTACGCCCGAATTGACAACAATAAACAATGTAGTCAGATAAACACACAATGAAAAAAGCATTTTTATTTTCCTTATTTCTTCTATTCTCATTGGCTACTACAGCTCAAACCTACATAAAAGCAAATGCATTAACCGCTTTGGTAGTTGTTCCAAATATTGGAATTGAAACTAGTATTAACAAAAAAACAACTTTTCAAACTGATATGTTAGCATCGTTTTGGAAATCGATAAATGGATTACCATTTAAATTTGTTACCGTAACTACTGAATTTAGGCATCATTTCTATGGAAAATACAATGGACCATTTGTTGGTCTAAATATAGGTGGTTCATCTTACGATGTTTCTAAAGGAAGTCATGCTAAACTAAATGAACACGAAATTGGTTTTGGCTATATGATTGGTACATCTGTTGGATACGAAAAAAAAATAAATGATAAATTATTATTAGATTTTTTTGTAGGTGGAGGCTGGCACCAAGGATACTATAGAGGCTACAATATTCTTACTGGAGAACGGTATGAATCAGTCAAAAATTACAATAAAAGTGGTGAATGGTTAACCTATAGAGGCGGTATTATGATTTCTTATAAATTAAATTAACCCAATTTATTTAAAGATTGAACATACAATTCTTCTACTTTTTTTCTAGCCCAATTAGTTTTTCTTAAAAAAGTCAAACTTGATTTTATACTGGGATTTTCAGTAAAACATTTAATTTTTATTAATTCGCCCAAAGTATCGAATCCATAAAAACCAACTAATATTTCCAGTATTGCTTTTAAAGTCATCCCGTGAAGCGGGTCATTTGAAGTTTGTTTTTCCATAAAGCAAATTTATATCAATTTCATTAAAAAATTGTGGAATTTTAGTAATTGTTCCTACATTTGCAATCCTATGCTAAAAACTGTCAACATACTTAATAAAAGAGCCCGATTTGATTATGAAATAATCGAAAAATTTACTGCTGGAATTGTACTAGCAGGAACTGAAATCAAATCCATCCGATTAGGAAAAGCTAATATTACCGAAAGTTTTTGTGAATTTAGTGGCACTGAACTTTTTGCCATTAACACCTACATAGAAGAATACGCCTTTGGAAACCAGTTCAATCACAAATCCAGAAGCGAAAGAAAATTACTCTTAAACAAACGAGAACTAAAAAGTCTTGCCCGAAGTGTACAAGCTAAAGGCTTAACTATCATTCCTTTGCGCCTATTTACCAACGAAAAAGGAATTGCAAAACTGGAAATTGGTCTTTGTAAGGGTAAGAAAAACTACGACAAACGTGAATCTTTGAAAGAACAGGATACCAAACGAGATTTGGATCGCATCAAAAAAGCTTTTAATTAGATATTTACATTTAAAATTTTTCAGCCACAAATTTCACTAATTATCACAAACCTTATCAATTTTCAATATTTAATTACACAAATTATAAAAAGTTTTAAAATTCGTGCAATTAAAACATATAGAATTTCGTGTGAATTTGTGAAATTCGTGTTTAATTTTTTTAAAGGTTTTTAGTTTTTATCTTCTAATAAAGGAACAAATCGGAATTCGCCTAATTCATGTTTTTCAAACTGCGTTTCATTTTTTCGAATAAGCAACGTCATTATTTGAATCTCCTCTCCTAACGGGATTACTAATCGTCCACCTATTTTAAGTTGAGCCATTAATGGTTTTGGTATAATTGGCGCTCCGGCTGTAACAATAATACTATCAAAAGGACCATACGTTGGTAAACCTTTGTAACCATCGCCAAAAGTAAGATGTTTTGGTCTAATTCCTAATTTTGGTAACAAGGCTGATGTTTGCTTAAACAACTCATTTTGTCTTTCGATACTATACACTTTAGCGCCCATCAAACACAAAACAGCCGTTTGATAACCTGAACCTGTTCCAATTTCCAGAACCTTATGATCTTTCTTTATCTCTAATAACTGAGATTGAAAAGCCACAGTGTAAGGTTGCGAAATAGTTTGCCCCGCACCAATAGGAAATGCCTTATCCTGATAAGCATAATCTTCAAAACTAGAGTTCAAAAAAAGGTGTCTTGGGATTTTTTTTATGGCATCAAGCACCTTCAAATCAGTAATTCCTTTTTGTTGTAAAGTGCTTACTAATTGATTGCGAAGTCCTTGATGTTTTGCTGTATCTTTCAATGTTGGGGGATTATTTTTTTGGTAAAAATAGCAGTAAAAAATCCAAAAAGCAATATCCAAAATCCAAATCAATTTTTCTATATTTTAATTTGAATTTCCTATTTTTGTTAAAAATACATTATCATGCTAAAAGTAGGAGTTTTAGGTGCTGGTCATCTGGGTAAAATTCATTTGCGTTTATTACAACAATCTGAAAAATATGAATTAGTTGGTTTTTATGATGAAAATCAGGAATACGCCGAAAAAATCTCAAAAGAATTTGGTTACTTAAACTTCAATACTATTGCCAAATTAATTCATGCTGTAGACGTAATCGATATTGTAACTCCTACCCTTTCACACTACAAATGTGCCAGAGCAGCCATCAAATCAGGAAAACACGTTTTTATCGAAAAACCCATTTCGAACACTATTGAAGAAGCCGAAGAAATTATTGCTTTAGCTAACGAATACAATGTTAAAGGGCAAGTAGGACACGTAGAACGTTTTAATCCTGCCTTCATTGCAACTAAAAATATGGTCGAAAATCCGATGTTTATAGAAACGCATCGTTTGGCCGAATTCAATCCGCGTGGTACAGATGTCCCTGTAGTTTTGGATTTAATGATTCACGATATTGATGTTATTTTAAGTGTTGTCAATTCGAAAGTGAAAAATATCAGCGCCAGCGGCGTTTCTGTTATCAGCGATACTCCAGATATTGCTAATGCTCGAATCGAATTTGAAAATGGTTGTGTTGCTAACTTGACAGCAAGCCGAATTTCGATGAAAAACATGCGTAAAACCCGTTTCTTTCAAAAAGACGCTTACATCTCAGTTGACTTTTTAGAAAAAAAATGTGAGGTTGTTAAAATGAAAGATGCTCCTGAAGTTCCAGGCGATTTTGATATGATTTTGCAAAATGCCGAAGGAGTTAAAAAACAAATTTATTTCTCGAATCCTGAAGTACAACAAAACAACGCCATCTTAGACGAATTAGAAACTTTTGCTGATGCTATTGTCAATAATACAACTCCTATTGTAACGCTGGATCAAGCAACTGAAGCTTTAAGAGTAGCACACCAAATTATAGCTTGTTTCAAGAAATAAATATTTTTTCACACAAACATTAAATTTTAAAAGTTACGTTTCGTAACTTTTATTTTTTAAATATAAATCGAATACTAAATGAAAATAGTAGCAGTAATAGGCGCAGGAACTATGGGTAACGGAATTGCTCATACTTTTGCCCAAAATGGTTTTACCGTAAAATTGATTGATATCTCCGAAGCCGCTTTGGAAAAAGGAATGACCACTATTTTTACCAACTTGGACAGAATGCAAAATAAAGGAAGCATTACTGCCGAAGAGAAAATGAAAACCATTTCGAACATTATTTGCTACACTGATATTGAAGACGGTGTTGTAGGCGCTGATTTAGTAATTGAAGCGGCAACCGAAAACCTGGATTTAAAACTTAGAATATTCAAAAAACTGAACGAATATTGTTCTCACAATACCATTTTTGCAACTAATACTTCTTCTATTTCTATTACTCAAATTGCAGCTATAGTAGCACATCCAGAACGAGTAATTGGAATGCACTTTATGAATCCGGTTCCTTTAATGCCTTTGGTAGAAGTGATTCATGGAAGTCAAACTAGTGATGAAGTAACAAAAATTATTATGACTTTATCCGAAAAACTAGGCAAAAACCCAGTAGAAGTAAATGATGCGCCAGGATTTGTAGCTAACCGAATTTTAATGCCAATGATTAATGAAGCCATCGAAACTTTACACACCAACGTAGCAGGTGTAACCGAAATTGACACTGTGATGAAATTAGGAATGGGACACCCGATGGGACCTTTACAACTGGCTGATTTTATTGGACTTGATGTTTGTCTTTCGATTATGAATGTTATGTATGATGGTTTTAAAAATCCTAAATATGCTCCTTGCCCACTTTTAGTCAATATGGTTAATGCTAAAAAATTAGGCGTGAAATCAGGAGAAGGATTTTATGATTACAGCGAAAGTAAAAAAGCAGAAAAAGTTTCGAAACAATTCCAATAGAATTAAAAAAACACAACAATGTCAATTGCAGAAAATTTACTGTCCATAAAAAACAATTTACCTGAACAGGTAACTCTGGTAGCGGTTTCTAAAACCAAACCCGTTGCTGATTTAATGGAAGCTTACAATGCTGGCCAACGAATTTTTGGTGAAAACAAAATCCAGGAAATGACCGAAAAATGGGCGCAAATGCCCAAGGACATTCAATGGCACATGATAGGTCACGTTCAAACCAATAAAGTCAAATTTATGGCGGAATACGTGAGTTTAATTCATGGTGTGGATAGCTTGAAATTATTACAAGAAATTAACAAACAAGCTCAAAAAAACAATCGTGTAATAGATTGTTTACTCCAAATACATATTGCGGAAGAAGAAACTAAATTTGGTTTAGATGAAGAGGAATTAGAAGAGATTTTTGATTTTGTTGAGAATAATTACGAAGAGATGAAAAACATCCGAATTGTGGGTTTAATGGGGATGGCTACTTTTACGGATAATCAAAACCAAATCAAAAAAGAATTTACGCATTTGAAATCTATTTTTGATGCAAAACAAAATCTGAAATCTGAAATCTGCAATCTAAAATCTCTTTCCATGGGAATGTCAGGTGATTATAAATTGGCTATTGAATGTGGTAGTACAATGATTCGTGTAGGAAGCAGTATCTTTGGAAATCGCAATAATCAATAGCAATGGCAATGGCAATATCAAAAGTCAATTTTAATAATTAATAAAAAAATATAATGGAAGTAAACGAGCCTAATTTTGACAAAATTTATAATTTAGAAGATAGATTAGTTCGATTTGCTGGCGAAAGTATTTTCTTTGTTAGAAAATTAGATAAAACATTTGAACTTGATTATTATAAAAATCAATTAATTAGATCTTCTGGAAGTGCGGCACTCAATTATGGTGAAGCACAAGGTACAATATCTAGTAAAGATTTTATTTTCAAAGTTTCATTAGTTGTAAAAGAACTCAAAGAATCCAGAAATTCATTAAAAGTTCTTGATTACATAAAAGCAGGAGATTCAGAAGAAAGAAAATGGCTTTTGATGGAAGTTGAAGAACTTATCGCAATCGCTTCAAAAATGATAAACAATAAAAAATAGCTCAATTGCAATAGCAAAATTCAATAGCAACAACAAATTTCAATATTTAATAATTGTTTTTTGATATTGTTATTGATTCTTGAAATTGACATTGCCATTGATCATTGTAATTGACATTCAACATGTACGCAATATTAGACATAGAAACCACTGGAGGGCAATTCAACGAAGAAGGAATTACCGAAATCGCTATATATAAGTTTGATGGTCAGCAAATTGTTGACCAATTCATCAGTTTAGTGAACCCTGAAATTCCAATTCAGCCCTTTGTAGTTAAATTAACTGGGATTAATAACGCCATGCTACATTCGGCACCTAAATTTTTCGAAATTGCCAAACGCATCATCGAAATCACTACTGATTGTGTTTTAGTGGCTCATAATGCCGATTTTGACTATCGCATTCTTCGAACTGAATTCCGTCGTTTAGGATATGAATTTAATATCAAAACACTTTGCACTGTTGAATTATCAAAAAAACTATTACCTGAACAAACTTCGCATAGTCTCGGGAAATTAGTTCGAGCTTTAGGGATTCCAATGGCCGACAGACATCGTGCCAGTGGTGATGCGATGGCTACGGTAAAGTTATTCAAAATGCTATTGGACAAAGACCTTGAAAAAGAAATCATTACCGGCTTAATCAAATCGGAAATACAAAAAGGAATTGCTCCAAAACTATTAGATATTATTGGAAGTTTACCTTCAAAAACAGGAGTATATTACATTCATAATGAAGAAGGTAAAATTATTTTTATTGGCAAAAGCCGAAACATCAAAAAAAGAGTCAATCAACATTTTACAGGAATTACCCGAAGTGCAAAAAAAATACAAGCCGAAGTCTATACGGTGACTTATGAAGAAACTGGAAACGAACTCATATCACTGATAAAAGAAGCGCAGGAAATTAAAATAAACAAACCCATTTACAACCGAATGGCTCGCAAGAATCATTTTTCATGGGCTATTTATCCTGAAAAAGACAGCGAAGGATATTTGCGTTTAAAATTGCAAAAAACGGATGGTAGAAAGAAAGAAATTCTTTCGTATGTGAATGCAGCCGATGGAAAAAACGCTTTATTTCGCATTACTGCCAATTACCATTTGTGCCAAAAATTAACCGGTTTATATGAAACAAAAAACCATTGTTTTCAGCACACTATTAACGAATGTGACGGCGCCTGTGTGGGTAAAATTCCAAGCTCAGAATACAACGAACGCATTCAACAATTTATAGACAAAAACAGCTTCGAAAATAAAAGTATCATTATTATAGATCGAGGCAGAAACGTTAACGAAAGAAGTGCCATATTAGTAGAAAATGGTGTTTTTAAAGGTTATGCTTTCTATGATTTGAACTACCAAATTACCAATGTCAACATCCTAAAAAACATCCTAATCCCGATGGAAAGCAATCGAGATATACAACGAATTATTCAAGCGTACATTAGAAAAAATAAAGCTTTAAAGATTATTCATTTTTAGAAGAAAATCTATATCGTTATTAATACACAAGTACAAAACTTGTTAAGTGTTGAGAAAATGCTAAATTTTGTCCTCAATACTGGAATACCATAGAAACCAAATAATGAAACAACTAATTACCATAATCGGACCAACAGCCATAGGAAAAACTGCTTTAAGCATTCAATTAGCCAATCATTACAATTGCGAAATTGTTTCTTGTGATAGCCGTCAGTTTTTCAAAGAAATGACCATCGGGACTGCCGTTCCTAATCCGAAAGAATTAGCTGCAGCCAAACATCATTTTATCCAAAACAAATCTATTTTTGAAAATTATACCGTAGGCGATTTCGAAAAAGAAGCCATGGCAGTCATAGAAGAATTGTTCAAAACCAATGATTATCTTGTTTTAGTAGGTGGATCGGGTTTGTATGTCAATGCTATTTTACAAGGTTTTGACGACTTCCCCGAAATTGATTCGGCTGTACGCCAAGAAGTCAATGCTAATTATGAAAAACTAGGTATCGGTTATTTACAAGGAGAACTTAAAAAGCGAGATCCTGATTATTTTGAAAAAATTAATCTCGAAAATCCACAAACCTTGCTCAATCCGCAACGCATGATGCGATTTGTAGAAGTTTGTATTGGAACCGGAAATCCTTATTCTTCTTTTTTAAACCAAAAGAAAAACGAAAGAAGCTTCACTCCTATTCTCATTGGACTTGAAGCCGAAAGAAATGTGATTTACAACCGCATCAACCAGCGCGTAGACATTATGCTGAATGAAGGTTTACTTCAAGAAGCTAAGATTTTATATCCAAATAAGGAGTTAAATGCGCTGCAAACCGTGGGTTATCGAGAATTATTTAGTTATTTTGACAAAGAATTCTCTTTAGAATTTGCCATCGAAGAAATCAAGAAAAACACCCGTCGTTTTGCAAAACGTCAATTAACTTGGTTCAAACGAGATGAAAACACCAAATGGTTTCATTTTGAAACACCAACACATCAAATAATTGATTATATCAATTTGAAACAAAAATCATAAAACAAAAATCATAAATCTCCATGCCAATAGATTCTAATTTCACTTCTGTATTAAGTAAAGATTTTGAAATCAATTTCACCCAATGTTTGCCTTCGGGAAACTTAAAATATACTGAATTGTGTAATCTTTTACAGCTTACAGCAGCGGCACATTCTGAAATAGGTGGCATCAGTTTTTCTGATATGCAGGAATTTGACCAAGCCTGGGTTTTGAGCAGAATGCGTGTTGAAATTAGCGATTTGCCAAAATGGAAAGATACCGTAACGGTAAAAACCTGGATTAACAGTTTAGAAAATTCGCGTTCCGTTCGTGCTTTAGAAGTATATGTTAATGACAAAAAAATGGTGGGTTGCGAGACTTTTTGGGCGGTTTTTAATACTAAGAAACGTCGTCCTGAATTGTTAACGCTAGCTCATGATCACTTTGAATTATTCCCGGATTTAAAAGCTACCCAGGAAGGATTTTCGAAAATTGAAATCAATCCTGAGAAAGAAGAAGTTTTTAGTAAAACCGTTATTTTGTCTGATTTGGATATTGTCAACCATGTTAATAATGTCAAATATTTGGAATGGTGCATGGATTTGGTAGATGAAAACATCATTTTGAAACAAAAAATAAAAAGCTTCGAAATGAATTTCATGAAAGAACTTTCATTACGCGATCAAGTTATGATTCACGAAAATGTTTCAGACGATGTTATTGTTTTTAGTATTACCAAAGAAGACAAAAACTGTTTTGCCTTGCAGTTAAATTTGAGGTAAATTTCCAAAAAAAATCCTAATTTTTCCTAATTAAAAGTTATAAAGCCAAGCTGAATTTTTTAGCTTGGCTTTTTTTGTCTTATTTTAATCTTTCAAAATAATGACAATCATCAAAAATCTTTTCAAAAACACAGAACCCATTCATCTATTGGCTAATGCCGATTCGGATAAGGATTACTTCCCTTTGGATTTATCAGCTTCTAATGTGGATTTGGAAAAGATTAATCTCGCAAATGCTACAGCAGTCGAAGCTTACATTGAACAACAAAGAGAATTTTTCGATTCTAAAATTGCTGTTGGTGGTTATCTGGAAAAACGAAATTTATACCAAAGAAGTACCTATTTTAAGAATGAGAATTCAGAAGAACGCAACATTCACATTGGAGTTGATTTATGGACTCAGGCAGGAACAGCCGTAATTTGTCCGATGGATGGCTGGATTCATGGTTTTAAGAATAATGCCGCAATTGGAGATTATGGACCAACGATCATTTTAAAACATCAATTAGAAAATTATGTTTTTTATACTTTATACGGTCATTTGG
>JBDLTG010000088.1:0-60184 GCA_039805885.1 Bacteroidota bacterium
TCTTATTTCCAATGTTTCTCTGTTAAAACGTTTTCCTTGACAAGTCTCACATTCTACATATACATCAGGCAAAAAGTTCATTTCAATCGTACGAACTCCAGAACCTTCACACGTTTCACAACGTCCACCTTTGACATTAAAGCTAAAACGACCGGCTTTGTAACCGCGAATCATACTCTCGGAAGTCATAGTGAACAGATTTCTGATTTCTGTAAATACTTCGGTATAAGTTGCCGGATTGGAACGAGGCGTTCTACCAATCGGGCTTTGGTCAATATCAATTACTTTGTCGATATGTTCTAAACCTTCAATTTTTTTGTACGGCTGTGGCTTTTTTACGCCATTGAAATAATAGGCATTCAAAATCGGGTACAGCGTTTCATTGATTAAAGTTGATTTACCACTTCCTGAAACTCCGGTTACACAAATCATTTTTCCAAGCGGAATTTCTATCGAAACATTCTTTAAATTGTTTCCTGTAGCGCCACTCAGTTTTAAGGATTTTCCATTACCCTCACGACGTTTTTTCGGAATTTCAAACTTCATTTTTCCATTGAGGTATTGTGCAGTAATAGTATTGGATTTCAATGTTTCAGCAGGTGTTCCTTTACTGATAATTTCTCCTCCGTATTTCCCTGCTTTTGGGCCAATATCAATCACATAATCAGCTCGCTCAATCATGTCTTTATCATGTTCAACTACGATTACCGAGTTGCCAATATCACGCAATTGTTCCAAAGAATGGATCAGTTTTTCATTGTCTCTTTGGTGTAAACCAATACTTGGTTCGTCCAAAATATAAAGTACACCAACGAGTTGCGAACCAATTTGAGTTGCTAATCGGATACGTTGTGCTTCACCGCCGGAAAGTGATTTCGAACTTCGGCTTAAAGCCAAATAATCCAAACCTACGTTCATCAAAAAGTTTAATCTATCCTTAATTTCTTTGATGACTTCGGTAGCGATGCGGCGTTGTTTGTCAGATAATTGAGCATTTAAATCTTGAAACCAAGCTGTTAAATCTGAAATATCTAAATTGCATAATTCGCTAATATTTTTCTCGTTGATTTTAAAGAAAAGTGCTTCCTTTTTCAGGCGAGAACCTTCGCAAACAGGGCATCTTAGTTCATCCATGAATTCTTTAGCCCAACGTTTGATAGTGGTTGAACCGCTTTCGTCGTGTTGGTTTTTGATGAAATGAGAAATTCCTTCAAAATCTATTTTGTAATCTCTGGCAACGCCTAAATCTTTGGAGTTGATGGTGAATTTTTCTTTTCCACCATTTAAAATCATCTCCATCGCTTCGGTCGGAATTTTTTCTATGGCATCGGTGATTTTAAAACCATATTTCTCTCCAATAATCTCCAATTGTTTGAAAATCCAGGATGATTTATATTCGCCCAATGGTGCAAAACCACCTGCTTTGATGGATAATTTCGGATTAGGAATGATTTTATTGACATTGATTTCGTTGACTGTTCCCAATCCGTTACAATGTTCGCAGGCACCTTTTGGCGAGTTGAACGAGAATAAATTTGGTTCCGGATTTTGGTATGAAATCCCAGTCGAAGGACACATTAGATTTCTACTGAAATAACGAACTTCCTTTGTATCCTGATCTAAAACAATCAATACGTTTTCGCCATGATGCATAGCAGTATTAATGCTTTCAGATAATCGTTTTTGATTCTCTGCAGTATCTTCAATCTGCATTCGATCAACGACAATTTCAATATCATGGGTTTTATAACGGTCTAATTTCATTCCGGGCTTGATATCCAGAATATCTCCATTGACACGTACTTTTAGGAAACCTTGCTTGGTTATTTGTTGGAACAATTCGCCATAATGTCCTTTTCTGGCTTTAATTACCGGGGCAAGGATATTGATGCGTTTATTGGTGAAATCCTGTATAATCAGGTCTTTGATTTGCTCATCCGAATAGGAAACCATTTTTTCTCCTGTATTGTAGCTGTAGGCATCGGCGCCACGGGCATATAGCAAACGCAGGAAATCATAAATTTCGGTAATAGTCCCCACGGTAGAACGCGGACTTTTACTGGTAGTTTTTTGTTCGATGGCAATTACTGGCGAAAGTCCGTCAATTTTATCCACATCAGGACGCTCTAAACCGCCCAGAAATTGTCGGGCATAAGCCGAAAAAGTTTCCACATAACGACGTTGTCCTTCGGCGTAAATAGTGTCGAATGCCAAAGAGGATTTTCCAGAGCCGGAAAGACCGGTAATAACCACTAGTTTTTCTCTCGGAATCGAAATGTCTATGTTTTTTAGATTGTGAACGCGTGCACCAAGAACTTCAATAGTATTGTCTTTTTCTAACATAATTTTAGCAAAAAAGCAAAGTTACTATTTGTTTCGCAGAGATTCGCAAAGTTAACACAGAGTATCTCAGAGAATTTGTGCTAAAAGAGCTATTTGTAGCAATTTGCTATGTTAATTCGAAATGTTTGTAGGGATTTCAAGAAAAATTTTGTGTATCTCCGTGTCATCTCTGCGGGTCTCTGCGAAATTTTTATTCGATAGTCATCGATTTTAATTTAGCCCGATAGGCTTCAAGGGCTTCTGATTTTGAAATAAACCCAAAGTACTTTTCGTCTTTGATGACGGGAAGAAAAGTTCGTTTTGTTTTTTCAAATTTATCCATAACCACTTCCATGCTATGAAATGGATAAATGATATCAGCTGGTGGTGTCATGATATCTTTAACCAAAGTATATTTTACACGATATTTATTAAAAATTATTTCGCGTATATCGTTAAAATGGACTACACCTAATAAATGCTGTTCTTTGTCAACCACCGCAAAAACAGATTGATTGGAATGCGAAATCAAATCGACCAATTTTTCAAGGTTTTCGTTAGGTGAAAGTGTTAAAAAATCGGTATGAATAATGGAGTTGGTGTTTAAGGTTGAAAGTACATTAGTATCTTTATTGTTAGTAAAAACATGTCCTTTTTCGGCCAGATTTTTTACATCCATAGAATGTTTTTCGAATCGTTTTGAAATTGCAAAACTAATTGAAGCCACAATCATCAGTGGAACCATTAGGCTGTAACCTCCTGTGATTTCGGCGATAAGGAAAATTGCGGTAAGTGGCGCATGAAATAATCCGCTCAAGATGCCGGCCATACCTACCATGGTGAAATTACTTACGGGTAAATGCGATAATCCTATTAAATTGATGAATTTTGAAAATACAAAACCAACATAAGAACCTACAAAAAGAGAAGGAGCAAAATTTCCTCCATTTCCTCCGGAGCCCAAAGTGATGGAGGTTGCAAAGACTTTCATCATCATTGTAGCTGCTACAAAAGCAAGTAAAACCCAACGGTTACTTTTAAAGCTTTCAAACAGCGTATTTTCAAGCATTTCTTCCGGATGATTTTCAGCTAAGATTTTGATACTTTCATATCCTTCTCCAAAAAGTTTTGGAAAAATAAAAATTAATACCGCTAGCAAAGCAGCACCAAATAGTGCTTTTTTGTAAGGAGTTAATTTAAGTCGGTGAAAAAAGTGTTCGGTTCTTTGGAAATTTCGGGTGTAATAAATAGAAATAAAACCGGTTAGCACGCCAAGCAAGACATAAAAAGGGATATTATGATAATTAAAAAGCTGTTGCTGTTTGAAATTCAATAAAACAGTTTCGTCTAAGGTAATGGCTGAGACAATAGCACCAGTGGCAGCCGAAATCATAATTGGGGTGAAAGCAGATATACTGACATCGACCAATAAAAATTCAATGGCAAATAAAACTCCGGCAATAGGGGCGTTGAAGGCAGCTCCAATTCCGGCAGAAACCCCGCAACCAATAAGAAGTGTTCGGTCTTTATAACTTAACTTGTATTTTTGAGCATAATTAGAACCAAAGGCTGCACCGGTAACCACAATTGGGCTTTCTAAACCCGCAGAACCACCCAAACCAACAGTCAAGGAACTGGTGATGATATGGGCATACATTTGTTTTTCGGGAATAATGCTGGCTTTTTTGGCTACGGCATACAAAATTTGAGAAGTCCCTTTTTCTATAGTACCACCCAATACTTTTTTGATGACAAATACGGTTAACAAAAGTCCTGCAATAGGCAGAATACTATTGATAAAACTCAATTTTAAAATACCGTTAATATAAGTAGCGAAAGAAAAAACCCAGTGAGCAAATGATTTTAATACAATTACGGCAAATGCAGCACTAATACCTACTAAAACACTCGACAGAAAAATAAACTGTTTTCCGGTTAAAATAGATTGTGCCCATACTATAATACTGTCTAATTTAGAAATATATTTTTTGAACATTTTGTCTTTTTTGAAAGTGCTAAATTACTATTATTTCAAGCATCGGATAAATTTTTGAGGGCTTCTTTTCGGCTTAAAGGCTTTAAGTTATTAACCAAAACAAAATTTTTCACGGCCTCAGAATCTGTTTTTGCATATTCGCGCAAAGCCCATCCGATGGCTTTTTGAATAAAAAATGCTATAGACGACTGATGTTGAGTGCAAATGGCTTTCAGTAATTCAAAATCGGTTTCTTTTTTGTAACCTAATTGGAATAAAATAGCACTTCGGTTGAGCCACATATTATTAGAACTTGAAAAATTTTCGATAGTGTTTTCAATAGTTTCCGGGAATTCTAGAAGGTATTGGCCTAAAATATATTTCGAAATAGTATCCACACTGTCCCACCAGGAATTTGTAATAATCAGCTTTTCGATGAATTCAATGTCGTCTTTTTTGTAATTTCCTTTGAGCTCTTTTATTAGAATTTCTATGGCACAATAATGCAATTCTCTTTGTTCTTTTGCGTAGAGTACTAGAGCAATCATTCTGGCATTTACGGAAACTTCTTTTTTGTTCTTTTTCCAAATTTCTTTAAAAAGTAGTCTTCTTTCGGTTGTTTTGATACCGTAAAAAGGAAACTTATTTTTCATGTATTTTGCCATTGGCAATGCGTTTTCGGCATTAGTGTTTTCCTGAAAAGCATTTTCTAATTGGGTTACAAATACCATTTTAAAGTGTATTTATTTTGGATGCACAATAGGTTTTTATCTCTTCAAAAAAACTACTGAATTCTTGTTCAAAATCAGAGTAATACATTTGAAGCTCTTCTGATGCGAAACGCATATTGGAACTATTGTCGGTTCGGCGATCCATTTGGGTTAAAATTTGATGAATTCCCTCGATGGTTTGGTAACTGGAAAGCCAATTTTGCTTTTCCATATACGGCAGTATTCCTTTGGCTCTTTCGCTAAGTAAATCATGATGTGTATGCATGGATTGGTAGAAATTATTGACGTATTCTTCCAGATTTTTATTCGAATATTTTGTCCAATTTTTTGCTAAGAAATGATCATAAAAAATATCAACAATTACGCCTGCATAGTGATGGTAACGTTCGTGCAAACGCTTGGTACTTTCTCTGAAAATAGGATGCGCATCAGTAAAAGTATCAATTGCTCTGTGCAGGATGATTCCTTTTTGAATTTCTTCGGAGAAATTTTCAAATTGTTTTCCACGGATACCATCGGCCATAAAATTGCCAATTTTGATAAAATCATTGTCTCCCGAAAGATAGATATGTGCTAGAAAATTCATTCGTCTAAAATATGAATTCTAAATGACTTTTGTAAGCAGTCAATTATTATATTTGTGTCCAATTTATATTAAATCACCTAAAAATTAAAAACGACAAGAATGACATTAATAAAATCAATATCAGGAATTCGAGGAACCATTGGCGGAAAAGTAGGGGATAACCTAACTCCGGTTGATGCAGTAAAATTTGCTTCGGCTTATGGAACTTGGTTGAAAAACACTAACGGCAAGGATAATAAGAATTTAAAGGTTGTTGTAGGACGTGATGCCAGAATTTCAGGACCTATGATTCATAATTTGGTTGTAAATACCTTAATTGGTTTAGGAATTGATGTAATTGATTTAGGACTTTCTACAACGCCTACGGTTGAAATTGCAGTTCCTTTAGAAAGTGCCGATGGTGGTATTATTTTGACTGCTTCTCACAATCCAAAACAATGGAATGCTTTGAAATTGCTGAATGAAAAAGGAGAGTTTTTAAATGGTATTGAAGGAGAAAAAATTCTTCAAATTGCCGAAGCGGAAGCATTTGATTTTTCAGACGTGGATAGTTTAGGTGAAATCATTGAAAATGATGCTTATATGGACATTCATATTGACGAAGTGTTGAATTTATCTTTAGTTGATGTTGATGCAGTGAAAGCGGCTAAATTTAAAGTAGTTGTTGACGGTGTGAATTCATCGGGAGGGATTATTATTCCGAAATTGTTAGAATTAATGGGTGTGGAGGTAGTAAAATTATACTGCGAGCCTAACGGACATTTTCCTCATAATCCGGAACCTTTGAAAGAACATTTGAAGGATATCTGCGAATTAGTAGTGGAAGAAAAAGCACATCTTGGTATCGTAGTTGATCCTGATGTGGATCGTTTGGCATTTATTAGTGACGACGGAGAAATGTTTGGTGAAGAATATACTTTGGTAGCCTGTGCCGATTATGTTTTGAGTAAAACCCCAGGAAATACCGTTTCTAATATGTCTTCTTCCCGTGCTTTGCGCGATGTGACTAATGCACACAATGGAAGCTACGAAGCCAGTGCAGTAGGAGAGGTAAATGTAGTGGAATTGATGAAGAAAAATAATGCAATCATTGGTGGTGAAGGAAACGGAGGAATCATTTATCCTGAATCACATTATGGTCGTGATAGTTTGGTAGGAGTGGCTTTGTTCCTGACGCATTTGGCAAACAAGAAAATGAGCGTTGCTGCTTTGCGAGCTTCGTATCCTGAATATTACATGAGCAAAAATAAAATCGAATTGACTCCGCAAATTGATGTGGATGCCATTCTGGTTGCAATGACGGAGAAATACAAAAACGAAGATATTACCACTATCGACGGAGTAAAAATAGATTTTGCTAAAGAATGGGTTCATTTAAGAAAATCAAATACAGAGCCGATTATTCGTATTTATACTGAAGCTCCTATGCAATCGCAAGCGGATGCTTTAGCATTGAGAATCATTGATGAAATTAAAGCAGTAGCTGGGATTTAATTACTGTTTATATAATTTAAAAGCCCTTTCAAATTTGATTTTGAAAGGGCTTTTGTTTGTGGGAAGTTTTTAAAAATTAACTCTAAAACTTACATTTGGCGTAAAGCCTAAAGATTGATTGTTGACTTCGATTGCTTTTTCGGTATTATTTGGATCCACTTTATAATACTTATTGATGTAGTTTTTTTCGTTTGTTAAATTGATAATTCCGGCTCGTAGACTTGCTTTTAATTTTTGGGTAAAATTAAAAGTGTAGCTGACAGAAGTATCTAAACGAAGGAAATTGTCTAAGTTTTGGCTATTAGGAGCATCATAATTGACAAAAGTATTGTTTCCGTTTTGAACCGTTTCATCTCCTTCGACCGGTTTGGTATAAGGTAATCCGTTGTGCCAAATTCCTCCAATCGAGATTTTTAAATTATCTAAAATAGTGTAATTGAATCCTGTTGTAATTGAATGACGAATGTCTACATTGTTAGGGAAAGTAGCAGGAGTAAAGCTTTCGAAATCATAGTTGTTGGTGCTAAATGTATAACTCAACCAAGTGCTGTATTTTTTAGTTGTTTTGTTGATCAAAAATTCCACTCCATTATCGGTATAACTTCCATGAGCATTTTTGTATTGAAAATTATTGTAAAAACCCTGGTTTGAAGCTGTAATTCCGTCTACAATTTTGTAAAATCCTGTAAGTTCAATATTCCAGTCGTTTTGATTGAATTCAATTCCTACCGAAGCCTGTTTGCTTTTTGCAATTGGAATGTCTTTGTTGTTGACTAATTGCCAGCGTCTTTTTTCGACACCAAGAAAATCATCTTCAAAATCGATGATTTGTGTCGTGGTTTGGTTTTTAAATTCTCCTTCCAGTTTTAGTGCCAGTTGATTGGAGATTTGTTGTCTGAAATTAATTCTTGGTTCGAATAGCAATTTTTCGAATTTTTGAAAATAGTTCAAACGCATTCCTAATCTTAAATAGGTTTTATTTTTGCTGTATTCCGTTTCCAGAAATAGGGCATGGTTTAGTAAAACATCTTTTTTGGTGCTGGAATAGAAAGGTGCGCTTACTCTAGTCTGATTTAGCATTCCCGTTTCGGTGATTTGATAACCCGCTAAGAATTTCATATTTTGATTCGTATCATAATATAAATTCAGCTTTGTTCCTGTTTCTAGCACTTCGTTGGCTTCGGTTAAAAGCTGTTCAGTAGCCACGCGATAATCGCTGGCATCAATATTATATCTTGAAAAATAAGTACTAAGTTGGCTGCTGAATTTATTCGTCCATTGTGCCTTCCAGTTTCCACCGTAGCCCAGGTTTTTTTGCGAAAGCCTACTCGCTTTAGATTGGCTTTGGTTGCTGTTGTTGTTTTCAGAATAATTCAATTCATTATTAATTCCTATGATATTGGCTCTAAATTGATGTTTATAGTTCAAAGCATAAAGGATTTTAGCTGTATAATCGTAAAAAGAGAAATCTGAATTGGTGTTTTTGTCCAAATTGTCAACGTTGATTTCGCTATCCTGAAAGCTTTTTTTATAATATTTGGTATAAGTTGGTGTATTGACCATATCGGTTATCGAATGTCGGGCTGAAAGATCTATTTCCAGATTTTTGGCTAACGGAATTTCTACAAATGCATCTCCGCTGATAAGATTGATACCGGCTCCGCCTGAAACGTTATTTCTTATTTCGTTATTGGTAGTCATGTTAACGGTACTGGAAACGCCATCACTATATTCGGCACTTGTTCCGTTTTTAGTGACAATTACTTTATTAGTCAAATTGGGATTGTAAGCCGAAATCAAACCAAAGAAATGCCCTGAATGATACATTTTGATGTTATCCCAAAGCATTAGGTTTTGGTCGTTTGTTCCTCCGCGGACATTAATATTGGCAATGCTTTCGTTACTGCTTTCAATACCTGGCAGTGTTTGAATAGATTGAAGTATATCGGGTTCAGTTAATCCGGGAAGGATTCCAAATTTCTTAGTGTTTAAAACGGTACTTCCGTCAATGTTTTTTTGTAAACCCGATGTCAGGAATACATTAATCAAAACTTGGTTTAACTCTTCTTTGGTGGATCTTAAAAAGATGTTTTTACAATTATTTTTATCTGTCGAAAAGAAATCCTTGGCGTTAAATTCTTTGGTTTCGTAACCCAAATAAGAAATTACAATTGTAGCATCAATAGCAACATCTTTTAAATTGAAACTTCCGTTGCTTGATGAAATACTTCCTTCTGAGCTATTTTTAATTCGAATAGTTGCGCCGGGTAGTGTTGTTTTTGAATCTTCAGTTAGCACAATTCCACAAATAGAAACTGTTTTGTCTAAAACCGAAATAGTAATATAGCGATCATTTAGTGCTTTGAAATTAAGAGGTACTTTAGCATTTAAATAATCAATTGTTTCCTGAAGATTTAAAGTGGGTGATGGTTTCTCGATAGCAATATTGGCGATGTCTTCTACGGCATAAGAAAATTTTATATTGTATTGTTTTTCAATGGTTTTGATGATAGTAGTTAAAGGAGTTTTGTCAGTGTTTTTTTGTGCACAACAAATACTCCCAACAAATAAAAACATATAAAAAATCCATTTATTGACCTTCATATTTGTAAAATATTACGGTTTTACCTTTTATTTTATAGCTTAATTGAAGCGGAATTGTGATTGCTTCTAAAGCTATTTTTTGATTGGTATGAGTAAAACTTCCTGTAAAAAGTTTAGAAGTATCAACACCTTGAGTTTCTATTTTAATATCATATTGACGCTCTAATTCGGCAATGACCTGATTTAAAGGAATGCGGGTAAAACTGGATTCTTTTTGCAACCAAGATGGAGTTTCAGCATCAAAATCGTCTGTTTTTTCAATTTGTTTATTGATTACTCTAAAGGTTTTTCCGGGAGGTAATTTTACGGTTTTGTCATTGTAGGTTACGCTTACTAATCCTTCGAAACAACTTACTTCATAATAATTGTTGCGTTGTTTGACATCAAAATGAGTTCCTAACACTTTTACAACACCATCAGCAGTTTTTACGCTAAAGGTTTTTCCTTTTTGTACTTGAAAATAAGCTTCTCCTTCCAGTGTTAAATCTCTTTTTTTATCCCAATTTTTTTCATTGAAAGTGATTTTGGATGAAGCATTCAATAATACTTCTGAATTGTCAGGAAGTTGAAAGCTTTCTGTTTGTGCAATTCCGGTTTCAAAAGATTGGTTTGTATTGTAAAATAAAAAATAAGCCGAAGTTAATGCTATCATTAAAACAGCCGCAACTCTAAAGATTGTTCTAAAGTGTAAAGTTCTGAGCTTAGGTTCTTTTTTAGTCAGCTTTCTGTTTTTTAATGCAGCTAAAGCTTCTTGCGCATTTACTTTTGGAGTAGCAATGTGCGCAGAATAATGTGCTATCTTTTCAAGTGTTTCAAAATCTTCCGATTGTTTTAAATCTTCGATTTCTTTACTGGAAAGTTCACCGTTAAGCCATTTTAATATTTCTTTTTCCTTTTTCATTAGTTCTCGCTATAGTGATAAGACAACTCAAATGTTTTTTACCCTACTATTCAGTTAATACTTATTTTATTTTAGTTCAGTTGTTCTGGTATTATGCCGTTGTATATTTTATTTAGTTTCATTTTATGGAACTATTTTGAAATAACAAACGGTATAATTAAATATTTTCGATTTGTTCTTTTAGAATTTTTAAAGCGCCAGACATTCTTTTTTCGACTGCTTTTTGAGTGATGCCTAATAAATCGGCAATTTCTCTGTATTTTTTTCCATCAATCCTGTTCATTAAAAAAACTTCTCTTTGTGTTTCACTTAAAGAAGCAATAGCCTTTTGCAATGTATGTTTGAATTCTTCTTCTTCTAAAAGGTATTCGGGACTTTGATTGGTGCTATCTAAATAAGGCGTTTCTTTGGCGAAAGCCATAACCACCTTTTGATGTTTAATGCTATTGAGAAATAAATTATTTACGGTGGTAAACAAATAAGTTTTTACTTTAGAGAAGTCAATTTGAGAGCAATTTTCCCAAATTTTAGCAAAGGCTTCTTGGACTAAATCTAAAGCGGCATCACTGTCGCCCGATTTGTAGTAGGCAAAATTAGTAGCCGACTGAATCGTATTGATGTAAAATTCGCTAAAATGAGATTCTTCGCAAAGATTATTGTTTTTCTCACTCATTCTTGTTGTAGGATTGGTTTAGGGGTTTTGTAAAATTAGATTATTTTTTTGAAATTGGAACTATTTGAAAAAATGTGTTTTTTATAATTTTAAATACATTGTATATCAGTTAGTTGTGTTTTTATTGTGTTTTTTTAATTTTTTGGGTAGGGTAAAATAAGCTTGGCTTGTCTTATTAATAGAAATGCGAATAAATCGTCATTATAAACTATTAATAAAATATTAAATTTGTAAGTTATGAAAACATTAAAATTGATTGCCGGAATTGCATTGATGGGAATTTTTAGTTTAACATCATGCCAAAGTGAAGTTGATGATGTTCAAGGAGACAATCCAAATACGAACACCTCCAACTCAACTACAGCTAATAATATGAAGAGAGTTTCCATGTATGATGGTTCCTCTGATGATTTTATAGATGGATCTGCTTGTTCTTCTATATTGTTCCCTTTTGTTGCAAAAGTAAATGGAGTAGAGATTAATTTTGCAAGTCAATTGTATTATGAACAAGCGATTACTATCCTTGGAGCATTAAATAACGATACAGATTCAGTTGTTATTACGTTTCCAATAAGAATCAGAATGAGCGATTATACAGAGGTTACTGTAAACAGTAAAGCAGAATATGAAGCTATTGTTAATAATTGCAGTCAGGCAGAAAATAATAATCAAGACGCTATTTCGTCATTAAATATTAGCTTCCCTATTACAATATTGACTTATGATGCGAGTTTAGTACAAACAGGAAGTGTGGTGATTACAACTGAAAGACAATTGTACACTTATATGATTAATTTAAGTAGTACTCAATATTTTTCTATTAAATATCCAATGACAGTGACACTTACTGGAGAATCTAGTCAAGTAGTAAACAGTGATGCCGAATTTAAATCGAATGTTGATGCTGCTTTGAGTATAGAATCGAAAATGAAAGTGGCAGCTGAAAATAAAGAAAAACTAGAAACAATATTGGTAAATGGCACTTTTAAAGTGAGCTCCTATATTACTGCAGGAGTGGAATCGGCTTCTAGTTATTATTTGAATAAGACTATTGATTTTACAAACGATTGGAAGGTTAAGTCTATGGAAGCTTTGACTACTATTGCTACAGGTACTTATAGTATGACATCAGACACGGATGTGTATTTACAATTAGGTTTTACCGGAAGTACTAATTTTACCGTATTCAATAATACATGGAAAGTAAGCAATTTTACTACTTCAACCATTACATTGCAAAGTAAAACCAATAGTGCTGTAACCTTAGTGTTGAAACAAATTTAATTGAGTACTGTTCATTTTTGCAATTGGTTTATTTTAAATTGTATTTTTGAATTTTAGCCTTAAAAATTATATAATGAAGAAAATAGTTGCTGTAATAGCCTTAGCTTTTTTAGTATTGACCTCTTGTTCGAAAGACGATACTGAAGGAGACGTAAAATCTAATAATAAAAAAAGCTTAGGAACTTCTGCTCACGATTTATTATCGGAAGATAAATTCGATAGTATGATTATTGAGGTAGTTTATGTGGAAGGTTTTGAGCCTTCTGCAACAGCAATTAATAACTTTGTTTCTTTTTTGGGGACTCGAATTAATAAATCAGGAGGAATTACTGTAGAAAAAAGAGCTATTCCGTCACCGGGAAATGCAACTTACACTAATGCGCAAATTATTGCCATAGAAGATGCTAATCGAATTCATTACAATGAAGGAAGTGAAATAGCAGTTTGGGCATTTTTTGCCGATGCAAAATCCTCTACTGATACGAGTACGGCAGTTGTTTTAGGAACAGCATATAGAAATACTTCTTTTGTAATTTATGAAAATACAGTTAAAAAACTAAGTGGAGGTTTGTATAAACCAAGCACAGCAGTTTTAGAATCTACAGTAATCGAGCATGAATTTGGTCATATTTTAGGATTGACAAATTCAGGTACAGCAATGCAATCTGCTCATGAGGATGCTGATCACAAAAGGCATTGTAGTGTTACCACTTGTTTGATGTTTTGGGAATCAGAATCGGGGAGTAATATCTTAGGTGGTACTATTCCACAACTTGACGCTCAATGTATAGCTGATCTTCGTGCCAATGGTGGCAAATAAATAAAAAAATAAAATTATGAGAAAAACATATTTAATGATGTTATTCTTTGGTATAATAACATCGATAAGCGCACAAGAAAATACCTCACATAAATCGCATGGGGGGATAAAAGGAGGTTATAATTTATCAGCTGTTAGTTTTGACGGTGATGGTGAAACGGATCAACGTTCCGGTTTTCATGTTGGGATATATGGAGAATCCTTTGTTAGTGAAAATTTTTCTATTCAACCCGAATTGTTGTTTTCGCAACAAGGTTATGAAATTACGAATAGCTCCGGAAGATTCATTCAGAAATTAAATTATATTAACCTGCCTGTGATGTTCAAAGCCTATCCGTCTAATAATTTTTTCTTAGAAGTTGGGCCTCAAATAGGTTTAGCCATTACTCATAAAGAAATTTATGATGGTTTCTTTAGTAGTACAGAAGAGTTTGATCCGGATAGTTTTGATTGGGGAATGAACTTTGGTGCCGGGTTTAAAACTAATTCAGGTATCAATTTAGGAGTTAGATATCACTTAGGACTTGGAGACTTATATGATTCCGAAAAAGCTCAAAATAGAGTTTGGATGTTTTCTCTGGGATTTGATTTGTAAAATATAAAAATTGCCCTAAAATAGGTTGACAGATTAATATTAATTTCCCGACTGCATTATGTAGTCGGGATTTTTAATATAAAGTTCTAAAGGTTTTCAACTTAGTAATTTCCGGCTAAGACCCGAGTCCGAAGGATGACTGACCGAAGGTAAAAACTAAATAAACTATTGCGCCAAACGATTGTTATGCTGCGCGATGTACTGCTGGCTTTATATTTTCAAAATCTTTTTTCTTGGAATTATTTTCTTCTTCCAAATCAAAATCATCTTGAAGGCCAAGCCAGAATTTTGCAGTTGTACCAAAATATTTTGATAATCTCAAAGCCGTATCCGCAGTGATTCTACGATTTCCTTTTAGAATTTCTCCAATTCTGGTTTGCGGAATAAACGTTTCCTTAGATAAACGATAAGCCGTAATCCCTAATGGTTTAAGAAACTCTTCTTTTAGAATTTCGCCTGGATGAATATTTTTTAAAGTTTCCATAATCAACTATTTTAATGATAATCTATAATTTCTACTTCAGAAGCATTATCATTTTCCCACTTGAAAATTATTCGCCACTGATTATTAATTCTGATGCTATGAAATTCAGATAAATTTCCACTGAGTTTTTCTAAACGATTCGCTGGTGGAATTCTAAGATCATTAATGTTTTGCGCATTATTAATCATTCTCAGTTTTCGCCTTGCTACATTTTGAATATCTGGTGGTATTTTTCTTGATTGAACACCGTTCCAAATTTTCTCAGTTTCTTTATTTCCAAAATCTATTATCACGAATTAAATTTTAGTACTAACGTCAAAGATAAGTAATTGTTTGCTGAGTGCCAAATTATAGTGTGGCATAACGTTCTCTTATTAAAAGTGGTTTGGGCTAAGTTAATAGTTATCATTCGGTTATCATAAAATTTACAAATACAAACTCAACTTTCCATTAAGCCAAATTGTCCAAATCTTTTGTGAGCAAGTGTTGAGGGCTGGCGTTATTTTCAGTCTGTTACTTAAATCGTATTTGCAAATTCAATTTGAAATAATATTGTCCGTTTTCTTCAAATATTTTCCCAAACTCGTGTCTTGTGCTACTTGCTGTTTCTAATTTTGTATTTGTAAACAAATAATCTTCAAACTCATTACGGTTATAAATATGATAACACAAAACTTCTCCGTTTTCTTTCACTACTAAATAACCACCTGTCGCATCTAATTCTCCTGTCCAAACTTTAGACGGCATCATTCCTAAAGCAATATCGGTTAAAAATCGTTTAATTTTGTAAGAGTAAAAAGGATGGTTCGTTTCTAAATTGTAACCAAGAGGATTTTTCTCTGATATTTGAGTAGTCAGTTCAGAAATTGTCGAATAATTAGAACTGAAAAATAACAATAAACTTTCCGCAACAATTTTAGGTAAAGCACTATCGATTAGAATAAGGTTATTAGCGAAAACGGAACTTTCGGTTTTGTCAAATTGTAAGTTTCCTCCAAATTTTGCTACTTTTTCAATTCGGTCTTTGATTTTACTTCTTGTATCTATTTCGTTTATTTCTGAAATTTGATTTTGAGTTAAATTTAAACTATTGATTTTATAAATAAAATTGGTTGTTTTTCCTGCATTTAATAGAGTAGAAGCACCTCCAAGTTGTGATTTAATACTAAAACCTAACTCTGGATTTGTTCCTGTTCTCTGATCGTAAATTACAATTCTAATGTCACTTTTTACAGAAGACTTTGCTTTTAAAGAATGATTATTAAATGAATTGATGAAATTTTCAATTTCGGGAATTGAAAACGTCGAACTTGTTTTTTCTTTAAGTTTTGAAAGCAGAAAATGAGCTTGTTTTTGAAATTCTAAAACAGAAATTCTTATTTCTTCTTGACCATTTTTAATAATCACTAAATCATTATCGTAACTAAATTCAAAAGTTCCGTTTGATTCATCACGAAGAACTTTGATAATAGGGAAAATCAAAGATTCTATTTTGTTTAAATTACTGTCTCCCGCAAAAAGTTGTTTATCCGAAATGACTTTTAAAAGCGTGTAAACTTCACTCCATTCTCCTTTGTTTCCTGTAATCATTTTTGTTTAATTCCGATTAGTTTTAATATTTCGCTTGCGGTTGCTTGGATTGCAGGAACGGCAACGGAGTTTCCGAATTGTTTATATGCGGATGCGTCAGCAACCGGAATTAAATAATTATCAGGAAAACCTTGTAATCTTGCCCATTCACGAGGTGTCATTTTGCGAATTCCTTCTCTATTTACAACTCCTTTGATGTGCGTTGTAGGTGTGAAATCAGTAATTCTATGGTCTAAAACTAAATTTCTTTCTCGTCCCATTCCGCCAACGACGATTGCGTTACTTATGGCATCATCGGGAATTATTGCAAATCCAAATCCGTTGCCCTTACTTTCGTGTCGAGCTTTATGATTTAATAAAGTTTGGACATATTGAGTTGATAAAAAATATTTTGTTGGTGGTACATTTTTCTCTTTAACTTGAGAAAATGAAACTTCAATTCCTGATGGCTTTGGATATTCAAAATTTTCAATTCCTAAATCATTACGAAAACCTACAATATAAATTCTTTCCCGATTTTGCGGAACGCCAAAATCTTTTGCATTGATAATTTGAGGTTCGGGAACGAAATAACCCAAATCATTTCTTAACACGTTCAAGATTGTCGCCAGAGTTTTTCCACCGTTATGGTTTCTTAAACCTTTTACGTTTTCAAGGAAAATAGCTTTTGGCTGTTTACGTTTAATGATTTCCGCAACGTCAAAAAATAATGTTCCTCTCGTGTCTTCAAATCCGCCACGTTTTCCTGCAATTGAAAAGGCTTGGCAAGGAAAACCAGCACAAAGCAAATCGAAATCGTCAGGAATATAGGCTTTTGTTTTTTCTTTTGTTATGTCGCCAAATGGTGTTTCTCCGAAGTTGGCTCTATATGTTTTTTTAGCTTCTTTGTCCCATTCGCTCGTAAACACACATTTTCCGCCTAAATTTTGCATTGCTAATCTAAATCCACCAATACCAGCAAATAAATCTATGAACTTAAATTTAGGGTTTTCAGTAGGAGGAAATGGCACTTGAAAAGTGTCAAAAATACCGTATTGTAAGGCTTCTTCGGCTACTAAATTTGTTATGGTTTCTTCGGGATATTTATACTGCAAAATTTCTTTCGTAAATTCCACAGCATCTTTTTTATAGAATTTGGAAACTCCATTTTTGCTGTTATGCATATAATGGGTCAGCACCGCCTCTTTATTGCATTCAGGTTCTACAATTCTAACTCTGAATTGTTTTCCTTTAATCTCTTCGAGCGATATTTTTTCTTTTAAATTCATTTTTGCTTCGTTAATTGCATTTTCAACTTCTATGGCGCAATTTAGTAAATCTTTCTCGATGTCTTTACCCCAAAATCTTAAAGTTGTCCACCCATTTTCTAACAATTTTTGGTTGACTTCTTTATCACGTTCAATATTACGTTCAATTTTTTTAATCCAAAATTCTCGGTTCTGTTTGTGTCTGTTTTTATTGGTTTCCCAATTTTTTCCGTGCCAAAATTCACCGTCCACAAACACGGCAATTTTTAGTTTTTTGAATGTTAAATCAGGTTTTCCAAAGACGGATTTGTCGTTTTTTCGGTAACGATAACCTCGGGCAAAAAGAAACTTAGCTAACAAAAGTTCAGGTTTTGTTCCCGTTGATTTGTTTGCCTGCATATTTTTTCTTCTTTGCTCTCTGGTCAACTTATCCATAGATACAAAGTTACGCCATTTCTATTTGTCGAACTATTTGATAAGTTTAAGTTTTGTCGATTGGTTACACTATCGAAATTATTATATTTACCAATCACAATAAAAACAAGGTATGAATACTTTTTTGATAGCAATAATAATTGCTAATGTACTTTTTAGTTATAAGGGATTTAAGGATTATTCTTTTTTTAGAAAATATGAATTTCATATTGGAAGTATTCGTTCGGGAGAACAAATCAGGATGTTCACTTCGGGATTTCTTCATGCCGATTTTGGGCATTTAGCATTCAATATGATTACGCTTTATTTTTTTGCTCCTGTTGTTATAGCTTATTTAGGGAGTTGGGTATTTCTTATTATCTATTTCGCAAGCTTGATTTTTGGAAGTTTGTTAACCTTTGTTTTGCATAAAAACGATTATAATTACCGGGCTATTGGAGCATCAGGAGCTGTTACCGGAATTTTGTATTCTTCGATATTATTACAACCTGATATGATGTTGGGAATCTTTTTTATTATTCCTATGCCTGCTTATATATTTGGGATATTGTACTTGTTGTATTCTATTTATGGTATGAAGGCAAAAAATGATGGCATAGGTCATACGGCACATTTTGGCGGAGCTATTGGTGGCTATTTAATTACATTATTAGTTTATCCGGATTTAATTTTCCTACATCCGTTGATGGTCAGTTTGTTAACGATTCCGATAATAATTCTTTTTGTTTTAATAAAGCAGAAGAAGATTTAATGGCATAGCTTTTGAATATTGTCTAGAAAATTATTAAAAACTATAAAAATGAAAAAAGTAGTCGTATTTCTATCAGTACTGTTTATGACTTTATCCTATGGTCAAGAAATTAAACAAGTTCCACAAATAACGGTATCAGGTGAAGGAAAAGTAAAAGTAATTCCTGATCAAGCCACAATTTCGGCAACTGTTGAAACAAAGGGCAACAATGCCAAAGAAGTGAAACAAAAAAATGACGAGCAAATAGATGCCGTTTTGAAGTTGATTAAAAAAATGAATTTGGCACCAGCCGATTACAGAACACAACGCGTTGCTTTAAATCCGCAATACGATTATGAAAAAAAGAAAACTACTTATAATGCTACTCAAACAATAGAAATCATAGTTAGAGATTTAAATAAGTATGATGAGCTGATGGAAGGTTTAGTGAACCAAGGGATCAATCGAATTGATAATGTGGTTTTTCAATCGTCTAAATTAGCGCAATACGAATCAGATGCCAGAAAATTAGCGATGAAAGAAGCCAAACACAAAGCAGAAGATTATGTATCGGTTTTAGGGCAAAAAATAGGACGTGCGATGACAATATCTGATAACACACAAAGTTATACTCCACAACCCGTTTATGCAAGAATGAAAACAATGGCTATGGAAAGTGATTCGGCTCAAAGAGAAACTTTGGCAGTAGGGGAGATTACTATTACTGCTAACGTGAGTGTGAATTTTATTTTAGAGTAAATTCCAATTTATAAAAACTAAAAAAGCCAGTAAAATTATTTTTACTGGCTTTTTTTATATCATTCAGATTAATTAAAATTAATCTTGGTTTATTGTTTTTCTGTAAGGAAAAGCATTAAAGATATGTCTTTTTGCAAATCTTGCAGGAGATTCAGCGTTTACCATTTTTACGTAAGTTGCTTTAGGAACACTAATGTATTCGTAAACACTTCCGTTAGAAAAATTGATAATCAATCTACCTTCAACAAATTTGTAATCAGTAACAGTTGCAGTAGCAATAGTTTCATTATACTCAGGTAAATTAGCTTTAATAGTTTCAGGATTGATGCTTACTAAAAAGTGGTAAGCTTCAATGATTTTTTTACTGTTTTCTTCAGCTTCTTTTAAACCAGATTCGTCACCTTGAAATTTATCAGGATGTGCTTCTTTCATCGCATTGCGATAAATGGTTTTCAAATCTTTTAGCTGTGCAGTTTTATCTACATTTAGGAGCTTGCGGTATTCAACTATTTTTTTCATAAATAAAGGTAACTACTTGTCTGTTAGTGTGAAACTAATCTTGTGACAGTTTCAAAGTCGACAATTTTTTTGCAAAGGTACACTTTTTTTTAAGTTTTTACTTTATCAGCAAAAAAAAAGAAAAAAAGATTTTTTTACTCTAAAACTCAGAGTGTCAGTACTTATTGTTGCGGTTTGTTGTTAGCCTTATCAAAGTTTTTAGATTTTTTAGGATACTTGTTATAACTAATATCACTTGGATTTTCTATAACCGACTTGATAGTAATCCAATCACCTACAGCATGTTTAGCCTGAACCATTTTGTAATCTAATAGATATTCGCCACAAAAAAAGTTGTTATTTTCATCTTTTTCAATAATTCCTGTAAATACTCCTTTTTGTAACATCTTTTCTTCTGAAGCCTTGGTCATGGTATTTTATTTAAAATTCTGCTGCAAAGTTAATCAATTATTTTTGGCTTTAGGCTGTTTTGTGCTTTCTGAGTATATTTGCGCTTATGCAAAAAAACTTTAGACCCCATCCTAACTCCTTTAAAAATACCTTTTGTGTTTTCCACGAAGTACTTCCGGATGCTATTAAAGGATTAAAAGTCCAATTTGAAAGCAAGGCAGGCAGTAGTTATTATTATACTTCAGAAGGCATGTATAGACTTTCTAATCATTGGGGAAGATTAGCTAACAGCAAGTGGCGATTGATTCCTATGGAGCCTGAAACTCCTTCTAAATACAAAATAGGTTTTGCAAAATGGGATTGTTTTTATCCTGATAATGCAACTGAGAAGTTGTACTATTTAGAAATGGATTATGTTAAAAACACTGTGAATTATCAGCATATAAAGAATCCTGATTACAATCAAAAAGCAATACTTCGAACCACTTTAGAGACAACTAAAAGAATCAAGCAAATTAGAAATTTATTAGAACTGACTTCCTGGGCCAGGTATTTTGATTGTGATGATATTACTGTTTTACGCTCTTTAATTATTGAAGAACTAATTAATACCAATAAAACGTTAGAAGAAATAAAAATGGGGGTTGCCAAAAAGTTTTCTAATTAAACAGAGGCTATTTTTATTAAATCATCAAGAGTTACCGGTTTGCACATATAACCTAGAATTCCAGTATTGTTTTTGGCTCTTTCTTTGTCTTCAATAGCTATTGACGAACTAGAGATGTAAATTTGAATTGGTACATCAATTCTAGATTTTAAAATGGTCATTTCATCCATAAAGCCCCATCCGTCCAGAATAGGCATTTCAATATCTAATAAGATAATATCTGGGATTTTTTCGTCTTTTAGTAGGATTTGTTTTAACGAATCAATAGCTTCTTTTCCATTGGTAAAAGAATAGGCTGAAGAAAAAATATTCGATTTAAGAATTATTTTCTTCATTATAATTTGATAAATAGGATCGTCATCTACAACCCAAATCGTTTTTTCTGTCATGATATATATACTTTAAAAGTTGTTCCTAAATTGGGCTCACTTTCAACAGTTATACTGCCCCCCATAGCGTCAATTTGATTTTTAGTAATAAATAATCCAATACCTTTAGAATCCTTGTGGGTACTGAATTTTTTGTACATTCCAAATATTTTATGACCATTCTTATTCAAATCAATTCCTATTCCATTATCGGATATTTGAAAAACCGTTTTTTTACTTTCATGAAAACAATCAATATGAATAATAGGATGTCTTTCCTGGTGACTGTAACGAATGGCGTTTGAGATAAGATTGTATAAAACACTTTCCAGATAAGCAGGATTGTAGTTGACTTCGATATCATTTTTAATTGAAGAAACTACAGTAACACCTTTTAATTCTATTTGATCTGAAAGAATTGCTAATGTATTGTCTAGGTATTGTTTTAAGTTTAAGTTCTCAGTTACTAAACCTACATTGGTTTGGATATTGACAATTTCATTTAGGTTTAACATGGTTTCATTTAAAGAATCAGAAACTGATTTTAATAATTGTATCATTTCTTCTTTTTCTTCTTCTGATTCGGAACTGTCAATTAAATCAACAATAGAGGAAATATTACTGGTATGCGATCTTAAATTATGAGAAACAATGTAAGAGAAATTCAACAATCTCTTATTTTGTTCGTTTACTAGATTAAATGAATTATTTAAATCTTTTTCTATTTCTTTGTTTTTAGTAACATCAATCATGATGCCTCTTAGGTTTTTAGCTTCTCCATTTTCCACAATCACGTTTACAATATCCCGAAGCCAAACAATTGATCCATCTTTGGCTACCATTCGGTATTCAAAATCATGATTTAATTTTTGAGCAGTTTGTTCGGCACAATAGTTTAACGTAAAGTCTTTGTCTTTATGATAAATATGATTTACCCAAAAATCAGGAGTACTAATCCATTCATCAGACGTATAGCCCAAAATAGCTTCTACTTTTTTACTAATAAATGTAAATTCTAAGGTTTTTGCATCGCATTCCCATACAATTCCGTCAACAGTATTGATAAGGGATTCGATTTTTTGTTGTGAATTTAGAATGGCTTCTTCTGCAAGTTTTCGTTCGGTTACATCTTCAACAATAGCAATATGATTTGTAGGTAATGCATTGTTTTCCCAAAGCGGAGAAATAGTAAGTTTTATCCAAATGATGTCATTGGATTTTGTAATATGTCTTCTTTCGGTTGTGTATTCTCTAATGATTCCTTTTCTTAACTTTTCTAAGTTTGAAAAAGATTCTTTTAAATCATCGGGATGAATAATGGATTGTATGTTTTTTTGTTTTATTTCTTGCTCGTTATAACCTAATAAATTACAATATTTTTTATTTGCTTCTAAAAGTTGTCCTGTAACTGTATCAACATAAGTTATTCCTACCGCAGCTTGGTCAAAAACACTTTTAAATTTCATTTCGTTTTTTAAAAGTTTATCAGCCTGTTTGCGAAGTAAATTTTCTAATTCAGCTGGTTTTTTAAAAAAGGAGGTTGTTAAAAAACCAATTAAGGAAGCTAAAATTAAAGCTAAAAAGGAACGTATTGCAAAAGGCAATAATAACTCATTTGGTTTTTTGTCAAATAAATATAGTTTCCAGTCGCCATCAGGTACAATAGATGTAACAGCATTTTTAGGATTAAATTTTGTTGTTGTATTTAGAAAAAAGGTTTCTTTTTTTGTAATTGGATTTATTTTAGAAAATTGAAAATAATATTTAGACTTGTCCAATTTTTCTATTTCTGGTTTTTCTAACAGCGTATTTAATCGAATTAGAATTGCTGAAAATCCCCAAAATTTATTGTTTTTATAAATTGCTAATCGGCCTAAAATACCTAAACCACCCTGGTTCAATTCAAATGGACCTGCAAAATACATTTTTCGAGTTTCAATGGCTTTTAAAGCTTCGTAACGATATTTTTTATTAGTTAAAATATTAATTCCTGTGGCAGCTTCATTTCCTTTTAATGGATAGGTATAGCGAATAATTCCATTTGGAACAAGTTGTACGGCATCAATATTAGTATCGGAAGCAAGGATTTCTTTGCCTACTGCTTCAAAATGTTCAGGTGCCCCATTGTCATTAATTGTTAATGCTAATGTTAAGGCATCAACATAATTCTTTTTCAAAGATTGTTCGATACTTTTATGGATTGCCTGAAGATTGGTGTCCATAGCATCATTTTTCGCTTTTTTTGAAATATGATACTGTTGCGAAATAATGAGTGAGAAAATAATGCAAAAAAATAAAAAAACTAATATCCCTATTAACTTGGGTTTTAGCAGAAACCATTTGTTATGACTTAAAAGAGATTTTGTTAATTTCATTTTTTTAAAGTTGGTAGTCGATGTTCTTTGAGTTATTTATTGATAAATTTGTAAAAAGATATAAAATATAATGGTTTTAGCTCAAATCTATGGAAATCATTTAAAAAAGCAATAAAACAATCTGTGTTTTTTATAAATTATAAAAAAATCGTGTTTTGTTTACTTACAAATATAATAGGTACGATTTACGATTCAAAATTTAATTGTTTGATAAGCTAATATTTAGCTGCTATTAATTTGAATATTCTATTTAAAAATGATAAACTTTGTAGCAGATAAAATAAATCAAGTTGCATTTTGCTTTAAAAAAAGCAGACGATTTAGTACTGTTGATTAAAAAAGAAGATTATGGGAAGAAATAATGACAAGAATATAAAGAAACATAATGACAAGTTACATAAGTCGCAAGCTAAAGCAAAGCAAGCCGAAATGCTTAGAAAAGAAAAGCTAAAAGAGATTGTGAAAAAGTTTAACGAGAACAATACCGAAGAGAATAAATAAAAAAATAAAAATGGAAGACGATAAATACACCTTATTAAAAGCCGAAGTTCAAGAAATAATTGATTTAATAGCGGTTAAAAATGCAAAGGATGCTAATAATAAATTAGTGGACGTAAGTGAATTATTAGATGAGATGTTAGACACTACAGATGAAGACGAAGATTTAATTGAAATCAGTAAATACCAGGTTTTATTGAATCAATTGTATCAAAAAATTGTGTCACTTAACGGTCACGTATAAGTTTTTAGTATTATGAATTTCTGTTATTGTAATTCTCAAAAATTATTTAAAGATTGCTGCGAACCTTATATAAAAGGATTGAAAAACGCACCAACAGCCGAAGCTTTGATGCGTTCTCGTTATAGCGCTTATGCAACACATCAAGCCGATTATTTAGTAACAACCACTCATATATCTCAAAGAGCATTGCATTCTAAAGAAGATATTTTGCTTTGGGCTACTTGTAATCAATGGCAAAAATTAGAAGTCCTAAAATCCACTGCAACTACAGTAGAATTTAAAGCTTATTATTTAGACCAAAATAAATCACCACATATCCATCATGAATTTTCCACCTTTGTTCAGGAAAATGATATTTGGTTTTATGTAGATGGAGAATATCGCTAATTTAAAATCTTAATAAACTATTGTTATAGCGTTGCTATTGTTATTGAAATTGCCATTTTCATTGATTTCTTTTTAACTTAAAATTAATAGCTGTTCAGTTGAAGTACATTTTAAAATAATGTAATTTTAAGGACTATGGAAAAGAGCAATAAAAAAGGATTCTATTTTAAACAGTATCAGGCTCCTAATCAATCCCCATTTGATAAACTTTTTGAGATTTTTAAAGAGTTAATCACACATACTTCCGGGGATTTTGATGAAGCTATCGATTGGTTGCGTGAATTAGACAAAGAGTACAAACTGACTGATGAACACTATACTATTGATGACTTTATTGAAGATTTAAAGAAAAAAGGCTACATCAAAGACGAAGTGAAAGACGATGGAACTTCAGGTCTTGGAATCACTGCAAAAACCGAAAGAGCAATACGGCAACAAGCCTTAGACCAGATATTTGGTAAATTAAAACGTTCCGGAAACGGCAATCACAAAACAAAACATGCTGGAAACGGCGATGAACATACGGGTGAATTCAGAGAGTTTCATTTTGGCGACAGCCTGGAACGAATTTCTTTAACAGAAAGTTTACGCAATGCCCAAATCAATAACGGCGTGGATAACTTCATGCTAACCGAAAATGATTTGGTTGTAGAAGATACACAGTACAAAGCCCAAATGAGTACCGTTTTGATGATTGATATTAGTCACAGTATGATTTTGTACGGCGAAGACCGCATTACGCCAGCCAAGAAAGTAGCCATGGCATTGGCCGAACTAATTACTACCCGATACCCAAAAGACACTTTAGATATTTTGGTTTTTGGAAATGATGCCTGGCCAATTGCTATCAAAGATTTACCTTATTTAAAAGTTGGACCATTTCATACTAATACCGTTGCCGGTTTGCAATTGGCAATGGATATGCTTCGAAGAAAACGAAATACCAATAAACAAATTTTCATGATTACTGATGGGAAGCCCAGTTGTGTAAAAGAACGCGATGGTTCTTATTACATGAACAGCAATGGACTTGATGAATATATTGTTGACAAATGCTATACTCAGGCACAACAGGCTAGAAAATTACACATTCCAATTACTACTTTTATGATTGCCAGTGATCCTTATTTGCAAAAGTTTGTCAATAAATTTACCGAAGCCAATCAGGGAAAAGCTTTTTATACCGGTTTGAAAGGTTTAGGCGAAATGATTTTTGAAGATTATGAAACGAATAGAAAAAAGAGATTGAAGTAATCAGAAGGCAGATTACAGAAGGCAGAAATTAGAATAAAGATATCAGATAAAAGACTTAGAGTGCTTCGCGAAAAACTTGGCGCACTTAGTGGTAAAAAGCAATAAACAATTTTAAAAAGACTTAGTGTGCTTTGCGTAAAACTTAGTGCTCTTTGTGGTTAAACAAATAATATATGAAAATAGAAAATATAAATACTTTAGGCGAATTAAAAGCATCGGGCTATAAAAGTAAAACCATAAAAGACGAATTGCGAAACAATTTGCGGGAAAAAATAAAATTAGGAATTCCAACATTTGAAGGAGTTCATGGTTTTGAAAATACCGTAATTCCGGAGTTGGAACGCGCTATTTTGTCCCGTCATAATATTAATTTGTTAGGACTTCGTGGTCAAGCGAAAACCCGATTGGCCCGCAAAATGGTCGAATTACTTGATGAGTACATTCCGTATGTGAGTGGTTCTGAAATTAATGATGATCCGTTGAATCCCATTTCGCGTTTTGCTAAAAATTTAATCGATGAAAAAGGAGATGCAACTCCTATTTCGTGGTTGCATAGAAGTGAGCGCTTTTTTGAAAAACTCGCAACTCCAGATGTAACAGTTGCCGATTTGATAGGAGATGTCGATCCGATAAAAGCAGCGAATTTAAAATTGTCTTATGCCGATGATCGTGTGATTCATTTCGGAATGATTCCGCGTGCCAATCGTTGTATTTTTGTGATAAACGAATTACCCGATTTGCAAGCCCGAATCCAAGTTGCGTTATTTAATATTTTGCAGGAAGGCGATATTCAAATTCGTGGGTTTAAGGTGCGAATGCCACTTGATATGCAATTTGTATTTACAGCAAATCCTGAAGATTATACGAATCGAGGAAGTATTGTAACACCATTGAAAGACAGAATAGGTTCTCAGATTTTAACGCATTATCCTGAAAATCTAAAAATTGCCAGAAAAATTACTGAACAAGAAGCCAAATTAGACACGACTCAAAATGATACGGTTTATGTTCCGTCATTAGCTAAAGATTTATTGGAACAAATTAGTTTTGAAGCCAGAGAAAGTGAATTTATAGACCATAAAAGTGGTGTGAGTGCCAGAATGAGCATTACGGCTTATGAGAATTTACTAAGTACTGCCGAACGCCGTGCTTTGAAAGCAGGTGTTGATAAAACTACTTTGCGATTATCTGATTTCATGGGAATTATTCCGTCTATAACTGGAAAAGTAGAATTAGTTTATGAAGGAGAGCAGGAGGGAGCGGCTGCGGTTGCTGAGCGTTTAATAGCCTCGGCGGTGCGTACCATTTTTCCAGCTTATTTTCCTAAAATTGAGAAATTAGAGAAACCAAATGATAAAACTCCTTATTCGGATTTAATAGAATGGTTTTTTGCCGAAAGTGGTTTCGAATTATTAGATGATTGTTCTGATGCCGAATATCAAAATATTTTAGGAGCTATTGTGCCATTGGAAATCTTACTTAAAGAATACCAGGCTGATTTAGCAAAAGAAGATAAATTTTTTATGAAAGAATTTATTCTTTGGGGCTTAGTAGAATATCGAAAATTAAGTAAAGATAGAATTGCTGAAGGTTATCAGTTTAAAGATATTTACGGAAGTTATATCAGTAAATTGTAGTTTTTTACGAGTTTGAAATACAAGGATTTAGATTAGTTTCTAAATCCTTTTTTTATTTATTGTAATTAAAAGTTATAAATGTAATAGCTAGGTCTTTTTAGTCTACTTTCGCTTGCTAGCCCTATTTTGGGTTATGACAAAATGGAAAAAAACTTTGAGGCTTTAATAGCCTCGTATATTGAAAATAAAGTGGGTATATCAGAACACTTTTTAACTGATGAATTGGCCAATAATTTAAAACAAAATCTATATTCTTTAAACGAGAAAAACTTATTAAAAGAGGCGGGAACGGGAAATTCTGAAACCATTGCTTATGATAGCGCTGTTCGGAGTGATTCGATTTATTGGTTGGATAAAAAACATAATAATGCGTTCGAAAATGAATTTTTCAAGCATATTGAGGATTTTATTCGTTATCTGAACCAAAGTTGTTATACTGGAATTACAGGCTATGAATTCCATTATTCCTTATATGAAAAAGGTGATTTTTACCTGAAACATTTAGACCAATTTCAAAATAATTCGCGTAGAAAATTCTCGATGATTAGTTATTTAAACAGCAATTGGCAAACTGCTGATGGCGGAGAATTGTTGATTCATCAGGATAATAACAATCAAAAAATAAGTCCAACACAAGGAAAAACCGTTTTCTTTAAAAGTGATGAATTGGTTCACGAAGTTTTACTCACTCAAAATACCAGAATGAGTATTACGGGTTGGTTGAAATGTGATTAGTTGTAAAAAAAAGGACAAATCATAAAGTTATGTGATTTGTCCTTTTTTATGTTGAAACGGCGTTATTCTGTTAATAACGAACGATCTAAGTGAACGTAACCACCATCGCAAAAGATGAATTGTCCCGTAGTATGTGATGATCTTTCAGAAATGGTAAACAAACAAGTGTCAGCAATTTCGTCAGGAGTTGTCATTCTGTTTTCCAAAGGAATTTTCTTCACAATAGATTTTAATTTTTCTTCTCCATTTTCCAATGTTTTAATCCAAGTGTCATAAGCAGGAGTCCAGCTTTCGGCAATGATAATTGCATTCACTCTTATCGAATGTTTGATTAAATCCACCGCCCATTCGCGAGTTAATCCTAAAACACCACCTTTGGCAGCAGCATAACCAGAAGTACCGCCTTGACCTGTTAATCCAACCTTAGAACCAATATTTAAAATAGGACCTTTAGAAGCTTTTAAATAAGGCAGCGCGTGTTTAACCGTAAGAAAGTAACTTACCATATTCAACTTCAAAGAATCCATGAATTCCTCATAAGAAGCGTCTAAGCCAGCGCCATCATTAACACCAACATTGTTGATTAAAGCATCAATACGACCGTATTTAGCAATGATTTTCGCAATTGCTTCTTCGATTTCCACAGGATTGGTTACATCAGTTTTACAAAACAAACCATCAATTCCTTGTTTTTGAATTTCTTCGATATAAGCAAAACCTCTATCGTTTCTATCAATCACCGCCGGGATAGCTCCTTCGGCAGCCAGATGTTGCAAAATCGTTTCTCCGATACTTCCTTTAAGTCCAGCCGCACCAGTAATTACGACTACTTTTCCTTTTAATCCTAAATCCATAATTTATAAGTTATAAAATTGCATTGCGTTGCCGCCCATAATGGCAGCTTGCTCTTCGAAGCTTAATTTCGCAATGAAATTGGTTACTAATTCTTTTGTTTTTGTATAATTTCCAGCTACTAAACACACTGGCCAATCAGAACCAAAAAGGATTCGGTTGGCACCAAAAGCGTCCAAAACTACTTGCATATAAGGTTCAATTTGTTCTGGAGTCCAGTTGTTGTAATCGGCTTCGGTGGTCATTCCTGAAAGTTTGCAATACACATTTTTTTGATTACTAATCACTTTCATTAAAGTTACCCAACCAGCATAAAATCCGTCTTTTATGTATGGTTTTGCAATATGGTCAATGACGAATTTTTGATTTGGAAAACGCCTTACTAATTCTAATGCCGCTCCTAATTGATGTGGAAAAATCAGAATATCATAAGTGAAATTATATTTTTCTAAAGCAGCAATTCCGTTCAGGAAATCAGGACGTAACATGAAATTATGATCCGCTTCGCCTTGAACCACATGTCTAAATCCTTTTAGTTTTGGAAATTTACTGTAATATTTTAAAACAATATCAATATCAGAATCTCTTAAATCAACCCAGCCTACAATTCCTTTGATAAAGTCATTTTTTTTGGCTAAATCCAAAAGAAAATCGGTTTCTGTCAATGTTTGATCTGCCTGTACAACCACAGAACCATCGATGTTATTTTCCTGATATACGATTTTTAAATCTTCAGGCAGGAAATTCTTGCGAATGACTTTCATATCGTCGTCTATCCAAGCGTGTTTTTCCGCTTCGTAGATCCAAAAATGCTGATGTGAATCGATTATCATACTATTTTAATTTAAAGTCTACAGTAGCTTTAATTACGCCTGTTGCAGGGTTTAACCAACTGTCAAAATTAGCAATCATTTCAGTATAAGGAACATTATGACTAATGTACGATTCTGTTGGGAATTGGTCTAAAATGCTGATGACGTGTTCAAAATCTTCGGTAGTAGCATTACGGCTGCACATCAAAGTCATTTCTTTGGCGTGAATCGCAGGATGGCTATAAGTCAATTCTCCTTTGGATAAACCAACAAGTACAAAGCGACCACCGTGAGACATGTAATTTGGACAAGTTTCTAAAGCACCTTTGTGTCCCGAAGCATCAAAAACAGCCGTGCATAAATCGCCATTGGTGATTTTAGTGATTTCTTCAACCGTATTTTCGCCTGCTTTTACGGTATAATCAACACCGATTTTTTCTTTGGCGTAAGCCAAACGCTGCTCATTCATATCGATTGCGATTACTTTGGCACCGGCAATTTGAGCCAGTTTCATAATCCCAATTCCGATAGGTCCACAACCTACAACCGCAACAGTTTCTCCTGGAACAATTGCCGCTCTACGAATAGCATGCGCTCCAATTGCCAATGGTTCTACGATAGCCATTTGGTCGTCAGATAAATTATTTGCAGGCAAAAGGATAGAAGTAGGGACTGTAATTTGTTCCTGCATTCCTCCATCAGTGTGAACGCCCAACACTTTGATATTGGTACAACAGTTGGTTTTTCCGTTTCTACAGGCAATACAAGTACCACAACTTACATAAGGCATAACAACAACATTGTCTCCAGCTTTAATTCCTCTGGGATTGTCTCCAATTTCAAGCACAGTAGAAGCTAATTCGTGTCCTAAAATTCTAGGATAGCTAAAAAAAGCTTGATTTCCGCCATAAGCATGTAAATCGGTTCCGCAAATTCCTACTTTGTTGATTTGTAGTAAGGCTTCATTTTCTTTTCTAACAGGTGCTTCTTTTTCTTTTAAGATAAATTCACCTGGTTTTTCGCAAACAATATATTTCATCTTTTCTTAATTATTATTTTGTTCCAACGTTTGAACAGTTTTAAAAATAAAAAACACAAATAGAGATATTTTGTGTTTTCAGTTTAAAGTAGCTATTTTTGTTCAATCGATTGAACAAATATAAAAACTAATTGGAGAATAAAAAAAAATCTACGATAAAAGATATTGCTGCTGTATTAGGTTTAACACCTTCGGCGGTTTCTAAAGCATTGAATGATCATCCCCGAATTAGTGATAAGACTAAAATTGCGGTGAAAGAAGCGGCAATTCAACTGGATTATCAGCCTAATTATTTATCGAGTGCTTTGCGTAAAGGGAAAAGTAATTTGGTTGGAGTGATTATTCCTCGTGTCAACAGTCATTTTTTTTCTTCGGTAGTCGAGAACATCGAAAAAGTGCTTAATCTTAACGGCTACAATATTATCATGACACAGTCGAATGAATTGTATGCCAAAGAATGCCAGGAAATAGATACTTTATTGAAAATCCAAGTGGATGGAATTATAGCTTCTATGGCAAATGAAACTACTGATTTAGAATATTACCAAAAAATAAAATCCAAAGGTACCGAACTCGTATTGTTTGATAGAGGTGAAGAGGAGCTAAATGTTGATTATGTGGGGATTGACGATTATAAAAGTAGTCATTTAGTTATTGATCATTTGGTTTCACAAAATTGCAAACGCATCGCACATATTGCCGGTTTTAAACACATTCGAATTTACAAAGAACGAATCCGGGGTTATAAAGATGCATTAGAGAAATCAGGATTAGCAGCTCCCGAAAATTGGATTATCGAAAGTAATTTGCGTTTGGAAGATGGACGCCGTATCATGCAACAATTATTAGATTCTCCCGAAAGACCTGATGCGGTTTATGTGGCTGGAGATATTGCGGCGCTTGGTGCTTTGCAAGTACTTTTAGAAAATAATATTAAAGTTCCTGAAGAAATGGCCCTGATTGGTTTTAGTGATGAGCCCTTTACTTCGTTGACACAGCCTTCCATTTCAACGGTAAATCAGCATAGTGACCAAATTGGGAAATTAGCTGCTGAAGCTTTTTTGGAACGAATCAATAACCCTAATAAAAAAACGATTAACCGAATCATTTTAGAACCCGAATTGATTATCAGACAATCTTCGAATAGAAATTTGAAATAAGCTAAAAAAGAGTCCCTTGTTCAAAAGTAGATTTTGGATTATTCTTGAATTCAAAATAAGCAACTATTTCAAACTGTTTGATTTCAGGATTAAAAAGGCGAAGTGCAATATTTTTGCATTCAAAATTCAAGTCGATGGGTTCAGAAAATAGACGATAACTTAATGCAATATGTTCTGGACTCAATTTACGAGCAATAGACAAATGAGGTTCGTTGTTTTTTAAAAGTGTTTTAGCACGAAAAGATTGGTTGACGTGTTTCATAATTTCTTTTAAATCTATTTTCGAAACAGCATCGGGAGCTATAAAAAAAGCGCCATTAGGATAGTTGTCAAATGCATTCAAGTGAACAGGAACTGGTTTTAAACTTTCAACAATAGTATCCAGCTGTTTTTTGATGATTTCAATTTCATTCTCAGAAGCTATGAATTCATTAATAGTAATATGTGCCAATGAATTTTTACTATGAAACCAGCCAGTTTCTCTCGCTAATTCCTCCTTCATGGTTTTTACCAAAGCGATAATTTCTTCAGAAGGACTAATAACTAAGGAATAACGATTTTGCATTTTTTAGTTTTAAGCGTGAAATTAGGTGTTTGCTTTTATGGAATTTGATGTGCTTTATATTGCATTTTTTCTAATTCTAAAGCCAATTGATTGCGCTCGTTTTCGAGCAATAGGATTTCATTATTATAATAAGTAATGTCTGCTTGAATGGCGTTTATTTCTCTGTTTTTCTCCTCTGGCGTTCTGAAAAATTGAAAATCAGTTGCTTTGACCAATTTGTTTTTAGCCTCTTCTAAGCGTGTTTGATATTCTATTTGCTTGATTTGATTTTCAGATAGTTTGGTGTTAATAGCTGCTTTTCTTTCTGTGGTAAGTCGTTCTGTTTCTAAGGTTTCTTGTTCACTTATACGTTGTTTTTGTTCCTGAATTTCTTTTTGTTGCAGCTGAAATTGACGATTTTCTCTTTCGGTTTTGTTGTTTTTTTGCTCTAATTCTGCTTCTCTGTTTTCTTCTAAAATACTTAAAACAAAACTTCCGATAATTAATGATAAAAGTACAGAAAATAAGTAAAATACGTTTTTCTTCAGTCCCATAATTTTGGGATTTATTTCTTCACTTTTTTTTTCTTGTTGTGGTTCTGGTGTTGGAGGAACAAATTTAAGAGGAGGTGGTATGACTTTTAAAATAGTTTGTAATTCGTCTATTTCTCCAGCAGTTTTCCAATCGGGCATTCCAGAAAACCATACAGGTGTTGTTGCCGTAATTTGTTTCATTTGCAATTCGGATAAATCAAAAGGACCGCTGCTTTCGATACCGTTATGTAAATAATATTTTTTCATTATTGTTAGCTTGTATAAAATTTTGTAGGCTAAAAAAATAGAGTACTATTTATTTTAACCTTTACGAAAGTATTAAAGTTTAATGAGTTTCCGAAATTGATTTTGTAATAGTTATTTTTGATTGAATAACTACTGTTTTTAATAGTACAATCTAAAATCAAGTAGTTTGCACAGGGCATAATTTTTTTGATGCAATTCTTCCACAATTTCAATAAGATCATCTAGTTCTTCGCACAAACCAAAAAAGAATTTATCAAGATGAATGCTGCTTATTTTGTTTTCTTTTATTCCGTAACCCGAAATTGCTCGAGCACCCGTTATATCCAGAAAATATTGTGCTTCCTCAGCAGTTAAATCCAACACTTTTTTATTGGCAAAGTGGATGATTTTACCTTTCAATTTTCCTTCAAACAATTCGGCTATTTCTTCTAAACTATAGTAATAATCATGTAAGCAAATGTTGTTTTCCTGACCTGGCATAACCAAATAGATAATTTGGTAACCTTTAAAATTATGATCATCATACAGCAAAGCCCCTAGACTTTCTTCCAGTCCTTCAATAGTGTCGCAACTCTTGTAAATACTGGCAATTTGATTTTCAAACGCTAAATGCTCTAAATTTTGAAGAGCCTCAGTGCTGATGTACGTTTCTACATCAGGGACACCTTCGAGACAAAAAATAAAGTTTTCATAAACCATGCAAATCTATTTTTAAGTTGCTTTAGGTTCACAAATATATACTTTATTGGGATTATTTTTGGTTCGAATGTGTCAATTAATTATGTGTTTTTTTATATTGCATTGGTGATAAACCAATTTGCTTTTTGAACATTCTGGAAAAATAATAAGGATCATCAAAACCTACTTCTTTACATATTTCTTTGATATTGAGATTGGTGAAATTGAGATACTCACAGGATTTTTGTATTTTTAATCGAATAAAAAATTGAATGGGTGAATATCCTGTTTTTTGTTTGAAGAGTTCAGAATATCTTGAAACCGAATAAAAAGCCTGATTAGCCAATTCGTCTATGGTTAAAACTTGGTTCAAATGAGCTTTCATAAAAGCTACGGAATGACTTATTTTATCTTCGATAGGATTGTCTGAGGTATTAGAATAACACAAAGAGCTTAAAAAGGTAAGCAGTCTAAAGTGGATGAGTTCCATTTTTTCATTGGAAAGATCGTTTTCTAAAAGTTTAATAATTTCGTTTAAAAGATTTATCCGGCTTTCATCAAATGCAATTTTGATGGCTTCCTCGCTGGATGTCGAGAAGCGATTGTAAAGTGTTGACGCATAATTTCCAGCAAAATGAATCCAATAAATACTCCAGGCATCTTTTAGAGAACTTCCGTATTTATGAGCTGTGTTTTCAGGGATGATAAAACCTGTGTTAGGTTTTAGATTAATGGTTTTTCCATTAATTTTAACCCAGCCTTCACCTTCGAGACAGTATAGAAAAATGTATTCCTTAATACCATTTTTTCTGGATCGACTGTGGTGTTTCGCATTGGGAAAATAACCTATAGCATCAGGAAAAAGATTATTGAAAAAGAGGTGAAGCTGTACTTTTTCTTTTTGCTCTGGCGACAAAACGACCATAGTTTGCCCCAGAAAACCATCTTTGATTTTTAATGTCGGTAGATTATTCATTATAAATATACTATTACGATATAAATTAGTTCAAGGCCGTAAGATAGTCCATTTATTTCAATTGATAATCCATTTATTAGTAGATTGGTAAATGTATTTTTGTTTTATTATTAACTCAACCACAAATGTAATTTCCATATTGTTTATTATGGAAGGATTTTCACGATTTTGATTCATTAGAAATAGTAATTTTGGATTAGCTGATTAATGATACAGTTGAAATTTCGTAGACAATCCATAAAGAAATATTAAATATATATTCATGAAAAAAAATAAATTCTTTACTTCATTAACACTTACATTATTCTTGTTTTGTGCTGTTTCAATGAATGTTTTAGCTCAAAATAATTATTCAATAGACATCACTAAAGTCAATACTGATGTGAAACGCGGTCATCTTGATTTGGGTGGAAGTAATACGAAAGGTGACAAGATTGAAGTAAATAGTTTTTATTTGGAACGAAACGGAAAACCTTTTATTCCGGTTATTGGGGAGTTTCATTTTAGCCGTTATCCGCATCAATATTGGGACGAGCAACTGAAAAAAATGAAAGCTGGAGGAATTACGGTAGTGGCAACTTATGTTTTTTGGAACATGCATGAATTCAAGGAAGGAATTTTCAACTGGAGTGATGATCTTGATGTTCGTCGTTTTACGGAATTGTGTGCCAAAAACGGTTTGGAAGTTTTGATGCGTGTTGGTCCTTTCGCTCATGGTGAAATTCGTAACGGTGGTTTACCGGATTGGTTATATGGTCGTCCTATCGATGTTCGAAGCAACGATCAGGTTTATTTACACTATGTTAACCGATTGTATCAGGAAATTGGTCAACAATTAAAAGGATTGATGTTTAAAGATAATGGACCTATTATTGGAGTGCAAATAGAAAATGAATACCAACATTCGACAGCACCTTGGGGATTTACTTATCAGGATGCTCCCAAAGAGCGTACTGTTGCAGGACGTGATAAAAAGATTATTCAGGATGGTGTTGGTATCAATACTATGGGGAATGAGTTTGCCGATGTAGGGCGTGACCATATGAAAACACTAAAAAAACTCGCTATCGATGCGGGTTTGATAGTACCTATTTATACGGCTACAGGTTGGGGATATGCAACGATTATAGAAAAAGGCTCTATTCCGGTTATGGCAGGTTATGCTTATCCGTTCTGGACAGCTGGAAACAGTCCATCACCATTTTATTTGTTTAAAAACATACATCAAAAACCTGATTATTCTCCGGTAAGTTATGATGTGAATTTATATCCTTCGTTGGCAGCCGAATTGGGTACTGGAATGGCGGTTACCTATTCAAGACGCCCACATGTTCTGGGTGAAAGTTTTCTTCCTATGATGGTTCGTACCGTGGGAAGTGGAACTAATGGACTGGGATTTTATATGTATCATGGCGGAACTACACCTTCAATTGGAAATTATTTTTTCACAGAAGGTGCAGGACTTCACAATAAATCCTACGATTATCAGGCTCCTATTGGTGAGTTTGGAAATGTAAGTAGAGGGTACTATCCGTTAAAGTTGATAAATTACTTTTTGAAATGCTATGGCAATGACGTAGCATCATTATATCCAATATTGCCTTCGACTAACGATAGTATCAAAGCGACTAATACCAGCACTTTGCGTTATGCTGTTAGGGGAGATGGTGATAAAGGCTATTTGTTCATGCATAATTTTCAGGATCATTTAGAAATGAAAGATTTACCGGGCTTGAAAATTAATGTAACTACTAAATCGGGACAGTTAACATTTCCAGAAACAGGAACTTTCACGCTTAAAGCAGGCAGTTCAGCTATTTTTCCATTTAATGTTAATTATGATGGGGTAGCGATTCGCATGGCAACGGTTCAGCCGTTTTGCAAATTTACCAACAATGATAAAAAGTATAATGTAATGGTTTCGTTAGATGGAATTACTCCCGAAATAGTGCTACAAGGTAAAGTAAAAGTGAGCGGTAACGGAATAAAAACTATAATTAGAGATGGTAATACTGTAGTAGTTTGTACTGCCAGAAAAATCAATGATTTCGAAATAAACGGTGTTTCATTTTTAGTTTTACCGAGTAGTGAAGCAGAAAAGGGGTATTTGATTGGCGAAGTAAACAATCAAAAGTTGGTGTTGAGTAATGCATTGGTATTGGATAATGAAGGAAAAATAACATTGGTTAGTAATAATCAGGAAAATATTGATTTCTCTGTATATCCTGCTGCTGCTGTAACTTCGATCGATGGAAAGCTTACAAAAGGGAAATCGACAATTAAAAGCATAAGTACCTGGCAACTGAGTTTGCTAAAAGTAGATACTAAGATTAAATTGGTACAGGCTGATAACAGTCACTATGTACTTAAAGCCGGCAGTCTTGATTTATCTAAAGTAAATGATGTTTTCATCACCTTTGATTATCGTGGCGATCGCGGAATTTGTATGATGAATGGCGAGTTACAAACAGACGACCTTTATACTAGTAAACCATGGACAATAGGTCTAAAAAGATACCAGGAAACTCTAAAAACAACGGATATGTATTTCTATTTTATGCCGATGCAAAAAGACGCTCCTTATTTGAGTTATTTGGATAAAAAAGTAGTACCGGATTTTGGTAACCAAAAAAGTTTTCTGGAAGTTAAACAACCTCAGATTTCAGTTGAATACAAAGCAAATATTGAGATTAAATAAAAGAAGTTAAAATAGGAATGATTTTTATTAAAAACGAAATCCTACTAATTTTAAAAACTAATGATTTGACAATGAATTAATATCTAACAGGAGAAACCGAAAAAAACCGAAATAAAACAACTTTTAATTTTTGTTTAATATTGGGTAAATGTATTTTTGAAGAAAAACAAGATTATTATAAAACACATGAGAATATCAAAACTAATTCTTGCCATCATGCTTTTTTTGACCATGGCAACTCACGCACAAACTTCAGGGAAAGCTGGAACTTTTGAGGCTAGTGACAAAACCTTTTTGTTGAATGGAAAACCATTTTTAGTACGTGCCGGTGAAATACATTTCCCTAGAATTCCTCGTGAATATTGGGAACAGCGTATTCAAATGTGTAAAGCTATGGGGATGAATACCATTTGTATTTATCTTTTTTGGAATTTTCACGAACAACAACCGGATCAATTTGATTTTACGGGACAAAAAGATGTAGCTGAATTTGTAAGATTAGTTCAAAAAAATGGAATGTATTGTATTGTTCGTCCTGGGCCTTATGCTTGTGCCGAATGGGATATGGGCGGTTTACCATGGTGGTTGTTGAATAAAAGTGATCTTCAGGTACGAACTTTAAATGATTCGTATTTTATGGAACGTTCTGTTAATTATTTGAAACAGGTGGGTAAACAATTGGCTCCTTACCAAATTCAAAATGGTGGAAATATCATTATGGTTCAGGTCGAAAATGAATATGGTGTTTTTGGGAATGATGCAGTTTATATGGGCAAGGTTCGTGATGCCGTTCGTGCTTCAGGCTTTGATAAAGTTCAATTGTTCCGTTGCGACTGGAGTTCAAACTTTTTTAAATATGACGTAGAAGGAGTTTATACGGCTTTAAATTTTGGAGCAGGTTCAAATATCGATAAGCAGTTTGAAAAGTATAAAGAAGTTTATCCAAAAGCTCCGCTGATGTGTAGCGAATATTGGACGGGTTGGTTTGATTACTGGGGACGAGCACATGAAACAAGATCAATAAGCAGTTTCATCGGAAGTTTGAAAGACATGTTGGATCGTAATATTTCGTGTAGTCTTTACATGGCGCATGGTGGAACATCGTTTGGACAATGGGGTGGAGCCAATGCACCTCCTTTTGGAGCTATGGTATCTTCATATGATTACAATGCTCCAATTAATGAAGGAGGATTGCCTACGGATAAATTTTATGCTGTTCGTGATTTGATGAAAAATTATCTAAATCCTGGAGAAACAATTCCTGAACCACCAGTGAATTATCCGGTAATTTCGATTCCTAAAATTACATTTAATGAGTCGGCATCGCTTTTCGAAAATCTTCCGAAAGCCAATAAATCAGAAGTGATAAAACCTATGGAAGCCTTTAATCAAGGCTGGGGACGAATTTTATATCGCACCAAATTACCAGAATGCGCTACTTCATTTGATATAAAAATTACTGAGCTACATGATTGGGCAGCTGTTTTTATCAATGGCAAATTAATTGGGAATTTGGATCGTCGCAAAGATCAGAATACTATCAAAATACCTCCGGTGAAAAAAGGGGATGTTCTTGATGTTTTAGTAGATGCTTTGGGTAGAGTGAATTATGGAAAGGCTATTATTGACCGAAAAGGAATAACCGAAAAAGTGGAGATGCTTACATCTACCAATACAAGTATTCTTAAAGACTGGGAAGTTTTTAATTTTCCGGTAGACTATGAATTTCAGAAAAACTTGAAATTTAAAAAAGCGAAAGCAAACGGTCCAGCTTGGTACAAAGCCACTTTTGATTTGAAAGCTACTGGAGACACTTATATCGATATGAGCACTTGGGGCAAAGGAATGGTTTGGGTAAACGGATACAATCTAGGTCGTTATTGGAAAATTGGACCTCAACAAACGCTGTATATGCCAGGATGTTGGTTGAAAAAAGGAAAAAATGAGATTATTATTCTCGATTTAGAAATACCTAATGACAATCAAATTGTGGGTGTAACCACACCTATTTTGGACAAAATAGTGATTGACGAATCACTTTTACACCGTAAAAAAGGAGAAACACTGGATTTATCTGCTGAAACACCTTCTGATGAGGGATTGTTCACTAATGGTCAAGGCTGGAAAGAAGTAATTCTTAAAAAAGAGTCTGAAGGACGTTACTTTTGTTTTGAGGCACTAAGTTCTCAAAATCCTAAAGATCAAAGCAGCAGCATTGCTGAATTGGAACTAATTGGTGCTGATGGTTTACCAATTAATCGTTCCAATTGGAAAATTATTTATGCCGATAGCGAAGAGGTTTTGGTAGGGAACTATTCAGCTGAAAAAATATTTGATCAACAGGAATCTACTTTTTGGTCAACTGCCTGGACGGTTTCAAAAACACCTCATCCGCATCAGGTGGTAGTAGATTTAGGAAATACAATTAAAATTAAAGGGTTTAAATATTTACCTCGTACTGATAAGAGTACCAATGGGAATGTGTTATCCTATCGTTTTTATATTAAACCGAATTCATTTTCAATAAAAAAATAAAAATACAACCTAATGAAAAAACACAATTACGTCTGTCTACTTTTGGCAATCTTATTTTCTTTAAGCAGTTTCAATAGTAAGGACGAAGTGATTAATTTGGATGGCAATTGGCATTTTGAAATGGATCGAAAAGATGAAGGAATAGCCCAAAAGTGGTACAATCGTAATCTTTCTGATAAGATTCATTTGCCGGGTTCTATGGCAGAGTTTTTAAAAGGAGATGAAATTACGCTGAAAACCAAATGGACAGGTTCTATTTATGACAGTTCTTTTTATTTTATTCCAAGATTAGAAAAATACCGCCAACCGGGAAATATCCACATTCCTTTTTGGCTAACTCCTGCGAAACATTATGTTGGAGTAGCCTGGTATCAGAAAGAAGTTAATATTCCTAAAAATTGGAAGGGCAAGCGAATATTACTTCGTTTAGAGCGTGCACATATCGAAACCAGAGTTTGGGTAAACGATAAAGAAGTGGGCTTGCAAAACTCATTAGTAGCTCCGCATGTTTATGATTTGAGCCCTTATCTTACTGCAGGAAAACAACGTATTTCTATTCGAATTGATAATAGTATTAAAAAAATAAATGTGGGGCCTGATTCTCACAGTGTAACTGATCATACCCAAGGAAATTGGAATGGTATCATTGGGAAAATTGCGTTGGAAGCTATTTCTCCAGTTTATATAGACGATGTTCAGATTTATCCGGATGTAAAAAACAGAAAAGCCCGTGTGAAAATCACGGTAAATAATAGCACTCCAAATAATTTTAACGGAAAAATTGTAATTGCTGCTAAAAGCTTTAACTCTAAGGCATCAGATCAAACCCAAGAGGTTTCAACTACGCTTTCTGTGTCTAAGTTGGGTGATAAAACAATTGAACTCGAATTGTCTTTTGGAAAAGGGATGCTGACTTGGGACGAATTTGATCCCGCTTTATACAATTTGGACGTACAATTAGTTTCTAAAGAAATAAAAGCTTCTAAAAAGCTTCAGTTTGGAATGCGTGAATTCAAAATAGAAGGCAACCGATTTTTGATCAATGGCAATCCAGTTTTCTTGAGAGGAACCGTTCATAATTGCGAATTCCCGTTAACAGGATATCCGGCAACTACCGTCGAGGCTTGGGAAATTATATTTAAAAAAATAAAGTCTTATGGTTTGAATCACGTTCGTTTTCATTCCTGGTGTCCTCCAGAAGCAGCTTTTATTGCAGCGGATATAGTGGGGCTTTATCTGCAACCTGAAGGCCCGAGTTGGCCTAACCACGGTCCAAAAATAGGATTGGGTCAGCCAGTGGATCAATTTCTATATGATGAAACTACACGAATGGCAAAGGAATACGGGAATTACGCTTCCTTTACCATGTTGTCTGCGGGGAATGAACCTGCAGGAAATCAGGTGAAATACCTCAACGAATTTGTTGATTTCTGGAAAGCAAAAGACAATAGAAGAGTGTATACAGGTATGTCAGTAGGAGGAAGCTGGCCTGTAGTTCCGAATGCAGAATATCAGGCTCGCGGAGGAGTAAGAGGTTTGAAATGGGAAAAAATGCCTGAAACAGAATCTGATTTTAGCTCTGGAATTGCTCCGTTTAAAGTTCCTTTTGTAGCGCATGAAATTGGTCAATATTGTGTTTTTCCAAATTTCGAAGAAATTCAAAAATACAAAGGTGTTTACAGAGCCAAAAACTTTGAGATGTTCCGTCAGGATTTACAAGATCATAATATGGGAGATCAAAGTAAAGACTTTTTGAATGCTTCCGGAAAGTTACAGGTTTTATGCTATAAGAACGAAATCGAAAAAATATTGAGAACACCAGGATATGGAGGTTTTCAAGCATTAGGCTTACAGGATTTCCCAGGCCAGGGAACAGCATTAGTAGGAGTGTTGGATGCTTTTTTCCAGGAAAAAGGATATGTTACATCAAAAGAATATAGTCGTTTTTGTAATTCAACAGTTCCTTTGGCAAAGATTTCAAAGTTTGTATATAATAATGGAGAAACTTTCAAGGCAGAAATAGCGCTATTCCACTCGGGAAAAATGCCATTGAAAAATGCGGTAATTAGTTGGACGATTAAAAATGAAAAAGGAGCGATTCTTTCTTCGGGAAATTTTGATTCAAAAACATACGAAAACGGAAATGGTATCATCGTTGGAAATCTTAGTTTCTCATTAAATGATGTTAAAGTTGCCTCAAAATTAAATTTGGAAGTAAAAGTCAATGATACTGCTTTTGTAAACGATTGGAATTTTTGGGTTTATCCAAATAGAAATCCTGAAATTTCATCTTCTATTTATTATACGACAGTCTTAGATGATAAGGCAAAAGAAGTGTTGAATAATGGAGGAAAGGTATTTTTGAATGCTGCTGGAAAAGTAGTGAAAGGAAAAGAAGTAGAAATGCATTTTTTACCTGTTTTCTGGAATACCTCTTGGTTTAAAATGCGTCCGCCTCATGTAACAGGAATGCTAATTCAGGATAAAAGCCCTGCTTTTGCAAATTTCCCAACCAGTTTTCACAGTGATTTACAATGGTGGGATATTCAAAACCGTGCTCAAGTCATGAATCTGGAGGATTTTCCGGCTGATTTCCGTCCGTTGATTCAACCAATAGATACCTGGTTTATCAATCGCAGACTGGCTTTAGTATTTGAAGCACAAGTTGGAAAAGGAAAAATCATAGTAAGTAGTGCTAATTTAGGACCAGAAGTTCAAGATAAACCGGCTTCGAGAGAATTGTTCTTCTCGCTGCAAAACTATATGAATTCAGATCAGTTTAATCCAAAAAACACCTTGAGTTTTGAGGTAATTCAGGATGTGTTTGTTAGTCCTTCAAAAGAACAATTTAATACCTACACTAAAGACAGTCCGGATGAATTGAAACCTAATTCGAATCAGAATAAGGTGAAGTAAATAAATTATAATTGTAAGAGCCTGTTTAAAATTTATCAAAATTAACTTCCCCAACCCCTAAAGGGTGTAATTTTGATGAATTTTCAAGAAATTTTCCACCCTTTAGGGACGGGGAAAAGAAAATTTCTTTTTTTTAAATAAATTTAAACACGCTCTAAAATAAATAAGGAGTTAAAATATTGTTTTTCGATATTTTAACTCCTTTGTTTATTAAATATCGTTAAACAAAAATATCAATATAGGTAACCTCATTTGATATGGGGATAATTCCGTGTTTTTGAAGTGCATTAAAATACAGGCTGTCTCCAGTTTTAAGTATGTATTCTGTGTCACCTATTTGCATTTTCATACTTCCTTCGACTATAAAAACAAACTCTTCACCTTCGTGTGACAGCTGGTGTGGTACAACTTCTCCTTTGCGGGCTACAAACAAAAAAGGCTGCATTTTTTTGTCATGATACTCTGATGCATAAGGAAATATCATGTATCCTTTCTCGGTCTTCACTAATTTTTCCATTGCGGTATTTCTGCTTGTAACTATGGCTTTATTCCATCCGTCCTGTTCCAAAAGACCTGAAACAGAAGTACCTAATACTGCCGCGATTTTTACCAGTGTTGCAACAGAAGGAATTGTTTTATCATTCTCTATTTTGGAAATCATGCTTTTAGATAATCCACAGCTATCGGCAACTTCTTGCAATGTGCGTTTTTGGTTAATACGCAATAACTTTATTCTTGCGCCAACCTCAAGTGTATTTGCTGGTGTAACGGTACTATTTTCTTTTTCCAAAATACGGTAGTCAATGGTTTAAATTAATTTTTTGCTTAATATTAGATAATTATTGAAATTATTCAGCTAATCAATGTTCTAAAATTAAAATCGAAATAAAGATACTAATTTTAATAATATATAATTATATTTGTCAACATTGTTGAATAAAAGTAAACATTATTTTTAAATATAACTAACTGTTGCGGTAATTCCGTATAAAACAAACCAAACTATGCTAAAACTATTCAAGTATTGCCTGGCTGTCTTTATGTTCCAATTTTTAACTCAAGGCCTCTATGCTCAAAGTCCTGAAATTACGGTAGATCTTAAACAAGAGATAGCTCCGATGACTCCAGTATGGGCATGGTTTGGTTATGATGAACCCAACTATACGTATATGAAAGACGGTAAAAAGCTTCTTAGTGAAATTGCAGCTTTGAGTCCGGTTCCTGTATATGTACGCACGCACAGTATGCTTGTTAGTGGTGATGGTGTTGCAGCTCTAAAGTGGGGTTCTACTAATGCTTATACAGAAGATGCTAATGGGAATCAAATATACAATTGGAGAATAGTAGACAGTATTTTTGATACCTATGTTTCGCGAGGCATGAAACCCTTGGCGCAAATAGGTTTTATGCCCGAAGCTTTATCAACACATCCTACACCCTATAGACATTATTGGAAACCAGGAGATCCTTATACTGATATTATTACTGGATGGGCTTATCCACCAAAAGATTATGATAAATGGAGAAATTTGGTGTATGAATGGGTTAAACATTCGGTGGAGCGTTATGGGAAAAAAGAGGTAGAAAGCTGGTATTGGGAAGTTTGGAACGAACCAAATGGACACTATTGGAAAGGTACACGAGAAGAATTTTTTAAGCTGTATGACTATGCAGCCGATGGTCTTAAGCAAGCCTTGCCTACAGCAAAAATAGGAGGGATTAATATTGCTGGTACAAAAGGGAAAGGAGCTCAGGAATGGACTAATGATTTCATTAAACATTGTATCAATGGCATCAACTATGCTACAGGCAAAAAAGGTTCGCCTATGGATGCAATACTTTTTCATGCTAAAGGAAGTCCCAAATTAGTAGATGGTTCTGTTCGAATGAATATGGCACCACAGTTAAACGATATAGAAACTGGTTTTAAGCTTACTATGTCGTATCCAGAAACAAAAAATCTTCCAATCATAATTGGAGAATCAGATCCTGAAGGCTGTGCAGCCTGTGGTATGGCTACCAATCCGGAGAATGCTTATCGAAATGGCACCATGTATTCCAGTTATACAGCTGCATCTTTTGCCCGAAAATATATATTAGCAGATCAGACAAAGGCAAATTTTCTGGGTGCTGTGTCATGGTCTTTTGAGTTTGAAAACCAACCCTGGTTCTATGGTTTTCGTGACCTTGCAACCAATGGAGTGGATAAACCGGTGCTGAATGTTTTCAGAATGTTTGGTATGATGTCGGGAAAACGTTTAGTTGTCAAAAGCAATCGTATGTATCCTATTGAGGAAGTTCTAAAATCAAGTGTTCGCAGTACACAGTCAGATATTGGTGCATTGGCAACAAAAGATTTAAAATCTGCAGCAGTTATGGTGTGGAATTATCATGACGATGATAAATCTGGCCCTGTTGAAACGGTAAACATAACTATCGAAAATATTCCCGCTAAGAAGCTTACTTTAAATGTTTACTTAATTGACAAAGAGAATAGTAATTCTTATGAAGTGTGGAAAAAAATGGGCTCGCCTCAAAATCCTACGAAACAACAAATAGATACCCTTGAAAAATCAGGAAAACTAAAATGCATCTTAACTAAAAAACTAAAAATTAATTCAGCCAAAACGGTATTGCCTTTAAAATTAGAACGTCAAGGTGTAGCTTTGGTAAAACTGGATTGGTAATCATTATTAATATTAAAACATAAACAATGATATTTTATAAGTACATAACATTAGGTTGTACACTAGCAGTTATATCAACATTCAATATTTCAGTACAGGCACAAGAGTACAAAGATCATGTAGTATTGCCCGAGCCGTATGCAACAAAATCGAGTAAGGTGTTTTCTAAAGTAATAGGCTGGAAGGGGAATCAGGCACCTGTTGCTCCAAAAGGTTTCGTGGTAAGTAAATTTGCCGGTGGTTTGGAAAACCCAAGATGGTTGTATGTTGCAAAAAATGGCGATGTGTTTGTGGCAGAAGCAGGCACAAGAATACCAAAAACGAAACGCAGCGATGAAAAAGATGAATTTTTTGCGTCGAAAGCACAGAATTTTGGCAGTGCTAACCGTATTACGATGTTTAGGGATAAGGATAAAGATGGGGTTTATGAAAGTAAATATTCTTATTTAAATAACCTTAATCAACCTTTTGGTATGTTGGTACTTAACGATTATTTTTATGTAGCCAATACCGATGAGGTTTTACGTTTTCCGTATCACGAGAAAGACAGTATCAATCGCGGAAAATATGAAAAAATTATAGACCTTCCTTCGGGAGGATACAACAACCATTGGACGAGAAATATAATTGCTAATCCCAAAGGTTCTAAAATATACATTACCGTAGGTTCAGAAAGTAATGTGGCAGAACATGGTGTTGAGTCAGAATTTAAACGAGCCAACATTCTTGAAATTAATCCCGATGGAAGTGGGGAGCGTATTTATGCCAGTGGCTTACGTAATCCTAATGGAATGGATTGGACTCCAGGAACAAAAACCTTATGGACTGCTGTAAACGAACGCGATGAACTAGGAGATGACCTTGTACCGGATTATGCAACCAGTGTTAAGGATGGCGGATTTTATGGCTGGCCTTATTCTTACTTTGGACAACATGTAGATCCACGTCATAAAAATGAACGACCAGATTTGGTAAGCAAAGCCATCGTTCCGGATATTGCCCTTGATTCGCATACAGCATCACTTGGACTGACATTTTACCGAGGTAAATCTTTCCCTAAAAAGTACCGCAACGGAATGTTTATTGGTCAGCATGGATCATGGAACAGAGCTATATTATCAGGTTACAAGGTAGTTTTTGTACCGTTTGAAAATGGACATCCTTCGGGTAAACCAGAAGATTTTTTAACTGGTTTTATAGCAAATCCCGAAAAGAATGAAGTACACGGACGCCCAGTTGCTGTTGCTCTACTCCCAGATGGTTCATTGTTGGTGACCGATGATGCTGCAAAAACAATCTGGCGGGTATCACATAATATTCAAAAGTAAATCTAAATAAAAACGAGTTAAATCTTTCATTGTATTTAACTCGTTTTTTAGTTGTGATTTGTGATGTTTTGTTCTGTTGCTTCTGCTTTTTTGAAAAAAGGATTAGACTCATTTAAAATTGATTTCAATATATACAGGCAGGTGATCCGAAGGATATTTTAGATCTTTGGAATCACTTAAAACAGCATATTTATTTACTTTTATGTCATTGTCTTTTGAAAGGAAAATATAATCGATTAATCGGGTAACAGCTATATCATGTCTAAATGCATTGAATGTCCCTGAAGGACCGAAAGGTGGTTGAACCGAAATTTCACGGGAATCATTCATGATTTTTTTTAATTCAACTATTTGATTCGATTCGGATTCCAAATTAAAATCTCCCATAAGGACAACAGGATAATTTTTACTATTCAACTTTTTTATTTTTGATAAGATTAATTTAAGTCCGTTTGTTTTTGCCATTTCCCCGATATGGTCTAAATGGGTATTAAAAACCCAAAATTTCTTTTTTGTCTTTAAATCTTTAAACAAACCATAAGAACAAATCCTATTATAGGCTGCATCCCAACCTTTAGATATTTTATCTGGAGTTTCTGAAAGCCAAAAAGTACTGAATTTAATTACTGCCAATCGATCTTTCTTAAAATAAATATTTGTTGCTTCTCCTTTGGCAATCCCATCTCTAGCAGTTCCAACAAAGCTATATTGGGGAATTAAGGTTGATAAATCGGCTACTTGACTTGGAGTTGCTTCTTGAACGCCAAAAAAATCAGGTTCATAGAACTGAATTTGTTCAGCAAAATAATTTTTCCTTTTTGACCAAGTATTTTCTCCATCGGAGGCAATGTCCAAACGAATATTATAGGTCATTATTTTTAAGCTCTGAGCATTTATTACAATAGAGAAAAACAGTAATAGGACGACTGTTCCAGATTTTTTATATTTCAACATAATTTTATCGTATTAATTGACTTTTACTTTTTTAGTTAATCTTGATTTTCCACTTTCGTTAAAAGCTTCAATTGCAAAATAGTATTTTGTGTCTTTGTCTAAACCTCTGAAATCATAAGAGTCTCCATCGTAAACTATAATGTTGTTGTATAATTTATCAGGTGCAATTCCGTAATAAATGCTATGACCGATGGCATCTGATTGCTTGTTCCAATGAATCATGGCATTTCGGGAATCCTTAGCATTTCTTTTTACTTTAAGTCCGGAAACCGATTTTGGTTTCTCGGACAATCCATTTCCAAAAACGCGCAAATCAGAAACAGCAAATAGTCCCGAAGCATTATGGATATTCTCCATTTTGATGTAACGTGCTTCAATTGATTTTGTTAATTCCACATAATCATGAGGAGCATCTTTGTCGTTTTTTGATTTATCAATAACTAATTTCCAGTTTTGGCCGTCATCAGACATGAAGATTTTATATTGATAATAAATATCCATCGCCTTGTTGTATTGTGTGGCTTTATGATCAGCATAATTAATTTGCAACGCATTTATTTGCATTTTTCTTCCCAAATCAATCTGCAACCATTCACCAGGTTTATCGGTTTTTGCAGACCAATAGCTTTGGATATTTTCGTCGGTTAAATTGGCAGCACTATAACAAAATTTTTCATAGACTTTTTTTCCGCCGTTATCTACACGGTGAGTTTCTACTTCCATACAATCTTCAGTAGAAGAAACTGTTACCTGCTTTTTATACGAAAGTAGCATCCAACCAGAGGAAGCTCCGTTTTCATGATTGCGAAGTTCGGTAGGTAGTTTTATAGGGAAATCACCGTAAGATGTAATTGAATACATAACATCGTCTTTATCAAATCCCGCGGGGAACATATCAATTCGACGTTCGAAACGATCTTTTATAGAAATCTTACAGGTTCCTGTATTCCAATAATTACCATAATTATCAGCAAAAGTATTTCCGTGGCCAGATCCAATTACAAATCCACCCGGTTTATAAGACATTGGATTGTGTTTTTGATAGGTAAAAGGCCCCAAAGGATTATCGCCAACATGAACACCGTTAGCATATCCTTTAAATTCAGTAGCAGGAGCTCCATATTGCATGTAATATTTACCATTGTGTTTGGTCATCCAGGCACCTTCAATAAAATTTCCCCAAGGAGCAGGTTCCATATCATTATTTGACCCAAAACGTTCCCATCCATGCAAAGCAGGATCTAAACCAGCTACTTCTTTTATTTGACCATACGGACGCTGAATATCCTCGACTTCTGTGGCGGTGTATAATTTTGCATAATCAGCCTGATTTCCTTTTGGCAACCAGGTTTTATAATCTACTTCAACTCCTACCAGAGGCAATTTTCCGCTTGAACCGTAGTACATATATACTTTTTGATCGTCATCCTGAAAAATAGCAGGATCCCACGTTGGCAACATAGCTGTATCAACTTGTCGTAACCATCGTCCCGATTTTGGATCGGCAGTTTTCCAAATTGGATGATCTCTTTTCCAAGTTGAGCCTACATAAAATAAGGTATCGTTTACCACCCATGCGGCAGGGGCACATTGATCGTCATCGCCAGCGCGCCTTTGAAAACTTCCGTAAACAAATTTCCAATCCGACATATCTTTACTCCAGAAAAAACCTGCCTGATTAGTCGCAAATAAATAATATTCCCCTTTAAAAGTAATGATAACAGGATCGGCACTCGAACGACGAGATTCTGGAATACCATTGTGATTTTCAGTTGTATAGTTGTAACCAATATTTATTGGATTACAATATGTTGTAGCTGGCTTATTGGGATCAAACCAGTCTGTTTTTCCAAGAATTGTATTTTGAGCTGTTATATTGATATTCAATCCAATTATAAGCAGTAATACTGATATTGCAGATAGTTTATTCATTTTTTTAAATTATTTATTATCATTTTATACTTCATCGAGAAGTATATTTCCAAATTCATTGTCTATAAAAAAGCCCTTCGTATAACCAGTACGAAGGGCAATTACCAATTAACAAACCAATTATTTAGTTAATTCAAAACTAACTTTCTTGTCGGTAGTTGAACTTCCACCTATGAAAATATCAAATTGTCCCGGTTCTGCTACGAATTGTAAATCAGAATTATAAAATTTTAAATCTTCAACCGTGATATCAAAAGTCACCGTTTGTTTTTCAGCTTTTTTAAGTGTTATTTTTTGGAAACCTTTCAATTCTCTAACAGGTCGTGTTACTGAACCCACTAAATCTCGAATGTATAATTGAACTGTTTCTTTTCCATCGAAGTTTCCTGTATTGGCAACATCAACAGTTACTTTTAATTTGCCGCTGAAATTCACTTTATCAGAAGAAATTTTAAGGTTTGAATACTCAAAAGTGGTATAACTTAAACCAAAACCGAATGGGAATAAAGGCTCGTTTCTTTCATCGATATAATTAGATCTGAATTTTTCGAATTTGCCTTCGGAATTAGAAAGCGGTCTTCCTGTGTTTTTGTGTGCATAATAAACTGGAACTTGTCCTACACTTCTTGGGAAAGTGGTTGTCAATTTTCCGGAAGGATTTACATCACCAAATAAAACATCGGCAATGGCTGAACCTGCTTCACTACCGGCAAACCAAACGTTTAAAATAGCCGGAACAGCAGCATTTTCATCATTTAACACTAAAGGACGTCCGTCAAATAAAACTAGAACTACAGGTTTTCCGGTCTTCAATAAAGCATTTAATAAATCTTTTTGTGCCTGCGGAATTTCTAATTTTGTACGACTGCTGGATTCTCCGCTCATTTCAGCAGATTCTCCAAGTGCTGCCACAATTACATCAGATTGGTTCGCTACTTTTAAAGCTTCAGCAATTAATTCTTCTTTAGAACGTGCATCACGATTTAAGGTTTTACCAAACATCGTTGCATTGGTTTCAAAAGTTTCATCATAATCTAAATTGCTCCCTTTTGCGTAAAGCACTTTTGTAGATTTCCCGGCTACTTCCTGAATTCCTTGTAATAAAGAAATGCATTTATCCCCAATCGTTGCCACACTCCAAGTTCCTGACATATTGTTTTTGGCATCAGCCAATGGCCCAATAAGGGCAATAGTTCCTGATTTTTTAAGAGGCAATAGTTGATTTTGATTTTTCAATAAAACCAATGATTGTGATGCAATCTGACGTGCTTCTTTTCTACTGGCGGCAGTAAAAATCTCCGTTTTAGCTCTTTTTTCGTCACAATATTTATACGGATCGTGGAATAATCCCAGATCATATTTTGCTTCCAAAATCAATTTTACGGCATTATCAATTTGCTCAATAGTTACTTTTTTCTCGTCTAAAGATTTTTTTAAAGTCCCTAAAAAACCTTCTCCAACCATATCCATTTCAACTCCGGCGTTTAATGACATAGCCGAAACGGTTTGAAGATCACCCATTCCGTGTGCAATCATTTCAGGAATTCCTGTAAAATCGGTAACTACAAAACCTTTAAAGCCCCATTGTTTTCTTAAAACATCGGTCATTAACCATTTATTTCCAGTAGCCGGGATTCCGTCAATTTCGTTGAAAGAAGCCATTGCCGAACCTACACCTGCATCGACAGCAGCTTTGTAAGGAGGAAAATAATCATTAAACATTCTGATATGACTCATATCTACTGTATTGTAATCACGTCCAGCTTCAGGAGCTCCGTATAATGCAAAGTGTTTTACACATGCCATAATCGAATTGTTTTTCGAAAGATCGTGTTGCTGATATCCGTTCACCATCGCTTTTGCAATTTGGCTTCCTAAATACGGATCCTCTCCTGAACCTTCAGAAACTCTTCCCCAACGAGGATCACGGGAAATATCAACCATTGGAGAAAATGTCCAGTTGATACCGTCGGCACTTGCTTCCTGAGCCGCAATTTGAGCACTTCTTTCAATTAAACCCATATCCCAGGTACAAGATAATCCAAGCGGAATAGGGAAGGTGGTTTCGTATCCGTGAATAACATCCATTCCGAAAATTAAAGGAATTTTCAATCTACTTTTTTCGACTGCAATTTTCTGTACTTCTTTAATTTTTTGAACTGATTTTATATTGAATAAACCACCCACTTTTCCTTCTGCAATATTTTTTGCAACATTTGAGCTGTTTGCCTGGCCAGTGGTAATATCCCCAGAAGTGGGTAAATTAAGCTGACCTAATTTCTCATCTAATGTCATTTTTGATATTAGCTCTGCTATAAACTCCGATTTAGGTTTGATTTGTAGGGTACTTTTTGTGCTCTTTTTTTGAGCGTAACTCAAAACAGCACATCCTAAAAAAAGTATGACTAATTTGTTTTTCATTCTATTCTATTTTATTTTTTTGTTCTTATTTTTTTGTTTACTGACTAAAATCCGTATTTCGTTGAATGAAAACCTAAGTTTAACAGCCCTTGTTTCGTTTCAGGTGCATTCATAAATAACTTCCATAAAAGACCCGAGCGATAGTTTTCAATCATAGGAGCAATTGTTCCCTGATCTATGGCCAGATAACGAGGTGTTACCCAATTATACTGTGGAGAAAAAGCATCATAAGGCCCTGCGATTCCAACATACTGGGCTTTATTTTCATCGTACAGATAATGTAAAAACTTCATTGATTCTGTTGGCGTAAACGGAAAAGACGATAAAGCTGCTGTTGGCGAAATTACTCCCGTATCATTGTTTGGTTGATGTGCTGTGTAACCTGTAGTTCCGTCAGGATTACGAGTATAGCTCGCTGTTAATCCCCAGCATTTATCAGAGTAGTCTTTCCATCCTTTAGGATTTACAACACTATGCTGCACCATAATTTTAGCATGATTTTGTGTCAGGATTCCGTAGTCAGCATATTTATCTTTTAGCGTATTGGGATCCAAACCTAAATAGGAATAATGCGACCAAAACATTGGACCTACATTTCCTGTGGCTCCGTTATAGTTTAAAACAACCGGAATGCCATATTGAGAACCTCCGTTTACAATTGCTCCGCTTCTTGCCCAGGCTTTGTGATAAGCTTCTGCAGAAATAGGATGTGTTGGTGACGAAGCTGCCATTATATAAGTAATCAAGCACTCATTATAACCTTCTAATTTAAAGTTCATTTCCCATCCATAATTTGGTGACCAGTGCCAGTAAAGTGCCTCTTCTCCTTTGGTATACCAATCCCATTCGACCCCTTTCCAAAGTTCATCGGCTTTAGCAGCTAATTCTTTTTCTGCGGCATTTCCGTTTTTAAAATATTCCCTAATAGTAATTAAAGCCTGGCAAACGAATGAGGTTTCTACTAAATCTCCTCCATTATCTTTTGTTCCGAACGGAATGACCTTTCCTGTTTTATTATCCATCCAGTGTGGCCATGCCCCATGAAAACGTTCTGCTTTTTCTAAAAAAATTAGAGCAGTTGAAAGTCGGGAAATAGCTTCAGTTCTTGGCAAAAAACCTCTTTCTACACCTACAACAATGGTCATTAAACCAAAACCCGAACCTCCTGTGGTAATAATATTCGAATCGAAATCGGGGTTTTCAGTTAGATACCTCTCGCGAGCCAATTTCGAATTAGGATCAGCATATTCCCAAAAATATTTGATGGCATCTTTTTGAACCTGATCCAATGCCTCAGTATCTGTCAAAGGTTTTACTGGCACAACTGGATTTGTTGGTAATGGTGTTCCTCCGTTGTTTCCTTTTTCTGGTGAAGAAGAAGAACATGACATAATAACACTCAAAAAAAGAATTATATTTAAACTGATTTTCATTTTTTATGGTATTAATTGAGTAAAATACACCTAGAATTTTCATTCTAGGCGCATCTTAAAGATTGTTATCTTTTGTCTTTCTCTAATTTGTATAGAGCAGTAACTTTATTATCGACAAGAGCTGAATCATAAATTCTGAATTCATCCATTAGCCCTGTATAATTAAGCATCCAACCATCAGGAGCTCCCCAAGGCATTCCTAAATGTTGCTGATAACCTCCAATAATAAATTTTGAAACTTCAGAATTAGCTAATTCTCCATAACCAACTCCACCAGTTAGCGGATCACTGGCATATCTTTTTGAAATAGAGTCTGGTAAGGCTAATTTTTGTCCATCAATATAAATACTGTAGGTAGAACTAGTACCATTATAAGTCCAAACGATATGTTTCCAGGTACCAAACATATTATTCAAAACATTTGCTCCTGCATGTTCAATGAATTGTCCTGCCCAAGGAATACTTGGTGTAACATCTTTTTGAATATGATTTTTCATCAACATTGTTGTTGCTGGTCCAGTACCTTCAATCAATGTGAAAATATTCCCCCAAAAATCTGTTTTCTTTGGAAGCATAAATAATGATTGTGCTCCACCAGTATGCGGATTTGTTTTTATCCACATTGAGACCGATATACTTTTTAAATTTATTACAGAACTTGCAACAGTATTATAAGCAATAAATGAAGTGGAAGAACCTTGGTAAGCTTCCCCTTTTATTCCTGTGCCATAGGTTACATTTGTCCCAACTCCGCCTGTTATTCCGTTTTTAGAATCTGAAATATTTCCATCAAAACTAAATTTTGAAACTAAGTGTGTAGCTGCAACATCATCAGAACTATCATAACCTCCAATTGCTTCATAAGGAATTGGACTGTTTACTTTATCTATACTATCCTCGCAGCTTACAAAAACTGTAGAAGCCAAAACAAAAGAAAGCAAGAAAATAGATTTATTTTTTTTCATTTTAATTGTTTTTTAGAATTAATAACCACCAGGATTTTGAGATGACAATGTTCCTGCTTGTTTTAAGAAGGATGCAGGTATAGGAAACAATTCATGTTTACCAACAATAAAATTCTTTCCATCGGCAGTGAAAGCAGCTTTAGCTTGACCTGTACGAACTAAATCAAAAAATCTATCGTGTTCAAAAGCCATTTCTACTCTTCTTTCTTTCCAAATTGCAATTCTAACATCAGCTTGAGATAGGGCAGGGGTAACTCCTAAATTGGCTCTTTTTCTAATTTGATTCAATAACGGAATAGCATCTCCGGTTTGTCCTAATTCATTCAAAGCTTCCGCTTTCATTAATAAAACTTCAGCATATCTTAAATATTTAATATCAACATCGGTCTCCCATGCAGATGTATAGGCCGAAGAGTATGCTTTGTAGTTGTAACGGTCATTTTCAACTGTAGTAGGAATTACTCTGCCATCATATAAAGTGGTGCCTTTAAAAATAATGGTTGCCGCTTTTCTAACATCATTTGGCTCATAGGCATTTACTAAGCTAAGAGATGGTGTGTTGAAACCCCAACCCCAACCTCCGGTACCACGGGCACCTTGTGTGTTAGAATATCCTTCAATTCCTTTTGTTGGTATACTACCTTGGGCATAAATTTCAAAAATAGATTCTGAATCAAATTTCCCAGCTGGTCTGAACATAGTAGCATAATCATCAACAATGGAGTAACCTGTAACTTTATTACAGTTATCAACTACTTTTTGCCACTTTTTTTGGTACAAACTTACTTTTGCTAATAAAGCGTAAGCTGCACCTTTTGAAACTCTTGATTTTTCATTTGCTCCATAAGCTGATTTTTCTGGTAATGCAGCAATGGCATCATTTAAGTCATTTTCGATAAAAGCATAAACCTCTACTGCTGATTTGCGGGTTAATTGCATGATTCGATCTGAATCTGAACCAGGAACTGGCAGGTGATCTACAATTGGCACACCTCCGTAGCATTTCACTAAAGTAAAATACATAAAGGCTCTTAAAAATTTCGCTTCGCCAGCTAATCTGGCTCTTAAATTTGCATCAGCTTTGTCTAATTTTGGAAGAATATTTAAGGCTTGATTGCATCTGTTAATACCATCATAATTAGCATTAAAAGTACTTTCGGCAGAAGGATTTGATGCATTATAAGTCAAGGCATCCAATACATCTTTATCGGTTCCAGTATCTCCGGGAGAAGATCCTTTATCAGCATCATCGGAAGTAATACTTGATAAGCCAATCCAACCGAATGAGGTCATGTCCCAATTTAGGAATTTGTTATAAATCGAGGTAACAAACTGACTTGCTCCTGCATCATTGTTGAATAACTCAATATCGTCTGTAGAAATAGATTCGGTTTGATCTACATCTAAAAAATCGTTTGAACATCCCATAAAAAAGAATGCTGAAAACACAAACGCTGTTATATATGTCTTTTTCATAATATTAAAATTTTAAGTTAGCACCAATTACAAATGATCTCAAAGTTGGATAAGCATCTAACTCTACACCTTGTGTTTTATAAGGATCACCATCACCGTTTAACTCTGGAGAGAATCCTGAGAATTTTTGTGTAATAAATGGGTTTATTGCATTTATATAAATTCTGCAGGCATTAATAAAAGCAGTACTTTGTAATGGCAATTTATATCCTAACGTAATATTATTGATTCTAAAGAAATCTCCAGATTCTAAATAATAAGTAGAAGCAACAGGTACTTGATTGAAAGGTGCTGGATTTGAAGCTGTCAAATTATTTGGTGTCCAGAAATCCATTGCAAGAGATTCTTCGATATTTTCACCTGTAAAACGTTGTGCTTTTTTACCGTTATAGACTTTTGCTCCATTAGTTCCGTAACCATCTACAGAAAAATCAAAGTTTTTATAAGCAAATCCTAATGTTACTCCATAATTAGATTTTGGTAAAATAGATCCAACATACTTTTTATCAGTTGTTGCGCTCAATGCATCTTGCGTTACTTTTTCGCCTAAGGCATTGTAGTACAACATTTTTCCGTTTGTAGCATCAAAACCGGCATATTCATAAATATAGAAACTTCCTAATGGCTGACCTATTGAAGTGTTATCTAGTAATTTAGTGTCTTGACCATTACCCAATCCTCCACCAACAACTGGGGATAAAATAACATTTTTCAAAGCTGTAAGTTCATTTTTATTATTCGAAAAGTTTCCACCAATCCAATAACTAAAATCATCACTAATTTTATCGTCCCAACGTAAAGAAATCTCATATCCTTTGTTTGAAACTTCACCTACGTGTGCCGGAGATACATTAGTAATTCCAGATGTCGAATAAGGTCTTGTATTTAAAATTACATTAGACGTATTCTTGTTGTATAAGTCAAATGATCCTTTTAATTTACGATCTAAAATCTTGAAATCTAAACCAACTGAAGTTTCTTCTGTAATTTCCCAAGATAAACTTGGGTCAATTTGAGAGTTAATAGTTGTTCCTTCATTCAAAATTGAGCCACCCAAATAGGCATTCTGGCCCGATGTATAACTTGCTCTGTTAAGTGGAATATTTTGATTTCCTAATTTACCCCAGCCTCCTCTTAATTTCAATAAATTAATCGTTTTTGAATCGGTTAAAAAGTCTTCTTTTGAAATAACCCAACCTAAACCAAAAGCAGGAAATGTGCCCCAACGGTAGTCTTTACCAAAATTTGAAGATCCATCACGTCTAACGGTTCCTGTAACTAAATATCGATCCATCAATTTGTATTGGAAACGCCCTAAATAAGATGCCAGCCTTACTTCATTAAAAACTTCATCTTTATAACTCGTAATATTTGTAGCATATTCTGAATCTTTTAAAGACCAGTAGTTTACGTTTGTATTAACATTTTTTCTGGCAATATTTAGTTTTTCTCTGGCTCCCTTGATATTAGTTTCAATACCTGCTGTTACTTCAATATTATGGATTTCAGCAAATACCTTATTGTAAGTTAAATAGTTTGACAGGTTCCAGTTATAATATTCTTCTCGACCTTTTGTCAATAAATTGATATTCGCATTTGGAAATTCTTTTTCATAATCACTAGCTATTTTATTAGGGTTTGCTGCTAACCAAATATTTTTAGTGTCTTCATAATTATATTGTTTCCAAGTATAAAACTCTCCGTTAAATTGCGATGTGAATTTTAAAGATTTTAAAATTTCATAATCTAACTTTAAACCGCCTTGGAAAGTTTTGCTTCTTTGTTCCTCATTAAAAAAGTCAAGTTGCGCAACAGGATTACCAACGTTATTAAATGATGACCCTGTTTGACTTGCAAATCCATCAGAACCAACTCTTGACACTCCATATTTTCCATCAGAAAAACGAACCGGAACAATTGGCGATTGTTTGTAAGCATTAGTAAAAGCTCCTAGTGGTTTAGGTGTAGACTTTGTAGAGGTAAAGCTAAAGTTTTGATTTAAAGTCAGTTTTTTAGAGATTTTATATTCATTATTATTTCTAAAAGTGGTGCGACCATAATCTAATCCGTTTAAAATGGCTTTTTCTTCATAATTTCCTAGGCTAAAAAAGTATTTGATATTTTCAGAGGCTCCTGAAACAGAAACGTTGTTTTGAATATAACTGCCTGTTCTTGTAATTTCATCAAACCAATTTGTATTTACAGGTTGATCTTGTGAGAAAGTTGTAGCCTGCAAGGCAGAATTTGTATAGTGTGCATACTTATTGCTACCAGCCATTTTTACTTTTTTCAAAGGCTCTCTTATACCGGCATAACTTTCAACTTCCACAGAAACTTTATCACCTTTACCTTTTTTGGTGGTAATGATAATAACTCCGTTTGCAGCTCTGGTACCATAAATTGCTAAGGCTGAGGCATCTTTTAAAATATCATATGAAGTAATATCATTGGTGTTAATATTATTGATATTCTCTGTTGGCATTCCATCAACAACATACAAGGGTGTTCTTCCTCCTAATGCAGTACCTAAACCTCTAATTACAACTGAGGGAGTACTTCCAGGTAAGTCGGACGAAATTACTTGTACTCCAGCTGCTTTTCCTTGAATTGCCTGCGAAGCATTCAATACTTTAGTTTTGGTGATTTCTTCTGTTGAAATTGAAGAAATAGCAGTAGTGTTATCCACTTTTTTTCGTGTTCCATAACCAATGACCACTACTTCTTTCAGATTAGTATCTTCAGATTCTTTTAAGATTATATTCATTAATCCCGAAGAAGCTGGTATCGAAATACCATTAAAACCTAACATCGAAATTTTTAATGTCTCATTAAGTTTGGCATTAATCGTAAAATTTCCATCAAAATCAGTATCAACAGAAGTTTTAGAATCGGATGCCGAAATAATAGCTCCTGGAATTCCAATTCCTTTGCTATCGACTACTTTTCCTTTGATTGCTTGTCCAGACATATAGGCCGGTAAAAGCAATAGCGCTAAAAAGCTAAAAATAAAATTTTTCATAAGTTTTTAATCGTTAAAGTTTGTAGAGCCAAATTAAGCTATTACAACGTTGTAGTACATCATATAGTGCTACTACATGAGTACATCAGGATTAAAAAAATAAGTCATAACGTGTTTATAATTAAGCTATTAAGTGTTTAATAGGGTCGCTTTAACATATCATTATGATGTAGTAATGATGTATTGGAATAATGAAAAAAAGCGGTTTAAAAATAAATTATCCTTAAAATTAAGTGAGATAAATTATATAGTAAGTAAAAATTTAGACAAGTTTTCCTCTTGAGAGAGGTTTAATTTCTTTCTTAAACGATAACGATGAAGCTCAACTCCTCTAAATGAGATGTTCATCATAGGAGCAATTTCTTTTGAAGTAAGATTCATTTTAAGATAAACACATAGTTTTATGTCCTTTTGAGTAAGGTTAGGAAACTTTTTAGAAAGACTAATGATAAATTCATTGTGAATTTGATTTAGATTGTTTTCGAAAATTTCCCACTCGTGTTTATTCACTTCATTAATTTTAATTGCTTTTTTGATTTCGCTTTTTAGTTTATTAAAATCTTTTTCAGAATCTAAAATTTGTTGAATATTATCAATCATTTCACTTTGCTTGGCTATAGACAATGATTTTCCAGTAACTTCAGATGATTTGGTT
>JBDLTG010000089.1:0-8661 GCA_039805885.1 Bacteroidota bacterium
ATACTAATAGTTTCAGGAATAAAATTTGACAAAAAGAAAGAAAATGGAATCCTTGAAGTCGGATATAAACCTGGAAGAATGTGTGGATATGGAAATAAAGTTTTTATAAAAAAAGTAAAAAACAAATGGAAAATTCTTAAGCTGGAAGACACTTGGGTTTCATAAAAAAATCTATTAATAACACAACTATTACAACCTCCAAAAAAACTAAAAAATCATACAAGTTGAATTCGGTTAATCTTCTTTGAATCATAAAACCTTTGCGAATCTCTATTTTTTCTCTGAGAATCTTTGCGTAATAACAACTTATCAGCTTTAAAAAAAACCATATCTTTGAAGTCTATCTCAATACTTCAATCCATGTCAAATAATCCAAAAGAATTAAAACTTGCCGTTTTAATAGACGCCGATAATGTTCCGTACAGCAATGTAAAAGGTATGATGGAAGAGATTACCAAATTTGGTACTCCTACTACCAAACGCATCTATGCCGACTGGACCAAGCCGAATGCTAACGGCTGGAAATCGGTTTTACTGGAACATGCCATTACGCCTATTCAGCAATACAGCTATACTACGGGTAAAAATTCTTCTGATTCAGCTTTGATTATTGATGCGATGGATTTATTGTATTCTGGAAAATTAGATGGTTTTTGTATTGTTTCCAGCGATAGTGATTTTACGCGTTTAGCTATTCGCCTTAGAGAATCAGGCATGAAAGTTATTGGAATTGGAGAACAAAAAACACCAAAACCCTTTATCAGTGCCTGTGACCGTTTTATATTTATCGAAGTTTTAGATGGAGCTATCAAGAAAAAAGCGCCTAAAACCATCATTGACACCAAGAAACCAGTCGAAAAAACCACTACTAAAACTCCTGAAAAACCAACACAAAAACCACTTAACAAAATTGACGAACCTACAATAGAATTAATAGAATCCACTATTGAAGACTTAGCCGACGATGATGGTTGGGCATTCCTGGGCGATGTAGGAAACCTGATTGTTAAGAAAAAACCGGAATTTGATCCTAGAAATTATGGTTTTCCAAAACTAACTCCTATGCTAAAATCGCTGACTGACATTCTTGAAATCGACGAAAGAGACTCCGACAAAAAAGGAATTAAACATGTTTATGTTCGTTTACTTTTTAGTTAACAAAACACTGCATTCATTCGAAAAAACTAAAATTTGAAGTTCAAAAAGAGCTGTCAAATTACTTATAATAATACATTTTGAGTAATCATTTTTCGTTAGTTCGAGCCTTTTATTCACTAAAAAACCATATAAAATAACGCTTTATACCTGTATTCAACCATAAATAAAATGCTTTTATTTTGAGACTCAACTGTCCTTAGCTCCGCAGTCGAGTGTCAAATGTTTGAAGAATACACAAAAAGAAAATCTGTTTGAGCGTAGCGAGTTATTTTCTTTTAGACTCGAGCCGAAGGCGAACAGATCGAAGCTAATTCGAAAACTAATTTGACCGACGAGGAAGTGCAAGACTTGATTTTTTTTGTTTCTTTTTTGATCAAGCAAAAAAGAAAATAGATTTATCAAAAACATTTAAATAAATATTAAAATTTTCACTATTTATTTAAATGTTAGTTATTCTTCTTATTTTAGATATTAACAACGCTTTTTATTATGAGAAAAGAATTTTTTATTGTCGGGATAGGCCTTTTCATCCTTAGTTTTGCGGCGCATTTTTTATTCAAAACCAGTTTATTAATTGCCATTTTTCTATTCATACTATTAATTATTGGTGTCTTCAACAGCCTCCAACACAAACATACTATTTTAAGAAATTTTCCTGTTTTAGGCTATTTCAGATATATGTTTGAAGAAATAGCTCCCGAAATCCAGCAATATTTTATCGAAAGAACCACTGACGGAAAACCTTTTTCCAGAAACGAACGTTCTCTAGCCTATCAACGTGCCAAAAACCTTAGCTCCACAACACCTTTTGGAACCCAATTAGACATTAACACTTCATCTTATGAAGGTTTAAAACACTCTATTTTTCCCGCTAAAGTAAACCACGAACTTCCTCGCGTAAACATTGGTGGAGCCGATTGCAAACAACCTTATTCTGCTTCTCTGCTTAATATTTCAGCTATGAGTTTTGGTTCATTGAGCGAAAATGCCATTGTAGCATTGAATAAAGGTGCTCAAAAAGGGAACTTCTACCACAATACTGGCGAAGGCGGATTGACCGAATACCATTTGCAGGGAGGAGATGTCACCTGGCAAATAGGAACAGGTTATTTTGGATGTCGGGATGATCGAGGGGACTTTGACGGTGGGAAATTTGCAGAAAAAGCGAATCTTCCCGAAGTAAAAATGATTGAAATCAAACTCTCTCAAGGTGCTAAACCGGGGCACGGCGGCGTTTTACCAGCAGCCAAAAATACCGAAGCCATTGCAAAAATCAGAGGCGTACTACCGCACATCGAAATCCTTTCACCACCTTGTCATAGCGCTTTTGACTCTCCAAAAGGACTAGTCGAATTTGTGGCACGCTTGCGCGAATTGGCAAATGGAAAACCTATTGGATTCAAACTTTGCATTGGGCAAACAGCAGAATTTGAAGCCATTTGTCAAGAAATGATGGATCAAAATTGCTACCCCGATTTTATAACCGTCGATGGTGCCGAAGGGGGAACTGGTGCAGCTCCATTAGAATTTTCCGATGGTGTGGGAATGCCGTTAGAACCTGCTTTAATCTTTGTCAACAAAACCTTAATTCGACTAAACATTCGTGATAAAATTAGAATTATTTGTAGCGGAAAAATAATCTCCGGACACGCTATTCTCAAAGCAATTGCTTTAGGAGCCGATTTATGCAATAGTGCCCGCGGATTTATGTTTTCATTGGGCTGTATTCAGGCTTTGCGTTGCAATACAAATAAATGCCCTGTAGGAGTCGCTACACAAGACAAAATGCTAATGAAAGGATTATCGGTTACTGATAAATTTGAAAGAGTATTTTATTTTCATAAAAACACCTTGCATGCTGCCAATGAATTATTAGCTGCAGCAGGAAAATCAAATTACGAAGAAGTAGATGTTTCAATATTCATGCGTGGTGATGAATTCACGCACCTATCTGATTTGTATTTTCCGGACAATTTAGGAAATGTTACCAATCATTAAAAAAAAGGAGGGCTATTAAAGCCCTCCTAAATTGGTTTTGATTTACTATACTCAACTTATAATTAACTAAATTCTGCTGCTGATCGTGTTTTCATTTTTCTACCCAAATTAACATACACACATAATGAATCAAAACCACAGTGTAAAGATACAACCTATTATTTTAAAAAAGCATAATCATTTCATTTTTTTAATACTTAATTAACTAAAAACCAAAACATTAAGAACACCTTAGAATATGAGTAAAAATCTTGAAATCGCATTTAAATACCAGGATTAAAATAGCCTAAACTAATTCTTTTATTGCTTGGTACAAGGTTTCTTTTTTAATAGGTTTGGACAAATAATTGTTCATACCAATCTCTACCACTCTTAATTTAGTACCTTCCATTACATCAGCCGTTACAGCAATAATTGGAATATTTGTGTGCTGTTGTCCCGCTTCTCCGTTTCTAATAGCAATTGTTGCTTCATAACCATCCATAACCGGCATTTGCAAATCCATTAAAACAATATCTATCGTATTTGATTTTAAAGCATCAACACCTTCCTGACCGTTATTAGCATAAAGAACACTTGTATTCAGCCATTTCTTGGTTATCATTTTAATTACCATTTGGTTTATCGAATTATCTTCGACAACTAAAATGGTTTTCCCACCTAAATCATAAACTTCTGATTCTGTAACAACAATTTTAGTCTCAGGTTTTTCGACTACATCAAATGTCAAAGTGATTTTACAAATGGTGCCAACCCCTACCGTACTTAGCATATCGACAGTACCATTTTGCATATCCACCAAGGTTTTTACAATATAAAGTCCTAATCCAAGGCCACCGAATTTTCTTTTATTGTCAATTTTATTCTGTGAAAACGAATCGAAAATACTATCCATTTTATCTTTTAAAATCCCCACACCTGAATCGGAAACTGTAAAAATCAAATCGGCTTTATTTCCTTCTTTTATTTGTACATTCATATCAAATTTCACCAATCCTTCGGCAGTAAATTTGATAGCATTACTCAACACATTATTGATAATTTGAGCCAATCGGTTCTCGTCACCCATCAATAAATCCGGGAAGGTTCCTGATTTGGTAAATTGAAAATCCAATCCCTTGTCTTTGGCTCGCCTTTGGGCATTTTTTTTAATACTTTTCACCATTTTCAATAAGTCAAACGGCGCTTTTTCTAATTGTAATTCTCCTTTCTCTATTTTAGAAAAGTCGAGTATATCATTTACCGAACTCAGCAAACTATGAGAAGAGTATTTAATGATCTTGCAGTTTTTAATTACTTTTTTGTCTTTCACCTCACTGGAAATCGAATCAATCAAATTGGTAATTGCATTCAAAGGAGTTCTCAATTCATGGCTGATATTCGATAAAAAATAAGATTTTAAATCATTCATCTCTTCTGAACGGGCTAAGGCAATCCGATTCAGTTCATTTTTTTCATTTTTAAGATTCCGAATCAAATTTGACATCGACAAGGAAAGGAAAATAACTTCTAAGCCAGTTCCCAGCTTAGAGCTGTTTTGAGTAAAAAAATTGCTGGTTACTAAACCAAAATTATGCAGGATAAAAACGGTAAATCCTAAGATTAAAAAGAAAATACCAATGGTAAACAAACTATCTACTGGTTTCTTTTTGTAATACAAATAACTTATCGTGAATACAATCAGAAACAAAAAGATCAAACTAAAAACATTAACCAACACATAACAATAGAGTAAGCTAGCCGGAATGAAAATGGCGCAAAAAAGCAAAACAAATAATAATACATAAGCCGCATTAAACAAATAGTATATCCTTTGGCTATAAATCTTAATCTTCAAAAACACTTCACTATACTTCCCTGACAGCAATGCCGCAATAATTGCAATAAACAACACGGCGTGATTAGAAAACCAACCTCCACTAGGCGTAATGTATTTATAAAAATAGCCGTCTAAAGCAAATTGCAGTAAGCCCACAAAAACAACATACAAACTGTAATACAAAAAGGTTTTGTCGCGCAATCCTAAAAAGAAAAAGAAGTAAATGATGGCAGCAATAGTCAAAATGCCAAAGAAAATACCAAATACCATTTGCTCCACAGTAATCGTTGCTATAAAATGATCGGCATCATACAACACCACTGGCATTTTAATCACCTCACCATCACTTTTCAAATGCAAAAACAAAACAAGTTGGGCTTGAGGCTGAATATCAATCTTAAAAATAGTTTTATGATTATCAAAAGTTCGCTCCACATAAGGCATCTTGTCACCACTTACCAGCTTCATGATTATTCCGGATTTGGTGTCAATAGTATATAATTCGACAAGATCCGTTATAGGACGAGCCGTTTCCAAATAATAATTTAATGTAGAATCAGTTGTATTTTGAAGTTCCAACTTTGCCCAAAAATTATTCTGAGTAAACCCTAAATCATCACTTTCTGTCTTTAATTGCTTAGGATTCAAAGAATCAAAATTGTTTTTTACAAACTGAATATCTAAGTTACGCTGACCTACATCTGCAATGGAGACATACTGATGTAAGGATATTTTTTTAGGTAATTCATTGTTTTTAAAAACATACTGCGCATAAGAATTCGCAAAAAACAATGTAAAAAAGAATAGAAATAAGAAATTATATTTTGTCGTGGTTTTACTGAATCTCATCTTGCTGTCTTTGGAACTAAATAAATAGTTACGCAAAATAGGACATTTCAGTTTAAAACAAATATTAAAAGAAAAAAGCAACCTATTTAAACAGAATACAAGCAACAAAAGCATTTCCTTTCTTACAACTGCATAAAAAAAGGAGGGCTATTGAAGCCCTCCAGATTGTAGTTTTGATTTATCATTATCACCTTATACATATACCAGTATAGCTGACTATTGAAGTATTAATTTCATTTTAAAATTAAGCCATTCAAGAAATTAATCGAAACCACATAGTAAAGATACAAATAACTTTGTATCCCTTAGTAGAAAACCACCATTTTAACTGATTATTAACCGATTACAAAAATACTATTAAAATAAATTGTAGTAGTCCAATCTAGCTAATACTGAAAAAAGTACTCTACAGCTGACTCCTTCCGCCTTATCCATCTTCTGATTACAGCTCAAAAAATTATTACATTTGTACCAAATCACAAATAAAACAACTATGCAACTCGTTTTCGCTTCCAACAATCAAAATAAAATCAAGGAAATTCAGCAATTACTTCCAAGTTCTATAGAAATTCTAAGTCTGGAAGCCATTGGATGTCACGAAGAAATACCAGAAACAGCAAATACTATTGAAGGAAACGCCATTCTAAAAGCCAATTATGTAACTAAAAAATACGGTTACAATTGTTTTGCAGATGATACTGGTCTAGAAGTAACAGCGTTAAATGGAGAACCCGGAGTCTATTCTGCCCGATATGCTGGAGAACAACGCGATGCCGAAGACAACATGAATCTTTTATTAGAAAATTTAGCTGGACAAAGCAATAGGACGGCACAATTCAAAACCGTGATTGCACTAAACCTTAATGGTCAGCAACAATTATTTACAGGAATTGCCAAAGGAAAAATCACTACTGAAAAATCAGGAAACCAAGGTTTTGGATACGATCCTATTTTCCAACCCGAAGATTTTCAAGAAACTTTTGCCGATTTGACTTTAGAAATTAAAAATAAAATCAGTCACAGAGGAAAAGCCACTCAATTGCTAATTACTTTTTTAAGCGAAATAAAATAATTGTTTGAAATCCAACATTTTTATTCACTTTTTTTACAAACATTTCCATTATTTACTGCAAAAATTAAAAATTTCGAAGCTCGAATTTTAGTTTAAAAAGATAACTTTCTGATAATCAAAAGATATTAAATCATTAAAACTTGAAATAGCATTAGTTTATATCGAATATTAACAGTAATTTTGCACCCTATTTTAAAAATACATAATGAATAAATTTGAACAATTAGGATTGAGTGAATCGTTACTGAAGGCGATTAAAGATCTAGGATTTGAAAATCCGTCAGAAGTACAGGAGAAAGCGATTCCCCTATTATTGGAAAAAGATACAGATATGGTTGCGTTGGCTCAGACTGGGACAGGGAAAACGGCAGCTTTTGGTTTTCCAGTTATCCAAAAAATTGATGCTGACAACAGAAATACACAGGCGTTAATTTTATCTCCAACGCGCGAGCTTTGCTTACAGATTACCAACGAACTTAAAAACTACTCAAAATACGAAAAAGGTATTAATGTGGTAGCAGTTTACGGTGGGGCTAGTATTACCGAACAAGCGAGAGACATTAAGAGAGGAGCACAAATTATTGTGGCTACTCCAGGAAGAATGCAAGACATGATTAATAGAGGATTGGTAAACATTACTCAAATTAACTATTGTATTCTTGACGAAGCAGACGAAATGTTGAACATGGGATTCTACGAAGATATCGTAAACATCCTTTCAACAACCCCAGACGATAAAAACACATGGTTGTTTTCTGCTACTATGCCAGCAGAGGTTGCAAGAATTGGAAAACAATTCATGACTAATCCTCAAGAAATTACTGTTGGTACTAAAAATTCAGGTTCAGCAACGGTTTCTCACGAATTTTACTTAGTAAATGCTCGTGACCGTTACGAAGCTTTAAAACGTTTAGCTGATGCTAATCCAGACATTTTCTCTGTAGTTTTTTGTAGAACAAAACGTGATACTCAAGCTATTGCTGAAAAATTAGTTGAAGATGGATACAGCGCTGCTGCTTTGCACGGAGATTTATCTCAAGCGCAACGTGATGGTGTAATGAAATCTTTTAGAGGTCGTCAAATTCAAATGCTTGTTGCTACTGACGTTGCTGCTCGTGGAATTGACGTTGACAACATTACTCACGTAGTAAACTACCAATTGCCAGACGAAATTGAAACGTACAACCACCGTTCAGGTCGTACAGGTCGTGCAGGTAAATTAGGAACTTCTATCGTGATTGTTACTAAAAGTGAATTGCGTAAAATTTCTTCTATCGAAAGAATCATCAAACAAAAATTTGAAGAAAAAACAATTCCTTCTGGAATCGAAATCTGCGAAATTCAATTACTACACTTAGCAACCAAAATTAAAGATACTGAAGTTGATCACGAAATTGACAACTATTTACCAGCTATCAATAATGTATTGGAAGGTTTATCTAAAGAAGAGTTGATCAAGAAAATGGTTTCAGTAGAATTTAACCGTTTTATTGCTTACTACAAAAAGAACAGAGATATTTCTAATCAGTCTTCAGGTTCTGAAAGACGTGAAAGAGGAGATTCTGAGCCAAGAGAATTCAACAATAACGGAGCAGTTCGTTATTTTGTAAACATTGGTTCAAGAGATAATTTCGATTGGATGACATTAAAAGATTACTTGAAAGAAACATTAGACTTAGGTCGTGATGACGTTTTCAAAGTAGATGTAAAAGAAGGTTTTTCTTTCTTTAACACTGATCCTGAACATACTGAAAAAGTAATGGAA
>JBDLTG010000090.1:0-5490 GCA_039805885.1 Bacteroidota bacterium
TTTTGTCAGTCTGAGCCTGTCGAAGACCTCGTTTAGTGAATAAATAAGCACTTCGACAAGCTCAGTGTGACAGAAAAATAGAGTTAGAAAATTATTTGCATAAAATTTAAACAGGCTCTAACTTATTACAAAGTTTTTCCCTCTTGTTACATAGATTGAAAATTAGGTTTAAAATTACTTTTTCACCTAGAAATCACTTCTGATATTTGTCTCATAAATTTAAAAAATGGTTTATGGCTAGCATTAAAAATTCTTTGTTTTACGTTTCTGTTATTGGTGGTTTTACGGCTTTAATCTATTGGGTAATTTCTCAGGGAGCCTCGCTTGAAATAGGTCGTCAAATTGTTCATAGAAAAACACAAAGTAACCATTGGAATGATTTTTTACATTCGATGGTCGAAAACTTACAACATCCCTTAGCTATTTTATTGGCTCAAATTGTAACTATTATTTTAGTAGCCCGTTTGTTTGGCTGGCTTTTTAGAAAAATTGGGCAACCATCTGTAATTGGAGAAATGATTGCCGGAATTGTTTTAGGGCCGTCATTAGTTGGAATGTATTTTCCTGAATTTTCAGCCGCTTTATTTCCAAAAGAATCTTTGGGTAATTTACAGTTTTTGAGCCAAATTGGATTGATCTTTTTCATGTTCGTCATCGGAATGGAATTAGACCTGAAAGTGCTTAAAAACAAAGCCCATGATGCGGTGGTAATTAGTCATGCCAGTATTGTTATTCCATTTGCCTTGGGATTGACATTGGCTTTTTTCATCTATCCAATTTTTGCACCCATGGGAGTGGAGTTTTCTTCTTTTGGATTGTTTCTGGGAATCGCAATGAGTATTACGGCATTTCCTGTTTTGGCTCGAATTGTTCAAGAACGTGAAATGCAAAAAACAAAACTTGGAACCATTGCCATCACCTGTGCAGCTGCCGATGATATCACGGCCTGGTGTATTTTGGCAGTAGTAATTGCTATTGTAAAAGCGGGTTCACTTGCCAGTTCGTTATATGTAATTGGTATGGCCGTTTTGTATGTGATTATCATGCTAAAAATAGTTCGTCCGTTTTTAAAACGTGTGGGCGATTTGAATTCTACTCGTGAAAGTTTGAACAAACCTGTAGTGGCTATTTTCTTTTTAACGCTTTTGTTTTCGTCTTATGCTTCTGAATTAATAGGGATTCATGCTTTGTTTGGAGCATTCTTAGCGGGAGCAATTATGCCGGAAAACAATAAGTTCAGAAATATTTTTATTGAAAAAGTAGAAGACGTTTCTATCATTGTTTTGTTGCCATTGTTTTTTGTGTTTACAGGTTTGCGTACACAAATAGGCTTGTTAAACGATCCGTATTTATGGAAAGTTACGGGATTAATTATAGCAGTTGCAGTCGTTGGGAAATTCTTTGGAAGTGCCTTGGCAGCCAAGTTTGTGGGGCAGAGCTGGAAAGATAGTTTAGCCATTGGTGCTTTGATGAATACCCGTGGTTTAATGGAATTGGTGGTTTTAAATATCGGTTATGATTTGGGCGTTTTGTCTACTGAAATCTTTACAATGATGGTCATTATGGCTTTGGTTACCACATTTATGACAGGACCAACCTTGGATTTTCTTAACTATATTTTTAAAGATAAGGCAACAGTGGTTCCGCTAGAAATTGGAAACAAAAGCAAATACAAGATTTTATTTTCGTTTTCTACTCCTGAAAAAGGAAAAAAACTGTTGAAGATTGCCAATAGCTTGGTTAAAAAACAATCGGATAGTTCGATAATTACTGCGATGCACTGTTCTTTAAGTACCGAAATACATTCATTTGATGTAAAAGATCATGAACGAAAAATGTTAGCACCGATTATTAAAGAATCACAACTGCTCAATCAAGAAGTAGTAAGTGTTTTTAAAGTAACCAACGATATTGATACGGATATTATTGATACGGCTAATCAAGGCGAATACGATTTGTTATTAGTAGGATTGGGTAGGTCTATTTTTGATGAAACCTTTTTGGGTAAAATTTTAGGTTTTACCACTCAAATTGTAAACCCCGATCGATTGATAGATAAGTTTACAGGAAAAGAAGGCTTGTTTGAAAATTCTCCATTTGATGAGCGAACACGTCATATTATTGCCAAAAGTAAAATGCCTGTTGGAATTTTTATTGACAAAGATTTAGACGAGATTGATCAGGTTTTTATGCCGATTTTCAGTAAAGAAGATGCTTTTTTAATTGAGTATGCTAAAAAATTAATCAATAATAATGGTTCTCAAATTACGGTTTTGGATGCTATTGGAGAAGTAAAAAAGACACGTGATATTGAAGAAACCATCCGTTCTATTGAACAAATTGCTCCAAATCATATCATGATTATGAATGATAGAACTATTAGAAAAGAGTTTTTAAAAAGTCAAAATCTAATGATTATAAGTTTAGAAAGTTGGAAATATATTCTTGATGCTGATACTGATTGGCTGGTTGATGTTTCTTCTGTTTTGATTATAAAACCATAAAGATAATTGCAGATTTTTAATTAACAATTTTTGACCCGAGCGATAGCGAACTGGCAAAGCATTTCATATGTGTAAGTTTTTAAAAAAAGATACTAACACAAAAATCTGAAAGCAAAAATCATTAATCGGCATTCAAAAATGTTTTAACTCAAGGAAAAGTCCGCCGTAGCGGACGAATTATTTTGTAACAACGGATTTTAATCCGTTGATAACAAAAATAGCATAGGAAAGAGTTCCGTAGGAACGACTCATTTATATCACCATCAATAACAAAAGGGAGATTTTAAAAAAATGAGTCGTTCCCACGGAACTTCTACATACATTATCACATATTTTCAACGGATTTTATCCGTTGCTACAATATGTTACGAGCCTATGGCTCTTTTTCTTTTACGTTATTGTATTTCTTGTTTCAAAATAATCCAAAAAAATATACTAACACAAAAATCTGAAATGCTTCGCCAGTTCGCTATCGCTCGGGTCAAAAATCGTTAATTTGCATTCTAAAATGTTTTAATTTTAAAATCCTAAATTCAAAACATAACTTAGCTTGATAGCGATATTGTCTTCAAATTTGGCTAATTGATTTGGTCCGTAACGGAAAAAAGTAGTTAGTCCTAAGCCATTAAAAATTTGATTTAACTCAATTCCCGATTCGAAAAAACCATTGTTTAAGGTTTTGAAATTAATCCCTACATGTTGTTCGGGATGCTCTAAATCTCCCCAAGCCATTCGGGAAACTAAAACTAAAGAAGGTTTTATTTTTTTGAATAAGGTTACTCTGTTAAAGGCGTGCTTGAATTGGAAAAAAGCATATTTACTGGAGAAAAACTCATTGAAATACATGGTTTCAAAACTGTTTTTTCCGCCAAAGGTAATCCTTTGAATAATTGTTTCTTTAGTAATATTGTTAGGAGAACTATTGTATAAATGCGTTAATGGAACATCGCCCAGGGTATAACCAGCCTGAAAGAGCAAGGAGGTTTTTTGACCGTTCAAATATTTTTTTTCATATTCGGTTTTGAAGTCAAACTTGCTAAAATCAAAATCGTTATCCCACAATCTACCTAGCGATTGCGTGTATTGAAAGCTGAATTTAGGAAATCGTTTTTCAATTTCAACTTGTCCTGTTGGTGTTTGCATAAAATCACTAAAAGGACTCCATTGCATTGAAACCATAGCGGTTGTCATGGTATAATTGGTGTACAATTTATTGTTTTTATTGAAAGCGTAATCAAATTTAGGTTGGATTTCAGAATGTGCTATTTCCCAGATGCTTTCTGTTTTTGGTATTTGGTTGGTTTCAAAATAGCTTTTCCAACTCACATAATTGTAAAAAGTACTGATGTTGATGGGTCTGGGATCGTATATTTTGAACGGCTTTTTTTCGATTGTAAAAGAAGTACTCGCAATCTCCCGAACATCGTCAGTATAGGAAATTCCAAGCCATGAATTAGCTTGCTTGTCAACTTTCGCCGCAGCGCCAATGCTCCCTTTAAAAAAGCCGTCTTTAGTGCCATAAGCATAATAACCTTCAATTCGGAAATTTTTAGAAAGACGTTCATTGGTTACACCGCCTAATCCCAGACGAAAACCTTCGTAGTTGTTGTAGCTAAATATTTTTCGCAAATCCATGTCGAAAAAACCAATAGGCAAGTAGCCGTTGATGATTTTTTTTCCAATGCGAACTCGATTGGCAATCTTTTTTCTAATGGCTATGCTGTCCAGCTCGCTATAGGTTTTTTTAGAGCGAATATCAAAGCTGTCTTTTCGATAGCTTTCCCAAAAAGATTCGTCTTTATTGAAGGCATTTTTCTCAATTTCGACAACATAAGAAGGATTTTCAATAGCGAGCGTATTTTTTTGGATGTCAAAAATATGACTCTCAGAGCGCAGATAAATATAATCGGAAGGTTGTTTTTTTCTAGAGGTGAAATTTTGTTCCATGTCGCCATCAAACTGAATGGTGCCACCAAAAATCTTGATATCATCGTCATTTTGACCTTTGATGATTTGAAAGGTTTTATGAATAGGAAACCAAATGTTTTCTTCGGCAAGGTATTCAAATTCATGATTTGCGCTGATGTCGAGCAGTCCTCTAATGCGCATGATAGCTTTAGAAATAGCAAAATTATTTTGGTCAATGTATAAGATGCCTTCGAGTCCTTTGGCTTTACTTTTCTTTTTGTTTTTAAAGTAAATCATATAAGAATCCCGACCATTAATAGTTACTGTGTCCAGTAGTTTGTAGTTGTATTCTTTGGTAGCATCATCAGCTATTGGGCTGTTGTATTTGGTTTCAAAAAGTTCGTATTTAGGATCGTAAATAGAAAAAGATTGCAGGCTGAAAGCAATGATTTCGTACAGCGGCTGTTTTAATCCTGCCATTTTAGTCCCTAAAATAGTTTCTTTTAGTTTGTTGTCACTAAACTGATATTGAGATACTTTTTCGGTTTGAAATAAGTGACGTTTGTTTACCGTAGTTTTAAATTTATAATTGGTAGAATCAATTTTATAGTAGATTCCTTTTCGGGTTTTTCTAACAATAATAGAGTCTATTTGGCTTGAAATCGAATCAGGATTAGCCGAAACAATTAGTTTATTATAGTTTTTAAATGCAAAACTATGAAGTCTTTTTTGCGGATTGTTATTGTCTTTGAGCGCAATTGTTTTTTTGATGATGGATAAGGCAGCGTTTTCAGTAGCAATTACAACTTCGTTCAGATTGTCGGTTGATTGAGTCAATTTCAAATTAAAAAACTGATTGTCTTTTTGAATATTAATTTTTATTTTGGTGTAACCAATGTAAGAAACATAGAAAGAAGAAATCGGTTTGCTTGAACTAATGTTGAATTTTCCATCTACATCGGTAATGCTATTTATGCCGTTGTTAGTGGTAATTGTAGCAAATGCTAAAGCTTTGTTTGAGCTGTTTTCTTTTACAGTTCCTGTGATGCGAAATTGAGCTTGAAGCGAAAGCGTGAAA
>JBDLTG010000091.1:0-77715 GCA_039805885.1 Bacteroidota bacterium
TCATACACCAAAGCATCAACCATACGTTTCATATTATTAATAAACGCAGCAGCAGTAAAAGTTCCTTTTTCAATATCCTTTAACTGCTTTTCCCAGGACCCCGTCAACTCAGCCGATTTTATTAATTCATTTTGAATGATATCAATAAGCTGAATCCCTGTTGGCGTAGGTAAAACTTGTTTTTTGTTTCGAACAATGTATTGGCGTTTAAAAAGCGTTTCAATAATATTGGCTCTTGTAGATGGTCGTCCAATACCATTTTCCTTCATCAATTCTCGTAAATCCTCATCATCCACTTGTTTTCCGGCAGTTTCCATCGCACGCAATAAAGAAGCCTCTGTAAACTGATTAGGAGCTTTGGTTTCTTTTTCTAAAAACGAAGGTTCGTGAGGACCTTTTTCTCCCACAACAAAACTCGGTAGCAAATCGGCTTCTTTTTCTTTGGCATTTGGATCTTCGAAAACAACTCTAAATCCTTTTTTCAAGATTTCTTTTCCCGTAGTTTTGAACATTACATCGGCTGCTTTACCAATTACTGTGGTATTGGCAACCACGCAATCATCATAAAAAACAGCAATAAAACGCTTTACAATGATATCATACACCTGTTGCTGATTGTATTGCAAATTAGATTGTACACCCGTTGGGATTATCGCATGGTGATCGGTTACTTTTTTATCATTAAAAACCTTAGGTGATTTTTTAATCTTCTTTCCTAAAAGAGGTTCCGTCAATGAAGCATAATTAGTCAACTTTTGAAGAATATCGGGTACTTTAGGATAAATATCACTTGGTAAAAAAGTAGTATCAACTCTGGGATAAGTAACTACTTTTTGTTCATATAAAGTTTGAACTATTTTAAGCGTTTCATCTGCCGAAAATCCAAACTTGGTATTACAATACACCTGCAAACCTGTTAAATCAAATAGCTTGGGAGCAAATTCATTTCCATTCTTTTTTTCGACAGAAACAATTTCGAAATCACTTTCCTTGACTTTATCGGCCAAAATTGCTCCATCTTCCTTGTTTAAAAAACGTCCTTCTTCATAACTAAAAAGAGTTTCTCGGTATAAAGTCTGTAATTCCCAATACGGTTGTGGCTTGAAATTTTCTATTTCTTTAAAACGGTCCACAACCATTGCCAATGTTGGCGTTTGAACGCGTCCAATAGACAATACTTGTTTATAACCACCGTGTTTTACAGTGTACAAACGGGTGGCATTCATACCCAATAACCAGTCGCCAATGGCTCTGGAAAAACCGGCATAGTATAAATTATCGTAGTTAGCAGATGGTTTTAAGTTTTCAAAACCTTCTCTTATGGCTTCGGTAGTTAACGAAGATATCCACAGGCGTTTTACCTCTCCTTTATAATTGGCCTCATTCATAACCCAACGCTGAATCAGCTCTCCTTCCTGCCCGGCATCCCCACAGTTGATAACCAATTCGGCTTTATCAAATAAACTTTTTATAATTCTAAATTGCTTCTGAATCCCTGCATTCTCCACTACCTTAGTTTCAAATTTTTCGGGAAGCATCGGAAGGTTATTCAAATCCCAACTTTTCCAATATGGTCTATAATCGTTGGGTTCTTTTAAGGTACATAAGTGACCAAAAGTATAAGTTACCGCATAGCCATTGCCTTCATAATAGCCATCATGTTTGGTATTCGCTCCTAAAACGGATGCAATTTCACGTGCTACACTTGGTTTTTCGGCAATACAGACCTTCATTTTTTCTTGCTAATTTGAGGCCGCAAATTAGGGATTTACAAATTGGAAATAAAGAGAAATCATCAGGAGTTATGAACTACAACTTTTGAAACATCCATAACAGAATCTTTTCAAAATTAAGTTTTTTTGCAATTTTTTATTTTCTATTTTAATGAAACAGAAGATTTGAACGAGTAATATAGTCGCTTTAACGACTATGTCATTGCAGATTGCTGAAAAACAATATCTTTTTTTATTTTTGAGATTTAACGATACAATATGGAAAAAGATTTATTAGATATATCAACAGTAGAATTATTGGATAAATTTGGTGCAGGAAAACACAAACCAGGCTCAGGCAGTGCTGCTGCTTTTCAAGCAATGATTTCTTCAAAGTTACTAATAACCGTAATTGGAATTACAAATAGACCTAATCAACAAAAAAAATATAGTAGTTATTTACCAACACTACTAAAATATTTGGAGGATTTAGAAACTAGAATATTTCCACAATTAAGCGAATTATTTATTAATGATGCTATTGAGTTTGATCGAGCAATCGAACTTAGAACGTTACGTAATCAAGAAGCTGATCCAATATATAAAAATCAATTGAGAAGAGAGGCTTTAGAGCAAATGAAAGTTGCGATTGCAATACCTTTAGATATATCTAATCTATCAATTGAATTATGCGAAATTGCCAATTATGTATTTGATAATGCATTTAAGAGCGCCAGAGGTGACTCCCATGTGGCTTTCAGTGGAGCAGTTGCAGCTTTAGCAGGTTCTTTATCAATTATTCGTTTAAATCTTCTACAATTTGGAAGTGACGATTTTAGATATTGCGAAGAAATACGTTCAAAATTGCATGAATTGGATATAGATTATACAAATTATAATTCTCTTGCAACATCTAAAATCAGTATTCTTCAAAAAGAATTTGATACAAAAGCTCCTTTTTATCTTGAATTAAATGATTTATTAGATAAACTTAAGATTAATAAAAGACCTTCTGATTTAGACATTGAAAAAGGGATATCGGACTTTCAAAATCTTGTATGGAAACATAAAGATATTATTTGGAAAAATCCTCCACAAGAACCTCGGGAAATTCTTGACCCTAAACTTATTTTTAAGGATGTACTTTGTTATGATTATGTTACAAGAGAGGAGTTTGGAGTGCCAGATGACGAAGGTAATGTTATTGAAATACAAGGACTCATTAATCAACCAAATAGATTAGTGGTTATTTCAAACAAATTTCCAGAAGCTACTCAAAGATTTACTGGTGCACATGAGTTGGCTCATGCATTATTTCATGATCAAAAGTTACAACATCGTGACTTACCATTGGAAAACTCTAACATACATCAAATACGCCCTTTCGAGGAAAAAGTTGCTGATAAAGGGGCAACATATTTTCTAATGCCTAAAAAAGATATCATTAAACAGTTTATATTACGATTTGGTATTTCAAGTTTTTCTATTAATGAAGAAACATCTTTTAATTTAATTCGAGGAAGTATATCTGATTTAAAACGAGAATGTAAAAATATTCGAGAATTTTCAAGAAAATTATCTTCAGTTGAATCTTACAATGGTCATCGCTTTGAATCTTTATCCCAAAGATTTAATGTTTCTGTCGAGGCTATGGCTATCCGACTTGAGCAACTTGATTTATTAAGATATTAAATATGAAATTAATAAGTTAGAAAAATTTTTAATATTTAGAAGGCCTTTTTTACAACAAAACCGTTTCAAATTAGTGTTGAAACGGCTTTGTTTATTCTTACTTGGAATTTTAATTTAACGAAACAGACTGAGGACCAAATTCTTCATAGAAAATATTTGATTTATCAATATTAAAACCAACTAATGATTCGTAGTGAGCTTTGATAAAAGGAGCTGGACCACATAAATAATAGTGAGCATTTTCTAACAAAATAGCTTCTTTGCATTTTTTTAAATCGACTCTTCCTTTGATAGCACCTGACTCCACATTTTGTTCTATATCTTCATTAAACAAAAAGGTTTCTAACCAGTCTGATTCTTCTTCCATCGTATCAATTACTTCTTTGAAAGCATGAACTGATGCGTTACGGCAACCATGAATCCAAACCGTTTTATTTTTATTTGCTTTTTGATTGGTTTCTAACATACTCAACAATGGAGTCACTCCCACTCCACCACTTATTAAAACTATGGGAGCATCAATACTTTGTAATGAAAAATTCCCCGCTGGAGCCGATACATTTACTGTGTCGCCTTCTTTCATTTGGTGTAAAGTATTCGAAACCATACCTTCTGGCTGAGTTTCCAAAGCCGTTTCTTTTTTGACAGATATTCGATAATAATTTGGATGAAATGCAGAAGAAAGACTGTATTGTCTTGGTTGTAACAACCCCAACTGTTCTACAAAAACCTGCACACTTAAATATTGCCCTGCAGTGTATGTTGCAATTTCTTTTCCATCTGTTGGATACAAATAAAATGATTTGATTTCATCTGATTCATTAACGATTTCTTTGATGGTAAAATTTCTCCAACCGTTCCAGGCTCCTGTTTTTTCTGTATTTTTAAGATAGAATTCGGCCTCAATATCAATCATTATTTCTGCCAATTCGTTGTAAGCGACAGTCCAGGCTTCTACTAATTCTGGCGTGGCTACGTCTCCTAAAACTTCTTGTATCGAAGCAATTAAATGCCCTCCTACAATGGCATAATCTTCAGCCTGAATATTTAAACTTACGTGTTTATTTCCAATTCCTTTTAGAACATTAATCAATACCGAAGGATTATCAATGTGCTCTGCATAAGCCAAAACAGCTCCTGCAAGGGCATGCTTTTGTTTGCCATTAGCCTGATTCCCCATATTAAAAACAGATTTTAACCCGGGATTATGCTCAAACATTCTTTTATAAAAATAGTCGATTAAGACTTCGCCTGATGATTGTAAAATGGGGATTGTAGCTTTGATTAATGCTTTCTGATTATTATTCATAATATTGTTTTTTAATTTACCACAAAGCTAAGTTTGAGTGCTAATTCTATTTTATGATTTGAATCATAAAGCCATAAAAACAATAGTTATTTAAGCATTTTAAACGCTTTCCCAATTTAATTCGGAAACAACAATAAATTCCATTTCTTGAACAGGATGTTCTTGACGGAATTTCTTTCCAATGCTACTATATTTCCAGAAAGAAGAAGAGTTTGCAGGATAAGGAATTTTCAAAAGCGAAATTTCTATTTTTTCATTTTCTTTCCAATACAACTGATTAATAACACCATAGACATAATTCACTACATCATAAATAGTAAAATGAAGTTTAAAATCGGCTCTTAGGTCTTCGTCATTGGCAAAACAAACAGAACCCAACTCAAATTCATCTTCGACAAATGGAGTTTCAATTATTTTTTCTATTGTTTTTAAAATTGCTGTTTTCATTTTTTTGATTATTAGTGACAATAAAATTTATCATCAAAAACGGTTCTCAATACAGCTTGTGACAGATAGGCATTTTTTACTTCATTTCATTATGCAAGAAATACTATAATAACGTTTTAATTAAAAGCGAAATTATGGTTTACTAATTTTCTTTTTTGCTTGATCAAAAAAGAAACAAAAAAATCAAGTCTTGCGCTTCCTCGTCGGTCAAATTAGTTTTCGAATACTAAAAGAAAAGAACTCGCTAACGCTCAAACAACTTTTCTTTTTACGTATTCTTCAAACATTTGACACTCGACTGCGAAAGCCAAGGACAATTGAAACTCTCAAATAACTGAGATTTTATTTTTATTAAAGACAATGTTAACATTATTTTACATTGCATTTTTAGAGTAAAAATTAAACCTCAAAAGACGTTTTTGATGTAGAATTATTAATTCTTAATTTGAAGAATTTCACCAAAAGCAACAGAGGCTTTGTGAACTAAAACTGTCCAGTCATCGGCGGCATTGTCATCGGCACCATCTGAAATGTATTTAAGACATAAAAACGGAATCTTTTCTTTCATAGCAATGGTTGCCAGAGCATAAGCTTCCATATCGACAACATCATATTTAGTTTCGGTATGTCCCATTTCAAAATTATCTCCCGTACCACAAATTCCCGCAGGCAGACTTTCCATTGGCAAACCATATTGCAATAGCGATGGCACGTCAGAAAAAGGCGTTTGATAAAGTTCGAAACCCAAACCTGTAACATCCATATCGCGTTGTACAAATTGCGTACAACAAACAACATCTCCTTTACTAAACTGACTGCTTCCGGCAGAACCTAAATTTACAATTAAATCAGGCTTTTTTTGATGAATCGCCTTAGTTAATTCGTATGTAGCATTCACTTTCCCTATCCCAGTAAATAATTTATTTTGAGCATGAAAAACTTCGCCTGCTTCCATTTCTAATGCAAATACAAAAAGGACATTATCTAGTGAATATTTATGATTTTGATTAATTGCTATCATCGGTATGGGTTGATTTATTTTATGCTAAAGAACTTTAAACTAAAGTCTATTAAATTTTCGTTGGCAAAATTACAAATTATAAAATCAGCCTGAAAATTAAGCTTTAAATAAAAAAGCGAACCTCAATTTCTTTACAAAATTAGGTTCGCCTTTTTGGAATTTATGACAATTCAATTTTAACAACTAAGGCTATTATTCTTCAACACTTATTTTAAATTATTGTTAGTATAAACAAACCAATCAAAATCGGCAGCTGTTTTAGATTTTACACCATTGCCACTCGCAAAAAGTCCAATATACAAACCTGTAAAACCACCGGCAGTTTCAGTACTTAAAAAGCGGCTATCAACTTTTCCTAATATGGTAACGGCATCTTTTCCTTGAGAAAATCCAAATTCATAAAATTCCTGAGTTCCCTTAATAATTAGATTTACAGCACCGTCTTTTAGAACAATTTGTTTTGCAACAGCATTTATTTGACCAATGTTATACGATAAAACCAATTCGCGTTGCTTTCCTTTTTTTCGAATCGAAAGCTGGTAATGATACAAAGCTTCTTTAAACAAGGTGATTCCAGCTTCTTCATTAGCGGTTTTTGGATTAAAATCCAAAGTTGTAGTTGCTGTAAAATCAAACAAATTTTGTCTGCGCCCTACAAAGGTCACACCGTTATTTTGGCTCAATGATTTCACACTTCCATAAAGTCTTAAATAGCCTTTTCGTTCTAATAGCGAATAATTTTCTTTTACGGGATTATTCAAATAATTCCAATCTAAACCTAATTTATCAGCACTGAAATCTTCATTTTGATTGTAGTTTACAGCAGTTACTTTTCCTGGAAGCTGAGCTACTTTCATGTCTACAGAAATCGTTCCATTGCCATTTACAACAGGCCATTTGTCTTTTTCCCAAACCACAGGTGCCAGAAAAGTTTCTCTTCCCAGAACTTGATGGTTGTTTAAAGGCCTAAAACCCAATGCCATCATAAACCAGGAACCATCGTTAGCCTGAACTAAATCGCCATGACCAACACCCTGAATCGGATTTTCTGCTCCTTTAGCATTGGCATGAGACAAAATAGGATTAGCCAGATTACTTTCAAAAGGTCCCCAAATATTTGGACTTCTCCCAATAGTTACTCCATGACCATACTCCGTTCCTCCCTCGGCAATCAGTAAATAATAGAATCCGTCCTTTTTATAAATATGAGGCCCTTCCGGATTTTTATTACCCGTTCCTCTCCAAATTGTGATAGGTTCTGAAAGTAATTCTCCCGTTTTAATATTGATTTCTGACATTACAATACCGTTTTGTACCGGTCCCCAATTTTGAGCAGAAGTAATATACACTTTTCCGTTATCGTCAAAAAACAAACTTGGATCGATTCCCGGAGTTTTTATCCAAACAGGATTAGACCATGGACCAGCAGGATTTTTGGCAGTGACATAAAAATTTCCCTTATCAGAAATATTTGTCGTTGTCATATAAAACACGCCTTCGTGAAAACGAATTGTAGGCGCAAAAATTCCCAAAGTGGTTTGGGCATTCGCCAAAGGCAATTGTTCTTCCCGATCTAAAACATAGCCAATTTGTTTCCAGTTGACCAGATTTTTACTTTGAAAGATGGGAACACCCGGAAAATAACCAAAGCTACTATTGACCATATAAAAATCATCTCCCGCTTTACAAATGCTCGGGTCAGGAAAAAATCCCGGTAAAACGGGGTTTTTGTATTCCACTTGAGCAAAAATTGGAATTTGAAAAAAGAGCAATAATGCGACAAACTGAAGCTTTTTTCGAAACCTATTTTTATTGTGAATAGCCATATAATTAAGCTTTTCTTGTTTTTTCACGCTCCTGAGCATCAATTACAGCTACAGCAGTCATGTTTACAATTTCATTCACACTTGCACCCAGTTGAAGAATATGAATCGGCTCAGCCAGTCCCATCATGATAGGTCCAATTGATTCAGACTTATTCAATTCCTTCAATAATTTATAAGTGATATTCGCTGATTCTAAATTTGGAAAAACAAGCGTATTTACTTTTTTACCTGCCAATTTTGAAAAAGGAAAAGTCTTTTGCAATAGCTCAGTATTTAAAGCAAAATCAGTTTGAATATCTCCATCCACAACTAATTCCGGATTATTTTCATGCAAAATACTTACTGCTTTTCTAACTTTAGCGGCATTAGGATGTGTTGATGAACCAAAATTAGAATACGAAAGCATTGCAATAACAGAATCAAAACCAAAAGTGGTCGCAACATTTGCTGTCATTTGGGCAATATCTGCTAATTCTTCTGCTGTTGGATCAATATTAATAGCGGTATCCGCTAAAAACATCGGGCCTCTTTCTGTTGTCAAAATATTAACCGTAGCTACTTTTTTTACATTAGCAGCTCTTCCAATCACTTCAAAAATAGGTTTCACCACCGTTGGATAGGCTCTGGTATAACCCGAAATCATTCCGTCAGCATCACCTTCAAGAACCATCATCGCTCCAAAATAATTACGCTCTCTCATTTTTGACTGAGAACTGTATAAAGTGGCTCCGCTTCTTTTTCTGTTGTTCCAATATTTCTCAGCATATTGGGTTCTTTTTTCCTTAGATTCAGCATCTTTAGAATCAATAATAACAACATCCGCATTAAAATCCAACTCTTTTTTAAGTTCTAAAATAGTTTCTTTATTACCTGATAAAATCGGTATAGCAATACCTTCTTCAAAAACAATTTGGGCTGCTTTTAAAACATCTAATTGATCTGCTTCGGCAAATACAATCTTTTTAGGATTTGTTTTTGCTCTATTGTGAAGCATACGAACTACTTTATTATCATTACCTGAACGCAACAACAATTCTTCTTTATAATTATCCCAATCTTCAATTGCAATTCGGGCAACACCTGAATCCATTGCCGCTTTAGCAACAGCCGGAGGTACTGAATAAATCAATCTTGGATCAAAAGGTTTAGGAATGATATAATCTCTACCAAAAGTCAGACGCGTTTCGCCATACGCAATATTCACCTGCTCAGGAACAGATTCTTTTGCTAATTCGGCTAAAGCTTTAACGGCAGCCATTTTCATAGCCTCGTTAATTTTTGTCGCTCTAACATCCAGTGCACCTCTAAATATATATGGGAATCCCAAAACGTTATTCACCTGATTAGGATGATCGGAACGTCCTGTTGCCATGATAATATCTTTTCTGGTTTGCACCGCTAATTCATAGCCAATTTCAGGATCTGGATTTGCCATTGCAAAAACAATTGGATCTTTTGCCATTGTGAGCAACATCTCAGCATTAACAACATCGGCAATAGATAATCCAATGAAAACATCGGCATCAACCATGGCTTCTTCCAGAGTATCAATCTTTCTGTCTGAAGCAAATTCTAATTTCTCACCAGATAAATTTTCTCTGTCACTTCTAATTACGCCTTTACTGTCTAACATCACAATGTTTTCAGCACGGGCACCAAAAGCTTTATATAATTTAGTACAAGAAACAGCCGCAGCTCCCGCTCCACTAACTACAATACGTACTTCTTCTATTTTTTTATTGGTAATTTCCAATGCATTCAATAAGGCTGCAGCCGAAATAATTGCAGTTCCATGCTGATCGTCATGCATCACCGGAATATCCAATTCTTCTTTTAGTCTTCTTTCGATTTCAAATGCTTCAGGCGCTTTAATGTCTTCCAAATTGATTCCTCCAAAAGTAGGCGCCATGATTTTTACCGTTTCAATGAATTTATCCACATCTTTGGTATCTAATTCAATATCAATACTGTCAATATCAGCAAAAATTTTAAACAATAACGACTTTCCTTCCATTACCGGTTTAGAAGCTTCCGGACCAATATCTCCCAATCCTAAAACCGCAGTTCCATTGGATATTACCGCTACCAGATTTCCTTTGGCAGTATATTTATAGACATTATTGACATCTTTGGCAATTTCTAAACAAGGTTCAGCTACTCCCGGAGAATAGGCCAATCCTAAATCACGTTGCGTGGCATAAGGTTTTGTAGGTACTATTTTTATTTTTCCAGGTTGTGGTTCTGAATGGTATAATAAGGCGTCTCTTCTTAATTTTTCTTTACTCATAAATTCAATTATAAAATTTAATAAATCTTAATTCTAATTTGTCTTTTGATTGTGTCGTAATTTTTAATCTGCATAAAAATAACTATTTTAAAAATGCCTCCCAACATTAAAAAAATAGCTTCTTTAATTTATAACAATACCGGTTCTAATGTTGGTCCTGAATTGACTAAACGTTTTCCTTCTTCGGTATCGGTGTAGCGTTCAAAATTCTGAATATAACGAGCAGCTAAATCTCTCGCTTTTTCTTCCCATTCATGAACATCAGTATAAGAATCCCTAGGATCCAAAATTCCTTCACTTACCTCTGTTAAAGAAGTAGGTACTGTTAAATTTAAAAAAGGTATTTTTCTGGTAGCTACTTCATTAATTTCACCATTGATGATGGCATCAATAATAGCTCTGGTATTTTTAAGCGAAATTCTTTTTCCTGTTCCATTCCAACCCGTATTTACCAAATAGGCTTTTGCGCCATGCTCTTTCATTTTACTGATAAGCGTTTGGGAATATTTAGTAGGATGCAAAGTCAAAAATGCTTCTCCAAAAGCGGGTGAAAACGACGGAACTGGTTCAGTTATTCCTCTTTCTGTCCCTGCTAATTTTGAAGTATATCCACATAAAAAATGGTATTGCGCCTGATCTTCATCTAAAATAGAAACTGGAGGTAAAACCCCAAAAGCATCTGCCGAAAGATAAATAATTTTATTGGCATGTCCGGCTTTTGAAGGCAAAACAATTTTATTTATTTGGTATATCGGATAAGAAACTCTGGAATTTTCAGTTATCGAATGGTCATAATAATCAACTTCGCCATATTCATTTACGATAACATTCTCTAATAAAGCATCTCTTTTAATAGCTCGCCAAATATCGGGTTCGTTTTGTTGACTTAAATCAATCACTTTAGCATAACATCCGCCTTCGTAATTAAAGACCCCATTTTCATCCCAACCGTGTTCATCATCGCCAATTAAATAACGTTTAGGATCAGCCGAAAGTGTTGTTTTTCCTGTTCCCGAAAGACCAAAGAAAAGAGCAACATCTCCTTTTTCGCCAACATTAGCCGAACAATGCATCGATGCTAATCCTTTTAAAGGCAAATAATAATTCATCATGGCAAACATGCCTTTTTTCATTTCTCCTCCGTACCAGGTTCCGCCAATGATTTGGATTTTCTCTGTTAGATTGAATACTACAAAATTTTCAGAATTTAAGCCTTGAACTTCCCAATTAGGATTTGTCACTTTAGAAGCATTCATCACAATGAAATCAGGCTCTCCAAAATTTTCTAATTCATATACCGAAGGTCTGATAAACATATTGGTTACAAAATGGGCTTGCCAGGCTACTTCCATCACAAAGCGAACTTTTAAACGGGTATCTTCATTCGCACCACAAAAAGCATCCACTACATATATTTTTTTAGAAGTAGAAAGTTGATGTAAAACCAATCCTTTCAAATCATCCCAAACTTCTTTATTCGTTGGAAAATTAACTTTATCATCCCAATAAATAGTGTCTTTTGTAACCTCATCAAGCACTATATAACGGTCTTTAGGAGAACGTCCTGTAAAAACTCCTGTCTTTACGGCCACTGCTCCAGTATCAGTTACAGCTCCTTTTTCATATCCTTTGCTATTATGTGAAACTTCGGCTTGGAACAACTCGTCATAAGAAGGGTTATAACATATTTCGTAATCACCTGTAATTCCCAAATCATGTAAATCCTGAATAATTTTTATATTTTTCATGGCATTCAATTTTTAAAAACGTATTATTTTATTATTCTCAATTCAGCTGAACACTATTAAAAACAAAATATAACAACCTACTTTATATTTACATTTTCGATAATCACGGCATATCCCATTCCCACACCAATACACATGGTACAAAGTGCATATCTCTTGTTTTGTTTTTGAAGTTCAATCGTAGCGGTTTGTAAAATTCGGGTTCCTGACATTCCTAGTGGATGCCCTAAAGCAATAGCACCTCCATTTGGATTAATTCGAGGGTCATTATCTACTAAACCTAATGCTCTGGTACAAGCCAAAGACTGCGCCGCAAAAGCTTCGTTTAATTCTATAATATCGATATCTTCTAATGTCAAGCCCGCTTTTTCAAGTGCTTTTTGAGTGGCTCCCACGGGACCAATTCCCATAATCCTTGGCTCTACTCCCACTATTGCCGAAGCAACAATTCGGGCTTTAGGCGTTAAATTGTATTTTTTTATCGCTTTTTCAGAAGCCAAAAACAAAGCCGCCGAACCATCGTTCAAACCAGCTGCATTTCCTGCGGTAACCGTTCCGTTTTCTTTCTTGAAAACGGCTCGAAGCGTAGCTAATTTTTCTAAAGTGGTATTTCCCTTTACAAATTCGTCTTTATCGAATACTGTAATATTTCCTTTTTTATCAGCCAGTTCAACAGCAACAATTTCTTCGTCTAATCGTCCGTTTTGTTGCGCTGCATAAGCTTTTTGTTGCGAATTGTAAGCAAATAAATCCTGATCTTCACGACTTATATTATAGATTTCCACTAAATTTTCAGCAGTAACTCCCATCGCATCCGTTCCATACATGGCCTGCATTTTCGGATTCACAAAACGCCATCCAAAACTGGAATCAAACATTTGAGCATCGTTACCAAAAGGCTTTGAAGTTTTAGAAATCACCCATGGACTGCGGGTCATGTGTTCCATTCCTCCTGCAATCATAATCTCGGCATCGCCTACCTGAATACTTCTGGAAGCATCAATAACAGCCGACATTCCCGAAGCACAAAGTCGGTTGACTGTTTGGGCTGGAACCGTAAAAGGCAATCCTGCCAATAATGACGCCATTCGTGCCACATTTCTATTGTCTTCCCCTGCCTGATTATGATTTCCAAGAATTACCTCATCAATCATTTCAACGGGTATATTAGGATTTCTTTTCACCAATTCCTTGATGGTTAAAGCCGCCAAATCATCGGCTCTTAAAGTGGATAAACTTCCTCCAAAACTCCCTATTGGCGTTCTGATTGCATCTATTATATATGAATGGTTCATGTCTTTATAGTTTGTTTTTTAATCTGAGTATAAAATGCTATTCTATTTTTACAGCTGAAAAATGTTTTTCAATTCTAAAAACCCCTTGCAAAAGATACTTCATTATAATTAGACTGAATATTAAACAAAGGTAAATTTTAGTAGCGTATCTAGATATTCAAAAAAGAGGCTTTACTATTCAAAATAATGCATCCTTAATTTATTTCGTCTAAAAAAATCGTTTGAAACCCCGTTACTATTAATCTAAATCAATCCTGAACTGTGCCGTTGTTTTTGATTTTATTTCTTCCAATGAGCTTCCCGGCATAATTTCGATCAAAGTCAACTGACCTGCAATAAAAGAAAACACGGCTAAATCAGTAATCACTAAATCCACCACAGCTGAAGCCGTAAGCGGTAAAACACATTTTGGGACAATCTTAGAAGAACCATCCGGATTAGAATGTGTCATCGTGATAATTAATCGTTTGGCTCCTTTTGCCAAATCCATTGCGCCACCAACGCCCAAAAGTGGTTTTCCGGGAACAGCCCAATTGGCTAAATTCGCCGACTCGTCCACTTCTAAACCTCCCATGATAGCGGTATCTACATGCCCTCCACGGATCATCGCAAAGGAATCGGCGCTATCAAAATAACTACTTCCTTTAAGAGCCGTCACAGGAATTTTGCCCGCATTAACTGGATAATCCATCGCTCCTCCTCCATCGGTAGGCACAGGTCCCACACCTAACATTCCGTTTTCGGTATGCAAAATAATACCATGTTCATCGGTAATTAAATCGGCTACCAAGGTTGGGATTCCAATACCTAAATTCACCACATCCCCTTTTTTCAATTCTGCCAAAGCACGCTTAGCCATATTCATTCGGCTTTCATCCACTTTTTTAGAAGCCGAAACCGAAGCCGAACTTCCTAAATCTTCCAATGTGATTTTAGCTTCCACCAAATAATCTACAAAACAACCTGGTGTATGAACAAATTCGGGAGCTATCTCGCCCACAGCAACAATTTCCTCCACTTCGGCAATCACTAAATCAGCAGCGGTAGCCATGGCTTTATTAAAATTATTCTCGGTCATTCGGTATTGCAAATTCCCCGCAGTATCGGCTCTCCAGGCACGAATAAAAGCGACATTTCCACGAATTCCTTTGATAAAAACCTGTTCTTCACCATCAATAATTTTGGTTTCCCTGCCATCGGCTATCAAAGTCCCGGCTGAAGTTGGTGTGTAAAAACCTCCAATTCCCGCACCTCCGGCTCGGATGGCTTCGGCAAGAGTTCCCTGTGGCAATAATTCATAATCTACTTCGCCTGTTTGTGCCGCTTTTACCGCATCAGGATTGGAAGTAAAAAAGGAACCAATCATCTTTTTCAATTGACCGTTTCTTAGCAATCTGCCTCCGCCAATTCCTGCTTCACCGGTGTTGTTTCCAATAAAAGTGAGCTCTTTTGTTCCAATTTCAGCCAAAGCGTGCATTAGATGAACAGGATTTCCAGTCATACCAAATCCTCCCTGGAGTAAAATATCTCCCTCTTTTACCATCTTGGCTGCTGTATGTAAATCTATTATAGGTACTTGTTTCATTATCTTATTGTAATATTTAAAAATAGAATTGCAATTATTTCAAAAGCTTGTTGATTATACAAAGGCCTCAAATGGCAATCCAACATAATTTTCAGCAATGGTTTTTTGATAGGCTTCTGACATTCTCAAATAATCAAACTTCGATTTTTGCAACTTGCTTTCAAAAGTTCCTTCTTCAGATTGTTTATGACATAAGTACGTCATGAAATTGGAGAAATCCTGAGAGCGCCAAACTCTGGCTAAACATTTTTGTGTATAATTAGTCAAGCCTTCCTCATTCCCGGATTGGTAAAATGCGATTAATCCTTTCGCCAAATTATTAATATCGGCAATAGCCTGATTCAGTCCTTTAGCCCCTGTTGGCGGAACAATATGAGCCGAATCTCCCGCTAAAAACAAGCGACCAAACTGCATATTGTCAATCATAAAACTGCGCATTGGAGTAATACTTTTTTCGAAAATTTCTCCTCGATTTAAGGTAATTCCCAAACGCTTTTCTAATTGATCCCAAATCTTTTCATCTGACCAATTTTCGATTGAATCATTATTATCAACCTGCAAATACAAACGGGATACTACAGGAGAACGCAAACTAGCCAATGCAAAGCCCTCATTATGATACGCATATATTAATTCGTTATAAGTAGGAGCTGCGTGCGCCAAAATCCCTAACCAACTAAATGGATATTCGATTTTGTACTCTTTATAGGAATCCTTTGGTAAAGCCTTGCGGGCAATACCGTGAAAACCATCACAACCGCCTACAAAATCACAAGAAATGCTTTTCTTTTCACCATTATGTGTAAAATGAATAATCGGTTTATCGGTTTCAACTCCGGCAATTTCGGTGGCATCGGCTTCAAATAAAACAGGAATTCCACGTTCTTCACAAGACTGGATTAAATCCTTCACCACTTCTTGTTGGGCGTAAATAGTCACCTGTCTTTTAGTGTGTTTTTCAAAATCGATATGCTGACTCACTCCGTTAAAATTAATGTAGCATCCATGATGCACCAATCCTTCTTTATGAAGTCGTTCAGCAACACCTAAACTATCAAAAACCTCTACGGTATTGTGTTCCAACAGTCCTGCTCGAACTCGATTCTCTACATAATCACGAGAGCGATTTTCAATAATTATTGACTTTATCCCTTGTTTTTCAAGCATCAATGCTAATGTAAGCCCTGACGGACCTGCACCTATAATTCCTACCTGAGTCTCTAAATTTTTCATCTCTTTAATTAATTTTTAATTCTTTAAACACTTCTTCCGCTGTATGAATGGCTTCATTGGCAGCCGGCAATCCACAATACAATCCCGATTGCATGATTACTTCTTTAATTTCATCTTTCGAAACACCATTATTAAAAGCTGCTCTAATGTGCATTTGTAATTCTGCTTTTCTGTTTAGCGCAATTAGCATCGCAATGGTAATTAGGCTTCGATTGTGTTTGGACAATCCGGGTCTGGTCCAAATTTCGCCCCAGGCATAATTGGAAATAAATTGCTGAAATTCTCCATTAAATTCGTTGCTATTATTCATTGCTCTATCCACATGGGCATTACCTAAAACTGTGCGTCTCACATGCATTCCTTTTTCGAAAGTGGTAGTTCCAACTATAAATTGAATCAAAAGAGAAGCAAATTGCTCTGGCAATTCTGTAGCCGACAAATGTCTGACCGGAAGAATATTAAGTACTGTATCAGAAATATGCTCTGCTAAAAATTTGGCATGTTCTACATTAGTCACCGCATCCTCATCACCCGTAATCACTAAGACTTTAGAAGTAATTTTATCTAAATCGGCTCTAAAATCAGCATCTCTTACCGCAGCACAACAATTAGAATATCCTAAGACATCGCTGTTCAAAAACATTGCCTTGGTTTCAGAAACCCGCTTTGGATTATTTGCCCGAAAATTTTCGGTAAACCATCTTTCCATCGTCGCTCTAACAATGGCTTCCATTCCTAATTTTTTAATGGTTTCCATACGGGAATTCCAAGTTTCCGCATCGCCTATTTTTGCTGCTGTATTGGCTATTATTATTTTCGAAAATCGTTCCGGATGATGTATTCCTAGCCATTGCGCAATCAAACCTCCCATTGAAAGTCCGCAGAAATAAGCTTTTTCAATTTTTAATTGATCCAATAAATCAATAACATCCTGCCCTAACAATTCAATTGTGTAGGGTTCAGCGGTAATTTCGCTACCTCCAAGACCACGGGTATCGTACTGCAATACCTGAAAATAAGGCAACAAAAACGGAATGAGTTCATCCCACATACTCATATTAGCACCCAAAGAATTAGAAAAAACTAAAACGGGACTGTTTGGTGTTCCTGATATTTTATAATTTGTTTTCATTGATATTTATTTTATAAAACAGATGATTATTTAAAACGAACAATTTCGTACTGCTTTAAAACTTGGTGCACTAATTCTAAACTCAAACCGATGGAATTTTTAGGATCGAATAAAGCGTCCAAATCATCGATTTCAATATTCATTTCGAGAATCATTTCTTTTAAATGCTTCTTCTGTTGAATAGCATTTTTACATGCTTTTTCTATCAACTCATGCGCCGCAGACTTGCCTATTTTTTTGGCTAAAGCCAAACTTATATTTTCGGCATAAATCAAACCATTAGTTAATTCTAAATTAGTAAGCATTTTATTTTTATCTACTTCTAACCCTTCAACTAAAGTGATACTTTTCTCAATCGAACCAGCAGTTAATTGCATGATTTCGACCAAAACTTCCCATTCAGAATGCCATAAACCCACAGCACGTTCGTGCTCTTGTGGCATCGCCGAAAACAATGTTGCAGCCAAATGAGGTAATCTATTGGTATTGGCTAAAATGGCAGCACAACTCACCGGATTGCGTTTGTGCGGCATGGTACTGGAACCTCCTTTTCCTTCGGCAGCTCCTTCAAAAACTTCAGACACTTCCGTTTGCATTAACAGTGAAACATCTTTGGCAATTTTCCCTAAACTCCCCCCCAGTATGCTTAAAACACTGGCTAACTCAGCTAAATTATCACGATGAGAATGCCAGGTAAATGAAGGTTTTAAACCTAATAATTGGGCAAATTCATTTTGTATTTCAGTGTTAATCGCAGTATTTCCATTTCCTACAGCTCCTCCTAACTGCACGACTAAAACCCTTTTTAGAACCGCTTGCAATCGTTGTTTACTTCTCGAAATTGCCTCTAACCAACCAGCTGTTTTATAACCAAAAGTCGTGGGTTTTGCATGTTGCAACAGCGTACGTCCTATCATAATAGTTTCCTGGTGTTGCTGGGTAAGAGCAATCAACTGTTTTTCTAAAAGATTTATTTTAGCATTTGCCCAAGCCATAAATTCCTGGATTTGCAATACCAAAGCCGTATCCACAATATCCTGACTGGTTGCTCCTAAATGAACATATTTAGCTGCTTCTGCATCTTTAGCAGCAACGATTTTTGTCAATTGTTTTACCAATGGAATGGCCGCATTCCCGCCTAACGGAATATCATTTTTTAACTGTTCAATATCAATCTCGGTAACTGTACAACAAGTTGAGATAACATCAGCAATCTCTTTAGAAAACAAATCCTTATTGGCTTGAGCCTGAGCTAATGTTGCTTCAACACGTAACAGTTGGCGAATAGATTCTGAATCTGAAAAGAATGCATTAACTTCTTTCGAATAAAACAATTGGGTGTATAAACTCATAGCTAAAGTTTTAAAAGTAAGAGCCATTTATACTTCAAAGAAAACCGTTTCGTTTTCTCCTTGCATATAAATATTAAACTCGTAAATCGATCCTTTTTTTTGTGCAATAATTGTATTTCTTCTTTCTTCCGGAATGCTATTTAAAACCGCATCCTGCTGATTCAAAATGGCTTCATCTGAAAAATAAATACGGGTATAAGAATGAATTAATTGTCCTCGCATGAAAACAATTAATGAAACATAAGGTGCCTGACCTTCAACCGAATTCGGTTTTATGGTTTGGAAAACAAAATGGCTTTCACTATCGGTGCCTGTCCCAAATCTACCAAAAAATTGGTTCTCTCCGTCATTTTGCCACAATTCAATCATGGCATCCGGGATAGGATTATTTTCTCCATCAAAAACTTTCCCTTTAATGCTTATTATTTCTTTTCCTTCGGGTACATTTTCTAAAACATTTGTTGCCAAATTTTTAAAATCATAACCATATTGTTTCGGAGTAAGACCGTAAGCAAAATAAGGACCTACCGTTTGTGAGGGTGTTTGTAACATTTTAGTGCTCATAATTTCTTAGCTATTTTCAAATGGTGTTGCCTGATTTCCTTTAAGTACAATATCAAAACGATAGCCTAAGGCAAAATTTGGTTCGGTAACTTCGAGGTCAAACTTCGATATCAACAGTTCACGTCCTTTAGCTTTCACCGCTTGATAAATAGGATCATATTCTAACAAAGGATCTCCCGGAAAATACATTTGAGTCACTAAGCGACTTACAATTTGGTTACCAAATAATGAAAAATGAATATGATTTGGTCGCCAGGCATTGTGATGATTTCCCCAAGGATACGCCCCTGGTTTTATAGTGTAAAATTTATAATTCCCCTGAGCATCAGTCATGCAACGTCCCGTTCCTAAAAAATTAGGATCCAAAGGAGCCTCATGCTGATCTATTTTATGTACATAACGACCCGCTGCATTGGCCTGCCATATTTCTAAAATGGTATTAGGAATGGGTTCGCCTTTCTCGTTTCTAACCGTTCCGTGAACCACAATGCGTTCGCCTAAAGGTTCTCCGTTTTTAATCGAATTCTTAGTTAAATCATGATCTAAAGCTCCCAAATTAAAATCTTGAAAAAGTGGTCCTGTACGCTCTGTTAACGATTTTTTTAAAAGAATCATCGGCTTACTTGGCGCACGCAAAATAGTCGAAGTATATTCAGTATATAATTTCGGAGGATGTACTTCAATATCTAATGGGGTATCAATAATATCACTCATAAGCTTGCTTTTATAATTAATCAAAATCTTCTATTACAAAAATACCTGAGCAAATTGTTTTAATCTTGGATTAAAAACACACATTCTTGCACAAAACAAACATTTTTGTTTTTTAATTATAAAAAAACAAGTATTATTGTTGAATCAAAAAATAAAATGAAAAAAAATCTCCTAAACTATAAAGGACTGTATGGTGACAATGCCCAGCATGAGTTAGGCAATTTTGTACACCATGAATTGTTGGCTACCAGAAGTAAATTATACAATTGGGAAATCAACGAACACTTACATACCGATTTATTTCAAATCTTCATTATCTCATCCGGGGAAGGAGTTCTTATTCAGGATAATAATAAAATAATACTGAAGGCGCCCTGTATACTTTTGATACCCACAAATACATTCCATGGTTTTGAATTTCAGTCAGATGTAAGCGGTGAAGTGCTTACCATTTCAGAACAATTCATGGAAACTATTTTTACAAACAGCCCTCTGATACTCTTAGAACTAAACAAGGCCAAACAGTATAGTTTTAATCAGGATAATGAAGACAGCTTAAATGATTTACTCTACTTAAAAAACAAAATAGTAAAAGAAATCACTGAAAACAATACCTACAAACAACTCTGTTTACAATCCTTATTTCAATTATTTTTCGTTGGATTACACCATCTAAACAGCTTTGAAAATGAAAAAGAAACCGCAAACAACAGAACACTTACTTATTTTCATAATTTCCAAAAACTGATTAAAAAAACATTACCTGAATCCAAACTCATTAAGGAGTATGCCAATGATTTAAGAATCACTCCCGTGCATCTCAATAGAATTTGTCAATCTTTGGTACAAAAATCAGCTTTACAGGTTGTTCATGATTATGCTATTACCGAGGCAAAAAAATATTTGGTTTACACCTCCTATTCTATTTCTGAAATATCTTATCTATTAAATTTTAAAGACCCTGCTTACTTTTCGAGATTATTCAAAAAGCAAACAGGGTTTTCTCCGAATCAATTTAGAAGCAGTACTATTCAAAAAGAATAAAAGCATTCTATTTGTAAAACAAAAAAACGGGGCACAAACCTAGTAGCGGTAGGAAGAAATTCGAACTATTACTGGCCGTTAAGACCTCTTTCTAAATTATTTTAAAACTATTTACTTCTGCTTAAAAACCGTTTCCTGCAATTCCTCCAAAGTTTTTCCTTTAGTTTCCGGCATCATAAACATCACAAAAAGCAATTGGAAAACCATCATTACGGCAAAAATTAAAAACACCATTCCTGCCCCGATAGTCGAAAATAAAAAAGGAACCATTGATGGTATAATCGCTGCCAATACCCAGTGTGTGGAAGAACCGAATGCCTGTCCGCTGGCTCTTAGATGATTCGGGAAAATTTCAGAAATAAATACCCAAATTACGGCTCCTTGTCCGATGGCATGGGATGCGATAAACATAAATAAGAAAATAGGCACTGCCATTCCTTGCCATTTTAGAAAAAAAGCTAACGAAACTAAACCAAGAGAAATAATGTATCCTATAGACCCAATAAACATCAATACTTTTCGCCCTAAAACATCAATCAAAAAGACTCCAAAAAGGGTAAACACTAAGTTGGTAAAACCAATTCCGATACTGCTCATCAAAGCAGCACTTTCTTCTAATCCTGCTTCTGCAAAAATTCTTGGCGCATAGTACAAAAACGCATTAATACCTGATAACTGATTGAAAAGTGCAATCAAAAAGGCTAATACCAAAGGAAATCTATATTTTTTTAAGAAGATAGTTTCTCCTTTGATATGATGCTCTTCACCACTGTGAAGTTCATCCATTAAATCCTTAATTTTAGCATCAGGATTAATTTTTTCTAATACTAATTTAGCTTCTTCATTTCTTGATTGTGATACCAACCATCTTGGACTTTCAGGAATAGCAAATACTATAATCGTGTAAAAGAAAGAAGGGAACGCCATAACTCCTATCATCCAGCGCCAAGCATTTTCACCAACATCCCTCAATAAATAATTCGACAAAAAAGCCAATAAAATTCCCAGTACAATATTAAATTGATATAATGACACTAAACGGCCTCTGTCTTTTGCGGGTGCAATTTCAGAAACATAAGCGGGTGCCGCGATGGTAGAAGCTCCAATTCCTAATCCTCCTAAAAATCTAAAAAAAGCAAATGTATAAGGATCATTGGCTAAAGCCGAACCAATTGCAGAAATCAGAAACAAAACCCCAATGGCAATTAAAGTCTTTTTTCTTCCAATTTTATTCGTCGGTATTCCTCCAAAAATAGCTCCTATTACTGTTCCCCACAATGCCATAGCCATTACCACCGAACCATGAAAAACATCGGAAGTATGCCATAATTCTTGTAATTTTTTATCGGCACCCGAAATTACAACGGTATCAAAACCGAATAAAAAACCAGCTAAAGCAGCTGTAATAGACCATAAAAGTATCTTCTTCATAATTGTTTAATTATTTTGATAGTGAAAAATTCCGTTTAAAGATGAATTGCTTATCAACTCAAGATTAATTGCTAATTATTTTTTTAAAGCAATTTCCTTATTGCTTTGAAAGGGAGCTAAAATATTTTTTCCCTCTTTTAATTTTTTCAAACGAACTAGAGCTTCTATATAATAATAATCGGCATAAATAATAGAATAATCTATTTCGCTTTTGTTCGGATAATGTCCCGTTGAATGCAATAAAAACGAAGGATTTACATTAGCACTTTGATATTTTGAACTCGATAATTCGGCCAACATCGCCTCTGCTTTATCCAAATAGTTTTTTGCCAATACTTTATCTTTGGTATAAGTTGATAATTCAATTAATCCTGAAGCAACAAGTGCAGCAGCCGAAGCATCTCTAGGTTGTTTAGTAACATTAGGTACATCAAAATCCCAATACGGAATTAAATCTTTTGGTAAACGATCTAAATAGATTTTGGTTACTTTATGAGCAAAATCTAGAAATTTAGGATCTTTCGTTTCTCTGTAAACCATCGTATAACCGTAAATAGCCCAACCTTGACCTCGTGCCCACATCGAATCATCTGAATACCCCTGATGTGTCATGCCTTTTATTTTTTTACCTGTAACGGTATCATACACCACTACGTGGTAAACGGAATAATCTTCTCTGAATTGGTTTTTCATTGTCGTTTCTGCATGTTTTAGAGCCATATTGTATAATGACTTACCACCTCCCATTTTTGACGCTTCAAATAACATTTCCAAATTAATCATATTGTCTATGATGGTATTGTGAGGCCAATTCTTTTCTTTCACCATTCCTGGCCAAGATAAAATGGTACCTACCTTAGGATTGTATAAAGTTGCCAAAGTATCGGCTGTTTTAAGAATAATATTTTTATATCCTTGGTTTTTAGTCAATCGAAAACCATTACCAAAACTACAATACACCTGAAAACCCAAATCATGATCAGTTGCCGAACGCACAGACAATGGTGTTAAAAAACGAGAGTATTTATCTGCTCTTTGCTTCCAAATAGTATCTCCGGTATATTCATACAAATACCATAAAACACCTGGCCAAAATCCACTAGTCCAATCCTCATAGCCTACATAATTCCAGTCCTTAGCACCCGGAGCAATATTTCTGGGGATAGCTAATGTATCAGGTGCTGCAGATATAGTCTTGTCAGCTTGTGTCACACAATAGGCTAAATTTTTATCGATGTCAAACGCTTTTGGTTTCTTATTTTGGCAACTAGCCATTGCAATTGTCATTGTCATGGCAAAAAATAATATTTTTTTCATCTTACTTATTTATTGTTATTCTATATTTTTGACTTCTATCTGTTCCGTTTATTTCTTTTTACTGATATCCCAATAAATGCTATATCGCTCCCTGTGAATCTTATAAATAGGTGCTAACTCAATTCCTTCATTAACTAATTTAAAATTTAGAGGTTGCTCTTGAATTGGTTTTATATACGTATTAATATTTCCTGATTTCATATCCAATTTGTTACTTAAACTGTTAGGAATATGATAATCAAAAGTGTAGTAATCATTGTATAATTTCGTATTCGTAAACGGTGCCGGAGCTTGCATTCCTTCGGTTCCCATTCTACCGGCAAGTACAATCGGGCCATAGGTAAATGCTACTACATTGGGATTATCAGCGGTAGGATTGCTCTTAAGCTCCATCGGCATCATTAATTCGATACGGTCACCATCATTCCAGTTTCTTTCTATTGGAATATATCCGTTAGCTGCTTTTTTGACTTTTATGGCTTTTCCATTAATTTTTATCGTAACTCCTGAAGTTGCCCATTCCGGATAACGAATATTAATAGTCATTTTTGTTGATGAAGCAGCACTTATTGTAAGCACAGTTTTATCACTTTCAGGAAAAGTAGTTTCTTGCTTTACTTTAATTCCTTTTTCTTTCCAATTCAATTCAGATGGAATAAATAAATTTACATAAAGCTCATTCGCATTATGATAATAGATAAACTCTCCATATTTGGCCTGATTTTCAAATCCAGAACCCACACAACACCAAAAAGAATTTTCCTTTGTACTATATACTTTGTGAGCTCCTGGAAGCATTGGCAGGAAATAAGCAACATTTCCTGAAATGGTATCTTGTTGACCTAAAATGTGATTGTACAATGCTTTTTCGTAATAATCAGCATATTTCGAATTAGGCGAGTAGGCAAATAAATGACGCGTTAACTTCAACATATTATACACATTACAAGATTCTCCCGTATATCCTGTTAAATGTTCTGAGATGTGATCTGGTTTAAAAAACTTTTCTTTATCACTATTACTTCCCGTTATGAAAGAATGATGATCAACAACCGTATTCCAGAAAAACTTCGCACTTTTTTCATAGTCTTTGTTCCCTTCTAATTCATATCCTCTTGTAATCCCTATAAGCTTTGGTATATAAGTATTAGCGTGTTTCTTATCTAAAATATCTTCTTCTTTTAGCAATGGATCTAAAACTGCTTCATGATAAAAGAATTCGGCTAAAAATTTATCCTTAGGATTCCCTGTTATTGCATATAGATTATAAAAAGAATCATTGATGCCACCAAACTCGTTTCGCAACATCACAATGCGTTGTTCCTTAGTAAGCGGACTTAATTTGCTATAAGCCCAAGCCGACATTCCTTTGGATGTTTCTAAGGCTGTAGTATTATTGCAATACAAATATTGATCGATTAAACCCGATAAAATTTTATGTAAAGTATACCAAGGTGCCCAAACACTTTGTCCTGCAATTGATCTGTCTATTAAATTTTGAGGATACGCACTTAAATAGCCTCCTTGATTCAATACTTTTTGTACCTCAGCCAAACCATTTACAATACTATCTGATTTTATTTTATAGATTTCATCTCCAGTTGTAGCATACAACAAAGCCAATCCTGACATAATATGTCCTGTAGAATGTCCTCTTAAATCACAATCTAAAGATTCCCATCCTCCTAATTTTGGAGTTACAAAATAACCACCTTCATTCCCAGCATAAACTCCTGCATTGTTTCTGAAACTGTGTAGCAAACTTTTTACTTTTAGAGAAAGAATCCAATTACTCTCTCTTTTCATATTTTCTTTAAAAGGACTATCCAGTAATTTTACATTCTGCAAATCAAAAGCCGACAGCTGAATAACTGCTTTATCCTGTACTTTTATTTTATCGCTATGCTGTCCCGGATAATGAGATTGTCCTATTGCTGTGATTGATACCAGCAACAAAGACACAATCGTCATATTTAAAACTATTTTATGTAAACTGTTTTTTTTCATTTTATCTGTTTTATTTTGACACTTTAAACCAATCAAAATCGGCATAACTTCCCAGTCTAACATTCGATTCACTTACCGAAAAAATTCCCATTTTGGCACTAATCCACAAATCTTTCTGCGCTTTAAAGCTTTCTCCAATGGATTGAAATTTAATTCTGTCTTCACTATAACTAAAAGAACAATTAGCATCGAGACCTTTTACTTCCATCCTCAAAAAAACTTCATTTTTCAAGAGTTTTTTCCTTTCAATAATTTTTTCGGACTTTCCATTTATGGCATCAATACAAATCACTTGTTTTACCCAAAAACTGCCTTCTTCAAAACTAATTCCCACATAGGCATAGGACTGTCCCATCATCAATAATCCTACGGTTTTTCCAGATGTTTCCCATTCGATATTCAACTTTACTTTTGTGGTTGTCACAAAATTTTCGGCGGGTAATTTTTGCAACAATAAATTAGGCGCATCCCACAAATTGGGTAAGTCTTTTTTACTCATACAAAAAAGTCTCAAATAATCAGTTCCCGGAATTTGAGCACTCCACTTTATCGACGGATTCCCATACCATTGCCATTGAATGCCATATTTTCCATCCTTAAAATCATCGCTTTCTTGTGGTGTTTGAATAGGATATTGTTTTCCTATATTTGGTTTCTTATATTTTAAAACGGGTTCGCCAATTCCATTTCCATCAAAATCTTTTCCCATTTCTGGCCAATCGTTTTTCCAACTCATCGGTTGTAAAAACAACACTCTGCCATACACATCCTTATCCTGAAAATGTAAAAACCAAGAATCTCCATTTAGAGTGGTCACCCAAGCTCCTTGGTGTGGGCCGTTTATTGAAGTACTGCCCTGTTCCAATACTACTTTTTCGTCATAAGGCCCATAAATGTTTTTAGAACGCAATACCAATTGCCATCCTGTAGCTACTCCTCCCGCTGGAGCAAAAATGTAATAGTAGCCGTCTTTTTTATATAATTTTGGACCTTCAAGCGTATGGTGGTTTTCATGCCCATCAAAAACGTGTTTTCCTTCATCGATTACTTTTGTTCCTTCGCTGTTCATTTGGTTAATCGTCAACAGGCTGTTAATTCCTGCACGACTTCCCGCCCAAGCATGAATCAAATAGGTGTTTTCTTCATCCCAAAGCGGACAAGGATCTATAATTCCTTTGCCTTCCATTACCAGAACTGGTGCTTCCCAAATTCCAGCAGGATTTTTGGTTTTTACCATATATACCCCAAAATCAGGGTCTCCCCAATAGATATAAAATTCATTCTTATGATATCTGATTACCGGAGCCCAAACTCCTTTGCTATGTTGCGGAACATCAAAAACCTTTTCAGGAACTATCTTATTAATCGCATAATTAATTATCGTCCAATTCACCAAATCTTTAGAATGCAAAATCGGCAAGCCCGGAGCACAGTTAAAACTACTGGCCGTCATATAATAATCATCTCCCAAACGAATTACGTCGGGATCGGAATAGTCAGCATGCAAAATTGGATTGATAAACGTGCCATCGCCTTGATCGGATTTCCAAACCTCAGACACATAATTTTCTATTTTGTTTTCTTGAAGGATATGAGCATTATTTTTTTTATCAATAGAACTACAACCATTGATAATCAAAATACCTATACCCAGAAAGAAACTTTTATTCTTCATTATTCGCATTTTATTTAATTGTAATCGATAATGGATTTTGAATAATTTGTGCTTGTTTTTCCAACATCGCATCCCAATCTTGAACCGATTGTAGCTGAGCACTTCCTGTCCAGGCAAAACCAGCATAATAAGTCAATGTGCTATTTTTAGGTGTTGTTACCACTAAAATTTGGCTTTGATCAGCAGCTTTAGAATAATGATCCATTGCCGATTTCACAACTTTGGGATTAATCACAATTCCTTCTCCCACGAAAGCATCATCGATAGGTTCCCAATGACGAAAAATTCCTTTTTTAGTATTAATATTTACCGTTCCTTTTTCCTGATGCAATGTAATTCCAAGCGTGTAATTCGGAATTTTAGCTGTTGAAGTAATTTTATTTTCAAATTTTGAAAAGTTAGAACCCAAATCAAGAGAAATTCTTTTGGTTTCCATAACACCATATTTACTCCAAGGTGCATAATCCAGTTCGAAAACAGTACGTAAAGGCCCTGTTGTAATTATTCTGTATTTTACATAGTTTTTTGAAGTATATAAACTATCATTTTCCCAAATTCCAGTTCCACCATTACCTCTGCTGCTTCCCACATGGTACGGATCATAGCCTTCGCCATGTTCAATATGATAGTAACCTGATGCGGTAACATTTTTGGCATACCAGGAATCAATGATAGAATAATTTACTTTTTTCAACCAAAGATCGATTCCACTTGATAAAGTTCCATCAGATCTTCCTGATTCAGTTAATCGTTGTGCTTCCGGCCCATAGGTACGAAAAGCTACTCTATCATTTTCCCAAGCAAAATCATCTATTCTTTCGGGAACAAAACGAGCATAAGTTGTAGTACTAGTTTTTGGAGTAGAAAGATTTGAATCTGTAAAAAGTGTATAGATCACTTTAGATTTGGCAGGAATATTGGCTTGAAATAATAATTCATCTGGAGTCCCGTCTAAATTGGAATCTATTAATTGGGTTACTAATAAGTTCCCTTTTTGGTCTTTTACCAATAACTCATCGTAGTTTTTAATCTTAGCCAAACCTTTTTGTCCATCTAAACGAATGGATACTATTTCTTTACGTTCAAAATCAAGTTTGTTTGTTACAATCACTTTTTTACTCAACTTCTCTTTACTACCAAAGCTGGAAAGCAACACAAGGATTGCTAAAAAAAAGACGGTATTTTTTAAATTTAATTTCATGTAAATTTTTATTTTTTATTTTTATAAAAAGCTATTCTAATTTTTAAATTTTAAAAAGTTCTCAAGTGCTACATTGAAGGCTTCTGGAGTTTCCATATTAGACATGTGACCACTATTACTTAATGTTACTTTTTTGACATTGGGTAATAATTTAGCCAATACATCGCTTGAATTGTGTGAATATTTTGAATCCATCTCTCCATATATAAATAGTATTGGAAAATGAATTTCAGCTAGATTTATCCTTTTTTCAACATCATGCCCTAATAATAATCTCGGCTCAATATGAAGCGGTTGCCATGCTGACCATTGCGAAATATTCTTCCACAAATCAGCTTTGATGGATTGACCATTTTCCCCTGACGATTTTAACAATGATGCCAACCATTTTTGCTTGAACTGTTGAATCCCTTCTTTTTTTAGCTTGGCAATTTCTTGTCTCCTTTTTTGTATATCAGTTTCCGAAATAGGAACGCTTGGTCCAGGATTATCATAAACTCCCCCACTGGCCAAAGTGGCCGACAAAACCTTTTCAGGATGCAAAGCCATAAAATCACCAACTACAAATGCGCCTAACGAAAGTCCAACCAAATGCGCCTTTTTAATATTCAAATGCTCTAAAAGTTGGTTCAAATCCTCTGCATGCAAAAATTCTTTTCCTTCCTCAGGCTCATCTGAATTTCCGTAGCCTCTTAAATCATAGCGAATTACCTTGTGTGTTTTAGAAAAATATTCAAATTGCTTGTCCCACATACTGGAATCAAAAGAATGTCCGTGAAGAAAAATAATCGGTTCTCCGGTTCCTTTCACTTCATAATATAATTCCTTGTCGCCAATTTTGACTTTAGCCAATTTTGAATCCGGATCTTTCAAAATAATCTCTCGTGTCATCGTGACCATTATGGGACTCGATAAAAAAGAAGAAAATCCATCTTTATTAGCTACCTCAGGAATCACGTGTGTGAGCAAAAAACCATACACTTTATTTTCTTTGTCAATCCACGGATAAGCACCTGCCCAACTGGGACTACTGATTAAAACTGCATCTCCATTTTTATTGAGTTCTTCTCTCCATTCACCCAAACCATAAATGTTTTTATGATTTAGTGCACGAGCATTTTCGACATACTCCCCTTTTTTTACCAAAGCATTTTTTACTTGATCGGCCTGCATTTCCTGAACAGATTCTTTTTTCAAGATTTGTGTTCCTTTGAACACACCATCATTGGCAATCATTTCCAAGAAATGAGCGTAATCATGAAGCGTGCATCTTGCGCCGCCTCCCAGCATTGGACTGTGTCCGCCACCCAAATCCACTGGAGTAAAATGGGTGTTTTCCATACCCAATGGCTTCGCCATTTTTTGTTGAAAAATAGTTTCAAAATCTTTCCCGCTTGCCAATTCTGCCATTCTTCCCGCCACTTGCATGGCCAATCCGCCATAATGAAATTCAGTTCCCTGAATAGTGTCTGCAGGCAACGAAATTATATGTTTTACTGATTCTTCCAGTGTTTGATAATCATCCCGAGGATTGCCTTTCGGTTGATAATCAGGATAACCTGATGTATGCGAAAACAATTGCCTCAAGGTAGCCTGTCCTTTGCTATCGGTAAATTCAGGAAGCCATTTCACCACTTTATCGTCCCAGGATAATTTCCCTTCTTCAACAACAGCCGCAACAGTAGCTGCCGCCAGCCATTTTCCTGCCGATGCGATATACACAACTGTTTCTGGCTTGTAATTCCCAAAATAGGCTTCGTAAATATTTTTATTGTCTTTAAAAATGGTAATGCTAGCTCCTGGATAATAACCTTTATCAACCCAAGAGTTGATTTTATTTTGAATAGGTGAAAAGTCATAGGCAGTATTTTCATTCTTCTTACTATATTTTACTGATTGACAGCTAATAGTCAAGAAAAATAAAATCCCAAACACAGTCTTTATGATTTTTCTACAATGATTCATTCTTAATTTATTATTGGAATTACTTTATTTCAGCTATCCAAATCGCAGCTCCACCTGACGCTTTTAAGTCTAATTTTATTTTAGATCCTTTTTTTATCACAACATCTTTTAAGGCAACCTTGGTTTTTGTAATTACCTTATCATCATCTTGATAGATTCTGGCTTTGTAACTTTTTTTGGTATCCAAAAAATCAAAATTTAGTTCTAAACTTCTCGCCTCGGTATTGGTAATACTTCCCACAAACCAATCCTTTCCTGATTTTCTGGCTATCGAAATGTATTCTCCAACTTCTCCATTCATCACTTTTGTTTCGTCCCAAACTGTAGGCACTTTATCAAAGAATTCTATTTCAGGTTCTCCCTGATATGCCGAAGGTTGATCGTACCAATACATAAACTGAATTGGGCTATAATAAACTACTGACAATGCTAGTTGATGTGCATGCGTATTTTTAATTGCTTTAGAATAATAGGCAATGGTATAATCAGCTGGGCCTGCTAAAAATCGAGTAAAAGGCAAAGTGGTATTATTAGTAGCATCAGGCATTTCTTCATTCCCACGAACTCCTTCTTGAGTCATTAAATTAGGATACGTACGACTAAAACCTGTTGGTCTGTATTCATCATGGATATCGACCATCATACCGTAAGCAGCACATTTTTTAACCGCTTCATGCAACCATGTTGTCCAACGTTGATTTCCTACTTGTACAAAACCAAATTTTATCCCTTTGATACCCCCCTTTTTATACAATGGTAAAAGAGTATCTAATTGCTGAACTAGCGCACGCTGATTAACATACACCCAAAGTCCTATTCCTTTTGTAGCTGCATAGGCAGTTAATTCAGGAATATTAAAATCTTTTGTTTCAGAAACTGTAGTAGCGTCTGAACTCATTTTCATTTCAGGGCCATACCAACTGGCATCCAGATGAATGTATTGTAAGCCTCTTTCAGCAGCAAAATCAACACATTTTTTAGCATCTGCCTGTGTTAGTTTGGCTACACGTATCACTTTCCCTGGTTTAATCCAAGACACGTCTTTTAATTGGTTTTCGGGATTTAAATTCAATATAATACTGTTATTCGCAATCAAGTCCGTTGCTTTATCGGCAGCCATAATTACACGCCATGGCGTTGAATAGGCTGGAATTACATCCACACTGCTATAAAGTGTAGCCTGAAGCGTATTGGGTTTAGTAGCGTTTAAACTAAATTTCATTCGTGTATAATCAGTCATTTGTGCTTCGGCAAGAGTCACAGTTAATCCATTACTAAGTTTCATTGTTAGCGGACGTTCACTTTGTCCTTTCCAATCTTTTAAGGGCAACAAGGAATATGGTCCTTGAGCCCATGGTTCATAGTATGCTAAAGTTCCATCTGGCATTGTAAATTGAGTCTGCTCCCCTACTATATGAAGGAACAAACCGTTTGTTGGCTCCGGAAAATGATAACGTATGGCAATACCTTCATTGTAAGCGCGAACTATTACATTCATATAGTAGCCTTTACTCTTATCATAGCCATCACTAGTAATTTGCTTTAACTCTTGCCCTTTACTAAAGGACAATATCATTTCATTATAGTGATCGCGAATCAGTTTATTTTCCCCATATACAGGTTTCCAGGTTTGATCCACACTATTTATCTGAACATCTTTGAATTTTAAATTCTCTCCCCAAATTTTACAAGTATCATTAGGCACGGCAAGAGCAGACTCAAAAGTTTGATTTTCTATTAACACCCCTAATTCAGACTCCAGTATAACTGTTTTTCCTTTATAATTCAAACGATAAGTCAAACTATTTTCACCTGATGCATTTTGCTTTTGTTGTATAACAAACTCATAATTTTTATCAGGGGAAAATAATTGTTTTTCAATTATCGTTTTACTTCCAGAGGTTTGAGCTATACTCGTTACTGTGACAAAACATAAAAAAAGAGAACAAAGATTTAATATTGATTTTTTGAATTGACGCATTTATTATTGCTTTTAGATTTTTTAATCAAAAATTATCTTGAAGGTTCTTAAATTATTCGACATAAAAAACTATTAGGTAAACAGTATTATAAAAACTTTCATTTTTTTATCGAGTTTACCTAATAGTTTTTTTTTAGCTACTATAAACTATACAATAGAGTTCCAAAACCTAAATCATCATAACCTCCACTATTAGGATCATACTCTCCACTTCCACCTTCTGGATAATTAATATCTTTAGCCATTTTTATATATCGGGCTTTAATTCCTTTTTTTACAGTATAATAGTTATAAATTCTTTCCCAAATTGGTCTCATACTTCCTCTGGCAGCATCATCGGCTGCTGCTGTATGAGTAATGTTATCACAATTAGTATACGTTTTAAAAGGTACATTTAATCTTGCTGCATTAAATTTTGCTTCATATTCAGCTCCTTTCAATATCATATTATCATTATAACCATAAATATCTAAACCTTGGTTAGCCCCCATTTGAGCAATTGAACCTAGCAAACCTACAACCATTAAAGCATGTCCCTGATCTCTTCCTGCTTCTTGAATTTGTCCTAAATCAATATCATCATTAGTAGTTTTAGGATGGATGTAATTAATTGCCTTCAACAATTGTCCATTTCCATTTCCTTTCATTAGATAATTAACAACATAAGTATATTTAGCCACATCGTCATTCAATACCGCTATTGACATAATTGAAGCTAAATTACATAGATCCCAATTCGCCCAATAATGAGAATTACAAGTATTGTAATGTGTTTGCAAGAAGTTATAATTAACCGGATAAAATACATCTAACATCCATTTTTTGAATTTTGCCAAATCGGTAGCATTCCAGCCTGAATAATTGCGCATAATTTCGGCTGCATTAGCAAATTGATAGCCATAAATTCCTGCGCCTAATGCTTTATTGGAATCTCCACTAATAGAAGTACAAGTAGCCGCCCAAGCATTTAAAATTTGGATAGATTTATTGGCATAAGCCGCATCTCCTGTAATTTTCCAACGAATTGCCGTTAAATAAGCTGCGTGAGCATCGTTAAAAGCTGTAGCATAATTATCAGGCAAAGGTTCCTCTACAGAACCACCACCTCTGATAAGAGTAACCACAGGTCCTTTCATTACATAAGTAGCCGAAGCGTGACTATTAGCAATCATTTTATTATAACCTGAAATCCAAGGATCTATTTGATTATCTACTTTTGTTTTCATTCGATCAAAATCAGCTTGAGAATGCAACAATCCTGGATGATTAAAAACCATATTTGCCGGAACGACAATATCTTCTATTGTAGCAACTTCCTCTACCTTCTTTTGTGGCACTCCATACTCATAAGTACAGGCAATAAAAGACAAAGAACTCATTATTGCGATTGCTATTTTTGTATTTATCATTTTTTTCATTTTTAGTAGTATTTTCATTTTCTAATACTAAACCAAGAATAAAAATTATATTCTTGGTCTAAATATTTTACTTTAAATTATAAGCCAAGGAAAGCTTTAAGTTCAGCTGTAGTTTTAAATGTACGAATCCAATCTACTTCATATCCAGTTTCAGGACCTACTATATCAGCTATTTTAAACTGTCTGGTAGTTAATTCAGTATTTGCTAAATAATCAGCTGACAAATCATAGAAAATTACATTTTGAGCAAGATAATCTGTCTTGTATTTATTATTCCCCACATTTATACCTCCAGTAATAGCAGGATCAAGAATAATATTACCTACACCCGGTTTTGCTGCACCTGTACCTGTAAATGCAATTTTCACAGCAAGAATAGGATAGCTAGGAGATTGAATCCATTTGGCTTTTGCTGTTCCTCCCGGAGAAGGGAAAACACCACTAATAATATTATATAAATCGGCACGACGTTTACTAGCAGTAGTCCCTAATTGAATAGGATCAAAAGTAACTTTCAATTTCCCATTTTCAATTTTATAAGTTGCATTTTGGGCTGGCAACCATTGTGGATCTGTTGGGTCATCAAATTCAAAAACATATTTACCCGGTGGAGGAGCAATAACTGTAACAACAGGTCCTGTGATAATTTGATTAGGAAGTACTACTCTTATCTTTCCTGTGACAGCTTTTTTAGGGATTAACACCCCTATTTGTGTATTAGAAACTGAAACTACAGTAGCTGTAAGTGCATCCTTAACTATTCCATCTGTAAATTTAACACTAACCTTCGATGCGTCTGTACCAAAACCAAGACCATTAATTAATACTAAGTCGCCAACATTAGCAGAAGCTGGGGAAACATTTGTAATTGTAGCCCCTACTAAATACTCAAAATTTGAAGTTATTACTTGATTTGTCCAAACTTTCACTGTAATGGGTCCTGTACCCGCATCCTGAGGTACTCTAACGGTAACTGAGGTATCTGAATAAGTTAAAATTTCGTCAGCAAGAATACCATTAAAATAGATTTTTGCAGCTTGAGGATATTCACCAAAATTAGTCCCTGTTAAAGTAACAATATTTCCAGAAGTTCCTACTGATGGAGAAAATGAAGTTACAGTAACAGCAGGATAAGCCACCAGAGGATCTCCTGTAAAGTTCTTTTCCTGATCAGTACAAGAAGCCATTAGTACCATGCTAAATAATACTATTACAGCTTTTATTTTATTTTTTATAATATGATTCATATTAGTATAATTTTAAAGGGTTCCTAATTAATAACCTGGATTTTGAGTTAAATTATTGTTCAACTGAATTTGTCCTGAAGGAATTGGAAAAAGATAATTTTTACGTTGGAAATTTCTATTAGCAGCCGGATCTAATAAAACAGAACTTAAATTCCCTTTACCTGTAGCAACAGTAATTTCTCCATAAGGATAATTTGAAGCTTTATACAAAGTAGCATTTCCTGAATAATTTGTTCCTTGAATAACTGAGCCTACAATTGCTTTGTTTAATTCAGTCTCCGCAATTCCCCAACGTTTTAAATCATCATAACGGGTATTTTCTCCAAACAATTCAATTGCTCTTTCTCTTCTAATTTCGTTTAACATATTTAAACCATTAGCTGTCACAAAAGCATTGGTCAATGCAGGAAGTCCTGCTCTTTGTCTAATTAAATTAATCGACTCATTTAATTGCGCATCAGTAATTACTCCATTCAATTCATATAAAGCTTCGGCATACATTAGATAAACTTCTGCTAATCTAATTTGAGGATAATTCTGAGATTCTGTATTAGCAGCACGATAAACTCCATAGTTGTTTGCGCGGAATTTTCTACCATTATATCCTGATCCACTTCCTACTGAAGCTCCTGACAATACAACAGAACCATCGGCCGGAATTGTATTAGTGATATAATCAGCCGTATAAGCAACTAATCTATAATCTCTGTTTTTATATTCATCAGAAGTTTTTTGATACCCTTGAAACAATGGTGATTTATCAACAGGTAAACCATCCGTACAAAGGAACATATCCATGAATTTTCTGTTTGGTCCTAAAGAAGTACTGACAGTGTGACTCAAATTAATACCTCCTCTTAATAAATTGTAATCATTAATATTATAAAGGATAAACTCCTTATTAGATATTTTATCTAAACCAGCCGGATTAGAACCGGCATCTTCTAAACTAAATAAATAATAGCTACTTTGATTATTTAAAGTACTGTTATAGTTCCAAAGGGCATAACCACCATTACTCATTACATCCTTTGCTAATGTAATTACCTCTTGTAAGTATGCTGTTGAGTTAGATGCAATACCTACAGTACCAGCACCAGTTGATACTCCATCACCATCAGTAGTAGTCTCTACATATTTTTCCCAAGTAGCTTCATATAGCAATACTCTGGCTTTAAAAGCTTCAGCTGCCCATTTACTAATATGTCCTTTATCTGCTTCAGCAATATTTTGTTCTACTGGTAGATCAGGAATTGCTTCTGACAAATCTTTCAGGATTTGGTTCATTACTTCATAACGGCTATTACGTTTGTTATACAACTCTTGAGAGGATAAATCCACAACCGAAGTTACAACCGGAACCCCACCATATCTTTTTAATAAAAAGAAATGATGCCAAGCTCTAAAGAATTTTGCCGCTGCTACATACTGAGCAATCGCCGCTTTATTACCTGAATATTGAGCTGCTTTATTTAACAGGATATTATTTTCTCTAATATAGGCATAACTATTAGTCCAATATTTATCGTCATTAGGTACAGTTAAAACACCTCTGCCATAATCAGTAGTTTTTGCCGTTAAATCAGAACCAAAATCCATGAAATCATATATATTGCTTTTATTACTATCTGTTAATCCCGGAGGTTTTACACCTGTCCAACTAATCATTCTGTTATAAAAATTATTGGATGCAGCTTTAAAATCTGCTGGTGTTTTAAAATAAGAGACTTCAGTTTGTGCATCAAGAGGATCTAAATCTAAATAATCACTCTGACAACTTGAAATGAATAAAACTGAAGACAGTACTATTGTTGTTACTATTTTTTTCATACTATTTTTTCTAAAAATTAAAAGGAAACATTTAAACCTAAAGACCAAGTTCTCATAAAAGGATAAATACTTGCTGAAGATTCTCCAAATTCCGGATCATAACCATCTTTTACTTTTGTAAATTCAAACAAATCATTCCCTGAAAAATAAACTCTAAACTGATTCAGTTTAAAATTATCAACTATTTTTAAATCTTTTAAAGTATAACCTACTACCAAAGATTTTAATCTTACATAACGGTTATTTTGTAAAGTAAAATCATTGTTTTGCCAGTTCCATCTTGCTCTGGTTACATTATTAGTCATTCTTGGGTATAAAGCATCCATATTAGTAGCTGTCCAAGTTTGACCAAGATATGCTGAGGTTTGACCTGTGAATAGAGTCTGGAATGGAAATGCCAAATAATTTGTTCTAAGAAGATTTTGTTCTAATGTCCCTTGAAAGAAAGCAGTTATATCAAAATTCTTGTATTGAGCTCCTAAGTTAATTCCGTAATTATAGTGTGCTGCTGAATCTCCCATGTACTTTACGTCTCCATTATCAGTAGTACCATTACCTACATCACTAATATAGCCATTGCCATCTAAATCTAATCTTCTGGTATCACCTGGACGTAATCTTTGAGATCCATCAGTACTAGATGGAATCAAACCTGCTGTCCCATAAGCGGCATAGTAGTCACTCACTTCTTGTTCGTTTTGAAACAATCCTCCAGTTTGATATAGGAAATAAGAATTTAACGGAAAACCTTCTCTAGCGGCAACCAAACCAGCATTCCATTTATTAGCTCCTTCCATAGAAGTTAACTTATTTCTAGAATCTCCCATATTAATGGCAACGTTATATTTCACTTTCCCTATTTTATCACTATACCCTAGAGTAGCTTCCCATCCTTTAGTATTTAACACCCCACTATTTGATTTTGGTGCAACACCTCCAAGAACATCCGGATAGTCAACACTTATCAACATCCCGTCATTCTTTTTAGTATAGCCATCAAAAGATCCTGAAAGTTTATTATTAAAAAGTCTAAAATCTACCCCAACAGTAGTAATTCCAACACGTTCCCAAGTTCTATCAGTACTTGTAAGAGCTGTAACATAGCTTGCTCCTTGTTGTGCTGCCGTAGATCCAAAAATTGCAGATGCATTAGTTGTCATTGAAGAAATATAATCATAGGCACCAATACCTGAAGATTGATTTCCCATTTCTCCATAAGAAGCTCTTACTTTCAAGAAAGAAATTGGGGTTATTGCTTTCATAAAATTTTCTTCGCTTATTACCCATCCTGTTTCAATACCTCCAAAATTAGACCATTTGTATCCAGGTGCAAATCGGGAAGAGCCATCACGTCTGCCACTTAATTTTAATAAATATTTATCTTTATAACCATATTCAAGACGGGCTAAATAAGAATAGATTCCTGTATGTCCAGCCCCCCCAGTTGCTTCAACTTTCTGATCAAGAGACCCCATATTTAGGTCATAAACTCCATTATCAATAAAACCTAATCTATAGCCATAAAGTCTTTTGTCTTCATTTAATTCAGCTGTCATACCTAGCAAAGCTGAAAAACTATGATTTCCAAATTCCTTGTTATAATTCAAGAAACCACCATAATTTTGATAGGTTTTATCAATTCTTTCTTCTCTAATTGATGAAGCAGAGTTTACGTTCTCAGGAGCTAAATCACCATACCAACTATATTGTGGCACCGTGATTATGTAACTTTGATAATTGAAAAAATCTCTATTGTAAGTTCCTGATAATTTAAAAGTCAAACCTTCATACAAATTAAAAGTAGCTGCCATATTTAAACCCAATTGATCTCTTTTGGTTGTATTTTTACCTCCATCAACAGTGGCGGCTACAGCATTTCTATTACCCGCAATATTAAAGTTAGCATACCATTGTCCATAAGGATTTCTTGAAGGAAAAAACGGAGGATCGGCAGTTAAAGATTCTCTGTCTAATCCAGATGACGGAGCAACAATCTTGTAATTTAAATAAGAAACCCCTGTTTCTAATTTTAACCATTTTGCAACTTGATAATCATTATTAAATCTTAAATTGTATTGTTTTTTCCCATCATAAGCTGTTTTCAATGCTCCTATATCCTCTGCCATATTAAATGAAACTCTATAAGTTGATTTATCAGATCCTCCTGAAATGCTGGCATTTTGTTGCGTTGAAACTGAATTACCAAACATCTCATCATAACGACGTGCTTGTCCTATATAAATTTTCCCCCAAGAAGAGGTATCATAAATTCCTTCATAGCCAGAAGCCATCAATTCTAAATTCGCTCTACTACCCCAACCCCAATAATTAGCATTTACTCCATCTTGATCTGTAGCTTCAAGCCAAACCCTTCCATATTGTTGCATTGTTGGCGTAGGAGGAGCAATTCCTGGAGTACCTATTCTTAACGAATTACTATAATCTACTTTTATTTTTCCTGATGCTCCCTTTTTAGTAGTAACCAAGATTACTCCATTAGCAGCTCTATATCCATACAAAACCGAAGATGCATCTTTTAACACCGTTACCGATTGAATATCGTCACTATTCATATTAAAAAAGGCCTCATTGTTTAACGCAGGTGCTCCATCAATAACAATTAATGGCGAACCTCCATTTACAGAAGTTGCCCCTCTAATTTGAAAATTAATCCCCTCATTCCCTGGTCTGGTAGTTGATCTGGTCACTAACAATCCTGGTGTTTGTCCTTGTAGTGCTAAGGCAGGACTGGTAATTGCTCTATCCTGAAAAGCTTTGGCTGATACCGTCTCGATAGAACCTGTAACCTTTTTCTTTTGTTGAGTACCATAAGCAACAACAACAACTTCATTTAAAGCTTTGGAATCTGAAACCATTACCACATTTAGTGTTGATTTTCCAGCTACTGAAATTTCCTGATTTTGAAATCCCAAGTAACTGAACACTAAAACTGAATTATTTGAAGGTACATTAATTGTAAAATTACCATCAATATCTGTCATAGTTCCTTGTGTACTTCCTTTAACAGCAACATTAACTCCTGGAAGCCCCATCTTATCTTCGGCAGAGACAACTTTCCCTGTAATCTTAATATTCTGCTGAAGATTTTCAAGCCCAGCAACACTTGAACTTATATTAGTGTACATATTAGAATTTGCAGCATACATATCACCTACAACACCATATCCCAATATCAATGCTAACAAAGTTGGTTTTGATAAAAATTTCAGCTTATGCTGAATGATTTTTGGTTTGTTCATAAAACAATTCATTTTGGTTAATAATTAATTTAGTTTTTAATTTAAATACTATTACTGTACATCAATAGTATTATTCTTTAATAGTAAAACACTATAATGATTTTCTAACAATCACTTTTAATGGATCAAGAACTCGTTTTCTTTCTTTTTTTAAAATAATATCAGCAGCCTGATACCCTATCTTTTCAAAAACACGGCTTAGCACCGTTATTCCCCCTGCCAACAATTCTTTTAATGGATTATCATCATCATAAGATAGTATCCCTATCTCTTTTCCTATAACAAATCCGGTATTACTTATTTTTTTTATTAGACTCACCAGACTTTCATCATCTTCAAAAACAATATAGACCATATGTCTTTCGACTACTTCATTAGTAAAATCCTCAATGACATTGAACGCAAATTCATTTTCAATACAAAATTTTTTAAACGATTTTTTAATTTCATTTGGGATTTTACCACCCTTTGGAGAAACTAGTTTAAATCCTTTGTATTTTTTTAAATGATTTCTTAATTTTTCTAATGCCAGAATAAATTCAGTTTCAAAATCCTGATACACACAGGCTACTTCATTATTTAATTTTTCAGACCCCTTATTAAGCAAAATCAACTTCTCTAATGGCACTTCTTTTTTAATAAAATCTATATAATCATCACTTTCTTCTTCAAAATTTGTAGCTAATACATAATGTGTATATTCTTTTGTATTGCTATACAGTATTTGTTTTTTAAATTGACTGTAATTATTTTGATAGATATAAAAATCTATTACTGCAATATCTTTGAGCGTTTCTGAAAATGCATCATAAATCTTTTTCATCTGAGGGCTTAAAGTATCGAATAATAAAAAAACTTTAGCCTTATATCCATCACTAATTGATTTGATATAGTATCCTTTTCCCGGAACAGAATCTATAATGTCATTTTCTTTTAAAAATGCATAAGCTCTTACTACTGTATCTCTAGAAATATTATAATCTATTGACAGCTCATTTACTGAGGGTAATTTGTCATTTAATTTCAAAGATCCCAAAGAAGTTGCATTTAAAACAGAATTAACAATCTGTCTGTGTTTACGAACTCTAGAATAATCACTTATTTCTAATATATCTTTAAACTTGCTATAATTTTCCATGCGAATGATATATTAAATTACTAAAAACTACATTAATCCAAATTTGTCTTTGACCTCATCAGCCTAACTTTTTTACTTTTTAGCTTACAACTACCAATCTTGTAAATCAGTAGTTGTAAAACACAAAATCACTAACCAAACTAACATCAAACATTCTTATACAATTACTAATATATAGGTAGGTATAAAATGGACTGTTTTTGATAAACAGCTACCGATACTTTTAATCAGTAACTATTAGGGCAAAAACTACAAGCCAACCAAAAATTGTAATTATTTAAATTCAATCCATTTTTTCAAATACCTACTTTTTTTTAAAATTGACATCAAACAATAAATTAACCTTAGATTAACAATTTATCCGATTACCAACATATCAAAATTACTTAGAATGTCATTTTTAAGAGATAAATTATCATTCATTCTGCATAAATTATCGCCCATTTTTACTGTAAACACATATAAATCAAGATATTTTTTATTATAATGTATTTTTAACATAAAATAAATCCATTTTACACATTTCAAAGATTCATTAATCAAAATAAAAACTTCTTATCAATCAGTAATCTGAAATCATAAAATTTAAGTTAATTTTTAAGAATTAGGATTAATAGTATTGAAAATAAAAAGGCCTATCATTTTATTCAGAAATATTTTTTTTCTAAATAAAATGATAAGCCTCTAACTTAAAAGTGTGAGTTATAATTAATCTCTTTGTTCTAAATTTTAAAAAAAGTTTGAAAAAATTATATTATTTCTCTCCTTGATTCTGTTCCACAAATTGGGTAGGTGTCATTCCGAAAAGTTCTTTGAATGTTTTAGTAAAATAAGCCGAAGAGTTAAAACCGCATAGATGTGTTAATTCCTTAACCGAATATTTTTGAGTTAATAACAATTCGGATGCATATTTTAATCGGATGGTTCGAATAAAATTACTCGGGTTTTGGCCTGTAATTGAACTGATTTTTCTATAAAATTGAGATCGACCAATACCTAATAATTTGATAATGTCTTCCAAACTAAAATCGGGATCCGAAATATTATCCATCACAATTTTAGTTGTTTTATCTAAAAAAGCTTCATCTATAGAGTTGGTCGTTATTTCGCTCGAAGGCAAAATCGTTCCTATAGAAGCAAATCTTTCCTTAGCTCTTTTTCTGGCTTCCAAGAGATTTTTAATTCGAGCTTTTAAAACATTTATATTAAATGGTTTTGACAAATATTCATCTGCTCCAGTATCATAACCTTCAATTCGATCTTCTTCTAAACTTCTTGCAGTTAACAAAATGATAGGAATATGGCTGGTTTCAATATCATTTTTAGCTTGGCGACACATTTCAAAACCATCCATTTCTGGCATCATAACATCGCTAATCACAATATCAGGGAAAATTTTCTTAATCATTTTCAAGCCAAGTTCGCCATTTGCAGCTTCTTTAACCTGAAATTGATTGCTCAATTCACTCTTTAAGTGATTTCTTAATTCCTTATTATCTTCCACGATAAGCACAACAGGTCGATTTCCTTTAGTAGTCGCAACCGCTTCATTATCCACTTCATCATTAGATATTGCAATTTCATATTCGGTTGATGTGATGGAAATTTTATCTAATTGATAATTGCTGGATTCATTTAAATTAGCCGATTGGTTTTTCTCGACAGCAAGATCTGCTGGTAATCTTACTATAAAAGTAGACCCCACCTCATACTCACTTTCAACTAAAATCTCTCCTTTGTGCAATTCGACTAAACTTTTAATAAAATTCAAGCCAATTCCAGTTCCCGATTTAGAACTATCGGCATGGAAAAAACGTTGAAAAACGGCATTCAACTGCTCTCTCTTCAATCCTATACCTGTATCAGCTACTCTAATTTCTACATCCCTTTCTACTGTTTTTCTTTTAAAAAACCTCAAATAAGTATGTTCTTTCTCAATCATTACTTCATGTATTGACAAAGTTACTCCGCCTCCTTTATCAGTAAATTTAAGAGCATTAGAAAGTAGATTAGTCAATATTTTTTCGATTTTGTCAGGATCAAACATTCCATACAATTGTTTTTTAGGTGCATCAAAAACAAAATCGATTCCTTTAACTTTAGCCAAATCTTCAAAAAGCAGAAAAATGTCTTTACTGAATTTCACTATATTCATTCGAGAAATTTCCAACGGATTCTTTCCTAAATCCATTTTTCTAAGATCTAATAACTGATTAACCAGATGTAAAAGTCTTCGACTACTTCTTTGAATAATAAGAGCTGATTTTTTCACTTCTTCAGGATCATTAAAAGACGAAAGAATTTTATCAACTGGATTTAAGATGAGCGTTAAAGGTGTTCTAAACTCATGAGAAACGTTGATGAAAAAGTTTAACTTCATTTGATCTAATTCCTTTTCCTTTTCTTCTCTAACTTTTTTAGTATAAAAATAAATCGAATATGAAAGGATAAATGCAAAAGCCAAAAGATAAAAAGTATAGGCCCACCAGGTTTTCCAAGGCGGTGATTGCACTTTTATTACTACAGCCGTTTTTCTTGCCTGATCCCATTGGCCATCGACAGATGCGATCACTTCTAAAGTATAGGAACCTGGCTCTAAATTCGAATAATTAGCCACTCTACTAATGTCGGCATTGATAAAATTCTCATCAAGTCCAACCATTTTATAAGCATATTTTACCCGTTCCGGATTTTGATAATGCAAGGCGACAAAACCAAATGAAATATAGCCTTCGTCATATCTTAAATTAATCTCTTTAGTAGCCGATATAGATTGATTCAATAAAATCCTTCCGTTAATGGTATCTCCAGCATCAATTTTTTTATTAAACAATCTGATTTCTGAAATAACCGGAGTAACAATATTTGATTTTAAAGAAATAGCATTGGGATTAAAAATATTAAATCCATTGATTCCACCTACTATAATGCGACCATCCCAGGTTTTAGCAATAGACTTACTTTGAAATTCGGTTCCTTGTAATCCGTCGTGTAAATTAAAATTTTTAAAGGTTTGCTTTTCCGGATTAAGCAAAGACAATCCACTCTTAGTACTAATCCATAAATTGTGATTATTGTCTTCTTGAATACCTACCACTAAGTTATTTGGCAATCCATTCAATGAAGAATACGAATTTTTCAATTTCAAATTGGAATCCAATTCATATAAACCAATATCGGATCCAACCCATATATTTCCTTTATAATCTTCAGTTATATAATTAATTCGATTTCCTTGAGTATTTTTAATTTTAATCTCCGAAAAATTGATTTTTTTTGGAATTGTTGCCTTAACAGCATTAAGAGAAGTAACACACAAACCTTGTGAAGTCCCAACAAAAAGTCGGTTTTTAGAATCTATAAAAAGAGAGAATACAAAATTACTAATCAAACTATGCGCATCACCTGGAATATTTTTGTACTGATAAAATTTTTCATTGACTGGATCAAATAAATTTAATCCTGCTGTAGAAGTACCTAACCACAATCTGTTTTTTGAGTCTTTTTCGGCACACCAAACCGTATTTTGTCCAATAGAAAAAGGATCATTGCGATTGTATTTGTATGATTTTGAAATTCCTTTGTTAGTATCAAACTTATTCAATCCTCCATCCCAGGTACAAACCCATAAAACATCATTATTCCCTTCTAAGAGATAAACAATTTTATCCGAACTTAACGAATTCACATCACCAGGATTGGCTCTAAAATGTTTAAAAGTCGCTGTTTTTTCATCAAAAAGATTCAATCCTCCGCCATCAGTTCCTATCCAAATTCTTTTTTTACTATCCTGCAATACCGATTGGGCAATTTTAGCACTCAAGCCTGTTCCGCTTCCCGGCTGGTAAAAATAATGCCCAAAAGACGCCTTGGAAATAGCTAATTTACTGACTCCCGCATTATAAGATGCAATCCAAAAAATACCATTATTATCTTCTAATACTTTAGAAGGTTGATTATTAGACAATGAAAATGGGTCGCTTGGATTTTGTTTTAAATGTTGTAAAAAACCTTTCTTTTTATCCAGCAAATAAATTCCATCTCCATCAGTAGAAACCCAAATTATCCCTTTTTTATCCTGATACAAATCAAAGATGGGAATGCTTTTAGCAACAGGAGAAACCTTCTTAAATTTATTTTGACGTCTATTATATAAAAATAGATGCGATAAATCATTACCGATCCAAAAATCGCCTTCTTTATCAATCAAAAATTGTTTGGGTAAATGATTTAGATATTGGTTGTTTTCAAAATCAATTGAAAATCGAGAAAAATCATTAGTTTTATAATTATATCGATGTAAATTATTAGACTTTGTTCCAAGCCAAATATTCCCTTGTGCATCTTTTAAAACACTTGTAACATCATTATTATCTAGTGATTTTTTGTCTTTAGGATTGTGTGTATATTGAACTGATTTTAGCTTTGAATAATTAGAATCATTGTTATTATCTAAAAACAATTTAATGAGTCCATTTTTAGAAGCCACCCACAAAGAATTTGTTTTTTTATCAAATAGCAATCCGTTGATTACTTCTCTAAAAGTACCATCGACTGATTTTGTCTGATATAAATTAATTTTATAAAACTTGTCTGTATTTTTATCAAAAACATTCAATCCATTATCCGTTCCTACCCATAAATTACCCTTGCCGTCTTCAGTAATAGTATTGATTCTATTATTACTTATCGAATAGGGATTGTTAAGGATAGTACGATAAATTTGGAATTCATAACCGTTGTATTTATTCAAACCGTCAATAGTTCCTAGCCATATAAAACCTTCCTTATCCTGAAAAATATCAAGACAAGTACTACTTGAAAGTCCCTTTGAAGTATCAAAATTTTCGAATTTTAAATTTGAATACTGAGCTTGAACGTAACAAGTAAACAATACAAATAAGAACCCAATTTTATTTTTTATTTTCATTCTATTTTTTTCCTAAAACATTAAATAATTTCTAGGATTACAGTTAATATTATCAAAAATAAGTAAATTAAAAAGAAAAATACTAGCTTAAATATTCTTTTTTAAGTTTGTTTTTTGATGTTTAATTTGTGTGTAAGAAAAGAAAGCTAAATTTTCATTTTACATGTCGAAAACGCATCTTCATAAAAAAATTAGAGTAAAAGACAATACTGTCCTTTACTCTAATTTAAAAATGATTCTCCATTTTGGAAATAATTTAAATGTCTTTTTATCTTCCAAAATCATCCTGCAAACGCACAATATCCTCTTCATCAGAAGGATTATCCAGATTAGTATGTTGCCAAATCTCAGCTACAATTCCCCAGGAATCTAAACCAATTAAACGGTGACGTTCTCCTTTATCCATTTGTATAAAAGTCCCCTGATTAAGTTGTTGAAGTTCACCTTCTTCATCTGTCCTACTAGTTTTTACTCCTACTGAACCTGAAAGAATAGTCCAAATTTCTGCTCTTCTAAAATGGTATTGCCAAGACAAACGCTTATTAGGTGCAACAACTAAAATCTTCGGGCTTAACTTGTTTGTAATCTGAATTTCAGACATTTCCAGATGTGGAAAAAATTTGGCTGCAAAGGCTTGCGCTTGCTTTTCATCAATAACAAAAAAACCTCCCCAAGGACGGGTTTGATCCTGTTGTATCACTGTAAAATTTTCATCTTTCAAGAAAGAAGCAATCTGTTCAAAAACGATGTCTTTTTCTAACTCTTTAGATAAATTAAAATCCATTCTATTGTTTGTTTTTATTTAGTGTTTATATCAAATATTTAAGGCGATAAAATTATTCATTTAAAATTGACTAACCGTTCTGAACTATACTGAGTTCTGAAAAATATTGAAAAAGATAAAAATTGGAATAAGGTGTTTATATGTTCCCCGAGATTTAGTCAATCCACACGGAACAAATAAAGTATGTTTGGGTGCTATTTTTGAAGTGGAGAAAGAATTGAAATCGAAAGATTGCCATGTTTGGTTATACCGAAGTGCTTGGCAAAAATGGGGAATTAACGAGATTAAAATAGCGATACATACGAACCCAAATCAAGTTTTATCTCAAAGTTACGGGACTTTTAAACACCAATCTCAAAAAGACGGTGTGGTATTCCAAGGTTCTCACACTAGAGAATTTTGGCAAAGAGCTGAATACAGAAATGGTGGAACAGCTCTATTATAAAATCAATTAGGCTTGACTCATTATGCAGTAATGGTATTTCTTCTTAGATGGGAATTTTATTTTTTTTAAACGAGCCATATTTTCTAAACTCTTTATAGTATTTATTTTTATTTAGAATAAGTAAAAATAATTTGTTTAAGAAAATTTTAGTATTTACTTTCGCAGAATAATTCTAAATAAGAAATAAATGAAGATAACTTACCTACAGAGAATTTCATTCGCAATACTATTTTTGGTTTCTCTCAACATGATGAGCCAGGGTTTGGGAAAGATAAATGGAAAAATTACATTGAGTGACAACAGTCCTGCCGAGAGCATTGCCGTAGCACTAAAAAACACAAAGTACAATACAATTACAAATTTTAATGGGCAATATGAATTCAAAAATCTTAAACCCGGGAACTACGTTTTAAGTATCGACGGAGTGGGAATTAAAGCAATTATAGAAACAATTACTATAAGCAGCAACCAAACACTTACTAAAAACTTCAAGCTGAATGAAAACAAAGAAGAACTGAATGAAGTAATTGTAAAGAAAAGTAAATACAAACAAAACAATCCTTCATTGTCATTGCGTTTGAATACTCCGGTTTTAGAAATCCCACAAAACATTCAGATTATTAGTGGTCAAACATTAAAAGACCAGCAAATTACAAGTATGAGCGATGGTGTAATTCGAAATGTGAGTGGCGCTGTTCGCTTAGAACACTGGGGCGATTTATACACTAATATAACAATGAGAGGTTCCCAAATACAAGCTTTCCGTAACGGTTTTAACGTAGTTTCTTCTTTCTGGGGACCACTTACCGAAGATATGAGTTTTGTTGATCACATAGAATTTGTAAAAGGCCCGGCAGGATTTATGCTTTCTAGTGGAGATCCAAGCGGACTTTATAATGTGGTAACTAAAAAACCAACAGGTATTACTAAAGGGGAAGCATCCGTAATGGGTGGCAGTTTTGACTTTTACAGAGCCAGTATCGATTTAGATGGTAAACTGGATAAAAAAGGAAAATTATTGTATCGTTTCAATGCAATGGCCCAAAATAAAGGTTCGCATCGTCATTTTGAACACAACGATCGTTACGTAATTGCCCCTGTACTTTCTTATCAACTTAATGATAGAACAAAAATTACCGCTGAATATAACTACCAAAGAGCGAATATGACTGAAGTAGGTTCTTACTATATTTTTGGTCCTGATAATATGGGATATGGTACTATGCCTATTGATTTTACTATGACACAACCAGGTTTACCTGATACCAAAATTAATGATTATAGCGGATATTTACTATTTGAACATAATTTTGATGACAATTGGAAATTGACAGCCCAAACTTCTTATTTCAAATATTTGCAAGAAGGATACAGCTCATGGCCTACAGCGGTAGGATCAACAGCAGATTTAGCAGCTGGCGAAATTATTCGAAATGTAGGTATTTGGGATGCTGAAAGCAATATGTATTTAGGACAAATATTTGCCAATGGAAAATTCAATACAGGATCAGTAACTCACAAAGTATTAGGAGGAATCGATTTAGGAAGTAAAGATTATATGGCCGATTGGGGTCAATCGCATAATTTAGATACTGTTGATGATCCGTTCAATGTAAACACTCCTGATTATGGAACACCTACTAATGGTTTACCTAATTTTGATCGTGATACACCACTTAAAGAAAGAGCTGTAGGCTTATATGGTTCAGAATACGCAGCGGGTTATATTCAGGATGAGCTGGGCTTTTTGGAAAATAAAATCAGACTTACTCTCGCAGCACGTTACACATGGATAAATCAAACCAGTAGTTATAGTAATCCTCTTTCTGATAGTCATATTACCCCTCGCGCAGGATTGAGTATTTCACTTACACCAAGCACATCTATTTATGGTTTGTATGACCAGGCTTTTTCACCTCAGTCGGGTATTATAGAAAACGGTGATAAAGTAAAACCTTTAACTGGTAACAATGTAGAATTCGGAATCAAAAAAGACTGGTTTGACGGATCATGGAATACAACATTTTCTGCTTACAGCATCTTAAAGAAAAACGAATTAACTTCTGATCCAAACAATACTCCCGGACAAAATTATAGTGTAGTTTTAGGAGAAAAAAGAGCACGTGGAATTGAGTTTGACCTAAGAGGGAAAATTGTTGAGGGACTAAATCTTATTGTCAATTATGCTTTTACGGAGTCTACGGTTAAAGATTCTAATGTAAGCAGTATTGTTGCAGGTTCTACTGTCCCTGGTTTTGCTAAACATACAGCTAATACGTGGCTAAATTACACCGTAGTAAACGGAAAACTAAAAGGACTAGGAGTTTCTATTGGCGGAACTTATCTTGCAGGTCGTCAAACAGATACTTGGAGTGTAGGACTTGAAAAACTACCTAATTATTTCAAAATGGATGGTGGCGTATCCTACGAGACAGGAAAACTTAAGTTTACAGCCAATATGTTTAATATCTTAAACGAATACCTGTACAGTGGTTCTTATTATTCTTATTTAAATGCATACTACTGGCAAACAGAAGCACCTAGAAATATAAGATTTGGTGTTACTTATAAATTTTAAAAATTACACTTAATGCTAAAAGGCTTGCAAATCTTCTGATTGCAAGCCTTTTTTATACAAAATCCTCTATTCTCTTTACCCAATTAATTTACTTCACTATTCAACTTCGCAGCCAGGAAAATGTACAATTGGAAAACTACAAGAATTTGCTATAAAACAGAGTTCGTTTGCTTTAGCATGTAAACTTATGGCTTCGGCTATTTTTTCTTTTTCTTTGATAATTACTTTAGGAAATAATCGAACTTCTATAAAACGTCCAGAGCCATTATCTGTAACTTCAAGAGTTGCCTCAGCGTCATCTTGATAAGAAAGTACCGTAATATCGTTTTGTGAACAAACGTACAAATAGGACATCATGTGACAAGAAACCACGCTACTCAACAACAAATCTTCCGGATTATACAAACTGGGATCTCCTTTGAATGCTTTGGCTGCCGAGACATTTAAAATAGCTTTTCCGTCAATCGCAATTTGGTGGGTTTTACTGTATTTTTTTAAATTTGAATTCGTTTCTTTTGGAACTGAAGTCCAATTTAATTTTGCTTTAAATAAATGCTTCAATCTCATATTTTACTCATTCTTAAGAAGAATCAAATATAGCCAAATAATCCTAGGTGTTTAAATTAGGAAATACTATTGAAAAATTAGGAAATTATAAACAATGATTGAGTAAATGCTTTTTTATATTTGTAAAAGCAGTAAAGACTGGAAATTATATTTTCGGCTTGTATTACTGAAAATTTATTCCCAAATAGAATCTCCACTTAAAAATTGAAAATGAAAAACTATTTTACTAAAATTAGTCTGTTGTTCGTTGTTTTATTATCCTTTTCATGCAGCAATAGCAAAAAAACAATTGCTGATAAATCTTCTAATATTGTCGAAAAATACTGGAAGTTAATTGAAATCAGAGGTCAAAAAGTAACTGCTGAAAATTTTGCTTCTAAAGAACCGCATCTAATTTTAAAATCAGCTGATAATAGAGTGACTGGAAATGGTGGCTGTAATTCTTTTTTTGGAACGTATGAACTTCAGTCCAATGTAAACCGAATTTCATTTTCAAAAATAGGTTCTACCAAAATGGCTTGCATGAAACCTACCGTTGAAAACGAATTTTTAAACGTATTAGAAACTGTAGATAATTACACTGTAAAAAACGACACCTTACAATTGAATAAAGCCCGAATGGCTCCGATGGCCAAATTTGTAGCTGTATATCTTAAATAAAAAACTATGCTAAACTGGAACGATCTTATAAAATTTGCCACACATGGTAATCCTACTCCACCAAAAAGAGTAGAAAAAACAGAACAGAAATGGAAATTAGAATTGAGCGATGAAGAATATTATGTAACGCGTCAAAAAGGAACAGAAAGAGCGCATAGTTCAGAACTGTGTAATCTTTTTGAAGCCGGAAAGTATGCCTGCAAATGTTGTAAAACTCCCCTTTTTGATTCTACAACTAAATTTCAAAGTGGAACAGGTTGGCCATCCTTTACACAGCCAATAGTCGTCGAAAATGTAGCTTACAACAAAGATGTAAGTTATGGAATGATTCGCATCGAATGTGTTTGTAATATTTGCGATGCGCATTTGGGTCATGTTTTTCCTGATGGACCAGAACCAAGTGGTTTACGATTTTGTATCAATGCTGTTTCTTTAGAAAAAATAAAAGAATAGTAAATTATTACGCTAAGATTCGCAGAGCTTTTTTTTAAAAAGATTCTCTTTTCTCTCTCTTTTGTAAATATTTCTTTGAGTTCCTTTGCGGTTCACTTTGCGAATCTTTGCGTTACAACTAAAACAAAAAAATCGCTTCGATAAAACCGAAGCGATTTTTTTATATGAATCAAGAATAAACTATTCCATCAAAAAAACGGTCAATCCTCTTGCTCCATGGGCTCCAAGAACTAATGATTGCTCAATATCGGCAGTTTTAGAAGGTCCCGCTATAAAAGTACCAAAACCATAATCTAAATTACCAATACGCTCATAAGCCTGATGCATTGTAGCCAAAATATCTTTTTTATTGACAATGATAGTTAAATACTGCGGAATAAAAGGCGAAACTCTTTGCCCTAAAATAGCATCGGTTACCCAAAGTCCTGAATTTTCAGCAACACCAAAATGTGCCTTTACAATTGCTAATTCTACATTTTGTAAACTATGTGGATCATCATTTGTCCATTCGGTTTCAGCAATATCAGCTAATTCCGAAATAGTAGTAATCTTTCTTTTATCTGCTGGATAATGCGCAGCAATGTAGGCTTTGACTTCGTCTAAACTACTCACTTCTTCACAAAATCCACCAATACCTTTTAGTACTGTTTTATAGGTTTCAATTACATCAATTTTGTCTAATCCTAAAAAACTAAGACTAGGCAATTCGCTCACTGATGTAGGCTGATTGTTTTTGATTTTACTTAAAATACTATCTCTACTGCTCATTATTTCTTGTCTTTAGATTCTTTTGCTTTTTTAGCATACCATTCTCTAAATGATTCTTCTGGCGGTGCTGGCATTTCTCTTTGCTTGTACCAAGCATTAAGATTGTTGTTTACCATAAAAGGCAAATTCTTCATTACAAATCGACCTGCTTTTCCTGCAATTTTAAAAACGGTTGGATTAGCTAAAACAGCCGACATTCCTTTCATGGCCATTGTTTTAGAACTTGGCGTATAACCTTCCTTAACTAAAACCTGACGCCATTTATACAATTGGTCGTGAATATCAATCTTTACCGGACATACATTAGTACAAGAACCACATAGCGTACTTGCAAAAGGCAAATCGGCATTCTTTTTCATGTCTAAATTAGGTGCCAAAATAGAACCAATAGGACCTGCAACCGCATTGTGATAACTGTGTCCACCACTTCTTCTGTAAACCGGACAAGTGTTCATACAAGCCCCACAACGAATACATTTTAGAGAGTTTCTAAACTCTTCACGTCCTAATTGCGTACTTCTGCCATTATCAACAATAACAATGTGCATTTCCTGACCATCTCTTGGTTTTTTGAAATGACTTGAGAAAGTAGTAATGGGTTGACCTGTAGCACTTCGAGCTAAAAGTCTTAAAAATACACCAAGATGTTTACGCTCTGGAATTAATTTCTCAAATCCCATACAAGCAATGTGAACATCAGCAAGATGCGCGCCCATGTCGGCATTTCCTTCATTGGTACACACTACAAATTCACCCGTTTCAGCAACTGCAAAATTCACTCCTGTAAGTGCTACTTTTCTAGTCAGGAAAGTATCTCTTAATTCTTTTCGAGCCGCTTCGGTTAAATATTGCGGATCGTTATTTCCTTTTTCTGTTCCAAGATGTTCGTGAAAAGTATCACTTACATCTTCTTTTTTAAGGTGAATAGCAGGCAATACGATATGACTTGGTGGTTCTTTTCTTAATTGAACAATAAATTCCCCTAAATCGGAATCAATTACTTCAACTCCATTCTCTGCTAAATATTCATTCAAATGACATTCTTCTGTAAGCATTGATTTTGATTTTACCATTTGGGTAACACCATGCTTAGCAATGATAGAATGTACTATTTTATTGTGTTCGTCTCCATCAGCAGCCCAATGGATAATAATTCCATTTTCTTTGGCTTTAGCTTCAAATTCGACTAAATAATCGTGAATATTTGAAAGTACATTGTTTTTAATATTTGAAGCTGTCTCACGAAGCGCTTCCCATTCCGGAATAGCATGAGCAGATTTATCTCTTTTTGAACGAACAAACCAAAGCGTTTGATCATGCCAATTTACACGTTCTACATCTTTATTGAAAATAGCCGCTGCGTGACTATGATCTATTGTATTTTCTTTCATATTGAGTTTAAAATTTCTGCAATGTGAATTACTTTAATATTGCTTTTTTGTCTTTTTAGAATTCCTTCTAAATGCATTAAGCACGACATATCTCCTCCTGTAATATAATCTACTTGGTGTGCTGCGTGATCTTCTATACGATCTAATCCCATTTTTACAGAAATAGCTTCTTCAGTAACACAAAAAGTACCTCCAAAACCACAACATTCGTCTTTTCTGCTTAAGGATACTAAATCCAAACCTTTTATCTTACTCAATAACTGTTCAGGTTTAGAAAAAGGAGCCGCATTCAATTCACTCATTTGTGAAAGATGTAATCCGCGTTGACCGTGACAACTTTGGTGCATTCCTACTTTATAAGGAAAATTTCCTTCGATAGATTCTACTTTTAATATATCCGTTAGAAATTCTGTTAGTTCATACACATGCTTTCTAATATGTGTAGCAGCAGCTTCATTCTCCTTAGAATGAAGGTGTTCCTTCACATGCATTGTACAACTTCCGGAAGGACAAACGACATAATCAAATTCAGAAAAATTATTCACAAAATTAGTATCACATCCTCCGGTTAAATGAGAATAACCGCTATTAGCCATTGGCTGTCCACAGCAAGTTTGATCCATTGGAAAACTTACTTCACATCCAAATTTCTGTAATAACTCTAAGCTTGCAATACCTATTTGTGGATAAAATTGATCCACATAACAAGGTATAAAAAGTCCAACTTTCATATGCTGTTATTTATTGTTTAACACTTTATGTAAAATTGCCTATCAATATTCACTGAATCATGATAGGCATATTTTATTTTAGTGCTTGTAAAATTTTAAATCAATTAAATCATTTTGAATTGGTTTTGTATTCCAATTTTTATGAATGGCTAAGGCTGCTCCTAGTGAACTGGCTTGCGCCATTGAGGCTGCATATACTTCCATTTCGGGGAAAGCTTCTGCTAACAAGTTCATATAAATCGAATTTTTACTGAAACCTCCATCAACAAAAACTTTCTTTACCGGACTATTATGAATTACTAATTTAGTCGAAACTATTTGTTGAGCAATTAAATCCAACATTAGCTGATGGTACCCTTCATCATAATTTTCAAAATCAGATAAATCTCTTTGGTTGAAAGGACAATCTTTTAGAATCGTACTATCTTCCTTAGTATACTGTTTGAATTTAGCTCTTAACTTAGTAATAATATCTTTATCGTAAAGCACATGTTTGTAAGAATCTAAAGGAGCATTAAAATGTGTTGCCAATTTTACTGACTGAATTTCATGCTCATTTCCTGCAAACAAACGGGAAGCTTTTACCGGTTTTCCTTTATAATGTAAAAAGCACAAGCAATCGTTTTGCAATTCCTCAAAGGTAAGCTTTTTATCATTAAACGGATTCATTGTAATCACCCAAGTTCCTGTTGACAACAATACAAATGGATCTTCAAAATTGATAATGTAAGGAATCAAAGCCGAAGAACTATCATGTAAACCAATTCCAACTGCAATATCATTCTCGATGGTTATAGCATCTTCAGAATCATGAATTGGAGGCAGTTTTTCATCTATATTTTGCTTTCTAATCCATTTGTGGTATTTCATTTTATTGAAATTCCAAAGATTAGTGTGACAACCAATACTTGTGATATCAGTAAAACCTTGTTTAGTTAAAAGAAAACTCATGTATTGTGGCAAATGCAAACAGTATTTTACCTTGTCAAAAACCTCAGGGTTTTCTTTTTTCAATCGGTAAATTTGCATTCCGGAATTCAAACTTCCTAAAACGGGAGAAGCAGTTTTCACAGCGAAAACTTCTTCCCCATCGTATTTAGTATAAAATTTATTCTTAAGCTTTTCAGGATAGGGTCTTAGATAATTGTACAAAGGAGTCAAAGGATTTCCTTCTTCGTCTATGTACACAAAACTAGCACCATAAGTACTAAAATTCACTGCTTTTAAATTGTATTGCGTTTGAGATCTCATCTCATCCCAACATCCCAAAAACCAGTCTTTTAGCGCTACAATATCTTCGCATGGAAATCCATCTTCATCAACTGTTTCGGGAAGATTTACTGAATTTTCCCAAACAATTTGATAGCTTTCATTAAATAGAAAGGCTTTTTTATTTGTTTTTCCAATATCGAAAATGGCTACTGCATTCATTTATTTACTATTGTTTTTTATAATCCTGTTGCTACAGTTTTCAATCCTCTTTCTCCAATTAAAGCATCACGTACCCCTAACTGACGGTATAATCCAACTGGATTAAGCGCAGCACCAGAACGCAAACGAGCTTCAGCTACTAATGCACGAACATCAGTACGGAAAGCATTTTGTAAAATTTCCTGAGCTTTAACAACATCATTTTCATTTTGAGCAATTTCTAACGCTTTTCTGTCAACAGAAAGTGCCTGAGCATAAGCAATCATGATAGCTTCAACAGATTGTAATAAATCTTCCATTGGATCTTTTACGTTGTGAGAAGCATCGATCATCCAACCTAAGTCAGTTGCATGGTTCATTCCTCTCGCATCCATTCCTTCAACTAATTCATTGAAGATTAAGAATAATTGGTAAGGTTTCAATGCACCAGCAGTTAAATCGTCATCTCCGTATTTAGAATCATTGAAGTGGAATCCACCTAATTTATCTTCCATTAATAATAAAGAAACAATTTGCTCAATATTAGCATTTGGAAGGTGGTGACCTAAATCAACTAAAGTTTTCGCTTTATCTCCTAATTTTTTTACATAAGAATAAGATTGTCCCCAATCAGCAACTGTAGTAGAATAGAAATTAGGCTCAGCACATTTGTACTCTAAGAATAATTTCCAGTCAGCAGGCAATGCAGCATAAATTTCTTGTAAACTTTCTAATGTATTTTCGTAAGCTTTACGGAAATTCAATTGTCCAGGAAAGCAAGATCCATCAGCTAACCAAACAGTCAATGACTCAGAACCTAACTCAACACCTTGTTGAATTACGTCGATATTGTGTTGAACCGCTTGTTTACGGATTGCTTTATTTACATTTTGTAATGAACCAAATTTATAAGAGTACTCACTATTCGCTTGGTCTTGGAATGTATTAGAGTTAACTGCATCAAATTTCAAATCGTGTTGTGCTGCTAAAGCTTTAATAGATCTATAATCAGATACAGTATCCCATGGAATATGTAAAGAGATTGCTCCAGAAGCTTTGTTCAAAGCGTGTAACAAACCTACATCTTCGATTTTTTCTTCTATTGAACGAGGCTCTCCACCACCTGGAAAACGTCCAAAACGAGTTCCTCCAGTTCCCAATGCCCAAGAAGGAATAGCAATTTGGAAATCGATTAATTTTTGAATAATATTTTCTGTTTCAGCAATTTCAGAAGCAGAAAAAACTAATTTATTTTTATGAGAAGTATAAAGCCCATCATTGTGAGCAGCAATTTTGTTAGAATCTAATATCATGATAATTATAAATTTTTAAGGTAAATAAAAAACTTCTTTGAGTGAAACACTCACTGGGGAATTGTCCGGATTTGCATCCATAATATCACCCATATATTTCCACCATTTTTGCATAATAGGATGCTGAGGAAGTTCGTCTAATCGACTAGGATCTTCAATTTTTAAAACACCAAAAAGGGCATGTGTATCTTCATCAAAAAAAATAGAGTAATCCTCCACTCCTACACTTTTTAATAAATCGGCTAATTCTGGCCACAATTCATCATGTCTTTTTTGGTACTCCTGAACCTGACCCTGATGCAACTGCATTTTAAATGCTACTTTTTTCATAATAAATGGAAATTATAGTGGTGATCAAATAATTTTTGAACCCTAAATTGTTATGAATAATTGTTTTTTAAATAGGAGAAAAAAATTAAAGATGCAGTAATCGGATTAAGAAAAATCTAACGCCCGAAAGAATCGGACGTTAGATAAATCAATCTAAAAACTAACATCTAAAACTATCTATAAAAGCCCATAGATACTCCACCGTCAACATTCAAGGCATTTCCTGTTGATTTACCCAACAATCCACCTACAAATGCGTAACAAGCGTTAGCAATATCATCCGGCAATATAATTTCGTTTAATAAAGTACGTTTAGCGTAGTAAGCTGGCAATTCAGCAACTGTAATACCATACGCTTTTGCACGTCCTTCAGCCCATCCACCTGACCAAATATTTGAATCAGAGATAACAGCATCCGGGTTAACTGTGTTCACACGGATTTTATCAGCTCCTACTTCAGCAGCCATTAAACGTGTTAAATGCGCTTGAGCCGCTTTAGCAGATCCGTAACCAGCGTTGTTTGGTCCTGCAACTACTGCATTTTTAGATACGATATTAACGATATCTCCACCAAAACCTTGTTTACGCATTACTTCGATTCCTGCCTTAGAAACAATAAATTGTCCTTTAACTAAGATATCATATAATCTATCCCACTCTTCTAATGAATGCTCTGCAATAGATTTAGAAATACTAATTCCTGCATTATTTACAATGATATCAGCACCACCAAATGCTAAACAAGCAGCATCTAAAGCTTTAGCTGTACTATCAGCATCAGTTACATTTAATAAAGTACTGGAAACAGCATCTTTACCAAAAGTTTTGATAAAATCAGCAGTTGCACCTTCTAAACGCTCTTCGTTGATATCATTGATAACTACACAAGCACCTTCTTCAGCAAATTTCTTAGCGATAGCCTTACCAATTCCTCCTGCAGAACCTGTAATCAAAGCGATTCTTCCAGATAATGCTTTTGGTTTTGGCATACGTGACAATTTAGCTTCTTCTAACAACCAATATTCGATATCAAAAGCTTCCTGACGTGGCAATGAAGTATATTCTGAAACTGCTTCAGCACCTTTCATTACGTTTACAGCATTTGTATAATATTCAGATGCCAAACGAGCCATAGTTTTGTCTTTTGCAAAAGTAAACATACCAACTCCCGGGTATAAAATAACAACTGGGTTTGGATCACGCATTGCTGGTGAGTTTGATTTTTTACAAGTGTTATAGTACTCAGAGTACATTTGACGATACGCTTCAAAAGCTGGAGCTAACTTCGCTTTGATAGCATCAACATCAGATAAATCTTCGTTTGGAGCTAATTCAATTACTAAAGGACTGATTTTAGTTCTCAAGAAGTGATCAGGACAAGAAGTTCCAAGAGGAGCTAATTTTTCTAAATCATTAGAGTTGATGAATTCTAAAACTCTTGCATCATCAGTATAGTGACCAATCATTTTACGCTCTGAAGAACAGAAACCTCTTAAAATTGGAGCTAATTTTGCAGCTTGCAATTTACGTGCATCAACTGGAAGACTTTCAATTTTTTGACCTCCAAAAACTGGACGTGTTTTTCCGTAGTTAGCCTCTAAATACTCAGCACATTTTTCAATTACTTCAAGAGTGTTGATATAACTTTCGTATGAAGTATCTCCCCAAGTAAACAAACCGTGAGATCCTAACATTACTCCTTTTAGTTTTTTCCCTTTAGCAGCAGCTTCTTCAAGACAAGCACGCATTTGCAAACCTAAATCGAAACCTGGACGTTGCCATCCAACCCATCCAATCTCTCCGTTGAATAATTCTTCAGTGATTTTTGCACCATCTTTTGCAGCAGCAATTGCAATAGCAGCATCCGGATGCAAGTGATCGATGTGAGCAAATGGTAAGAAACCGTGTAATGGAGTATCAATAGAAGGCGCTTTTGAAGCTAAATCAAAAATACAGTGGTTGAATAATTCCACCATTTCGTCTTCATGTTCGATTCCTCTATATACGTTTTCTAAGTTGCGTAGTCTTTCTAAGTAAAGAGCTGCACAACCTGATTTTGTTAATGTTCCAATATCACCACCAGAACCTTTAATCCACATTACCTCAGAATCAGCTCCTGTCAAAGGATCTTTATCGGTAATTTTTACAGAAGTATTTCCTCCTCCATAGTTCGTTAATCTTAAATCTGCGCCTAATAAATTAGAGCGATAGATAAAAAGTGCCACTTCATCTCCTGCTAATTCAGCAGCTTTTGCATCATCCCAAAGGTAACTTACGTGCTTAAAAGTCATTGTATTTGTATTTGACATTATATATAAAATTTAAAATTGTTAATCTGTTTATTATAGTGAATTCCCGATTCCCACTAACACAATAGAAGCTAGAATCAATCCGATACCTAATAAGAATGTTCTAAAAGTCTTTTTAGACACTCCCTTCCATTCATTCAAATAAAATCCCCAAAAATTAGCAGTCAAAATAATGGTTGCCATGTGTAAAATCCATGAACTTGCTCCATTTCCTAACTTACTTTCTCCCATTCCGTAAAAGAAAAATTGTAAAAACCACATAGTTCCTGCAAGAGCCGAAAACATTATGTTTCTGGTAATAGGCGTATTGCTATTAGTATAATCTTTAAATGTTTTATTTTTGAAATTAAGGTACATACACCAAAGAAAATTAGTAGTAAGACCTCCCCAAAGCAACACTACATAAGTAACATTGTTTTGAAACAAAGGGTTAAACCCTAAACGAACAGCTTCTTCAGCCATTGGTTTTCCAGCTTCAATTCCAAAATTGAAAAATGAACTTAAAATCCCTGAAATAATTGCTATGATAAGTCCTTTTACCAAGCTAAACTCTTTGTCTTTATCTTCGTGACCTACCGCAAAATCTTTTTCTTTAAGCATTCCTGCTTTCCCAGAAAATGCAATCCCAATAAGACAAACCAAAACCCCTAACAATACTAATTGTCCTCCAGTGTTAGACAACATATCAGTAAAAGAAACTTTTCCTTCAACAGGATAAAAATTATAATAAATAGAAGGAACTAATGCTCCAAAAGCAGAACAAAAACCTAATGTAATTGAGTTCCCTAAAGACATTCCTAAATAACGTACCCCAAGACCATAAGTCAATCCACCGATACCCCAAATCAATCCCATAGAATAAGTAACAGCCTTAATAGTTGGCGCAGCTGCACTAATAATCTCAGCAAAACCAGGAATTGTCAAATAAGCAGCAACAGGCGGAACAATTAACCAAGAGAAAAATCCTCCTACGATCCAATAGCTTTCCCAAGCCCAACCTTTAACCTTTTTAAAAGGCATATAAAAACTACCTGAAGAGAAACCTCCAATGGAGTGAAAAAGAAGACCGAGAATTGATTCCATTTAATAATTTGGTTTTAATGTTTATAATTTTTCGATTTGTAAAATAATAGAATATCTGAAACATAACTGTCCTGCACAGTCATGATATTATTGGATTTTATGCAATTATTCCAGAATAAATATGTTTTTTTACATATTATTTAACTGATTCATTGTCATTTAAAGCGTAACCTCTTATAATTATAACAGATTGTATTGATTTTTTTAAATAAATCACAGCAGCATTTCAAAATGATACTTTCCTGAACCAACTATTTTGTTCTTTTCATTTACGATAAGGCCATTTTCTTTTATCGTATCCACCTTATTTGTTGGAAATACAATCGTTGCATTAGTGTTCGCAGGAATCTCCACATCCAAAATCAATTTTCTGTTTTCTATTTTCCATGAAGAAGAGACCAAACCATAATTGGTTTCCAAACTTCCTTTCGCATACGTTAAATTCCCACCCAGTTCCGGTTTAACGATAATGTCCTTATAACCAGCTCCTTCCGCTTCTTTAGTATCAATACCAGCAACGGTTCTGTAAATCCAATCTCCTACTGCACCATACGCATAATGATTGAACGAAGTCATGCTAGGATCCTGAAACGTTCCGTCAGGCTTCATAGAGTCCCAACGTTCCCAGATAGTAGTAGCCCCGTGCGCTTTTATTGGATACAACCAAGACGGATAAGTATCCTGAAGCAATAGTTTGTATGCTACATCATTTCTACCAAAACGGCTCAAAACCGGGTTTAAAAATGGAGTTCCTAAGAATCCAGTTGTCAAATGATATTCATAACTTTCAATATTTTTTACCAAACGCTCCACCGCTTGCGGTCTTAAATCCTCTGGAAACATATCAAATTGTAAAGCTAAAATATAAGCAGTCTGTGTTTCTGAAATTAACTTTCCTGATGCCGTCATATATTCTTTTTGAAATGCTTTTTTAATGCGTTCCAAAAGCGCTTGATATTCTTGTACCTCATCCGTTTTACCCAATAAAGCAGCTGCTTTTATCATGATTTCAGTATTGTAGGCATAAAAACATTGGGCTACCAAATAATTGTCCGTAATAGCCGATTTCATTCCAATCATTCCTTTTGAATCGTCTACTCTATAACTCAACCAATCAGCAAACTGAAAACCGGTATTCCACAAATCCTTTTTGGCGGCACCGCGAACATAATTCAAATAGGCTTTCATACTTGGATATTGTCGTTCTACAATTTCCCTGTCGCCATAACTCACATACATATTATAAGGAATAATAATACTCGCATCTGACCATCCTGCAGCTCCCACAGGCATATCAAAACTAGTTCCCTTTAGAGCATTCGGAATAACAAAAGGTACCGATCCGTTTTCATTTTGATCAGCAGCGACATCAACCAGCCATTTCGCAAAAAACTGATTGACATTAAAATTATAAGCCGCAGTTCTTGAAAACACTTCGGCATCCCCTGTCCAACCCAATCGCTCATCTCGTTGCGGACAATCGGTAGGTACATCTAAAAAATTCCCTTTCTGTCCCCATTGAATATTACTTTGCAACTGATTCACCAATGGATTTGAACATTCAAAAGTCCCGGTTTGCTTCATATCCGAATACAACGCAATGGCGGTAAAATCATTTGGATTGATTTTTCCTGAAAGCCCTTCTACTTTCACATAACGAAAACCGAAGAAGGTAAAATGAGGTTCCAAAGTTTCAATTCCATTTCCACTCAATTTATAAGTAGCTTGTGCTTTTGCAGAACGTAAATTTTCAAAATAAGGCACTCCTTTTTTGTCTAACATTTCCACATGAGAAAGCTTGATTTGCTCACCGGCTTTTCCTTGAACAGTAACTTTTACCCAACCTACTAAATTTTGTCCAAAATCCAATATGGTTTCTCCTTTCGGGGAAGTCAACACCTGAATTGGTTTAAAATTTTCATGTTTTCGAATAGGTTCGTTGATAGAAGCCGTAATATAATCCTTTGGAAAATCTTTAGTCACCACGCTTGTCCATTTGCTTTCATCAAAATCAGCAGCGCTGTATTTTTTTTGCTCAAAATTCATATTCTGAATTTCGCCATTATAGATTTCAGAATATAAAATATGACTGTTAGCCGCTTTCCAGCTTCCATCAGAAACGACTGTTTCTGTAGTTCCATCAGTGTATTTGATAACCATTTGAAAAAGCAAAGCCGTTTCTTTTCCGTAAATATTTTGTTTATTGGTCCAAGTCAAACGCGTGCGGTACCAACCACTTCCTAATAAAACTCCAATAGCATTGTCCCCTTGGGTTAACAAATCAGCTACATCGTAAGTCTGGTATTGCAAATGCTTATTATAACTGGTCCAACCTGGAGACAAATAAGCATCTCCCATGCGCTTTCCGTTGATTTGCACATCGTATAAACCTCTCGAAGTTACATAAACTTTGGCAGAAATAATTTTTTTAGAAGCTAAAAATGATTTTCTAAGTATAGGCACAATTCCATTAACTGTATCGGTTTTTAGTCCTGATGAAATCCATGAAGCCTTCCAATCCTTTGAATCCAATAAGGCCGTTCCAAACGAAGCCGCTGCCCAATTAGAAACATGCCCCTGATTATCCCAAACCCTTAGTTGCCAAGTATACTCGGAATCCGATGCTAATGGAGCACCCGCATATTTATTAAAGACAGATGTTTCTGAAGCAACTTTCCCAGATGCCCAAACAGTATTTTTCCCATCTTTAACCTGAATTTCGTAAGCCGATTGCTTTACATTTCTTTTATCAGAAACTAATTGCCAACTAAATCGAGGTGTTTTTACTCCCACACCAATGGGATTGGAAACATTTTCAACTGTAAGGTTGCGAAGTGTTAACTGCCCAAAAGCTATCGAACTGAAACTGACTAAAATCAAAATCAGAATATTTTTTTTCATTTTTTTTTTAAATCTATTTAGATTAATCTTTATTGATATTTAAAATCCATGTCATACAGCTGTCTATCCATTCTACCTCAGTAGTTGGATTATCTATTGCAAAACCGTGACCGCCTTTGGCATAAAAGAAAGATTCAACTTGTACTTTGTTTTTTTGCAAAGCGGCAATAAACAGCAATGAATTTTGCACTTTCACCACATTATCATCAACGGCATGGGTTATAAATGTAGGAGGTGTATCGGATGTTACCTGTAATTCATTCGAAAATTCCTTAATTTTCTCTCCATCTACTGACAGATTAGTTAATTTTTGTTCCGATGTTTTCCAGTCACTCATAATTGCTTTCAATGCTGCAGGAGATAATCCTTCGCCTATCAAATTATATCTTGATCCCATGTGTGTCAAACTATCCGCCATACTGATAACGGGATAATTTAAAACCATAAAATCCGGACGCAGACTGGTTTTACGAGGATTGTCAATTAATACTTTTTGGTAATGTGTGCCAAGAGTCGAAGCTAAATGACCTCCTGCTGAATTTCCCTGGATTCCTATTTTATCAGGATTAATTCCCCATTTCTTAGCATTTTCACGAACCAATTGAATGGCACGTTGTGCATCCTGCAAAGGAACAATTTGCTTGTTTTCGACATATAGCACATTCGGCAGACGGTATTTTAAAACAAAGCCTGCAATTCCCTTTTCATTTAATTTTTTCGCAATATCATATCCTTCGTGGTCAATTGCCAAACCAGTATAGCCACCTCCCGGACAAATAATAACCGCTATACCTGTAGCTTTACTTTTCTCGGGTAAAAAAACAGTCAAATCAGGCCTGGCCACTCTTAAAACAAAATGAATTTTTTTATTTCCTGATGGAAAAACCGCTGTTGTATCTGTTAATCCGGCTATTTCTTTATCATTAGGAACTTTCCCATCGTAAAGCGGAATTACTTGTTGCGCATGACTAATTGTAAAACTCAATAATAGTAGGAGAAATAAGTATCGCTTTATCATTTTTGAAAGATTTAAGAGTATTTATTTGATAATTTAGGAATGGAAAGTTAGCTAAAAAAAACCAGATAAGACAAAAGTTCCTACCTGGTTGATGTTAACTTAAAAACATTAAAACTTATAAGTAGCTGTAATGAAATAAGCTCTTGCCGGTAAACTCAATGTAGAATACACTACATTAGCATTAGCATTCAATTGTTCTTTTGTAAAACCTTGTCGATCTAAGGCAGCAGGGAATCCTCCTGGCGCTGACCATCCCATCACTCCTAATTGATTAAAAAGGTTATTGATATTAGCCTGCAATTGTAATTTTGAAGTCAAATTATATCCTAAATTCAAGTTGGTTTGGTTGTAAGCCGGTAATTCAAAAGCATTCGGAACGTTAGCCGCACGTTTTCCCATATAAGAGAAATCCAATGAAGAATAAAACTTCCCTGAAGTATACGTAGGTGAAACTCTGAAAATTACTTTCGCATTATTATCAGTTTCATTTCCTGAATAATCAGCAATTATAAAGATCCTCTGAGAACCAGTTCAAATGGATTTTCGATATGTTCTTTTGAACTATTCAGAACCAATTCGGCTGCTGTTTTTCCCATTTTGGCAAAATCGGTAGAGATAGTTGTCAAGCCATTCATAATGAATTTTTTGAGCGGTGTTTCATTATAAGATATTACTCCCACCTGCTCTCCAATAATTAAATCCAGTGATATAATTTTATCAAGTATTTTAACCAAATCGGCTTCCATTAAATTGATATAAACCTCACCTTCGTTGACTTCTTCCTGATCTAAGTCATGTACAATCTTATAATTAAAAGCAAAGTTGGAACAAAAGTTCTTGAACCCTTTGGCGATTTCATTAGGAAAGTAACTGTTTTCAGGAAACAATAATTTCAAGGTGTGGTATTTGCTTAAAGGTTCAATTGCTTTGCTCAAAGCATTATAGATATCGTCTTCAAAGTTTTCATAAACCGCTCCATAATTCCCTGTGATTCCTTCAATTTTTTTACCTACCAAAATCAGTTTTTCTTTTGGAATTTCATCAATCAGCATTTGATACCCTTCTGATTTTTCAATAAAATGGGGAATAATCACATAATGGGAATAATCCCCTTTTTGTTGGCCTAATAATTTTTTAAACAAGCCATAATCATTGTCGTAGATATAAAAATCAATCGCCGCCTTTTCACCCAGTGCATCGACAAAAGCATCGTAAATAATTTTCTTATGGGCACTGAGTTTATTGAACATCAGAAATATTTTTAAATCCTGAGAAACATCGGTATTGGCAATAAAATATCCTTTGCCGTGAAAAGCTTCCAATATCCCCATTTTACGGAGTTTATTATATCCTTTTTCAATGGTAACTCTGGAAATTTCATACTGAAAACTCAATTCATTGATTGAAGGCATGGCATCCCCTTTTTTAAGCTGACCTTGTTTTACCGCATTGAGAACGGCATTAACAAGCTGTTGGTACTTTGGGGTAACTGAAAATTCATCAATGCTGAGATAATCAATTTTCGATGGTTTTTTCATTAATTTATAAATACTGAAATTAAAAAATAGACTCAAATATAGTGATTTTAAAAAAAAAGTAAAGAGGCTATCTCAAAATTCTTGAAACAGCCTCTTTACGATCTTAGAAAATTATAGAATTATTAATACTTTACCATCTTCTTTTCTCCATTTGCTAAAGAAACATTGACTGTGTTTTCTTTCGAAGAAAAATCAATCTTTTTAACGGCTAACAATTCTTTATTACTCCATTTTTCGCCTGATTTTTTCCACAACATCAATGTGGCGTAAACAGTAGGTTGTTCTTTTTGAGGAACATAATTATTCAAAAAATTAATAACCGAACTTTCATTGGCTTCAGGATGCAAACCTTTAGCCTGAACCACTTCTGATTTGTCCCAACCTAAAAGCGGAATCATTGCCAATTGGTATTTTCCATTATCAATAATGGTTATTTCGTAGTTTTTTATTTTTCGAACAGTCGTTTTAATTTCGCCTCCCAATTTTGGCAAAGCATAATGACCTAATCGCATTGCAAATGGTGTTAAACTATTATTCTTGTCTATTCTTAAAATTCCGTTTGCCAAAGGAATTTCAGCCAGATTGAATTGAACATTGGCGTCGGTTTCTAAAACTACATCTCGATAATAAATTCCGTCTTCAAATTTTTTGAAAGTATACAATCGAAAGGCTTCCCATTGATTCATTTTGTTTTTGATGACATAATTCATCGCTACTTCGCCATTTTCACCATCGGCTTGCCAAGGAAAAGCACTACTATAAGATAAACGATTGTAATTTTCAGTCGATCTGAATTTTTGCCAGTCGTCTTTTACTTTTGCATTACACCAGGCTCTTACTTCAGAAGCCCCAATGTTAGGATAATCCGTAATCAGAATTTCAGAAACACCTTGGAATTTATTGTACACTTTATTTTTCTTGAATTCCGTTTTCCAGGCTCCTTCATTTTCTTTGGCTGTCCAAAACGGATTATCATCAGGCACCAATAATCCTAAAAATATTTTCCCCATCCAATACACACTTCCGCGGCAGCTGTACACTTGCACCGAAGGTTCGAAAGCACCATAAAATCCAAGTGTAGGAACATTGTCTTTCATAAAATCAGGATGCGTAAAAAATTGCTTAATCACTCCCGAAGCTATTCTTCGCATCCAGCCATAATTAGTAGTAGCATCGCCTTCAAATCCCATCAATGGAAACGGAACAACAGCTCCCGTTCTATAACTGATACTTCTACCCCACATAATCATTTCGCTATTTTGGCTAAACAAATAAGGGTAATTGTTTTTTAAATCTGCGAAGTTGTTTTTAAACTTGGCTGCATATTCCGGATAATTTGCTTTCCCAAAATATTCCGACCAAATCATACCATACATCTGGAAAGCCCACATGCTGTAATAGTCATAAGCAGGACTGTCATTGTACCAGCCATCTCCTCTATAATCCAATAAGGATTTGTCTAAATATTCGACTAATAATTTTTCGTTGACAGCATAGCCTTTTTCTTTAAAGAAACTCAGCACAAAAATGTTAAAGAATTTCCAGTTCGAATTCACCGTTGGTCCATCACCATAACTTAACATGGTTTTAGCCAAAGCGTCTTTTTGTTGCTGTGTCAAAGGATTCCATAATACTTCCGGATTAACTAATAATGAAATGGATAAAGCTCCAAATTCAACTAAATTCTGGCTTGGCCCGCCATTTTTAGAACGAGGAATAATGTAAGAAGCACTTTGAGGATTGGTTAATTGGGTAATTTGGTAGCGGTAATAATCAGCAACCTTAATATTATTGATAGTTAACGACGGATTTTCTTTTAAAAGTGGAGCTGCCACAAACAAGGTCCTACACAAACCTTCTAGTTTTTCTGTTGGTACTTTGCCTTCATCTTGCGGGTAACTTTTCCCTTCTTGTTTAGGAAATTTCATTGGATCATCTAACGAATGGATGTAACCAAAAGCACCTTGTAAAAGATACATGGCAGCATCTTTCCAATGTTGCTTTGTCATTCCGGTTTCGGGACTTAATTTAAAATCAGGATTCTTAATTTCGAAAACAGTATTAGCTGATTTTGATTTTTCGGACTGTGCGAATATTGGTAAACCTAATAAAAATAATAAAACTAGGAATTGATGGTTCTTCATAATGGTTATAAAAATTTAAACAGAATTTTGGTTATAGCAGTTTTCCAAAGATAAAAAGTCAATCCAATAAATTGAACTACAGCCTACCAGTTTGTTGTTTGAATAAAAAAAGGAAAGCCACTTTATAAATAGTGCTTTCCTTTTTTAGAGGCAAAAAAATTTTATTTTTTAATTCTTCTTAACAGGATTAATTCCTGCGTGAGTAGGAACAACTTGTTTAATGGTTCCATCGGCATTGAATTCGAGTTTATCAATAGCAACTTCACGATGAAAACCGGCTGCACCGCCCATACTTATACCTGTAGGATATGAAAAACGGTGGTAAACAATAAACCATTTGTCTTTTTTAGGAACTTTTACTACCGAATTGTGTCCTGTAGCATAGATTCCTTCTTCTTTATTTCCTTGAATAACAATATTGTCTTTTGGAATCTCAATTGGCCCCAAAGGCGATTTTGAAATACCATATCTTACTTTGTAATTTGGACTTCTGGTATCATCTTCACTCCACATGAAGTAATATTTACCATTGCGGTAAATTACATAAGTTCCTTCTCTAAAAGTATTATCCACTTTAATTACTTTAGTACTTCCTGCTTTTAAGGAAACCATATCAGGATTCAATTCGGCAACTCCCATATACATATTCCCCCAATACAAATAGCTTTTTCCACTTACTGGATCGGTGAAAACGTCCGGGTCGATTTCCTGACCGTCTTTTATGCCTTCAGGTCTGGTAGCTACAATCGGTTTTCCACTGTCTTTAAAAGGACCTGTAGGATTATCCGATACTGCCACTCCTACTTTTTGTGCTCCCGTGTAATAGTAGAAATATTGGTATTTCCCTTTTATCTTTTTCTCGACAATACAAGGTGCCCAGGCATTTCTGTTTGCCCAACTTACATCTTTTCTAAGGTCTAAAATAATTCCTTCTGGTTTCCAATCTACTAAATTGTCCGAAGAAAAAGTTTTAAAATAATTCCCTGACCAACCATCAAATCCATCACTGGTTGGGTAGATATAATATTTACCTGTTTTCTCAGCATACAAAACCTCCGGGTCAGCATGATAACCTTCAAGAGCAGGATTATTATTAATTTGAGGATAAGCCGCTGGCTTTCCCCATTTGGCAATCAATCCTTTCAATTCAGAACGGGTAATAGGCAAAATCGTTCCGTGACGTGGATGAAAATCCATTGAAATTTCGTTATCAATTACGGTGAAATGTTCTAAATCTTTTGTTTTAGTAAACTGATATTTTCCTTTCATGTACATATCATACATCAAAATATACTCGTCAGAATGATTCAACTTGAACACACTTGCTCCCTCAACAGCTTCTTTAGTTTGCTGCAAATAATTATCATTCTCTATCCAATTCCCGGAAGTCAAATCAGTAGTTGTTGCTACTTTAATTCCGGGAGTTTTGGTTTCGGTTTTATAAAAAAGATGATAAACACCATCTTTTTCGATAATATCACCGTCAATACAAGCATTTTCTGATTTTGGAACAAACAATAATTTTGGTTCGCTTTCTAAAGCTGTAAAATCTTTATTGGCGTAAGCATAATAAATTTTATCGGGACCTCCAGCATGTTGCATACTGAAATAAATCATGTATTTCCCCGCTTTGGTATCATAGATAGTTTGTGGCGCCCAAACTCTTTTTAAATTTTCGTTTCCGGGAAAAGTAGTTTGAATATTGACAATACTGCTTTTCCAGTTTACCAAATCAGTACTTTTTAATAATACCATCGCACGATTAGAATCCCAACCTTTAGAAGAAGTCATATCAGTCAACACCATATAAAATGTTTTACCATCGTCTCCACGCAAAATATGAGGATCACGAACACCGCCGGTAGAACTGATAATTTTACTATCAATTACTGGTTTATTGTTATTTAGATGATAATAATGATAACCATCGGCACTAATAGCATAGCGAACCGCTTCCTCTTCAACAGAATTTCCTGTGAAATAAACAAACAAGTAAGATGTTAAATCTTTTTCGGCAATAACAGGCGGAATGCCAGTTTTATTTTGAGCCTTTGAAAAACTAATTAATAGTAAAAACAGAAGCAAACTGAATTGTATTTTTCTCATTATTTTTTTGCTTTTAATTTATAAAGAACAGAAGCATGTGCCTTTAATGTTACGGATACTTCATTAGTAACAGCTCCTAGTTTCTCAGCTGTCCACATATTCGTCACTTCTACTTTATCTAAACCTAAATCAGATAACTTTACGGATACTTTTTCAGACCCTTTGTCTGAAATATTAAATAATGCTAAGTAAATACTTCCATCTTTTGGATTTTTTGAAGTCACTGCTATTTTTCCGTCTTTTTGAAAAAGTTGTTTTACATCAGTACTTTCATTGTGCATTTTTACTACTTCTTTATTGGTCAATAATGATAAAGTAAATGCATCATTACTTGGTAAATCTCCACCAAAAAACAATGGTGATTTAAAGATGTTGAAGAATGTAATCAAAGTATATTGTTCGTCTTTTGTTAAACGAGACATTCTGTCCTCACCACGTTCTCCTCTTAACGAAATTCTTCCTAACGGAATCATATCGCAATCAGGCCAAGTTCCTGCTGCAATGTGTGGATACCATTTTTGAGCAACATCCATTAAATGCGTAATGTGTGGCCATGTATCCCAAACATCATCCACCATACGCCACATATTAGCGTGAGAACTTACGTGCGCCGCTGCCGAAATTGGCGTTTCTCCAGGTGAAGTACTTAAAACTATTTTACGTCCGCATTTGTCAATTGCTTTTCTGATCAAATTGATTTCTCCTTCGTGATACGGTCTTGACAAATCGTCAATTTTGATAAAATCTACTCCCCATTGTGCATACAATTCAAACAAAGAATCATAATATTCCTGAGCTCCCGGTTTGTCAGCCAGAATGGTATAATTGTCTTTCAACCATTCGCATTGTAAGGCTGTAGTATAAATTTGATCAGCAGTAATTCCGTTTGCACCTTTAATTGGCAATTTCTCTTCTACTGCTTTTTTAGGAATACCACGCATGATGTGGATTCCAAATTTCAATCCTTTTTTATGAATATAATCCGCTAATGGTTTAAAACCTTGCCCGTCTTTTGCCGAAGGAAATCTATTTAATGCCGGTAAATATCTTCCGTATTGATCCATTACATAACGTGGATCTTTCTGGTTGTAGCCTCCTGCTTTATCATTTTCTACAAACCATCTGATGTCTACTACAATATATTCCCAACCTGATTTTTTTAGGTTTTTAACCATGTAATCAGCATTGGCTTTAACTTCATGTTCCTCCACTGTCGAGCCATAACAATCCCAACTGTTCCATCCCATTGGAGGGGTTTGAGCCCATTGTTTAAATTCTGCATTTTTGAAAACTGTTTTTTGAGCATTGGAAGAAACCGATACCAAAACAACTCCTAGTGCCAGAGCAATTTTATTCTTTATTCTCATTTTTTGGTTTTTATATGTGTTAATATTACACTTCAAATATAATGAACTTTTTTATTATAAAAATTAACCTGCCTGCTAAAAAAAGCAAACAGGTCAATTTATAAAAATAGCATTATTTTAATTATTTTTCTTTTTCTAGAAAAACAGCTTATTTAACATTAATAGTCACTTCAACCGCTTTTAACCAAGGGCTGGAAAACTGAACTTTAATAGGTGCTTTATCTCCATTTGCCTGAATATAAGCTAAAATATGTCCGTGATATGCACGTTGCTCGTTATCAGTATAATCAGTCATATCTGAATTATTACCTGCTTCTAATCCTAATAAACTCGCTGAACCACTTAGAATTTTACAAGTAATTTCGTTATCAGAAATCATTACCGGAACTCCGTTTTCATCAACTACTTGTAAAACGATTTCGGCTACACCTTTATCTTTATTGATAACTGCATCAGCACTTTTCACAACAATAGCCTGTGGTTGTTTTGAAGAAGTAATAGCATAACGACTCACCTCTTTATTATTCTTATCCAATCCTACTGCTTCTAATTTCCCGGACTGAAACGGAATATCCCAAGAAATAATTCCAGTTTCCTGATCGTAATCTTTTGCTTCACCCACCACTTTTCCATCTAATTCAAGACGTGCTTTAGCCGCATTAGTATAACAAACCACTTTAACTTTTTGGTCTTCCTTGTAATTCCATATTGGCCAAGCATCCATTGATAGGTCTTTTTTGTTTTGATTATTCGAAAGGTAAGTTCCAATATAAATCATTGGTGTATCAGACCAAAGTGATTGACGGAAATAACCTCTTGGCTTAATCGCTCCTGAAAAATCAACCAATCCTGAATAAAAACCTCTTGATGGCCAACTTCCTGATTCACCTAAATAATCAATTCCTGTCCATAAGAACTGTCCAAAAATATGCTCATTATTTTTCACCGCTAACCAAGCTTCATAATCATGACGATTTTCGCTACCAAAAATTACTCGTTTAGGATATTTTTTATGATCTGATTGGTATTTGCTTTCAGTATAATTGTAGCCTGTAATATCCAAAGCTCCCGGATATTCGGTTTCATTAGACATCGCTACCCCGGCTAAACCAGCAGTTGTAGGACGAGATTTGTCATATTTTTTTACCGCAGCCACTAAGCGTTTTGCAATGGCTCCCAAACGCATTGCATCTGGCGCATCTTTTTTATAACCTCCGTAAGCGGCTTGTGAGAATCCTGTATCACCACCTCCAGCTAATACCGGGTGAGAATACGGATCATTAGGATAATCAACTTCGTTACCAATACTCCAGGCAAAAACAGACAAATGATTTCTATCACGACGTACAAAATCTTCTAAATCTTTTTCGGCCCAATCAGCAAAAATATCGAAAGAACCTTCAAATCCTGGTGTTCCTTGATTCCAACCTTCTAACCATTTGCGTTTTGGAAATTCCCATTCGTCATAAGCTTCGTTTAAAACTAGTAAACCAAGTTGATCACACAATTCATAAAAATCAGGTGCTTGAGGATTATGACTGGTACGTATTGCATTTACTCCAATTTCTTTTAAGGTTTTCAATCTTCCTTCTAATACTTCACGAGGAACTGCTGAACCTAATACTCCCGCATCATGATGCAAACAAACTCCTTTTATTTTCATCCATTTACCATTTAAAGCAAAACCTTTATTAGCATCGAAAGTAAAATTGCGGAAACCTGTTTGTGTTACCGAATGATCAATTACTTGTCCATCTTTTAACACAGTAGTTTTTAATTGGTACAAATTAGGATGTGCTAAATCCCATAATTTAGGATTATTCACTTTTATTTTTGTTGCTATTTTCCCCGATTGATTAGCAGCAATTGCTACATTATTAGTACTCTTTGCAACTGTTTTTCCATCATTGGAAATCAATTCATTAACAACGGTTAAATTGGTATTTCCAGCAGAAGCATTTTCGACATCCACTTCAACATTCAAAGTTCCTGTATTTTTACTTACTTCCGGATAAGCATAAACACCCCATTGTGCAATATGCACCGGATTAGCATACACTACCCAAACATTACGGTAAATCCCTGAACCTGTATACCAGCGAGAATCTGCACTTTTACTGTGATCCACACGAACAGCAATCGTGTTTTTTTCACCATATTTAATGTACGGAGTAGCATCATAAGCAAAAGAAAGGTACCCATTAGGGCGTTTCCCTAAAGACTTTCCGTTTACAAAAACTTCACTTCTGTTATACACGCCTTCAAAATACAAGTATACTTTTTGACCTTTTTTTGCTGATGGCACATCCATTGATTTTCTATACCAGGCAATTCCTGCTGGCAAAAATCCTGTAGCACTTGCCAGGGTTGGACTCAATTGCCCTTTGATACTCCAATCATGAGGAAGAGCAATATTTTGCCATTTACCATCATCAAAACCAGCACTCTGAAAGTCTTTATTGTCTTGCAGAATAAATTTCCATTGTTCATTAATTTTTTGAGAATCCCCAAATCCTATTTGACTAAAAGCAGACACACAGGAGAAAGTCAGGATTCCTAAAAAGATCTTTTTTGTTGTTAACATAAATTATTTTTTTAATGCGCTAAATATTCGTTCCATTAATTTTCGAAAAATAACTTAAAACAGTATTCAACAAATACGTTCTAAAATATTCTTCTTAAATTCCAGAAGCTATGCAAAGAAATGATTAAATAGCTATTCTAAAGAGGGGTAAATTCGCAAATAATGAGGTTAAAATCATCAAAAAAGACTATTTGATAAAAAAAACGTTTTATATTTTTTTAATACGTAAAAAAACTCAATCTTATTATTAATTAAGGTTGAGTTTTAGGGGTTGCGTTTTTATCCATACCAAATAACTATTTGACAATATTTAAATCTTTATTAAATGAATCTTTGTATTTTTTCACATACAATGAAGGAGTCATTCCAAAGAGTTTCACAAATTGCTGTCTAAAATATTTTTGATCTTCAAACCCTACTTCGGCACTAGCCTGAGCAATATTCATATTCTCGGTAAGCAATAATAGGGCTGCTCTTCTTAAGCGAATAGATCGAATAAAAGCATTTAAGGTTTCTCCTGAAATTATCTTTATTTTTTTATACAAACTACTATGACTCATTCCCATTTCGGTAGCGAAATTTTTAATTGAAAAATCTCTATTACCCATATTAGCTTCTATTATATCAATACATTTTTTTAAAAATTCTTGATATTCTGCTGGCACCTTTTGGTCATTTTCTCTTAAGGTGATACTATCCAGGAAATACTTTCTTAAATTCCCTCTGTTTTTCAATAAAGTATTCACTCGTGCTATAAGTAAGTCATCATCAAATGGTTTAGTGATATAATCATCAGCGCCATCTGTTATTCCTTGCAAATGGGTTTCCGGATTATTTGTAGCCGTCAATAATATGACTGGAATATGAGATAGCTCTTCACTCTCTTTTATTCTTTTGCACAACTCCAGCCCGTCCATCACTTCCATTGCAATATCCGAAATCACAATATCAGGCATATGTTTTTTAGTTAATTTTAATCCTTCATGACCGTTTGCTGCACTGTAAACCAAATGAGATTCAGAAAACAACTGAATTAAATAATTCCTAATTTCAGTATTATCATCAATTATCAAAACTGATTTTTTATCCGTAAGCATCTTTTTATTGAGTTCTTCCTCAAATTCATTTGCATTTACAACTTCATTTAGATCTAAATCATCAATTAAAAGTTCTTCTACTAATTCACTCATTTTTGGAACATTCGAACTAATTGGTAAATCGTCAAAATGTCCCTGACCTTTCAAGAAAGTCAATGTAAAGCAACTTCCTTTTCCTATTTCGCTTTCGCAAAAGACTGTTCCTTTGTGTTTATCTACAAAATACTTCACAATATAAAGTCCAATACCAAAACCGGTACTCACAGAAACCTTCGAATCTAATTGCTTGAATTTTTCAAAAATAGCTTCAATATTTTGCTGGGCAATACCTGATCCCGTATCAGAAATAGCTACTGATATTTCTTTTTCCGTTTCGGATAGTTTAACAACAATATTTCCTCCATCAGGAGTGTATTTGAAAGCATTTGAAACCAGGTTAAATAATGAAATTTCAATCTTTTCATAATCACCTATTATCGAAACAGATTGTTGAGGAATTTCGATAGTATAGTCTATTTTTTTATCCTTGGCCTGTGTCACAAAACATTGATACACCTCCTGACATAAATGATTCATATTTATTTCTGACAGTCTCAATACATCTGCGTCGTTTTCGGCCTTACGGAAAAGCAACAATTGGTCTACAAGACTTAAAAGTCGTCGTGCATTTCTATAAGCAATTTGCAAATCACCCTTAGAAGAATCATTTGGAACATCTTCTTTTTTAATTACTTTTTTCAAAGGATTGATAATAAGTGCAAGCGGTGTACGGAATTCATGAGAAATATAAGTAAACATCGACGATTGTTTTTCGGCAATTTCTTTCTCTTTTTCTCTTTCTAATTCTGCTATTTTAACTTTATACTTTAAGCGTTCCTGGTATTTACTGTATCTTACATAATTGTAAATAATGGCTCCACCAATAATCAAATACAAAAGATAAGCCCACCAGGTTCTATACCATGGCGGTAAAACTATTATTCGAATCAAAATCTCTGCCTTGCTTAATTCATCTTGAAAATTGGACGTTTTTACTTTAAAAACATAAGTTCCTTCAGAAAGATGGGGATAATTAACTTTTCTGTTTTGTCCAACATTACTCCATTGATCGTCCCAACCATCTAAGAAATAAGCATAATTAATTTTATCAGCACCCGAATAATCTAAAGCAACAAACTCTATAGACAAAGTAGTTTGATCATAAGGCAATCGTATTTCTTTAATTTGATTTTCCTCAGTCCACTCCGAAATTAAATCAGGTTTAGTTGCAATAGGCTCATTATTGACACTTAAATCAGACAGAAGAATTTTAGTATTCGAAACAACCTCTTTTATTGATTCGGGATAAAATAAATTAAAACCATTGATTCCTCCAAATAAAAACTCACCCGTTGACAATTTCAAACCGGCATTGAAACTAAACTGATTGCTTTGTAAACCATCATTTTTAGAAAAAATCCTAAAGGTTTTAGTCTTGATATCTAATCTACTCAAACCATTATAGGTACTCATCCACAAATTACCCTTTTTATCTTCTAATATTCTCAAAATGGTATTGGAAGATAAACCATCGGCAGTGGTAAACCTTTTGAAAATATTGGTTTTTCTATTAAACAGCAACAATCCGCCTTCTTGTGTGGCTACCCAAAGTTGCTTAATTCTATCTTCATGTATGCATCGCACCGGATAACCAATATTTACTTTACCCAGTTTTTTTTTCGCTATATCTATACATACAATCGAAGTATAAATTGCTCCCCAAAGCTTTCCATCACTA
>JBDLTG010000092.1:0-45884 GCA_039805885.1 Bacteroidota bacterium
ACATATTCCTATCTCGTCTCCCTCCCTTTTGGGGAGGGTTGGGGTGGGGGAAATACAAACAATATGTCAGAAAATTTAATAGTACCTACAATGGCAGAAATGCTGGCTCAAGGAAAACAACCAGAAGTTTTATTTTGGGTAGGTTGTGCAGGAAGTTTTGATGATAGAGCCAAAAAAATTACCAAAGCATTTGTACGTATACTAAATAGTGCCAATGTTTCGTTTGCAGTTTTAGGTACCGAAGAAAGTTGTACTGGAGATCCCGCAAAAAGAGCTGGAAATGAGTTTTTGTTTCAAATGCAGGCCATGATGAACATCGAAGTGCTGAATGCTTATGAAGCTAAAAAGATTGTTACCGCTTGTCCGCATTGTTTTAATACATTAAAAAACGAATATCCTGAATTAGGGGGCCAATACGAAGTGGTTCATCATACTGAGTTTTTAAAATCCTTATTGGATGACGGAAGATTAAGTATTGAAGGAGGTCAGTTTAAAGGTAAAAAAATCACTTTTCATGATCCTTGTTATTTAGGAAGAGCTAATAAAGTATATGAAGCACCTCGTGATTTAATTGAAAAATTAGATGTAGAATTGGTCGAAATGAAACGTTCTAAAGCTAACGGTTTATGCTGTGGAGCTGGAGGAGCTCAGATGTTTAAAGACGCTGAAAAAGGAGATAAAGAAATAAACATCGAAAGAACCGAAGATGCTTTGGCTAGCCAATCGGAAATTATAGCTACTGCTTGTCCGTTTTGCAATACGATGATGACGGATGGAATTAAGAATAAAGAAAAAGAAGGTGAAGTAAAAGTGATGGATATCGCTGAACTGATTGCTAATGCACAGGATTTGTAGATTTGGTCTCTAATTAAAGAACTAAAAATGATTTTTAAAAAATCTGTTTTCTTTTTACTATTACTTTTGAGTTTTGTTATGCAAGCTCAGATTAATTTTGATGAAAAAAAAGCAGATACTTTAGAAATAAAAACTCAGGAACAATTACATTTCAATAAGAAACAATTAATTATTCCGGCGGTATTTATTACTTACGGAGTAATAGGTCTTGGAAGTGATTTTCTAAAATCAGTCAATACAGAAATTAGAGAAGAGGTTAATGAAAATATTGATAAAAAGTTTACTGTAGATGACTTTACTCTGTATTTACCTGTAGCATCCCTATATGGTTTAAGTGCTTTGGGAATCAAAGGGAAAAATAATCTTAGAGACAAAACAATTATTCTTGCCACTTCTAGTTTAATTATGGGTATAACCGTAGGAACACTAAAAAAGACAACTAAGGTAGAAAGACCGGATGGTTCCAGTTTTGATTCCTTTCCTTCAGGACATACAGCAGTAGCCTTTATGGGAGCTGAATTAATGTATCAGGAATACAAAGACGTTTCTCCATGGTATGGAATTGCAGGATATGCAGTTGCAGCTGGAACAGGAGCTTTTAGAATGTATAATAACCGTCACTGGCTCACCGATGTAGTTACTGGAGCTGGAATTGGAATTTTGAGTACTAAAGCAGCTTATTGGTTGTATCCTACCGTAAACGAATTGCTGTCGTCTAAAAAACATAAAAATAGAAAATCAGCATTTCTTCCTTATTATGATGGAAAACAACTAGGCTTTGGTCTTGTTTCCTCATTTTGAGTTTAATAAAAATAAAATAAAATATTATGTACGTTCCATTTGAAAATTTACCAGAAGAATCCAGAATTTGGATTTATCAATCAAATAGAAAATTTTCGGATGCCGAATTTTCTGAAATCGAAAACGATTTGCAACAGTTTCTAAATGGTTGGGCTGCACATGGTACCAGTTTAGAAGCTTCTTATCAATTAAAATACAATCGTTTTATTATTATTGCAGTAAATCAAGAAGTTCAAGCTGCTACTGGTTGTTCTATTGATGCTTCGGTCGTTTTTATTCAAAAATTAGAACAAAAGTATCAGGTTGATTTATTAGACAAAATGAATGTAACTTTTAAATTAGGAGAACACATTGCTCATAAACCATTGATTGATTTCAAAAAAATGGTAAAAGACAAAGCGGTTACTGAGAACACTATTGTTTTCAATAATTTGATCAACAATATTCAAGAATACAATGAATCTTGGGAAGTTCCCGCAATGGATAGCTGGCACAGTCGTTTCTTTTAAAAATAAAATATTCTTTAATGAAAAATATAGACATCAGGATTTTATTTCTTTATGTCTTATTTTTTTTTGTAGCTGGCTGTAGTTCTACAAAAAAGAATAAGCCGGCAGTAGTTGTGCCTAAAAATTCCGCAACTACTAAAGTTGTAACTGATGAATTCCAATTACAACATTTGTCTGCTGATGGACTAAATCAGTTGTATGAAAACTTTATTCCAGCAAAAACAGAAGCTTTACAATATGAATGGTGTGAAAATGCAATTACGGTTTTAAAAAATTCCAATTCTGTTTTACCAATAAAAGAGATAGGAAATCAAAAGATTGCTTATGTCAAATTAGGTGATGCTTCCAATGATTCTTTTGTAGAAACACTAAGAAAATATACCGAAGTAACCGAAGTTAGTGATACTGACTTAAACAGTTTACAGGCTAAATTAAAAGGATTTTCAACTGTAATTATTGGTTGTCATTCTTCGAATACTTTATGGGCTAAACAAAAGTTATCTGAAGAAGAATTAAATAAAATTGCTTTTTTAGCTCAGAATAATCAGGTCATTTTAGATGTATTTGCATCACCTTCTACTTTATTATCCATCAAGGATTTTAATGCGATTAAAGGATTAATTGTTTCTTATCAAAACAGTGCTGTTGCCCAAGTCGTTTCGGCTGAATTGATTTTTGGTGCTATTGCCGCCAAAGGAAAGTTGCCTGTAAGTGTCTCGTCTGATAGTAAAGAAAATTTTGGACTAACAACCGAAAAACTAAATGTTTTGGGTTTTGCGGCACCAGAAAATGTAGGAATGAATCCATCGATTTTATCTAAAATAGATGCGATTGCGCAAAAAGCAATCAACGGAAGGATGACTCCCGGAATGCAAATTCTGGTAGCTAGAAAAGGAAAAGTGATTTATCAAAAAGCTTTTGGCTATCATACTTATGACAATAAAATAAAAGTTTCCAATTCAGATATTTATGATTTGGCTTCGTTGTCTAAAATTATCGGAACCTTACCGAATGTAATGGTAGCATATGATGAGAAAAAGTTGAATATGGCAACTACCTTAGATTCGATGTTGCCTGTTTTTAATAATTCGAATAAGAAAGATATTTATTTTAAAGAGTTGTTGTCGCATTACGCCCGATTGCAAGCTTGGTATCCATTTTATAAAAATACCATTGATAAAAAAGGAAATCCATTAGATAAATATTATAGTAAAGTAAGTAACGAAAATTTCTCTATAAAAATAGCCGATAGCTTATATTTAAGGACTGATTATCAGGATACCATTTTAAAGATCATTGTTGATAGTAAATTGTTACCCAAGAAAGAATATAAGTACAGTGATTTTACTTTCATGATTTTAAAAGCCTATTTAGAGCATGAAACAGGAAAAAAACTGGATGTTTTGGGGTATGAAAACTTCTTTAAACCGTTGGCTTTAAATAATACGATGTACAATCCAATAGGGAAAATAGATAAAAACAGAATTGTTCCTACGGAAATAGATACTTATTTCAGACACCAAATCGTTCAAGGTTATGTGCATGATTTGGGAGCTGCCATGCAAGGCGGTGTTGGTGGACATGCAGGATTATTTTCGAATAGTATGGATGTGGCTAAAATCATGCAGTTGTATTTGCAAAAAGGAAATTATGGTGGAAAAGAATATTTTTCAGAAAAGACATTTAACGATTTTAATAACTGCTATTATTGCTCACAGGGAAATAGGAGAGGCATTGGGTTTGATAAACCACAATTAGGCGATTCTGGACCTACTTGCGGCTGTGCATCGATGACTAGTTTTGGGCATACAGGTTTTACAGGAACGATGGCTTGGGCTGATCCGGACAAGGAAATTGTTTATGTTTTTCTGTCAAACAGAACCTATCCAAATGAATCGGCCAATAAATTATCGAAAGAAAATATCCGCGAAGATATTCAATCCGTTATCTATGAAGCGATTGAAGAGACTACAGCAACAAAGTAAATAGGAAGCCAGTTTTAGTTTTCTTTTAAGAAAAGACAATCTTATTTTTATTAATTTAGTCGTATTAAAAATTACAGATGAAAATAGCAATTGTTTGTTATCCAACCTTTGGAGGAAGTGGTGTTGTGGCTACAGAATTAGGTTTAGAATTGGCTCGTTTAGGACATGAAGTGCACTTTATCACTTATAGCCAACCGGTGCGTTTGGCATTATTAAATCCTAATGTGCATTATCATGAAGTAAACGTTCCTGAATATCCATTGTTTCATTATCAGCCTTATGAATTAGCCTTATCGAGTAAATTAGTTGATATGGTTAAACTCTATAAAATAGATTTGTTGCACGTACACTATGCAATTCCTCATGCTTATGCGGGTTATATGGCTAAGCAAATGCTTAAAGATGAAGGAATTGAAATCCCTATGATTACGACTCTGCATGGTACTGATATCACGCTGGTAGGGAATCATCCGCATTATAAACCTGCTGTTAGTTTTAGTATCAACAAATCAGACGTAGTGACTTCGGTATCTCAAAGTTTAAAAGACGATACTTATAAATTATTCAAAATTAAGAGAGACATTCATGTTATCCCCAATTTTATTGAGTTAGACAAAAATGTAAAAGACTTCAATATGCCTTGTCAGCGTTCGCTTATTGCTAAAAATGAAGAGCGAATTATAACTCATATCTCTAATTTTAGAAAAGTAAAACGAATTCCGGATATTATTAAAATATTTTATAAAATTCAACAAGAAATTCCAGCCAAATTATTGATGGTAGGTGATGGACCAGAGAAGGAAAAAGCAGAATTGTTATGCCACGAATTAGGAATACTAGACAAAGTAATTTTCTTTGGAAACAGTAATGAAATTGATAAGATTTTAAGTAATTCGGATTTGTTTTTATTGCCATCAGAAACTGAGAGTTTTGGATTAGCAGCTCTGGAAGCTATGGCTTGGGGAGTTCCGGTTATTTCAAGTAATTCAGGAGGATTGCCCGAAGTAAATTTTGACGGAGTTTCAGGTTATTTAAGTACAGTAGGTAATATTGACGAAATGGCCGAAAATGCATTGAAAATTCTAAAAGAAGATACTGTTTTGGCTCAATTCAAAGAGAATGCTTTATCGGTAGCTAAGAAATTCGATATTAAACATATTCTGCCTTTGTATATCGACATTTACGAAAAAGCAATTAAGAAGTATACCAAAAAAGCCAAACATTTGAACAAACCTCATAATGATTAAATTAGGAATTGACATTTGTAAAAAAATGAAAAAAAGCATTCTTTCATTAGCGATAGTTTTAGTGCTTTTTTCTTGTAGTACAACGCAGAAAGGAAGTACTAATAAACCATTGTATGAAGTTTTATTGCAGCAAAATGATGGTGGTGCTAATATTAATTTCTTTGAAATTCTTTCTGAGCCTAACGAAATTAAAATGTTGCTTAATGATGAAAAGTTAAAAGGTAAAATAAGCACCAATGATGTTCAGCAATCTAATTTTATAGTACTAAATATGGGAGAAAAACCCACAGGTGGCTATGGAATAACGGTCGAGAGTGTGGTGGAAACCGAAAAAAATATTGTAATAAAAGTAAAAGAAATTACACCCGAAGCAGGAGCTATGCTAACACAAAGTATTACGTATCCTTATAGTGTAGTTAAAATTAATTCGAAAAAAGAAATTATCGTAAAATAGAAAATGCCACTAGTTGATAGTGGCATTTTTTGTATAATTCTTTTTTTAAATTTAGAATTGGTATCTGATTCCTAAAGCAACATCTGGACCAAAATTATTATCTCTAAAATTATTATTAGAGTTGAAATACAATTCAGGTCTAATGTCTAAAGATAGTAAAATTGGCACTTCGTCAAAGCCATATTCGATACCTAAATCTCCAGCTACAAAAGCAAAAGTTCCGTTATCACTAACGTTGTTGTATTTATAGTTCCAGTTTCCTAAACCTCCACCAACACCAGCGTACCAGTTAAATCCTCCGTCAATGTTCCAAACCCATTGGTAAATACCTGTTAGTTTAAAAGCATCAACATTGTTGTTGTTTCTCCAACCTAAATCTAATTCAAGACGGTTGTTGTCAGACAATCCTCTTTGGTATGAAATCTCACCCCCAAAGCCGTCATTGTCCCCTAAACGCAAACCTAAAGCATTTTTTGAAATTTCTTGTGCTTGTGTGCTAAATGCTAATCCGATTAGCATAAAAGCTGATAAAATGATTTTTTTCATAAATAAAGTTTTGTTGTTATTGCAAATCTACAATTATTCTTAAACGAGAAGTTTATGTTTTAATTATATATTTTTATATAATTCCCACATTTTATTGGACGTAAAACAGCTAAAAATGCTTCATTTTGAAAGAATGATAGAGGCAATAAGTTGTTCTCCAGTAAGTTCTTCTTTTTCGTTGTTATTTTCTGTTTCTATGTATTTTGATTCTTGATAACGAAATAATTTCCATTTTTTTCTATTGTATTCCAAAGCTGTTAGATTTTCGACCCAGTCTCCAGAATTCAAATAGAGAGTCGAACCGTTTTTATTTTCTTTTTTGATGATTTTGGGTTCGTGAATATGGCCACATAATACATAATCGTATTTGTTTTCTATGGCTAATTCGGTTGCCGTTTCTTCAAAATCGGAAATATGCTTCACCGCTTTTTTAACGCTGGCTTTTATTTTTTTAGAAAAAGAATAAGGTTCTTGTCCTATTTTTTTCAAACACCAGTTAAAGAAACGATTAAGTAAAATTAGATAATCATAACCTAAACCACCTAGTTTAGCAATCCATTTAGCATGATTTACTGATGCATCAAAAACGTCACCGTGGAAAATCCAAGCTTTTTTATCGTCCAATTCTAAGACCACTTTATCGGCTAAGATAAAATTCCCCATATTCATTTCGGTAAATTTTCGAAGCATCTCATCGTGATTTCCGGTAATGTAATAGACTTTAGTTCCTTTTGAGGCAAAGCTTATTATTTTCTGGATTACTTTTAAATGAGATTTAGGGAAATAGGATTTTCTAAATTGCCAAATATCAATAATATCGCCATTGAGTACTAAAATCTTAGGTTTAATAGACGATAAATAGTTGTACAATTCTTTGGCATGACTTCCATAAGTTCCAAGGTGAACATCGGAGATTACAACTACTTCAACTTTTCTTTTTTTCAATTGATTTACTAATTTGTTGTTTTGCAAATTAAGTCTTTCAGTGTGAATTCATCTTAAAGTTAAGGTTAACAAATGAGTTGTTGTTTGTGAACAAAGTGGCTATTTTTTAACTAAGATTGAAATCTTTAAATCATTAATTTTTAAAGCTAAAACTAAAATGCTACTTTTGTTCAAAATTAATTATAATGGCGGGAAATAGCTACGGAACACTATTTAGAATAACTACTTTTGGAGAATCACATGGTGAAGCTTTAGGAGGAATAATTGATGGTTGCCCATCAGGAATTGCATTAGATTTTGATGCTATTCAACTAGAAATGTCAAGAAGAAAACCGGGACAATCAGCTATAGTTACCCAACGAAAAGAACCAGATGATGTACAATTTTTATCTGGAATTTTTGAAGGAAAAACTACAGGAACTCCTATTGGTTTTATCATTCCAAATACTAATCAAAAGTCAGACGATTATTCGCATATAAAAGATAATTACAGACCTAGTCATGCTGATTATGTGTATGATCAAAAATACGGTTTTAGAGATTATCGCGGTGGCGGAAGAAGTTCAGCTCGTGAAACGGCTAGTAGAGTAGTAGCGGGAGCTATTGCAAAACAAATGCTATCTGAAATCAAGATAAATGCTTATGTTTCGGCTGTAGGACCTCTTTCATTAGAAACTCCTTACCAAGATTTGGATTTTTCTAAAATAGAAAGTAATCCGGTGCGTTGTCCAGATGAAGCAATGGCTGCAACAATGGAAGATTATATCAAACAAATTCGTAAAGAAGGAGATACTGTAGGAGGTGTGGTTACTTGTGTAATTCAAAATGTGCCAGTTGGACTTGGAGAACCTGTTTTTGATAAATTGCATGCCGAATTAGGAAAAGCAATGCTTTCTATCAATGCGGTAAAAGGATTTGAATTTGGAAGCGGATTTGAAGGTTCTAAAATGAAAGGAAGCCAGCATAATGATTTATACAATGCTGATGGTACTACAAGAACCAATCTTTCGGGAGGTATTCAAGGTGGAATAAGCAACGGAATGGATATTTATTTCCGTGTAGCTTTTAAACCTGTGGCTACTATTATGCAAAAACAAGAATCTTTAGATAATAAAGGAAATATTACCGAAATGACTGGTAAAGGTCGTCATGATCCTTGTGTAGTTCCTCGTGCAGTGCCTATTGTGGAAGCTATGGCTGCAATTGTATTAGCTGATTTTTATTTGATAAATAAAACATATTAATAAGCGATATTATCGAAATAATCATATTGTTTTTTAACAATATAATAATTATAAAAAGGTGAAGTATTAATTTTTATTATACTCACCTTTTTTTTGTACATTTTGTCCAGATTTTAACTTTAAAGCGAGACAAAATGACGGAAAACCAAACCCAAAAATCATCACTTTTAGGAAATCTTACTTTCCAAATTTTAATTGCAATGCTTTGTGGTGCCGTTTTAGGAGTTATTATTCATAATTCAATTGCGGCAGAAGCGGCTCAATCATTCAGTAGTAAAATAAAAATGTTGGCCACCATTTTTATTCGGTTGGTTCAAATGATTATTTCTCCTTTGGTTTTTACCACTTTGGTTGTTGGAATTGCAAAATTAGGTGATGTTAAGGCAGTTGGGAGAATTGGAGTAAAATCGTTAGCGTGGTTTTTTACGGCCTCATTTCTGTCTTTATTATTGGGAATGTTTTTTGTAAACGCTCTCCAACCCGGAGTAGGACTTAATTTATCAAACGTTGATTTGGCTTCTGTTTCAGAAGTAACAGCAAAAACTAAAAATATATCTTTCGAGAATTTTGTAGAGCATATTGTACCCAAAAGTATTTTTGAAGCAATGGCTACCAATGAAATTTTGCAAATTGTTATTTTCTCTATTTTCTTTGGTTTAGCTGCGGCATCTTTGGGAGATTATGTAAAACCAGTTGTCAGTGCCTTAGATAAAACTTCCCATATTGTACTGAAGATGGTCAATTACGTTATGAAGTTTGCCCCGATAGGTGTTTTTGGAGCTATTGCGGGTGTTTTTGCCGTGAGGGATTTTCAGGAATTAGCCATAACCTATTTTAAATTCTTCGGTTCTTTCTTGATTGGGATTTCTTCTATTTGGATTGTATTGATATTGGTGGGCTATATTTTTCTTAAAGGTAGAATGACAATTTTACTGAAAAGAATTGTTGGGCCTTTGATAATTGCCTTTGGAACCACAAGCAGCGAAGCTGTTTTTCCTAAGCTTACAGAAGAACTGGAACGCTTTGGAGTAAAAGACAGGATTGTTTCATTCATGTTGCCGTTAGGCTATTCTTTTAACCTGGATGGCAGTATGATGTATATGACTTTTGCAAGTATTTTTATTGCCCAGGCTTATGGGATTCATTTGGATTTAGGAACTCAAATGTCGATGCTTTTAGTATTAATGCTCACCAGCAAAGGAATAGCAGGAGTGCCAAGAGCGAGCTTGGTGGTTGTGGCTGCAACCTGCGGGATGTTTGATATTCCGATTGAGGGAATTGCTTTGATATTACCAATTGATCATTTTTGTGATATGTTTCGAAGTGCCACCAATGTTTTAGGAAATGCTTTGGCTACATCGGTAATAGGGAAATGGGAAGAGCAGGATGAGGAAGTAATAGTGGTCTCCGAATAGAGTTTAAAACAATTTTTCTAAAAAAAGAAAATCTATTTGCATTAAAATCAGATCGTTTTTCTGTTTTTTAGAAAATTAAAAGTTCAGATTACACAGGGCTTCAGAAATACAATGTAGCTTTTCTAGTATCAAGATTGTTAATTGCTTTTTTAGTTGAATAAAAGTAAATAGATTTTTTTTCCTATATTTGGTAGGAATATTATGATTATGTATTACATACGAATTGTTTTTTTATTACTAACCTTACCTCTTCTGGGGCAGCCAGCTATTGAAAAAAATCAGGCCTCAAAGAAAGAGATGTTGTTGTTATCTAAACAAGCCTCTCAATATTTGCGTGACTATAAATATGAATTATCCTTAACTAAGTCTCGTCTTGTTTTACATTATGCTTTTAATATTGGTGATTATGTTTTAGTAGCTAAATCGTACAATACAATTGCAGAGAATTACGAGGAACTAAACGAAACTAAAAAAGCAATATTTTATTATAAAAAAGGGCTTATTTATACCAATAAAACAGCTAACGATACCATAAAATATTGGCTATACAACAACTTAGGAAATGTTTATTGTTTTGAAAAAAAGGAATTTGATAAAGGAATATTTTATTATCAAAAGTCATTAGGGTTAAGTGAGAAAAAAGCTGATTTACAACAGGTTTATAGGACTAAGTTAAATTTGGCCTGGGCTTATTTTGATAATAACGAATTTCAAAAAGGAAAAACTTATTTGGATTTTGTCAATAAAAATCAAGAGTTTGACAAGCGGCCTAATTTAGTGATTTTGAATACGCTTAACGGCATGTATTATAATTATTTATTCGATTTTAAGAAAGCGGAATCTTATTTTTTGAAAGCCTTAGCTTTAGGGAAATCAGCTAGTAACAAATCGGATTATTCGTATGCTGTTGATGAGTATTCTCAGTTTTTATTTAAAAAAGGAGATTATAAAAAGGCTTATACTAATTTAAATTTATATCATAAAATTATACACGAGATTGATGACGCAATAAAGTTGAATAAGGCTAATATTGCTGGGATTAATATAGAAATTGATGAATATAAAAGAAAAATTGATGAAATTGAATTAGAAAATGATTTTCAATCTCAGGTTTTAGTAAAGACCAAAACCATTTCTGTTTTGTTGATTATTAGTTTACTTATATTGTTGCTTTTAATTTATTCACTTTATCGAAATTATAATTTTAAGAAAGCAAAAAATTCAGAATTAATAAATAAAAATGAAGAGTTAGTAGTTGCAAAAGAAAAAGCAGAAGTTGCCTCAAAGTTAAAATCTCAGTTTGTATCGACCATTACTCATGAATTGAGAACACCATTGTATGGCGTAATTGGAATTACTAATATGATTGTGGATGAACATAAAGAATTAGCCGATAGTCCACATTTAAAATCACTTAAGTTTTCGGCAAAATATTTATTGGCATTAGTAAATGATGTTTTACAAATTAATAAAATAGAGGAGAATAGAATTGTTCTTGAAAAAATGACTTTTAATGTTGCTGATGAAATTGATTTGATTCAAAATTCATTATCCTTTTTGGCTAAAAAACACAACAATACTATTGATGTTATAATAGATCCTAATATTCCGGAATACTTGATAGGGGATAAATTACGGTTTTCTCAAATTATTATTAATTTGGTTAGTAATGCCTTGAAGTTTACACATGATGGAGAAGTAACTATTCAAGCTAATTTAGTTGATGTTAAGGACAAATTGTATTTTATTGAATTTAGCATAAAGGATACCGGAGTGGGTATTGCAGAAGAAAATCAAGATAAAATATTCGAAAAATTTGTTCAAGTTAGTCGAAAAGAAATCGATTATCAGGGTACAGGACTTGGTTTGTCTATTGTAAAACAGCTTTTGCAATTGTTTAATAGTACCATTTATTTAAAAAGCGAATTAGGAAAAGGAACTACTTTTAGTTTTACCATTGCTTTTGAAAATGATATGGTAAAAACGAATTCAATAATCAATAATATTAAAGTCGATTTGTCATCGGAGCAATTTTTTAAAATTTTAGTTGTGGATGATAATGTGATTAATCTTTTGGTTACTCGAAAGACAATTGAAAAGTTTAATTATAAATGTTCAACTGCAGCTTCTGGACAAGAAGCTCTAGAAATATTAGATTCAGAAACTTTTGATGTGGTGTTAATGGATATTAATATGCCCGGCATGAATGGTTTTGAAACCACAAGATTAATTCGTGAAAGAGAAATAAAAACAGCTATAATAGCTTTAACAGCTTTTGATAAAGAGGAAGTGACAGAAGAAGCAATTTCAGCAGGTTTTGATGATATTATTAGCAAACCTTTTGATTCTAAACAATTATTCAAAACTATAAATGAAGTTGTTCTTCTTAAAGAATCAGTTTTGATGTAAAAAAAAACAATCGTAAAATAGCTTTTAAGACTAGTTTACGATTGAAATAAAGTTTTTAAAAACGTTGTTGTTAATACCAACGTTTTTTATTTTGCTTAGAAGCTTCAGATTTTCGTGATTTATGAGCAGCGCCACTTCTATTTGAATTTTTAGGCTTTTCCTCAATTTTATCTGGACTTCCAGCGTGCCATGGATAAGGATGATCAGTAATAGTTTTTACATCGACCTTGATTAGTTTTTGGATATCTTTCCAGTAACCATGTTCGTCTTTGCTACAGAAAGAGATTGCAATTCCTCCATTTCCGGCACGTCCTGTTCTTCCTATTCGGTGAACGTAAGTTTCCGGGATGTTAGGTAAGTCAAAATTGATAACATAAGGCAATTGGTCAATATCAATACCACGGGCAGCAATATCAGTTGCTACAAGAACGCCAACTTCTTTGTTTTTAAAAGCATCCAGAACTCTTTGTCTGGCATTTTGTGATTTGTCTCCGTGAATGGCTTCGGCAGCAATATTTTTTTTGCGTAACGCTTTCACCACATTATCTGCACCATGTTTCGTTCTTGAAAATACTAAAACATCGGTAAGTTTTTCATTTTCAATTAAGTTATATAGTAGGTTTCTTTTTTCACCTTTTTCTACAAAATAAACGTGTTGTTCTACCTTTTCTGCTGTCGATGAAACAGGAGAAACAGTTACGGTTTCAGGATTAGTCAAAAACATTTCGGCTAATTCTCTAATGGCAATTGGCATTGTAGCCGAGAAAAATAAAGTTTGTCTGTTTTTAGGTGTCAACTTTACAATTTTCTTTACATCGTTCACAAATCCCATATCCAGCATTTGATCTGCTTCGTCTAAAACTAACGTATGTAGATGGTCTAAATCAATGAATCCTTGTTTGTGTAAATCCAATAATCTTCCTGGCGTAGCAATTAAAATATCGATACCCTTTTTAAGTGTGTCCACTTGTGGATTTTGGGAAACACCACCAAAAATGGTTAACTGTGTAAGGTTAGTATATTTGGCATAAGTTTCAAAACTTTGACCTATTTGTACTGCTAATTCTCTTGTAGGAGTAACTACTAAGGCACGAATTTGTTTTGGTTTTTTTGATGAACCAACAATGCGGTGCAATTGATGGATTATAGGAATAGCAAAAGCTGCTGTTTTTCCGGTTCCAGTTTGTGCACAACCTATTAAATCATTTCCGGCTAATACTAGCGGAATGGCTTGTTCTTGAATTGGAGTAGGGTTAGTATAGCCTTCTTCAAATACGGCTTTTTGGATACTTTTTGAAAGTGATAAATCTTCGAATAACATAAGTTTGGTATTAATTATCCTGTAATAGTTACAGCGATAAGTGGTGCAAAGATAGTATTATTATTCTTGATGCTAATTTATTGCTTGTATTGGGTGTCAATAAAAGATGTTTTATAAAATTATATCCGGTTTAAATGCTATTTTTATTTGAATTTGATTTTATAAAATCAGTAATAAGGTAACCAATCAATTTCCCTATTAGATGGTTGTTTTTGTCTACGTCTAAATCAGGTGCGCCTTCGCAAACGTGCAAATAACTGGCATTTTTGTTTTTGGCAAAAAAGGAAACAAATTGGCGTAACTCTTCTACCGAAAAACCGCTTAGTGTCATAGCACTACTGGCGATATTAGGAATGGCATCTAAATCGACTTCAATCCCAAAAGACTCCATTTTGATGAATTCTAAGGCATCAATCATTTCTTGATTGAAGTTCTTTTCTTTTCGAATATTGATGCTGTCATAGGTGTTATAACGAACTCGGTCTTCGGTTTTTTTGATAATATCTAAAACACTTTTGGAAGTGTAATTTTCATGTAGTCCAAAGACAAAATATTTTTTCAAAAAACCTTCTTCATAAGCATACGAAAAACCATTACCGCTATGGCGTCCTTCTAAAATTCTAAAATCAGAATGCGCATCAAAGTTAATGGCGTTTATGGGTTTTCCTTTGGCAAGTGCCGTACCTTTTATATTTCCATAAGCATTGTTGTGTCCGCCACCAATGATAATTGGAATTTTACCCAGTTTAACGATACTAAAAATGATATGTGATACGTCTTTGTCTATTTTTTGAACTAATTGGCTTAGCTTAACCCGGTCATCAATATTGTGAAAGTCTAGATTTTCTACTTCTTTCATCTCTTCTATGACATTGATTTGTCCTAAAACCACTATTTGGTTTCCTTTACAAAAACGATTGTGCTGAATGTTAGCAATGCTTTTGATGGCTTCGTTCCAGGCAGAAGCAGCACCTGGTCGTCCAAAATTGGCTCTGATTCCAATATCTTCAGGAATTCCTAGTAAAACATATTTGGCCTCAGTGTTTTTGATATATGAGATAGGATTAGCTCCAACAGGAACTGTGAGCATCTTTTCTCCAAATTTTATTTCTCCACTTCTATGGTTGGTAACTTTAGCGAGATCGTTTATTGTGAACGGGAGAAATTTTTCCATAAAAGAAAATTTTTTCACCAAAAATAATATAATTTCCTTAGTTACGTTATATGTTAAATATATATTGTTAAATTTGGTATTATTAAAATTGAAAAAACGTTAAAAAAATGGAAAACAAACAAAGTAGTTCAAGTCTAAAGGCAGTTATTGCTGTATTGGCAGTTTTATTGATTGGGAGTTTAGTTTATATTTTCAAATTATCTTCGGATACGGATAAAGTGCAAACTGTTTTAAAAACAACCGAAACGGAAAAGGAATCTGTATTGAAAGACTTGGAACAATTAAAAACAACTTATGATGCAGCGATTGCGGAGAATACTTCAATGTCTGACGAATTAATTCAGGAAAGAGACAAAGTCGTAAGTTTGATGACTGAGGTAAAAAAATCTAAAGGAGATGTTTCAGCTTTCAAGAACCAGCTTAATTTTTTACAAAACAAAATGAAGGCTATGATGGCTGAAAATGATGGTTTGAAAAAACAAAATACGAAGTTAACAACGCAACGTGATAGTACAGTAGTAGTTTTGACTGAGTCTAAAAAAAATAATGAAGCTTTAGTAGGGCAAAATAGCGAATTAGCTAAAGTTGTCGAAAAAGGTTCTAAACTAACGGTTTTGAATATTCAGAGTTCCGCTTACAAAGTGAGAAGTTCTGGAAAAGAAATTGCAACTGAAAAGGCCAGAAGAACTAATATGCTTAAAATTAGTTTTACTATTGCGGGTAATGAAATTGCACAATCAGGAGATAAAACTTATTATGTACAAGTTATTGATAGTAAAAACAATGTTCTTGGAGAAAAGAAAAGCGAAACTTTTGATGGCAAAGATTTGACTTATAGCTTTACTAGTACTGTAAAATATGAAAATAAAACAGTTCAGGTTTCAGAAAATTTACCAGGTAAAAATTTTGAACCAGGTACTTATTATGTAAATGTTTTTGATAAAGGAGAATTGGCTTCTAAATCAAGTTTTACTTTAAAATAATTATTTAAGAGTTTTCTAGAGGTATAAAAAAGAGGAGCATTTGCTCCTCTTTTTTGTGTTTAAGAGTATTAGAATTTATTCAGAGACTGTTATTTCAAACATTTTGTCCCAATTTTTTCCTGTTACAAAAATGGTTTTGTTTTTTGGATTGTAAGCAATGCCATTTAATACATCGTCTTGAGTTGCACTTTTAAGTTGTTTGCGTAATTTAGATAAATCAATAATTCCTTCAACAGCTCCATTTGCAGGATTTACAACTGCTATAGCATCTTTTTGCCAAATATTAGCGTAGAATTTGCCATTAATAAGCTCTAATTCGTTTACCGATTTAATTTTAGAACTTCCAGAGTAAACATTGATATGATCAATCATTTTTTGAGTAGCAGGATCCATTTTCCAGATTTTCTCTGTCCCATCCGATTGATAAATGTATTTCCCATCATTAGTCATTCCCCAACCTTCAATTTCTTTGGTAAAAGCAAATGTTTTCTCCAGTTTTAAGGTATTGGCATTATAAATAAAACCTGTTTTTTCTTGCCAAGTCAATTGAAGTAATTTTTCGTTGATAAAAGTGATGCCTTCGCCAAAGTATTTAGCATCCAAGTCAATTTGCTTAAAAACTTTACCAGTTCTATAATCGTACTTTCTTAAATAAGATGTGCATTTATTTCCTGAAGATGAGCTCCCTGAGCCTGTACTTTCGTACAAAGTATCTTTGTAGAACTCTAACCCTTCAGTAAAGGAAGCTACATCGTGAGCAAAGGTGTTTACAATTTTATAATTTAATAATTTAGGAGTCACACTAGAAACTACTTCTATTCTGGTTGTGGTTTCTGCATTTTCGCCTTCAAAATACACTAAGGCTTTGATGTTTTGATACCCTAGTTTTTGGTTTTTTAATTCAAAAGAAAGTTTTTCCAGTCCTTTTACTGTTTTAACTTTAGCATCGTTAATGTAGTAAACAATACTATCAACTTGTTTTGATTTTGGGTTTAAAATATTCAAGTCAAGTGCCTCTTGAGGTTGGTATTTTGCCGAAATTTTAGAAGAATCAAAATTAAATATAGTATTTTCTCTATTTTTTGTATCTCCACAATTAGAAAGTAGTGTTCCTAATAAAATGAAAGATAGTAAGTTATGTTTTTTCATGTTGTGAATTTTAAAAGTCCTAATATACAATGTTATTTTAAGCATACAAAAGGGCTTGCAAAAATATAAAAAGATTGTATATTTGCACCGGCAAGTCCTACACGACCAGCTCCTGCAGACTCCCCCAGGATGGGAACATAGCAAGGGTACGTGGTTGAGCGGTGCGATGTAGGTCGCTTGCCTTTTTTTTAAATCTGTTCGCCGCAGCGAATTAGATTCTTTTTCAGAATTAAAACAAAAGTAGTCTTCCTTCGGGAGGATTTTTTTATTTTTGACCTTTTGGAAAGTGTAGGAGTTGGAAGTTAGGAGTTAGGTGTATGCACATAACCCATAACCCATAACCCATAACTCACACCCCATAACTTTTAACTTAAAAAAATGAGCAAAGTAGTATTGATTACTGGAGGTTCTTCAGGAATAGGAAAATCTATTGGGGAATTTTTACAGCATAAAGGCTTTATTGTTTATGGAACCAGCAGAAATCCGCAAACTGTTTTGAATTCTGTTTTTCCATTGGTGGCTTTAGATGTTCGAAATGTAGAAAGCATTCAGGCTGCTGTTGCTAAAATAATTACTACAACTGGAAGAATTGATGTGGTGATTAACAATGCGGGAGTAGGAATTACTGGTCCATTGGAAGAAATTCCAACTGCGGAAATCAAAAATAATTTCGAGACTAATTTTTTTGGACCTATTGAGGTAATGAAAGCGGTGTTGCCACAAATGCGCCAGCAAAAATCAGGATTAATTATCAATGTTACTTCAATTGCGGGCTATATGGGTTTGCCGTATAGAAGTGTTTATTCGGCATCTAAAGGAGCTTTAGAGTTGATAACTGAAGCGTTGAACATGGAAGTGAAATCTTTTGGGATCAATATTACTAATGTGGCTCCTGGTGATTTTGCTACTAATATCGCTTCAGGTCGTTTCCATGCGCCTTTAATAAAGGGTTCAGCTTATGAAATTCCTTATGGAACGACTTTGAAAACGATGGATGAACATGTGGATAGTGGAAGCAATCCAAATGAAATGGCTGTAGCAGTTTATAATATCATTCAGGCTAAGAATCCTAAAATCCATTACAAGGTAGGTGCTTTTATGCAAAAGTTCTCTATTGTATTAAAACGTATATTAGCAGATAAAGTATACGAAAAAATGCTTATGAATCATTATAAATTGTAAATTATGGAATTTAGAGATATTGAAGATTTAAAAGAAATTATTATTCCTATATTGTTTATAGTTGTTTTGTGGTTTATAATCCGCAGAATATTAAAAGCGATAAGTGATAAAATTAATAATGCTGAAGTTCATAGAGATGATTTATTAAATGTTCTGGAAGAAATTCGTGATGAATTAAAAGATTTAAATAAAAAGAACGCTATTAAATAATTATAAATTGTAAATTTGCAAACGTTGAATAAAAATTAAGTGTCAAAATAACACTTTTAATAACGAACTAAAAACAATTAAATATATAAATTATGAAATTTTTTATTGACACAGCTAATTTAGCTCAAATTAAAGAAGCACAATCTTTAGGTGTATTAGATGGTGTAACTACAAACCCATCTTTGATGGCTAAAGAAGGTATCACAGGAAAAGATAGCATCTTAAAACATTATGTTGACATTTGTAATCTTGTTGATGGTGATGTAAGTGCTGAGGTAAATGCTTTGGACTTTGACGGAATGGTAAGAGAAGGTGAAGAATTAGCTGAATTACACGAGCAAATCGTAGTTAAATTGCCTATGACTAAAGAAGGAGTTCAGGCTGCTAAATATTTTTCTGATAAAGGAATCAAAACTAACGTAACTTTAGTATTCTCTGCTGGTCAGGCTTTATTGGCTGCTAAAGCAGGTGCTACTTATGTTTCTCCATTCTTAGGAAGATTAGATGATGTTTCTACTGATGGATTGAACTTGATTCAAGAAATTAGAGATATCTATGATAACTATGGTTACGAAACTCAAATTCTTGCAGCTTCTATTCGTCACACTATGCATATTGTAAACTGTGCTAAAATTGGTGCAGATGTTATGACAGGACCACTTTCTGCAATTTATGGTTTGTTGAAACACCCATTAACTGATATCGGATTAGCTCAATTTATTGCTGATTTCGAAAAAGGAAACAAGTAATATTTTACTTTTATCCCCAATAAAAAAGTCCCGTTTGTTAATTCAGACGGGACTTTTTTTATGTTAGTTATTTTTTTATTTTCTTACGAATGGAGGAAGTAATTTACTGGAAACTTCTCCAAAACCAATACGAACCTGACTGTTTTCGCAAAAGCCTTTCAAGGTAATAGTATCGTTGTCATTGATAAATTTACGTTCGCTACCATCATTCAGTTTCAGCGGTTTTTCTCCTCCCCAAGTCAATTCTAGCATCGAACCATAACTATCTTCGGTAGGACCGGAAATTGCTCCAGAACCCATCATATCGCCTGAATTCACTCGGCAACCATTAGAGGTGTGGTGAGTTAATTGTTGGTTCATAGTCCAATACATGTATTTGAAATTGGATTTAGAAACTATGGTAGGTTCGGCATTTTCGGGTTGTATGCTAACTTCAAGATTGATATCAAAAGTATGTCTTCCTTTTTGTTGTAAATAAGGAAGCGGACTCGGATTTTGTTTTGGACTAGCTACTCTAAATGGTTCTAAAGCATCCATAGTTACAATCCATGGCGATATAGAAGTGGCAAAGTTTTTAGATAAAAAAGGGCCTAAAGGCATGTATTCCCATTTTTGTATGTCGCGAGCCGTCCAATCGTTTAACAAAACCATTCCGAAAATATAATCTTCGGCTTCGCTAATAGGAATCATTTCTCCCATTACATTAGCATCAGTAGTGATGAAAGCAGTTTCTAATTCGAAATCTATCAAACGTGATGCACCAAAAACGGGTGTAGATCCTTCAAAAGGCAAACTTTGTCCAATAGGTCTGTGAACCGGAATTCCCGAAGGAATTATTGTTGAGCTTCTTCCGTGATAACCAATAGGCATTTGAGGCCAGTTAGGTAACAAAGCATTTTCTTCGTTGCGAATCATCTTTCCAACATTCGATGCATGGATTTTACTCGAATAAAAATCAGTATAATCACCTATTAATACAGGCAATTGCATTTCTACATCATCGATTTTAAATATAAGGATGTCTTTATGAGCAGCGTTGTCACGCAAACTTGGATTGTTTTCGTCAAAAATATCAGCGATTCGGTTACGAACTAATCGCCATGTTTTTTTTCCGTCAGAAATAAAGTCATTCAAGGTATCTTGTATGAACATATCATCTGTTAATTCAATACCCGAAAAGTATCCCAATTGGTGTAATGCCCCTAAATCAATAGCCGAATCGCCAATGCGGGTTCCTACCGTTACGACGTTTTCTTTGGTTAAGAATACACCAAAAGGAATGTTCTGGATTGGAAAATCACTGTTTTGAGGAACTTCTATCCAAGATTTTCTCTTAGTGTCGTTGGCTGATATTGGCATGTTTTGTTAATTTTTTGTTGAAAATTATATATCAAATATATCATAATCTAACTGTTTGACAAACGTTTTTTTGTATTTTTGCGCTAAATTATTTAAAATCTAAAAAATGCAACGCGACAAACAAATTTTTGAACTTATTCTTGAGGAACAAGATAGACAGATACATGGCTTAGAACTTATTGCTTCTGAGAACTTTGTAAGTGATGAAGTAATAGAAGCTGCTGGTTCAGTTTTGACAAATAAATATGCAGAAGGATATCCTGGTAAAAGATACTACGGAGGTTGTGAAGTGGTAGATGTTATTGAGCAAATTGCAATTGATAGAGCTAAAGAATTGTTTGGAGCTGTGTATGCTAACGTTCAACCACACTCTGGTTCTCAGGCTAATGCATCAGTGTTTCACGCTTGTTTGAAACCTGGTGATAAAATTTTAGGTTTTGATTTATCTCACGGTGGTCACTTGACTCACGGTTCTCCTGTAAACTTTTCAGGACGTGTTTACAACCCGGTTTTCTACGGTGTTGAAAAAGAAACAGGTCGTTTGAACTATGATAAAATCCAAGAAATTGCTACTAAAGAACAACCAAAATTAATCATCGCTGGAGCTTCGGCTTATTCTCGTGATATGGATTTTGAGCGTTTTAGAGTAATTGCTGATAGCGTAGGTGCAATTTTAATGGCTGATATTTCTCATCCAGCTGGTTTAATTGCTAAAGGATTAATGAATGATCCAATTCCTCACTGTCATATTGTGACTACTACAACTCACAAAACATTGCGTGGACCAAGAGGTGGTTTGATTTTGATGGGGAAAGATTTTGAAAACCCATGGGGATTAACTACTCCAAAAGGTGAAATCAGAATGATGTCTTCTTTATTAGATTTAGCTGTTTTCCCTGGAAACCAAGGTGGACCATTAATGCACATTATTGCTGCTAAAGCGGTTGCTTTTGGTGAAGCTTTACAAGATGAGTTCTTTACTTACGCTCGTCAATTGCAAAAAAATGCTAATGCAATGGCTGATGCTTTTGTAAAAAGAGGATACGATATTATCTCTGGAGGTACTGATAACCACATGATGTTAATTGACTTAAGAAATAAAGGAATTTCTGGAAAAGAGGCTGAAAATGCTCTAGTAAAAGCAGAAATCACTGTAAATAAAAACATGGTTCCATTTGATGATAAATCGCCATTTGTTACTTCAGGTATCCGTGTAGGAACTGCTGCAGTTACAACTCGTGGTTTAGTTGAAGAAGATATGGAAACTATTGTTGCTATGATTGACAAAGTATTGACAAATCATACTAACGAAGATATTATTGATGAAGTTGCTGAAGAAGTAAACGAAATGATGAGCGAAAGAGCGATTTTTGTTTTCTAATTAAATAAGTTACCAAATTTTTAAAGTCGAAAGTCGAAAGTATAATTTTTGACTTTCGACTTTTTTCTTTTCTATTTAACTTTTAAGACTAAAAACATGGGCGTATTACGATTACAATTACCAACCGACCCAAGATGGGTGAATATTGTAGAGAAAAACATAGAAGAAATCTTGACGGATCATGCTTGGTGTGAGCAAAAAGCAGCGACCAATGCGATTACTATTATAACCAATAATTCAGAACACCAGGATTTGGTGAAAGATTTATTGGCTTTAGCCAAAGAAGAAATCGATCATTTTGAACAAGTGCATAACATCATCATCAAACGCGGATTAAAGTTAGGTCGCGAGCGCAAAGACGATTATGTAAACGAATTGTACCAATACATGAAAAGAAGCGGAAATGGAAGCCGTGTTTCTGGTTTGGTAGAACGATTGTTGTTTTCGGCTATGATTGAAGCCAGAAGTTGCGAACGTTTTAAAGTGCTTTCAGAAAATATTCAGGACGAAGAATTAGCTGTTTTTTACAGAGAATTGATGGAAAGCGAAGCAGGACATTACACTACTTTTATTACCTATGCCCGAAAATATGGCGAAGGAATTGATGTAGAAAAACGTTGGAGAGAGTGGCTGGAATTTGAAGAATCTATTATTGCTAATTACGGTAAAGGGGAGACCATTCACGGATAGTATTTAGTGATCAGTATTCAGTTTTTAGTATTCAGCCTTTTCAGATTTGTCAAGTTGAATGAAGTTTAACGCATTAAAAATAGAAAGCTTAACGAATCTTTGTTGCCTTTGTGCATCTTTGCGTAGTTTTTTCGCGGTTAATATATCGTTGATAAGTCTCTTTTTTTATTGAATAATTCTCGGATAAAATTCATTACTTTTAAGAAAAACAAAAGTTATTTTCCAATAACCGACTAAAAAGTGATAATTATGCGAATAGAAACCGATCTAAAATTAGGCTTTAAAGATGTAATGATTAGACCCAAACGTTCTACGCTAAAAAGTAGGGCGGAGGTTTCTTTAGAAAGGGAATTTAAGTTTTTGCACAGTACTGCTAAGTGGAATGGTATTCCTATCATGGCTGCCAATATGGATACCGTAGGAACTTTTGAAATGGCTTCAGAATTAGCTAAACACAAATTATTCACAGCTATTCATAAGCATTATTCGGTTTCAGAATGGAATGTATTTCTGGAAGATGTTTCGCCTGATTTTTATGATTACATAGCGGTTAGCACAGGTACCGGGAAAAATGATTTCAAAAAAGTAATCGAAATTGTTGCTGCTAATCCACTATTGAAATTCATTTGTATTGATGTGGCTAATGGCTATTCGGAGCATTTTGTGAACTTCTTAAAACAAACCCGAAAACAATTTCCAAACAAAGTAATTATTGCAGGTAATGTGGTTACTGGCGAAATGGTGGAAGAATTACTTTTGGCTGGTGCCGATATTATAAAAGTAGGTATTGGACCGGGTTCGGTTTGTACTACCCGAATAAAGACTGGGGTGGGCTATCCGCAACTTTCTGCAATTATCGAATGTGCCGATGCTGCTCACGGATTAGGAGGTCACATTATTAGTGATGGTGGTTGTACCACTCCGGGAGATGTAGCTAAAGCCTTTGGCGCCGGTTCTGATTTTGTCATGTTGGGCGGAATGCTCGCCGGACATACCGAAAGCGGGGGAGAACTGCTAGAAATGAATGGTAGAAAATTCAAACAGTTTTACGGCATGAGTTCTACCACAGCTATGAACAAACATGTAGGTGGTGTTGCCGAATACAGAGCCAGTGAAGGGAAGGCAGTGAAAATTCCTTTTAAAGGAGATGTGGCAGATACCGTTCTCGATATTTTAGGAGGTTTGCGCAGCAGCTGTACTTATGTGGGAGCTTCCCGATTAAAAGAATTGACTAAAAGAACCACTTTTATACGTGTGAGCGAACAGGAAAATAGAGTTTTTACTACTGAATAATTATTGATGATAAGTATTGTTAGAGCTACCGTTGCCGACTTAAATAGTATTACCGAAATAGCCCATAAAACCTGGCCGCTTACCTATGGCAAAATTTTATCTCCAGCGCAATTAGACTACATGCTCAACGCTTTTTATTCGGATGAAGCCTTGCGAGCCAATATAGAAAACGGGCATGAATTTATTCTGGCTAAAGAAGCAGATATTGTTTTAGGTTTTGCTTCTTTCGAACCTCATTATGAAGATGGAAATACTACAAAAATCCATAAAATTTACATACTTCCGGAAACCCAGGGAAAAGGAATTGGGAAATTATTGATTGCTGCTATTGCTCAATTTGCAAAAGAAAACAATTCCTCTTCGCTGTTGCTAAATGTAAACCGTTTTAATAAGGCTTTGACTTTCTATCAAAAATTAGGTTTCAAAATCATTCAGGAAATCGATATTGAACTGGATTTTGGTTATTTGATGGAAGATTATGTTATGGAGAAGAGGATTTGATTTAGGGATTGTTTATTATTCTAAAAACAAAGTTTTTTGCTTTTATTTTGTTTCAAGCAACCAGTTAAAAACATTTAAGTGTTTTACTCCGCTTCTGTTTTGGGTAAAAGAATCTGTTGTGAGCAAATATTTTGGGTAGTTGTCGTTGATTTTTTCTAATGCCCCAAATTCACGTTCAACGGTGCTTTCGTTTGTCATTTTCCAAGCTACTTGGTAGTATTCGATGTCACCTGTTGATGATTTACATACAAAATCCACTTCAGTATTACGTGTTGTACCTGTCCAGATTTTATTACCTCTACGAAGTAGTTCTAAGTAAACAACGTTTTCTAATATGTGTCCTCTGTCGGTGGTTCGTTCTTTACCTGCCAAAATATTCAACAAACCAGTGTCCACTAAATAATACTTTTCTTGTGTGGCGAGTTGCTTTTTACCTTTTAAATCGAATCGGTTTACTTTATAAAACACAAAACTTTCCACTAAATATTCTAAATACTTTTCTACAGTGGCGTGATGTATACTTTGTTTGTCTTGTTTTAAGGTATTTGAAATATTGCTTGGCGAAAGCGAATTTCCAATGTTTGAGGCTATAAATTTCACAATGTTGCCAAAAGCCCGTTTGTCATTTATTTGGTGTCGTTGAGTAATGTCTTTTTCTATGATTGTTGTGTAAATGGCTTCCAAATATTCGTATATTTTATCGAAACCTTCTTCACGTAATGCTACGCCTTTGGGCAATGAGGTTTCGTTCACATAATCAAAAAATAATGCTTCGTAATTAAGGTATTTGTTACCCGTGTCAATGCTCCGTGCCGTTAAGTATTCTTTAAACGAAAAAGGTAAAATAGAAATTTCAATGTAGCGACCGCTCAATAAAGTTGCCAACTCACTACTCAATAAAAATGCATTTGAGCCTGTTATGTAAACATCTGTGTTTTCAGTTGCAAAAAGTCCATCCACTAATTTTTCAAAAAACGGAATGTTTTGCACCTCATCTAAAAAAACATAGTTGGGTTTATCGGCTTGAAGTTTCTTTTTTATAAGAAAGTAAATATCGTCCCAGGTTTTGTTTAAGTAATTTTCAGGCAACTCAAAGTTGTAGAACTGAATTTGCCGTTTACCAACACCTTGTTTTAGTAATAGTTCTCGATAAAGTTCTAGTAGTGTACTTTTACCTGACCTACGTAAACCGCTTACTACTTTTATAAGATCTTTGTTTTTGTAAGCTAGTAGTTTTTCTATGTATTCTTCGCGGTTTGTGTAATTGCTCATACGGTAAAGATAAAAAAATAAATTATCAAAAGTAGTAAAAAATGCAAGTTTTGATAATTTTAATCTATCTAAAATTGTTCCATAGACGATAGTGTAAATTATAAAATATCAAGTAAACAAAGCAGAATACTTGATGTTTGGAAAGGTTACGAGCCAATATAGAAAACGGGCATGAATTTATTCTGGCTAAGGAAGATGATATTTGTTTAGGTTTTGCTTCTTTCGAGCATCATTACCAAAATAAGAATACTACAAAAATCCATAAAATTTACATTCTTCCCGAAACCCAGGGAAAAGGAATTGGGAAATTATTGATTGCTGCTATTGCTCAATTTGCAAAAGAAAACAATTCCACTTCGCTGTTGCTAAATGTAAACCGTTTCAATACGGCCTTGGCTTTCTATCAAAAATTAGGTTTCGAAATCATTGAGGAAATCGATATTGAACTGGATTTTGGCTATTTGATGGAAGATTATGTTATGGAGAAGAGGATTTAGTTGTAGTTTTTTTTTTTTTTTTGTAAAGTTTTATAAATGATTTTCAATATCCATCATTTCATGCAGAATTCTTATAATTTCCAACTCGTCTCTCTTATTGTTGATTTTGTAAAAGATAAAATGTGATTTTACTTTTGTACGCCAATATCCTTTTCTAATATTTCCAAATTCAAATCCTAAATTTGGCTTTAAACAGAGATAGTCCATTTCATCTAATAATAAATTTAAATATCTATCCGCTTGCTCTATTGACCAATTCTCAAAAGTATATAGCCAGATTTTTTCTAAATCATGTTCGGCTTCTTTACTTAATATGTAGATCATTATTTAGAATATTTTTCATGAAGATTATTTAAGAAAGACTCACGATTAAAATCTTTGACAAATCCAGACTTTTCACCTTTTATAAGTGCTTTAATTAGTTCTGTTTTCTTGTTTTCTTCTTGCTCAAAAACTCTCAAAGCAGTTCTTACCACCTCGCTTACCGAATTATATTTTCCAGTAGCAATTTGCTCATTGATAAAATTTTCAAAATAGTCACCTAATAATATTGAAGTATTTCGTGCCATAATTTTTTTTATCAAAGGTACCAATAATTGGTATTTTATGCAAAATGTTTTGTGGTTTTTTGTGGACAGATAAATATCTGCGCCAAGGTTTGTCTAGATTTAGTTCGACGGATTTATTTAGTGAACCGCGTTGCAAACGCTACGATTTATCTATTTATGTAAGTAGGCACTCGTTGCAAACGAGCGCCAGTGGGGCACAAGCGGGACGTTTGCACTCAATGGTTTAAGTTAAGTCTTTTCACCGTCACTTCGAGTGATTTTAAATGATAATGCGATAGCTTTATTATTTAAAATTGTATCGAGAAGCCTTGTATAACTAGGGTTCTCGATACTGACTTACAATTTTCTGTCGCAAATTGTAAGTCAACTCAAACAGACGAATCCTTGACTTAATAACATTGTTCGTGCGGTAGTGGGGAGGCGTGCTTTTTGTTTGTATAAATACAAGTAGTTAGTTTTGAAAAACTTCTGCTGCAAATGGATTGTCTACTAACCATAACCAAATTCCTTCGTCGTTTTTTTTCATCATACAACTTGTTGCACCATCCATTTCAACAGGGTTTCCGTCGGGCATTATTGCATTTAGAGACCATTTATCAACCCATATAGCAAGGTCTCCTACAATTGTCACCCTGTGGTTACTTCCTGTTATTTCAGGTTTCCAAGTACAAAGATGTTCCATTGATTTTGCAATATTGTCTAAGCCTGTAATTTCTTGTCCGTCTCTCTCAATGTATGTAGCATCTTTGTCAAAACAACTTAATGCTCCTTGTAAGTCCCCGTTTACAATGCAACTGCGAAAATATTTTACTGCATCTGCTGGAATTGTCCTATCGAATTTATCTGTCATTGTTTTATTTTTAAATGATTGTTTGTTGCGTTTTCGGTTAGTATGAATGCCAGAGTTTCCATAGCTTGGCCAGGTTTGGGACTAAATTAAGCCCTGTTTTCGGATTTGTCAATTGTCGGTGATGAGAGAGGCGCACTCCGTCAGTTACTGGCGGAGCCGTCTACTCGATTATAGGTAGCCTTTTTATGATGATGTCCAAAGGAAAACCATATCATAATTATATAATTTTGCCTGCTTTGAAATATGTATTAATTTACGAATTGCTTCTTTTGCATCTTCAGTAACCTTAATTTCTTCTGATGGATATGTTTTTGACATTTCAGTAAACCAATTTTTTGAAATTTGCTCCACGTCCGATTCATCAATAGTTGAAAAAAAGGCTATGAATTCAGGAGTTAGTTGAATAGCTCCATATTCTGGTTCGTCAACATATACCTTTGTAAAATTAAAATTGTCTTGAAATCCAATTTCTTTCTTGTTTTCAATGATTGAAGTACAATGTAAAAGCATATCAATATCTTTCAATCCAATATGCAAACTAAAATCAACTAAGTTACCTTCTGTTTCGATTTTACTCAGATAATCATAATCTTGTTTTTTAGTTGCCTTAAGAATTTTATCTGCATTGCCAACTGCAAATTGATAATCCAAGCTTACTCCAAGTTCATTTAATTTGTTGCTTACAGAATTTAAATTGTTATTAGAACTTTTGTTATCGTTAGTTTGCATATTTGTGTTTTTACAAGAAACCAAAAGAGAAAACACACTTATGTAAAAATATTTCATCATTGTCTTGATTTTGCTTAAGGTTACCTATAACGTTCTCGCGCTACAGCGGGTTTGGGATTAAATCAAGCCCTATTTTCGGATTTGCCAATTGTAGGTGTTGTGAGAGGCGCACTCCGTCAGTTTCTGGCGGAGCCGTCTACTCGATTAACTGTTGTTTTTTTTTACTCGTAACTAACTCTTAATGTATTTTCGGTTCTTGTTACATTTCCTTTATATTTTCCAGGATTCCAATGATTATAATTTCTTTTTAAAGTTTTTAAAGCTGTATCAATTAAATCTTTTTTGAATTTTTCATCAACAGCATCATTTACCCAATTAGAAACGGTTAAATTACTTATTGTTCCATCTTTTTCTATTATAAAAGTCACATCTGCAAACAAAGATTTATAACTATCTATTTTAATTGGTAAGTTTGATTTTATCGTTGTGTAATAATCACTCTCAATGTTGACTTCTCGATTTATTATTTTTGGTTTTTCATTATCCTCTAAATCATATATACTTACAACTTTGTTTTTTTCGATGATATTTTTGATGAAAATATTTTCCGCTTCTTTTTCAATTTCAGAAAAATAATTCTCTCCGAATTGTTCTTTCATTTTTAAATTAATGTAACCGCTATAACATCCTTGAGTTTGTCCTTCAAAAATTACACAGCCAATGTCTTCTATAACTGGTTTAATTTTGCGCTTTTTTAAAACTTCTTTAATTTCTATTTCAAACGGTTTTGAACGGCATCCAAAACAAATAGTTTTAATAAATAATTTATGATATTTATTTATGTCACTTTTAGCTCTTTCAACATCATTTCTGCATAATGTGTCAGACTTTGGAGGGTTTAATAAATATTTAGGGTCACGATTATTAAAAAATAATTTTACAGTTTCAGGTTTTTTTACGTCAACTTTATTATTTGAGTTTTTTTTACAACTAATTGCAAAAAATATGATAACTAAATATGTTCCGTAGTGTTTTTTCATAAAATAACAGTTAACTCGTTTATATGTGTTACAAAATCACACAAAGCCGCCCATTTTCGGGTAGATATATATGACCGCTGTTAAACATTATTTATTTGCTAATATATAAATAAATCATTACAAAAATTAAAGTGCTTTTATTATTTCCGGAAAAGGAATCTGGAAGTTATTGATTGAAATCATCAATATTGAATTGGACTATTTAATGAAAGATTATGTTATCGAGAAGAAATTAAAATTTGTATTATATTAGTCGTTTAACTGATTTTTGTGCATCGTTATCGGGTTAATCAATAATTTTCTTTAACAAAATCATAAAATTGATTTTTAGTTTCAATCTTTGTTTACATTTGCAGAAGAAATGAGAGCAACTGTATTTTTTATCTTTTTGTGTTCATTATTCCTTTTAAACGGAACACATGCCGCTACTAATCCTACACATTCTCACTGTGTATGTGAGTCGTCGTCTCATAACCAAAACATTGAACCTCCTTTTTCTTTAGGTAATTCAGTTGATTCTAACAGAATTATTGAAGATTCTGATTTAGATTCTACCGAAGAAAACACTACTAACGCAGACAAATCAAATAAAATTTGCACCTTAAGCAATAGTTTGGTTAATCAGTGGGAATTGGAATTCCTGGGGCTTATTGTCCAAAAAAATAATTTTAAAGGCTTTAAAAACTTTAGGTCTTATTTTACTTATTCACAACCGCTGTACATTTTACAACGCGTTTTAAGGATTTGATAACCAACTCTTTTCGATTTTAATACCAATACTGATTCTGTTTTAATTCAATCATCTTGGTGTAAACACATGATTTACTAGTGCTTACGTAAATAAAATTGTTTTTTATTTATAGAAGTACCTGTAGACTTTGTATGGGCTTCCACAGCCTTTTTAACAGTAAATATTCCAAATACTAAATATCAATTATTCAATTTCTTTAAAAAAATTATGAAGAGAATTGCCATTTTATCAGGGCTTATCGCCCTTGTGTGCTTAACGAGTTGTAACTCTAAGAAAGAAGAAAAAGAAGAAGCTGAAAAATTCACGGTAACCAATCCTGTTCGAGTTGATACTTCTTTTACCAAAGAATATGTTTCGCAGATAAGATCTTTTAGAAACATCGAATTGAGAGCTCTTGAAAAAGGGTTTTTACAAAAAATTTATGTTGACGAAGGTCAATATGTGAGAGAAGGTCAGGTATTATTCCAAATTTTACCCACTATGTATGAGGCTGAATATCAAAAGTCAAAAGCTGAAGTAAGAACAGCCGAGATTGAACTTCAGAATACCAAAAGTCTTTCGGATAAAAATGTGGTTTCTAAAAATGAATTGGCTCTTGCCCAAACTAAATTAGATCAGGCCAGAGCTGAAATGGCTATGGCTAAATTCCATTTGTCTGCTACAGTAATAAAAGCACCATTTTCAGGAACTATTGACAGACTTCCAAAAAAATTAGGAAGCCTTATTGACGAAGGAGAACTGCTAACCAGCCTTTCTGATAACTCTCAGATGTATGCTTATTTTAATGTTTCGGAACCGGAATATCTGGACTACGAAACCAATATTAAAAACAGAGCTGATAGCAAGGTGAGCTTACTTTTAGCTAATGGTACCCGTTTGAAATACAAAGGAAATGTAGAAGTTATCGAAAGTGAATTTGATAGCGAAACAGGAAACATTGCTTTTAGATCCCGATTCCCTAATCCTGATAAATTGCTTAAACACGGTGAAACAGGAAAAGTATTGATGGAAGTTCCTCTTCATAATGTAATTGTGATTCCACAAAAAGCGACTTATGAAATTCAGGATAAAAAATATGTTTTTGTCGTGGGGAAAAATGATCAGGTAAGTTCGAAAGAAATCACAATTAAGGGTGAAATCCCTGATTTGTATATGATTGATGGAGGAATAACGGAGAATGACAAGATTTTATTGGAAGGAGTTCAGAAAGTAAAAGAGAATGATAAAATTCAATATAAATACATAGCACCTCAGGAAGTTATTACTCATTTGCGATTAAGAGCAGAATAAATTCAAGTAATCAGTTTTCAGTATTTAGTTTTCAGTAGTTGTTTGAACTTAAAAAAAGTAAATAGAACCAAGTTGATACCATTAAATTCCAGTTTGGTTTAATCATAAAAAATAGAAACAAATGTTTAATAAATTTATTCAAAGACCAGTTTTGTCGATAGTAATATCGCTGATAATTGTCTTTTTAGGGGTATTGTCGGTAATGAATTTACCTATTACCCAATTCCCTTCGATATCACCGCCAATGGTGAATATTACCGCCGATTATCCGGGATCTAATGGGGAATTGATGATCAAATCGGTTGTTATTCCTTTAGAAAGAGCTCTAAATGGAGTTCCGGGAATGAAATACATGACTTCAGATGCGGGAAATGATGGCGAAGCCAGTATCCAGGTAGTTTTTAACTTAGGTACTGATCCTAACCAGGCCGCCATTAACGTGCAGAATCGTGTGGCTTCGGTAGTTAATAAATTACCTCCATTAGTGGTAAGAGAGGGTGTGAAAATTACCCGTGAGGTGCCAAGTATGTTGATGTATGTCAACCTTTTTAGTACTGATAAAAATACCGATCAAAAGTTCTTGTACAATTATGCCGATATCAATGTTTTATCTGAATTGAAAAGGGTAAATGGTGTTGGATCGGGAGATATTTTGGGAACACGTGAATATGCGATGCGTATTTGGTTGAAACCTGATCGTATGTTGGCCTATAAAATTTCTGCCGAAGAGGTAATGGAAGCTTTATCAAGTCAGAGTTTAGAAGCTTCACCGGGTAAAACAGGGGAGGCATCAGGAAAACGTTCGCAGGCATTTGAATATGTATTGAAATATTCAGGTCGTTTTACTACTAAAGAACAGTACGGAAATATTGTATTAAGATCCAGTGCAGATGGGGAAATTCTACGTTTGAAAGATGTTGCCAATGTTGAATTTGGTAGCTCGATGTATGATATTTATTCGAACTTAAACGGAAGACCATCAGCGGCAATCGTATTAAAACAATCTTTTGGTAGTAATGCCAATCAGGTTATTGAAGATTTGAAAGCCAAATTAGAAACCATCAAGAAAAAGTTTCCAAAAGGAATGGATTATGAAATTTCGTATGACGTTTCTAAATTCCTGGATGCTTCTATCGAAAAAGTAATTCACACCTTGATTGAAGCCTTTATTTTGGTAGGATTGGTTGTGTTTATTTTCCTGGGCGATTGGCGTTCTACTGTTATCCCGGCTATTGCGGTACCCGTATCGTTGATTGGAACTTTTGTGTTCATGACATTCTTTGATATTTCATTGAACTTAATTACGTTATTTGCTTTGGTTTTGGCTATTGGAGTCGTTGTCGATGATGCCATTGTGGTTATCGAAGCGGTACACGCCAAGATGGAGGAAGAGCATCTTTCTGCTTTAAAAGCCACTAAAAAAGCTATGCACGAGATTGCAGGAGCTATTATCGCTATTACGTTCCTGATGGCTGCGGTATTTCTTCCGGTTGCATTTATGTCAGGTCCGGTTGGGGTATTCTACCGTCAATTTTCGATTACCATGGCAACGGCAATTATCCTTTCGGGAATTGTGGCATTGACATTAACACCTGCACTTTGTGCAATGATGTTGAAAAACAATCATGGTCAAGCCAAAAAGAAAACGCCTATCAATATGTTTTTGGATGGTTTTAACAACAAGTTCAACATTGCACAAGGTAAATACCAAAACTTATTAGCGAAGATTGTCAGCAGAAGAGCAGTTACTTTCTTAACCTTAATCGCTTTTTGTGCCGGAATATGGATTACCAGTAGTACGGTTCCTTCAGGATTTATTCCAAATGAGGATCAAGGGATGTTTTATGCAATTATTCAAACACCTCCGGGATCATCATTAGAAAGAACCAATAATATTGCCGAAAAACTGCAAAAAATAGCTGAAGGTGTAGAAGGTGTAAAATCGGTTTCTTCATTAGCGGGTTATGAAATTTTGACTGAAGGTACCGGTTCCAATGCAGGAACCTGTTTGATTAACCTTAAGGATTGGAATGATAGAAAACAATCTGTTCAGGAGATTATGACTGAATTAGAAGAAAAATCGAAAGACATTTCAGGTGCCAATATCGAATTTTTCCAACCACCAGCGGTACCGGGATATGGAGCAGCGGGAGGATTTGAACTTCGTTTATTGGATAAAACAGGGACTAGTGATTTCAAAAAACTGGAAGCTGTCAATAAAGAGTTTGTGGAAGAATTGAACAAACGTCCTGAATTAACAAACGTATTTAGTTTCTTTAGTGCGAGTTTCCCTCAGTTTATGATGAAGGTCGACAATGATTTGGCACAGCAAAAAGGAGTTTCTATCGAAAACGCGATGAACACTTTGTCAACTCTTGTGGGAAGTAACTACGAAATCAGTTTTATTAAATACGGAATTAACTATAAGGTAATCGTTCAGGCAGCTCCGGAATATCGTGCCTTGCCAGAGGATATTTTAAAGCTTTATGTGAAAAATAATCGTGATGAAATGGTTCCTTTTTCGGCCTTTATGAAATTAGAAAAGGTATACGGACTATCAGAAATTACCCGTCATAACATGTACACTTCTACTGAAATTAGTGGTGGTGCAGCTCCAGGATACAGTAGTGGAACGGCTATTAAAGTTATTCAGGAAGTGGCTGCTAAGAAATTACCTAGAGGATATGATATTGACTGGGCTGGTATTTCTGCCGATGAGGTGGCACAAGGAAATCAGGCCATTTGGGTTTTCCTTATCTGTTTAGCCTTCGTTTATTTGGTTTTGGCGGCGCAATACGAAAGTTTTATTCTGCCATTATCAGTAATTCTGTCTTTACCTGCGGGAATCTTTGGAGCGTTCATTTTATTGAAATTTACGGGTCTGGAAAACAATATCTATGCACAGGTTGCCATGGTAATGTTGATAGGTTTATTAGGTAAAAATGCCGTTTTGATTGTTGAGTTTGCAATCCAGCGACACGTTGCAGGAAAAACGGTATTGGAAGCTGCCATGGAAGGTGCTAAGGCCAGATTCCGTCCTATTTTAATGACTTCGTTTGCGTTTATTGCCGGTTTGATTCCGTTAGTTTTTGCTTCCGGACCAGGTAAAATTGGAAATAGAACCATCGGTACGGCCGCAGCGGGAGGAATGCTTATAGGAACAATTTGTGGAGTATTTATTATTCCGGGCTTGTACTATATATTCGCCAGAATCTCAGAGAAATACAAGATGATAAAAAATGAAAATGAAAATCCATTAACTGAAGAAATTGATAACAATCATGTACAAAGTCCATCTAAATCTAAAGAATCTAAATAAATACTTTGTTGCACTTGGATTAAGTGCACTGGTAATAGGATGTAAGGCGCCATCAGTTATGGAAACTACTGCTAAAACAGTGGTTCCGGAAGCATATAATTCGAGTAAAGACAGCACCAATACCGCTACGGTACAATGGAGAAATTTCTTTACGGATACCAATTTGCAAAACTTAATTGATACCGCGCTACAAAACAATCAGGAGTTGATGATTACCTTACAGGAAATCGAAATTGCTAAAAACGAAGTCCGTCTTAAAAAGGCGGCTTTGTTTCCAACAGTAGGTTTGCGTGCCGGTTCCGGAATTGAAAAAGTAGGGCGTTATACCAGCCAGGGTGCAGGTGATGCTTCTACTGAAATCACACCGGGAAAAGAAATGCCGGATCCACTGGGCGATTTTATCGTTGGCGCTTATGCAAATTGGGAAGTGGATATTTGGCACAAACTCCACAACTCTAAAAAAGCAGCATTAACGAGATATTTGGCAACTGTAGAAGGTAAAAACTTTGTGTTGACTAATTTAGTTGCCGAAGTGGCTAATTCGTATTATGAATTGCAAGCCTTGGATAACCAATTGCTGATTGTACAGCAAAATATAGCCATTCAAAAGAATGCTTTAGAAATTGTACAATGGCAAAAAGAGGCGGCAAAAGAAACCGAACTGGCAGTACAAAAATTCAAAGCCGAAGTCTTGAAATCAAGAAGTTTGGAATTTGATATCCGTCAAAATATTAAAGAGACTGAAAACAAAATCAACTTTTTGTTAGGGCGTTATCCACAAGAAATTCCTAGAGACAAAGCTTCTGTTTTGAGTATTGTTCCTAAAACAATTGCTGCGGGAATTCCGTCTCAGTTGTTAAGCAATCGTCCGGATATCAAACAAGCCGAATTAGAATTAGTAGCTGCTAAAATAGATGTAAAAGTAGCCAGAGCGGAGTTTTTCCCTTCTTTAGAAATTTCGGCAGGAGTAGGGTTCAATGCGTTCAAACCTTCGTATTTGTTTAGAACACCAGAATCTTTATTATACAATTTGGTAGGCGATTTAGCTGCCCCTTTGATTAACAGAAATGCGATTAAAGCCGAATTTAATTCTGCCAATGCGAGACAACTTCAAGCGTTGTACAACTATGAAAAAACGGTTTTGAATGCTTATTTAGAAGTTTCAAACCAACTTTCGAAGATTGATAATCTGGAAAAAAGCTACGATTTAAAATCGCAACAAGTAGCTGCTTTAGATCAATCGATTAATGTTTCCAATGATTTATTTAAATCGGCGAGAGTAGATTATTTAGAAGTTTTACTAACGCAGCGCGATGCTTTAGAAACGAAACTGGAATTAATTGATACTAAAAGAGACCAATTGAATGCCGTGGTTAATGTGTACAAAAACCTTGGTGGAGGTTGGAAGTAACAACATTTCCCATTTTTATAAACGAAGAGCCGAACGTGATGTTCGGCTCTTTTTTTTGTAATTCTATTTATTTTGTGTTCTTTATAAAAAGCAATAATTTGTTTAAAAATCAGTTCTGTTTTTATGGATTTGCCTTGCAAGCGTTCCGTATTTATGTGTAAATTAGTAACGGCTATTCTCACAATTATTAATTAAATATTACCTACATGAAAAATCTAAGTCTATTTTGTTTGCTGTTGACTTGCATTGGATTCCAAAGCTGTAAAAATGATCAAAACTCAAACGATGCTAAAGCTACTCCGGCTAAGGCTGAAAAGCCCATAAGCGTAAGCTGTTATAAAGCATTGTATGAAACAGATACTATTGAGTTAAAAATTAACACCCTAAAAGACGGGAAAATTTCCGGAAATATGGTGATGAAAATTTTTGCTATGCCAAAAAAAGTTGGAGAAATAACGGGCGAATTTCATGGAGACACCTTATTTGCAGACTACTCGTTTTTTGAAGGAAAGAATGAAAAAAGAATATACAAAAATCCGTTGGCAATGCTAAAAAAGGGTGACACACTTATTTTAGGCAATGGTGAAATAGAAACTTATTTAGGGCGTTCCTATTTTGCTAAAGGCAAACCAATAGATTTTGACAGGGTGAAATTTAAATTTTTAACTGTTGACTGCGTTGATAAATAATTGGTCGATAAGTAAATAACAGTATTTTCTATTTTTACAAACGAAGAGCCGAAACACCATGTTCGGCTCTTTTTTTGTTCTTTATAAAAAGTAGAAAGTTAATTTGTTTAAAATTATTTCTTTTTTAGCGATTCGGGTTGCAAACGGTATGACCGGTGTGCTTTTTTGAGTAGGTATGAAATCAGCAAACTTAGATATTCGAATCTATTTCCACAATTTTGTCTTCCCGACGTAGGAGGACTCGAGCGATAGCGAACAGGTGAAGCAAACTCCGCAAGAGACTCCACTTAGATTTGGAATGTACCAGGCGAAAGGATTCGCGCGGTAGCGGGGGGCTATCTGGATTATTTAATTCTCCAATCTTTTATAAAAAGTTGTTTCGTATCGGTTAATTGGACGGCATTATTATTTATTAATACTTTTTGTGTTTCTGCTGAATACCTGTTTATGCCATCTATTGCAATAAAAATTTGTTTATCGAATTGATTGTATAACGATATAATATTTTCCATAACTAAGTCACCAATATTTTTGAAAAAAGGAGAGTCATGAATGATAAATGGTAACTTAGTTAATTTTAATATTAAAATATCAAATTCTATTAAATCGGAATATGATTTTCCAGTTCCTTCATCACCTGAATGATTAAATTTATAAGAATTTGTTTTTAAAATTAAATATGGAACTTTTTTGTCTTTTGTGTGTATTAATTCGTTGATAATAATAAGCTCATTATTAATTTTAGTTTCAATACTATTAATGATTTCTTCGATTGATATTTCTAATTTTGAGCTAAGTTCTTTAATATCTTCAGTTATATCAATTTTTTCTTGATAATACTTATTAATTCTATTTATCTTTTCTTCTTGGATAGTTAAATCATGTAATTTATCTATAATAAAGGTTGGACTTTTTATATTTTTCAGTAATTCATTAATCTTTAAATTCAATTCGTCTATTTGTAGTTCAAATAGACTTGCTTGCTCGATAAGTTGATCTTTTGAATTTAATAATTCTCTATTAAGAATTATACTTATTTTATTATGAAAGTTCTCAATTTCGTCAAGTTTACCTTCATTAGTCGAAGGTATAAATTCAGATAATTTTTTAAAATATTTACTTTTTACACTTTTTTGAGTCAAGTTTAAATTTATTCTTTCAATTTTATTTTGAATTTCAGCTAGGGCTCGTAATAATTGTGACTTATCTAATTTTAGATCAATTAATTCTTTACTTGTAAGTTCTTCAACATTAACGGTATAATTAAGTAGGTTTTTCTTTATATTGTTAATGCTGTTAGTTATTTCTTCTAGTTCTATTAAATTTTTCTTGTATTCAGTCTTGTTTATTTTTGAAATAAAGTTATGTTTATGAATACCGTTAATAACATTTTTTTGTTCTTTTTTCAGTTTAATATCTGATTGTTTCTCAGATATAGAATCATACAGTTCAAATAATTTGATTAAATTATTAATTGAGTCACTTTCAGATTCTTTTAAAAAAGATTGTAAAGGTTTGTCAACATTATTGTTTTCTTTACCCCAAACTCTTGAATAAGTACTTACAGCAGATCTAAATGATAATTGATTGATATCTAAATTATAATATAATTTTAAATCTTGCCTATACTTATCTGTTTTTTGTTCACTAATTACATTATAATTACGATCACAAATATTAATAGTTTCAGAACTATCAGTACTTCTTGAATAGTAATATTGAGTACTATTAAATTGAAATGCAAATAAGAAGGTATGATGTCCAAGTTCTTTAATTGCACCGGAATTTTTTTGTAAATAAGTATCTCCACCAAATACAAAATCGATAATCATCAATAATGTAGATTTACCAATTGAATTGGAAGATAAATTATCTCCAAGTATTGTATTTAAACCTTTTTTGAAATTTATTTTATTCTCTAAAAATAATTTACAGTTAATTTCTGTCAGCATAAGTAATTAGTTCAAGTTCAAAATCTATTTCAATAATATCGAGCAAATACAAAACGTCTAAAGAATAAATATATTCATCTATATTATTGAATTTAGATTTAGTTTTATAATATAAATCCAAAATGCTAATATTTTTAATATTGGCATCTTCTAATAAAAAAGTCATTTTATATAAAATGGAATTTTCTACTTTAATATTTTTATTTGGATAGATCATTCGAATATTTCACAGTTTTGGATAAAATACGATACTAAAATTTCACAAGAATCTTTAGATTCTATTTTTGAGGTTTTAGATAACCAAATTACCATTGCATCAAATATTTCTTTTTGATTATAATCAGGAATATCTTTTCTAATCCTTAAATAATGACTTTTAATTTGATTTGATATAGTTTCAGTAGTTAATGGTTTTATTTTATCTAATTCAACAAATTTATTTTTTATTAAGTAGAAATAATCTTGAACATTTCTATGTATTTTTCTCTTTGTTGGATTAGTAATTGTATCATTTGTTTTAGAATCAATAGTCTTAGGATTATAAGTAAGTAAATCTTCTTCGTAATCAAAATCTGTTTCTGATAAGAATTCTATCAATTCATCTAATTCCTTTTCAATATAACTATTTTCCCATAATGATTTTGTTTTTGATAATTTAATCAGTTCAATTTTTTTGTTGTATAAATCTTCATATTCGGATAAAGTCCTTGGATTATCAAATTTTGTATGACATTCATTGCATAGACAAATTAGATTGTCTAAATGATTTGGATCATTATGTAATTTTTTGACATTTTGAAGAGTTATTATTTCATCTGGTTTAGGATTTAAGGGATAGATATGGGCTATTTCAAAATTTTTATTTTTCTTACCATCTTTATCGTAAATAAGTCCTTTTGGGCATTTAGCACAAACACCTCCCACTTCAGCAATCAAAAGGAGTTTTTGATTCTCGGTTATTTTAGGTCTATGGTTACTCAATTTTTAATAGTATTGTAGATAAATCGCTTATATTTATGATAAACGTTATAACTTTATTTTTGCTAAAATATAAATAATAGTTTACAAGTCATTAAAAAAAAGTGAAAACTTTTCGTACTTATGTAGTCTGGGGTAATTGTTATAATAAATAATTTTAATGACAATAGCAATCACAATATCAAAATTCAATTTTATAAAAATAACTTTATCAAGTATTTTAGGAATGGTCAAACAATAAAAAAACGGCTAAAGATTAATCCTTAGCCGTTTGGTATATTGTCTTTTGAAAGTTTATCCCAAAAAGGCTTTCAATTCGTCATAAGTTTTGATTTTAGTACTTACTTTTTCTTTGTTTAGTACGCTTTCAATTTGGGTAGGAATTGGTAATGTTACTCCCAATGCCGGTTCTACTACATCTAAAAACTTGATAGGGTGAGCGGTTTCTAAGAAAACACCAATAGCGTTCGGATAGTTTTGCAATTCTTTTTTCAAACCTAAATAACCTACCGCTCCATGTGGTTCGGCAATGTAACCATCGGCGTTGTAAATGTTTTTTAGCGCTGCTAAAGTTTCTTCGTCAGTATAAGTGTAAGAAGAAAAATCTTTTTTAAACTGCGCCAAATCGTTTTGATACATTTCCTGAATACGGATAAAGTTACTTGGATTTCCTACGTCCATTGCATTCGAAATCGTTGCAATAGATGGTTTTGGATCGTAGATTCCATTAGTTAAAAATCTTGGAACAGTATCATTTACATTGGTAGCGGCTACAAAATGTTCGATAGGTAAGCCCATTTTCTTAGCGATGATTCCTGCGCAAATATTTCCGAAATTTCCACTTGGGCAAGAAAATACTAAAGGCTTGTTTTGTGCTTTCAAAGCTTTGTAAGCAAAGAAGAAATAAAACATTTGTGGCAACCAACGCGCAATATTAATCGAGTTAGCCGAAGTCAGGTTTTTGTGTTTCAAACTTTCGTCCAAAAATGCTTTTTTAACCATGTCCTGGCAATCGTCAAAAACACCATCCACTTCCAGCGCTTTGATATTTTGTCCCAACGTAGTCAACTGTCTTTCCTGAATGTCGCTTACTTTTCCAGAAGGATAAAGAATGATAACTTCAACACCTTGTACTCCAAGAAAACCGCTGGCAACAGCTCCTCCTGTATCTCCAGAAGTAGCTACCAAAACAGTATTCGTATTGTCTTTTTTGTCTTTGTTAAAATAACCCAAACAACGCGACATAAAACGTGCTCCAACGTCCTTAAACGCCATAGTAGGACCGTGGAATAATTCCAGAGAATAGATTCCGTTTTCTACAGGAACTACAGGAAAGTCAAAACATAACGTTTCGGCGATGATTTGTTTTAGGGTTTCTGTTGGAATTTCGTCACCTACAAATTGCTGAATCGCTTCGAAAGCAATTTCCTCATGACTTAAGTTCTCAATATTGTCAAAAAAAGATTGCGGAAGTGCAGTGATGCTTTCCGGAAAATACAATCCTTTATCGGCTGCTAATCCTTGAATTACGGCTTCTTGAAAAGAAACTTTTGGTGCGTTATGGTTTAAACTGTAATATTTCATTTATGCTATACTTTAGAATCCCCACCCCAACCCTCCCCAAAGGGGCGGGAGGTAAAACCGGGAATATTAGTTTTAATAATTTGCTTCGTTAAGAAGCCCCTCCTTCGGAGGGGTTGGGGAGGATTTTTAAATCACTCTCATCCCCGTATCATTCACTTTACACACATGAATTTCATAAGGTAAATTCATCGTATCGTAAACGGCACTCATGCCTTTAGCGATTTTTTCGGCGGTTTCCTTTCCTCTGCTTAATGCAAAAATAGAAGGACCGGAACCTGAAATTCCTGAACCTAAAGCTCCATTTTCTAAAGCCGATTGTTTGATTAAATCAAAACCTGGGATTAATACGCTTCGCAACGGCTCTACTATTTCGTCATGCAACGAACGCCCAATTAAATCGTAATCCTGAGTGTACAATCCAGCGATTAATCCGCCTACATTTCCCCATTGCGTAATCGCGCTTTTTAAAGAAACGGTTTGTTTTAATACCGAACGTGCATCTGATGTTTTTAATTCAATTTGTGGGTGAATTACGGTTGCAAACAATTCGTCTGGACTATCAATTTTGATAATGTCTAAAGGATTTGAACTTCTAACCAATGTAAATCCGCCTAAAAGGGCAGGGGCAACGTTGTCAGCATGGGCATTCCCGGAAGCTAATTTTTCGCCTTGCATTGCAAATTTTACTAATTCTTTTCTAGTAAACGGATTGCCTAATAATTCATTAGCAGCAAAAACCGCTCCCGCCGAACTTGCAGCCGAACTACCAATACCGCTTCCGGCTTTGATGTGTTTGTAAATTTCGATTTCGAAACCAAAATCGGCATCTACTTCTTCCAGCATTGCTAATAAAGCGACTCCTGCAACGTTTTTCTCGGTTTCCAATGGTAAATTAGCACCCTCAATTTTGGTGATGCGAATGCCTTTTTCAGCCGTTTTTCGAACAATCATTTCGTCTCCTACATTGTCTAAACACAATCCCAGAACGTCAAATCCACAGGAAAGGTTGGCAATAGTTGCAGGGCAAAATACTTTTACTTCATTCATTTTTTATGAGTTTCTGAGGAACTAAGTAACTAAGGTACTAAGTTTAAAGACTTAGTACCTTAGTTACTTAGTAACTTGTTTTTAAAAGCTTTTAAGTTGCTAAGGCTCTAAGAATAAATCTTAGCAACTCAGCAACTTAGTATCTTAGTGACTTATTCTAAACATTTCCAATTCTAATTACATCGGCAAAAATTCCCGAAGCCGTAACCGCTGCTCCAGCACCGGCACCTTTTATCAATAAAGGCTGGTCTACATAACGATCAGTGAAGAATAAAACAATATTGTCTTTTCCTTCTAAGTTGTAGAAAGGATGGTCTTTTGGAATGAATTGCAAACCTACGCTAGCTTTTCCATTTTCAAATTGAGCCACAAATTTCAATCTACTGTCTTTTTGTATGGCTTCCGCCAAAATGCCTTCGAAATGGCTGTTGTACGTAATTAACGATTTGAAAAAGGCCTCGTTATTAGCTGTATCCATACATTCCTTTGGTAAGAAAGCCTGGTTTTCAATATCTTCAATTTCCATTTTGTAGCCGCTTTCGCGAATTAAAATCAGGATTTTTCTGGCAACGTCAATTCCGCTTAAGTCAATTTTTGGATCAGGTTCAGTAAATCCTTGAACTCCTGCTTCTTTAACCACATCGTGGAATGAATTGTCTTTATCAAAATTGTTGAAGATAAAGTTCAAACTTCCTGATAAAACCGCTTGGATTTTATGCACTTTATCGCCTGAAGCGATTAAGTTTTTAACTGTGTCGATAATTGGTAATCCCGCACCAACATTAGTTTCAAACAAGAAAGGCGCATTGTATTGTCTTGATAGTTTTTTCAGGTTTTTGTAATTGTCATAAGCCGAAGCACAGGCAATTTTGTTACAAGTTACCACACCCACACTTTGTTTTAAGAAGTGTTCGTAAGTAGCAGCCACATCAGCATTAGCCGTAATATCTACAAAAATAGAGTTACGTAAGTTTAATGCGGTAACTTTTTCAATAAACAATTCTTTGTTAGCCGCTTCTCCATTTTCAAGAGCTGCTTGCCAAGAGTCTAAATCGATTCCGTCTTCGTCAAAATACATTTTTCTTGAATTTGACAAAGCCGTAACGCGTACGTTTATTTTTAGATTTTCTTTAAGGAATTTCTTTTGTTGGTGGATTTGCTCTATGAATTTCTCACCTACATTTCCAACACCCATCACAAATAAATTCAGCTGTTTAGTGTTTTCCTCAAAGAAGTTTTCGTGCAAAGTGTTCAAGGCTTTTTTAACGTCTCTTTCGTTAATTACTGCCGAGATATTTCGCTCCGAAGCACCTTGAGCAATCGCTCTGATGTTTACGTTATTTTTACCCAAAGTACTAAACATTCTTCCGCTTAGTCCTTGGTGGTTTTTCATGTTTTCACCAACTAATGCAATGATGCATAAGTTTTTCTCCACAATGCATGGATCGATTTTGTTTTGAGCAATTTCGATTTCGAATGCTTTGTTGATGGCATTTTCAGCAACTTCAGCATCACTATTAAGAATTCCGATGCAAATAGAGTGCTCAGAAGAAGCCTGAGTGATGAAAATTACATTGATATTTTCATTCGATAAAACTTCGAAAAGTCTTTTTGATGAACCGGAAACACCAATCATTCCAGGGCCTTCAAGCGTAATCAAAGTAATGTTGTCAATATGACTAATTCCTCTTACCGGATTTCCATTCGAAGTAGAAACATCAGAAATATAAGTTCCTTCAGCATCCGGTTCGAAAGTATTTTTGATATGAATTGGAATATTCTTTCTTAAAACCGGTTGAATTGTTGGTGGATATAAAACCTTGGCACCAAAATGCGATAACTCCATTGCTTCCTGATAGGAAATAGATGCAATAGGCTGGGCTTGTTTTACAATTTTAGGATTGGCGGTAAACATTCCGTTTACGTCAGTCCAGATTTCCAGTTCAGTAGCATTTAATGCTCCAGCCATAATAGCTGCAGTATAATCTGATCCGCCACGACCCAGAGTAGTATTAATTTCATCTAAAGAAGAAGCAATAAAACCTGGCATAACCACTACCTGAGAGTCATTCGCACTAAAAAATGCAGTAGTCAATAAGTTCGTTACTTCGAAGTTTACGGCTGCTTTTCCGTAATTGTTGTTGGTCTTAATCAACTCACGGCTGTCTTTGTAACTGCTGTTTTTAAGATTTTGCTTTAAAGATTCGGCAATAATGTAAGATGAAAGTAATTCGCCAAAACTTAAAATAGTATCAGATGTTCTAGCAGATAATTCGCCAAGAAGGAAACAGCCATCTAAAATAGTTTCCAGGTGGTTGATGATTCTTTTAATATGGCTTAATAAACTGCTTTGTTCGCTTACAGGAATTAATTCTTTTAAAGCGTCTAAGTGTTTTTTCTCAATTTCGGCAACGATGTCTTTGTAAGTTTCATCATTAGAAGCTGCTTTTGAAGCCGCTAATTGCAATAAATCGGTTACTTTGCTAAGGGCAGAAACAACAACAATTAGTTTGTCTTTTTTAGCTTTGTTGAGAACGATATCTAAAACTAGTTTTATATTTTTTGCATTGGCTACCGAAGTTCCGCCAAATTTTAATACTTTCATTTTGTTTGTTTTATTTTAAAAATGCAATACTTTATATACACCCAACACCTTTCTTCTAATAAAAAAAGTATGTATCAATCAGGATTATATGTAATGATGAATACCCCTAAGGGGTAGTAGTAGTTGTAACAGAAATTGAAACCCAAATTTGAGTTTTTATCGAAGAGTGATATGTAGTTCTGCTGTTTGTCATAATAGTTCCCAAAAATACAGTTTTTTATAAAAAGCAAAAACCTTTATTGGGTTTTTGTGAATAATTTTAAAAAAAGAGCAAATATATGTTTTTACAGCCTTTAATTATAGCTATTCGGCTTTAAATTTTCTGAAAAAGCCTGTTTTTTGTGAAAATAATTGATGTAGAATGTGTTTTAGAACTTTTGTTTTAATTGCTTGAAGTTTGAAAAGAAGTCGAGTGCTTCGTTCAATGTTATTAAGTTACGCTTTTTAGTCGTCACTTCGATTGATTTTAAATGATAATGCGACAGCTTTATCATTTAAAATTGTATCGAGAAGGCTTTTCTAATCTAGATTTATCAATTTTCTTTTTTGCTTGATCAAAAAAGAAACAAAAAAATCAAGTCTTGCGCTTCCTCGTCGGTCAAATTAGTTTTCGAATACTAAAAGAAAAGAAACTCGCTACGCTCAAACAGCTTTTCTTTTTACGTATTCTTCAAACATTTGACACTCGACTGCGGAAGCTAAGGACGGTTGAGTCTCGAAAACATACAATGTTTTGTTACATTATCAGTACGCAAAAAACATTCGAACTGACGAGACAATAAAATTTCACGATTTAGGAGTATTAATTTTTAAAATAACTTTAACATGAAATAAAAAAAAGTATTTTTGCTATCTAAAAAATAAAGTAAAAAATGTCAATAAACAGTATTTTCCAATTT
>JBDLTG010000093.1:0-27094 GCA_039805885.1 Bacteroidota bacterium
ACAGTGTTTAATTTTTTAACTTCATAACCGTCCATTGCAGCTTGTAAAGCACAAATTGGGTCAATTTCAGTAACTGTTACAATAGATCCTGCACCTCTAAATGAAGCAGCAGTTCCTTTTCCAACATCACCATATCCACAAACGATAACTCTTTTTCCGGCTAACATTAAGTCAGTTGCACGACGAACAGCATCAACAGCAGATTCTTTACAACCGTATTTGTTATCAAATTTAGATTTAGTAACCGAGTCGTTGATGTTGATTGCAGGCATTGGCAAAGTTCCCGCTTTTACCCTTTCGTAAAGTCTGTGAACACCAGTAGTAGTTTCTTCAGACAATCCTTTGATTCCAGGAACCAATTCAGGGAAACGGTCAATAACCATGTTTGTCAAATCTCCACCATCATCAAGAATCATGTTTAATGGTTTTCTGTCTTCACCAAAGAATAAAGTTTGCTCAATACACCAGTCAAAAGATTCTTCGTCAAGACCTTTCCAGGCGTAAACAGAAATTCCAGCAGCAGCAATAGCAGCAGCAGCCTGATCCTGAGTTGAGAAAATGTTACAAGAAGACCAAGTAACTTCAGCACCAAGAGCGATTAAAGTTTCAATTAAAACTGCAGTTTGGATTGTCATGTGTAAACATCCTGCGATACGAGCACCAGCAAGTGGCTGTTCATCTTTATATTCCGCACGAAGCGCCATTAAACCTGGCATTTCAGCCTCAGCCAATTCAATTTCTTTTCTTCCCCAAGCCGCTAGAGAAATGTCTTTTACTTTGAAAGCCACATATGGCGTAGTCGTTGTACTCATTTTTTATAGTATATTTGTAATTACTTCGTCCGTTCGCTTTTCAGGCTCGGGTGTAAAATTTTTGCAAATTTACGTAATAACTTATTATTTAAAAAGCATTCGGGGACATTTATGATTTGTTTAAGTTCCTAATCGAAAGTATTTTAGATTGTAGATTAACGATTTAGGATTTTTGATTTATGAAAAACCAAGTAAAATGGATTTCTTAAATCTAGTTGTGACCCAAATTTGAAATCTGAAGTCTAAAATCTGAAATCTAGAATCTTTATGCCTTTACACAAGAAAATACAATTCAATCCCGCAACCGCTATCTACGTTTGGAAGATTACTGAACCATTAGAACAGTTGTTTGAAGAAGTAAGCCTGAATCCTACATCTCAATCTCGAATTGATGGCATGAAATCCGAATTGCATCAACGGGGTTTTCTAAGTGTTCGCAAACTTTTGAATGAAGCAGGTTATACTGATTTTGATTTGTATTATGACAAATTTGGAAAACCACATCTTCACGATGGAAAACATATTTCGATAACGCATTCGTATCAGTTTGCTGCAATAATCATTAGTGATGAAATCGTTGGGATTGACATCGAATTACAAAGAGAAAAGATAATTCGTATCGCCGATAAATTCTGTGATGCAGAATTCCAATTTCTAGACCGCGAAAAAACAAAGGAGTACATTAAAAAATTAACGGTGATTTGGGGTGCCAAAGAAGCCATTTTTAAAATCCGAAACGAAAAAGGAATCAGTTTTAAAGACCATATTGCAGTTGATGAATTTGATTTGGATCAAACCCATACTGTCTCAAGTCTTCATTTTGGAGGTTTGCACAAAGAATTCAATGTTTATTTTGAAGAAGTGGAGGATTTTACTTTAGTCTATGCTTTGGAAAAATAGTTTTATTTCTAACCACAAAGTTTTTCGCAAAGATTTACAAAGAGAAGTGCAAAGTCACACTAAGATATTTTTACAAATTTCTGAAATTTCTTTAATCTTTGTTCCAAAAAAAAACAGTGGAAATCTGTTTAAATCAGTATCATCCGTGTTCCATTTTTAACCGCAAAGAGAGCAAAGTTTTTTCGCAAAGATTCACAAAGTTACACTAAGAGATTTTTAAGATTTATAGAATTTCTTCAACCTGCCTGTCGGCAGACAGGTCTGCGTTCCTAAATTTTTACTCTGTTTTTAAACATATTAAGATAAAGAAAACTACCCATTTTGCGCGCTCTTCTTTTCAGGATTTCCACATTTTCGCCTTCAAATAATTCTTCCAGAGTAGCGAACCATAAGTTTAACCAAATCCCAAATTCATTGGAACTGATTTTACCATGAAAATGTTCGTCTACTTTGTTATGAGCTTCAAGCGGATTGCCTTTGTAAATTTTTCCACCAAAGAGATTCATTTCCCAAAAATCGGTTAGTTTTTCTAAATGAGCGTCCCAGTCCGGAATGAGTTCGTTAAAATAAAAGCCAATTTCTTCATCGGCTCTTATTTTATCGTAAAAACGGTGGATTAATAGCGAAATATCATTTCTGTTTTTGATGTCTTTTTTTCATTTATAAGTTGTTTAGAACAATAAAAAAGATACTTGAAATAGCACTTATGATAACGCTGTTAAAAATGAATTTGTGTTTCATTTGAGCGAGAATTGATGTGTTTGCAATGATGCATACAAATACAATAATTGCTAGTTGTATCATTTGTACTATTGAAGTTCCATTAGCTAATATGCTCATGGCTGCTGTGCCACCTAAACAGCTTTGCACAAGGATACTCAATGTTGCAGAACCAATAAAGTTTTGATTGAATCTTTCGAAGGTAGTGTTGTAAAGTGTCATAATAATTTGTTTTAATACCACAAATCTACAACTAGACTACAGCATCATTTTATGACTTAAATCATATAAAACAATATTTTTTATCGGTACACTTTTCTATTAATTATTTTTAAATCGCCTTTTTTCTCTAATGATTTTATGGCTCTAATAACGGTTTCAACTCTTAAACCGGTTAAATCGCCTATTTGTTGTCGGGTGAAATTGATTAGAAATCCGGCTTCTTCTTTTTTGAAATTCAATTGCTCAATCGAATAATCAATTAATCGCAATACGCGGTGTTCAGGATCTTGAGAAGAAATTTCGGCTGCCATAACCGATTTGTAATACAGGCGTTGCGAGAGATTTTTGATGATTTTTAAACTAATGTCCGAATTATTTTTTAGTAATTCCAGAAATTTGTCTTTTGTAATCACAATTAATTCTGAATCTACCACCGCTACAGCATTGGCGGGATAAACCTGGTCAATAAACAACGGAGGTTCGCCAAAACATTGATTTTTGTAGAAAATCCCCTGAATAAATTCTTTGCCCTCATCATTGTAATTATTCATTTTTACTTCTCCAGAAATAATTTGGTAATAGTGCGTTGGTTGCTTGCCTTCTTCAAAAATGAGATCGCCATTTTTATAGTTTTTTATAATGCCGTTATATTTTTCGAGTAAAGTAATAGCAATCATAATCGAATGAGTTTTTAGGATTTCTAAAGTGCTAACAAATATAATTGTTTAGAATTTGTTCTTCTACTCTAAAAACTTTTTACTTTTACGCTCTCATGGAAAAAGCAACAATCTATCAGGAAATACAAAAAGCTAAATCGGAAAACCGGAAATTATTAGCTATTCTTTTGGATCCGGATAAAGTAGTTTTGGATACGATAACGGATTTGATTTACAAGATAAATCAATCTCCCGCGACTCATGTTTTTATTGGCGGAAGCCTTGTAGAAAGTGCTATTCTGGACGATTTAATAATTCGAATTAAACAGGATTGCAGGTTGCCGGTAGTGCTTTTTCCGGGACATCCTTCTCAAATTTCAAATCATGCCGATGGAATTTTGTTTTTATCTTTATTGTCTGGACGAAATCCTGATTATTTAATAGAGCATCAGGTTAAGGCAGCGCCAATTTTAAAGCGAACCAATCTCGAAATTCTGTCTACGGGCTACATTTTGATTGAAAGTGGAAGTGAAACAGCTGTTGAGCGCGTGAGTAAAACAACGCCTTTGGATAGGGATAATCTTGATTTGGCTCTGGCAACTGCTCAGGCAGGAGAGATGCTCGGGAATAAATTGATTTATTTGGAAGCGGGAAGTGGTGCTAAACAAGCGGTTTCTTTAGAAATGATTGAATATGTAGCTCAAAATATTGCTATTCCATTAATTGTAGGCGGCGGAATTGTAGATTTAGAAGGAATTCAAAATGCCTATCAATCGGGTGCTGATTTAGTTGTGATAGGGACGGCTTTTGAAAAAGATGCTCATTTTTTTAATTCTCAAATAAAAATATAAATGCTAGACTTTTTTTTCGCTCAATATGCTAATTATCCCACTTCGGAAATTGTGTTGGAATTAATGGGTGTTTTTTTTGGATTGGCGAGTGTTTGGTTTGCTAAAAAAGATAATATTTGGGTTTTTCCAACAGGATTAGTGAGTACTTTTATTTATGCTTATTTGCTTTGGAAATGGGAATTGTTAGGAGATTCGATGATTAATGGCTATTATTTTATAATGAGTCTTTACGGTTGGTATCATTGGACACGAAAAAAAGGGGAAGTTGAAGCATTTCCAGTTGCTGTAGCCAGTAAAAAAGAACATAAGATTGCAGCAGTTATTTTTGTTTTAACTTTAGTTTTTGTGTATTTGGTTTACCAGTATTTTGATAAATTTACTAATTGGTATAATTATGTGGATACTCTTTTAACAGCACTCTTTTTTGTGGGAATGTGGCTGATGGCCAAGCGAAAAATTGAAAATTGGATTTTTTGGATTGTAGGAGATTTCATTTCAATACCTTTGTACTTTTTTAAAGGTTATACATTTACAAGTTTGCAATATTTAATTTTTACAATTCTTGCCGTATATGGATATTTAGAATGGAAAGTAATTTTAAATAATCAACAGAAACAGTCTGGTGAAGCAGTTGTTTTAGAATAATAATTTTTGTGTTTTTTTAATACTTTATTGCAATTACATGAGTGAAATAAGAGTTTCGTTGTTGGAGAAGTCTAAATCAGTTGATGATTTAAATAAAATTAAAAGTATGGGATTGTCAGAACAGGATTTTGAACAAATCAAAGAACATGGAGTTTCATTGGAAAACATCAAAAAAGAACTTGCGATTTTTAAAAAAGGAATTGCTAAGATGGAATTACTCGAAGCGGCAACAGTTGGAAACGGAATTTTAAAATTGACCGATGCTGATTTTGTTGAGAAAGCAGGTTTTTTTGACGAGCATAAATCTAATTTAAAATTACTAAAGTTTGTGCCAGCTTCAGGAGCTGCGAGTAGAATGTTTAAATTTCTAACGGCTTTCTTGAATGAATTTAATATAGAGAAAGAAACGATTAATGCTTATATAAACAGAAAAAAGGATACTAAGCTGCCGGTTTTTATCGTCGGGATGGAGAAGTTGCCTTTTTTTGATATTATTTATAAAAGATTAAAAGAAGAGTTTCCCAACTTTGATTCCTTATCTCGTGATTATAAAAATTATTATTTTATAAAATTCATGTTGGATGCAGCGTATTTTGATTTTGCTTCTAAACCTAAAGGAATTTTACCTTTTCATAAATATGTCAGTAAGATTGCTACTCCCATTGAAGAACATTTGTATGAATGCGGTTATTATTCAAGTACCAATAATAAATCCTATTTGCATTTTACGGTATCCGAATCGCATCAAGAACAGTTTGAGGAAATTATAAATACTGTTAAGGATAAGGTAGAAAAGGAAACGCAAACCAGTATTGAAGTCAGTTATTCGTATCAGGATAAAAGCACTGATACCATTGCGGTAACGATGAATGATAAAGCTTTCAGAACGGAAGAAGGAAAGTTGCTTTTTAGACCTGGGGGTCATGGTGCACTAATAGGGAATCTAAATCAACTGGATGCTGATATTATTTTTATCAAAAATATTGATAATGTTATTCTTCATAATAATGAGAAAATTGCACTTTATAAGAAAGCATTGGCTGGTATTTTGTTAGAGCTGCAACAGCAAATTTTTGCTTGTTTGAATTTGATTGATCTTTATACGATTGATGATAAACAAATAGAGGAGATTAAAAAATTCTTGAAAGAAAAATTGAATATGGATATTAAGCCTGATTTTGATTTGTACACTATTGAGAATAAAATAAAATTACTGAAAAATGTTTTAAATCGTCCTATCAGAGTTTGCGGGATGGTGATTAATGAGGGTGAACCAGGAGGAGGTCCTTTTTGGGTAAAAAGTGCTCAAAAGGAAATTTCGTTGCAAATTGTAGAATCTTCTCAGGTAGATATAAACAATAAAAAACAGGCTAAAATTATGGCGAAGGCCACTCATTTTAACCCAGTAGATTTAGTGTGTGCGACTAAAAATTATAAAAACGAAAAGTTTGATTTGCATCAGTTTGTAGATGAGAATAGTGGTTTTATAGTTGAGAAAAATCATTTAGGAAAAGACATTAAAGGCTACGAATTGCCTGGGTTATGGAACGGAGCAATGGCTAATTGGCTGACTGTTTTTGTTGAAGTACCTTTGATTACTTTTAATCCAGTGAAAACCGTAAACGATTTATTAAAAGAAGCACATCAGTCCTAAAAGATGGAAATTCAAAAAATCATATCCGAATTACAATATAAAGCAGTGCGAAGTAGTGGTGCTGGAGGGCAAAACGTCAATAAGGTTTCGTCTAAAGTGGTGCTGACTTTTGATTTGAAAAATTCTCAGGCTTTGTCTGAAGAAGAAAAATTGTTGCTAGAAACAAATCTTTCTTCGAGATTGACGACTGATTTGGTTTTGATTCTGAATTGTGATGAAGATAGAAGTCAACTTAAAAACAAAGAAATAGTTACCAAACGTTTTTTGGAACTGATTAAAAAAGGGCTCCATGTTCCTAAAATCAGAAAAGCGACTAAAATACCTAAGTCGGTGATTAAAAAACGAATCAAAGACAAAAAGAGTTTATCCGAAATTAAACAATCGCGCAGGAAACCAAACTTAGATTAAAATTCCAACTAATAAACTCCAAATTCCAGCAGTTATTTAAGTTTTCTGATATAAATAGATAAAATGAAAGCATTTAAAAATATAGGATTCTTAATTGTTATACTTTTTATTGGTTGTACATCTAAAAATACTGATGAAGTTATCATTGACTATTTAGATTATGATGTATATGTAAAAATGAGTTCATATGCAGATGCTGTAGGTCCACCTATTTATCATCTTCACTTTAAAATAAAAAATGTTTCGAATGAAACGAAAGTTTTTATTTCTCGATCTAGTTCTTTTGATAACGGATTTTCTGAATTTATTTTAAGCGATACAATTCAAAAAATAAAAATACCTTTATATACAGGAGATAGACATATTATGAAACCAGATAAGGAGTATGATATTGATGCTAAAATAGACATAAAAGATTTTAAAGATTATTTTAAACTATCGGATACTTTTTTTGATAAAAAATTTGATTTTTCAAATGATAAAAAGTTGTTAGAAAAACTCTTTGTTAATATGATGAATTCATCAGTAATCCAATACAAACAGGATACCGGCGATGTATTTCAATACAGGATATTTGACCAGGAGGTGCAGAAATTAAAAAATAAAAACTGGATATTAGTTAATAAACCAGAACATATCGATTAAAAAATCATGATATTTTTTGATTTGCTTGTAATTGCTATTGATTTTTGTAATTGAAATTTTTAACACTACCTTTGTATCGTCTCAAAGGGGTGCTCTAAAAAACGAGCTGAGATCATACCCAACGAACCTGAGCAAGTAATGTTGCTAAGGGAAAAAACGAATAAATTAATAGCTAAAACTATGATTTATTAGTTGAACAATCATTTAATTAAATTAACAAAAAGAATAATTCCCCCTTTTATTCGTAAAACAATTACGGATGAAACCATTAATTAAAATTTCAAATCTAAAATTCCAAATTCCAAATTCGGTAGCTAATCAATCTACACTATTCGTTATTGCTTTCTGTCTTTTGTCTTTTATATCTTTTTCTCAAGTAAAAGATACTACTAAAGTTAATCAACTGGATGAAGTGCTTGTTTCGGCAATTCGTGTTACTACAAAAACGCCAGTAAGTTTTAGCAATTTGGACAAAAAGGAAATTAAATTTCGAAATTTAGGACAAGATATTCCTATTTTAATGAATTATTTACCATCAGTGGTAACAACTTCGGATGCCGGAAATGGAGTAGGGTATACTGGAATTCGCGTTCGTGGTAGTGATGCAACCAGAGTGAATGTTACTATTAATGGAATTCCATATAATGATTCTGAAAGTCATGGAACGTATTGGGTAAACATGCCGGATTTTGCCTCTTCTGTAGAAAGCTTGCAATTGCAACGCGGTGTGGGAACTTCTACTAATGGTGCTGGAGCTTTTGGAGCGAGTTTGAACATGTTGACGGATTCTTATTCGAAAGAAAGCAGTGGGGAAATTTCTAATTCTTACGGAAGTTTTAATACACACAAACATACTGTGAAATTCAGTACAGGTTTAATGAACGATCATTTTGAAATTGCAGGACGTTTGTCAGCTTTAAAATCGGATGGTTATATCGACAGAGCCACTTCTGATTTAAAATCCTACTTCTTACAAGGAACCTATGTTGGTAAAACCACTTTAATAAAAGCATTGGCTTTTGGTGGAACAGAAAAAACCTATCAAGCTTATTGGGGAATTGATAAAGCAACTTTAGATAGCGATAGGACTTATAATCCGATAGGGATTTTTACTGATGAATTTGGAAATACACGATTTTATGATAATGAAACTGATAATTACCAGCAAGATCATTATCAACTACATTGGAATGAAAAGTTATCATCTAATTGGAATACCAATTTAGCGTTTCATTATACTAAAGGAAAAGGATATTATGAGAACTATAAAGAAGATGCTGATTTTGGGGATTACGGGTTGCTTCCTGTTGGTTCTGGAACTTCCACTGATTTAATTCGTCAAAAATGGTTGGACAATGATTTCTACGGAACTACATTTTCGGCAAACTACAAAGGCGAAAAACTGGATGTGGTTTTTGGTGGTGGTTATAATAAATATGAAGGCAATCATTTCGGAAAAGTAATTTGGGCACGATTTGCTTCTCAATCTGAATTAGGGGATCGTTATTATGATGATTTTGCAACAAAAACAGATGGAAATATTTTTGCGAAAGCCAATTATCAAGTTTGTTCTAATGTGAGTCTTTTTGGAGATTTGCAACTTAGAAATGTGCATTATAAAGCCGATAGTGCTGAGACAGGTTTAGTAAATGATAATTTCAATTTTTTCAATCCTAAAGCAGGTTTGAACTACACGATTAACAATAACAATACAATTTATTTTTCTTATGCCAGAGCAAATCGTGAGCCTAACAGAACTGATTATGAAGGTGGCAATGCGAAGCCTGAAAAGTTAAATGACTATGAATTAGGTTGGAGATATGTTTCAAACAAAGTCAAATTTAATTCGAATGTGTATTACATGGCTTATAAAAATCAGTTGATTTTAACGGGTAATTTAGATGATGTTGGAGCACCAATCCGTTCAAATAGTGAAAAAAGCTATCGTTTGGGATTAGAGGTGGATGCAACCATCGCTTTGTCAAATGAGTTGATAATTAGACCTAACTTTACTTTAAGTGCGAATAAAAATATTGATTTAGCAGTTGAGAATCAAAATTATGGCACAACGGATATTGCGTATTCTCCGTCAGTAATAGCAGGGAATATAATTGTGTATTCTCCTATTTCAGATCTTCATATTTCTTTGATGCAAAAGTTTGTTGGGAAACAATACATGAATAATATTGAACTAACAGATGCTAAATTAGCAGATTATTTTATAAATGATGTTAATGTGGCATACGAAATCAAACCTAAATCAATATTCAAATCAATAGTAATTACTGGTTTAGTAAATAATGTTCTAGATAAAAAATATGTTTCAAATGGATATATGTGGGATGTTTATCCATACTATTATCCGCAAGCTAGAATCAATTTCTTAGCAGGATTAACATTGAAGTTTTAATACCGAATTTTATAGATTTAAAAAGCCTGAAAATTTTAAAATTTTCAGGCTTTTTAATTTAATTATATACTCGGAGTATATTCCCTATAACTTCTACGCGATATTGTTTTAACGGATATTGTAATTTTCCTTGTCCCGAAAACAAACTGTATTCTTGATTGTCACAAGGGCAAACCAGGTTAATGCCATTGAGTGTTAAGGTGGAACAACTACTGAGCGCTTGGTTAGGACAGGCTGCATCAAAAGCATTGTAGCCGCTTCCAGTATTGAATACATAAATTCCTTTTGGACCTACATCGGGACCTGCATAATAAATTGCATTGCTCACAAATTTCAGATTGGAATAGGCTGGGTAATTCATATCGAAAGTTACCGAAAAATTATAGTTAGGTATGTATGGGTTTTTATTATTAAAGCCATTGTCAGAACAAGATAAAAATAAAAGGCTAATCAGGAAAAGCGGGATAATTTTTTTCATGTTTTTAATTAGTGAAAGTATTAGTGAAACAAATTTAATTTATTTACATTTGAAATATTATATGGTTAACATATAATTATAGACTATAAAAAAATATATTATCTTTGTGGAAAGAAATCCCGTTCCGATGGGATTTTTTCTATTTTATAAAATGATGAAGTTATGAGTACAGTATCTTATTATACCGCAGAAGGATTAAAGAAATTAAGAGAAGAATTAGATTATTTGAAAAGTGTGATGCGTCCAAAAGCATCTCAAGATATAGCCGAAGCAAGAGATAAAGGGGATTTGTCTGAAAATGCAGAATACGATGCTGCTAAAGAAGCACAAGGAATGTTAGAAATGAGAATTGCTAAACTGGAAGAAGTTCATGCTAATGCCCGTCTTATTGATGAAACACATTTGGATTTGTCTAAAGTGTTGGTGTTGTCTAATGTGAAAATTAAGAATCAGGCCAATGGTATGGAAATGAAATATACATTAGTTGCTGAAAGTGAAGCCGATTTGAAAACTGGAAAAATATCTGTTACTTCTCCAATTGGAAAAGGATTATTAGGGAAATCAATAGGTGAAGTTGCCGAAATTAATGTGCCTAATGGTGTTTTGAAATTTGAAATTTTAGAAATTTCAAGAGACTAAATTTAATAATTTAAAAGCTTTAAATATGAGTTCGATATTCACCAAAATAGTAAACGGAGAAATCCCATGTTATAAGATTGCTGAAGATGATAATTATTTCGCTTTTTTAGATATTAATCCTAATGCAAAAGGACACACTTTGTGTATTCCAAAATTAGAAGTTGATAAGCTTTTTGATATGGATGAAGCCCATTATTTGGGGTTAATGCAGTTTTCGAGAAAAGTGGCTATTGCTTTAGAAAAAACTATTCCTTGTAATCGAATTGCTGTATCCGTCATTGGAATTGAAGTTCCACATGCTCATGTTCATTTGATTCCATTAAATAAGATGGATGATATTCGTTTTCAGAAAAAAGTAGCTTTAAGCAAAGAAGAATTCGAAAACTTAGCTCAGGAAATTAGAGCTAATTTATAATCTATTAAATCTCATAAACTAAAAGCACGAATTTGTTCGTGTTTTTTTTATATAAAAACTGAACCAATATGAGAAAATTTGTTCCTTTTATATTCTTGTTTTTATCTGTTTTAAGTATTGCTCAAACTAAAACTGCGTATACTGATATTGATAATAAGATTTCCAAAATTCCTGTTGAATTGAGAAATTCAACAACTGAAATCGCAAAATTCATAACGGATAATTTTAAAACGGATACCGAAAAAATCCGAGCGGTTTTCTATTGGACGGCTACTAACATCAGTTATGATGTGTCAAATATGTTGGCGCCAAATCAATTGGAAACTGTTCAAGAAAAAATAGAAAACACACTAAAATCTAAAAAAGGAGTTTGTATCCATTATGCTGAAGTTTTTAATGACATTTCAAATAAAATTGGAATTAAATGTCGAGTAATTGAAGGGTATACAAAACAGAATGGAAAGGTAGATAATCTAGCTCATGCTTGGTGTGCGGCTAAAATTGAAAATAAATGGTTTGTGTTTGATCCTACTTGGGGAGCTGGAGGTATAACTAATGGGAAGTTTATAAAGAAGTTGAACAATACTTATTTTAAAGTAGAACCTTCTAAAATAATAGCCTCGCATATGCCATTTGATTATTTGTGGCAATTCTTGAATTATCCTGTTACAAATGGGGAGTTTTATGGAGGAAAAACGCAATTGGATAAAACTAAAAAATATTTTGATTTTGAGAAAGAGATCGTTCTTTATTATGATATATCAGAAAACGATCAGTTGTTTGAGTCGGCTGTACGAATAGAAAAAAACGGTTTGAAAAATGCTTTGATTTTAGAGGATTATAACATTAAAAAGAAACAGTGGAATAATTTAATGCAAAATGCGAATATTGAGAAATTGAATACTATTGTAGCTGAACTCAATGAAGCGGTGGTGCTGTTGAATGATTTTATAATGTATCGAAATAAGAAATTCAAACCTACTTTTTCGGATGAAGTGATTAATAAAATGATTCAAACTCCAAGAGAGAAATTGGCAAAATGCCAAAAAGATATTTTTAATCTTGGAATGGTGGGCAGTGAAAATAAATCAAATTTAATTTCGATAAAAAAGACGATTGCAGAAGCTTTGGTTCAAGCAGATGAACATGCTTTATTTGTGAAGGATTATTTGAGTAAATCTAAATTAATCAGAAAAACAATGTTCTCGAAAGTATCTTGGTTTGGAGTACCATTAAACTAAAATACTTTTTTAAAACTCATTTGCATAGTTGTTCATTTTCTAATTTCCGGTTTGAGAATAAATCGAGGTTGAATTTCTTACAATTTATGAGCTTGATTTTATATATTTGATCTTCTAAACCAACCATTATTTATCAAGTGTTATGAGACATACCCTTTTGTTCCTTTCTTGTCTTTGTTCCTTTTTTGTTTTGGCTCAAAAAAAACAAAAAATCCAAAAAAATTACGATTTGATTGATGCTAAGATGGATAAAATGCCAGCTGAATATAATCAGTCTATGGATAGTATTGGTAATTATATTAAAAGTAATTTCCAAACAGAATCAGAGAGAGTTCGTGCCGTTTTTTATTGGACTGCTAATACGATTAGTTATGATGCTGACAATATGTTTGAGGTTAAATTTGACGAATCGCTTCAAGACCGGATAGAAAGAGCCTTTAAAGCTCAAAAAGGGAATTGTTTTGATTATTCCAATATTTTTAATCAATTAGCTACTTCGGTAGGAATAAAATCGGTAGTAGTAAATGGATATACAAAATGGAATAAGGTAAAAGTGGATAATTTGTCACATTCGTGGAATGCTGCCAGAATTGATAATAAATGGTATTTGTTTGACCCAACTTGGGGTTCGGGATATGTTGTTAACGGGATTTTTACACGAAGACTAGATGATAAACATTTTAAAGTAGATCCTGAGCTAATGATAAATACCCACATGCCCTTTGATTATTTGTGGCAGCTTAGAGAATATCCAATTACCAATCAGGAATTTATGGATGGGGTTTATGCTGGAGAGGATACAAAACAAAAATTTGATTTTGTGAAAGAAATAGCAAGATTCGATAGTTTGCCTAAAGTAGAGCAGCTTTTAGAAGTTTCTCAGCGAATTGAAAAAGGAGGAATGAGAAATCAGCATATTTCTCAGGCTTTTGTACATGCAAAAACGGCTTGGAGAAATGAAAATGAAAGAGAAAAAGGAAATAAATACACTGAAATTATAAATCAATTCAATAAGGCGAATGGACAGTTGAACGATTTTATTCATTTTAGGAACAAGCAATTTCAACCCATAGTTCCTGATCAGGAAATAAAAAGAAAGATACAAGAACCTATAGATAGTTTAATTATATGCCAAAAGACTCTTTCTGATTTTGAAAAAGAGGTGAGTAGTGCTAATAAGCCTAATGTTGAAAATTTAAAAAAAGCAATTTCTCAAACTTTAGAAAGAGCTGATGAACATTTGAAATTTGTAAATTTATATTTGACCAAACCTATTTTGGTCAGAAAAACAATGTTTTATAAGGTGGTACAAAGACCTAAAGTGGTACATAATTAGATTTTGCTGTATTTGACTTGCATGGTGGTGCCTTTTCCAATTTCGGATTGCAAAACTTTAATGTTCCCTTTGTGGTATTCCTTCACAATTCGTTTGGTTAAAGAAAGTCCCAGTCCCCAACCTCTTTTTTTAGTCGTAAATCCTGGTTCGAAGACTGTTTTGAATTGATTTTTTGGAATTCCAATTCCGCTATCAACAACATTTATCCGTACATAAAGAGCATCTTCCTCTATAGAAACAATAATTTTCCCTTTTCCTTTCATCGCATCAATGGCATTTTTAATCAGATTTTCTATAGTCCAGCTATGTAAGGTAGGGTTAAGCATAGTGTAAATTTCCGAATTTGGACTCTCAAAAGAGAATTCAACTTGTTTAGAAAATCGAGATTGGAGGTAGTTATAGGTTTGTAAAGTTTCTTCAATAAGGTTGATTTTTTCTAAAATGGGTTCCGAACCTATTTTAGAAAAACGATCGGTAATAGTTTGCAATCGGTCTATATCTTTTTCGATTTCGATAGTAGTGCTTTCATCAATGTTTTCGCTTTTTAAAATTTCTACCCAACCAATTAATGAAGAAAGAGGCGTGCCTATTTGGTGGGCAGTTTCTTTGGCCATTCCCGCCCAAAGTTTGTTTTGAGTTGCAATTTTTGTACTTCGATAAAAATAATAAATCAATGCCGAAAATAAGACTATAATTAGCAATAAGGCGATGGGATAATATTTCAGTTTGTTCAGTAAAGCCGAATTTCCATAATACCATTTTTGGAATTTATTAGGCGCATATTCAATAATAATAGGGTCGTTTTCTTTCTTCAAGCGGGATAAAAAATCCATAGCTTTCGTTTTGTTTTTTACTATAGCTTCATCAATGTTAATGGTATTGATGATACTGTCGTTTTCAGTAAGGATAACTGGAATTGAGGTGTTGTTATTAAAAATCTGTAGCGGAAGTTCAACATCGGTATTTTCATCGGCATTGATGAGGGTTTTTTGGGCTTTTGCCAAAAGGTTCATCTTTAAACGCTCTTCGTTTTTGAAAATCTGAAAAAAAGTATAAGTATTCCAAAGTATCAAGGAAATGATAAAAAAAGAAGCAAAAATAAGAATCCATCTTCCAGTATTTCTTTTGTCCGAAAATTGCATAAATGATATTTAGAGCCATAAATATAACGAAATATTAGTAGTATTATTTTAGTTTTAGGGCTAATTCGTCATGATAAAGTAATTCTGCTTAGCTTGAAACTCTCTGGTTCGACAAGAATTAAAAATTAAATCTGAAATTGTAAAACAAACGTTATTGTCAGATAGAAGAAGTTACTATATTTGTATATTCAATATTTTTCTGTAAAAGAGTTTTACTTTATAAGTTAAAAGGCTTGAATGAAAATGGTATGCTTCTGAAATAGAGGTGTTTTGAAATAATAATAATCAAATAACAATTAAAATAACGAAGATGGAAGTTACAGGGAAAATCAAAGTTGTTAATCCAGAGCAACAAGTTAGTGCATCATTTAGAAAAAGAGAATTAGTTGTTACTACAGAGGAACAATATCCTCAACATATATTGGTTGAGTTTGCACAAGACAAATGTGATTTATTAAACAATTATAGTGTTGGTGAAGCAGTTAAAGTTTCTATCAATTTAAGAGGAAGAGAGTGGGTAAATCCACAAGGAGAAACAAGATATTTTAACAGTATCCAAGGTTGGAGAATAGAAAAAATGGTTGCTGACGCACCAGCTTCTGCGCCTATGCCAGCTGCTCCAGCATTTGCACCAGCTACAAATTTAAACGAAGATGAGCCAGACGATTTGCCATTCTAAAAGTTAAATTCCAAATTTTCAAATTCCAAATTCCAATTGATAAATATCTAATTGGAATTTGGAATTTCTTTTTGGTTGGAATTTGAATTTATTATTGATTTTTGAAATTTAAACATGTATTATTTATCTCAAGACTTATTTTTTCCACCAGTTCATTTAGCCCATTCTTCAGGAATTATTGGGTTAGGTGGTGATTTGTCGTCTGAGCGTCTGCAATTAGCTTACAATAGCGGCATTTTTCCCTGGTTTGAAGATGGAGAGCCTATTACCTGGTGGTCACCAAATCCAAGGATGGTTTTGTTTTTAGACGAATTGGTAGTTTCTAAAAGCATGCGTAATATTTTAAACAGGAATATTTTCAAAGTGACTTTCAATCAAAATTTCAGGGAAGTAATTTCTAATTGTCAAAACATAAAACGGGAAGGTCAAAACGGAACTTGGATTACCAACGATATGATTGAGGCTTATTGTAAGCTGAATGAATTGGGAATAGCTAAATCTGTTGAGGTTTGGCAGAATGAGGAACTCGTAGGCGGATTGTATGGTATCGATTTAGGTCATGTTTTTTGTGGTGAAAGTATGTTCTCTTTGGTTTCGAATGCCTCTAAAGTTGCTTTTATTGCTTTGGTCAACCAATTGAAAAATGAGAATTACAAACTGCTCGATTGTCAGGTTTATAATTCCCATTTGGAAAGTTTAGGTTGTCGCGAAATTGAACGCGATGAATTTATGACGATACTTAAAAAAGGTATTTAACCGCAAAGTATGCAAAGTTTTTTTTCGAAAAGAATCACAAAAGGATTTTTAAGATTTCTTCAATTTATCAAGTCCGTGTTCCTTTTTAATGTAAATGCTAGAAATTCAACTTCACAAAACTCCAATCCAAGGTTTTATATAGTACTAATTCATTTTTTAAACTCGGCAAGCCAATAATTAATTTCAAGGTTTCGTGTGCCATCATGGTTCCAATCATTCCCGGCAAAGTACCTAGCACGCCGTTAAAACTACAATTAGGCACATCTTTAGGATTAGGTGGCTCCGGAAATAAATCACGTAAATTTTTGCTTCCCTGATGGTTAAAAACTGCAATTTGTCCTTCAAATCCTAGAATACTGCCATAAACCAATGGTTTTCCTAAAGTCACGCAAGTATCATTGACTAAATAACGGGTACTAAAATTATCCGAACCATCGACTACAATATCAAAATCGGCTATAATTCTGGAAGCATTTTCAACGGTTAGTTTTTCTTCGAAAGCCAAAACGGTAATTAAAGGATTTAGTTTTTCAACAGTCGCTTTTGCTGTTGTTGCTTTTGGTAATCCTAGCTGGTCTTCGGTGTATAAAATTTGGCGGTGCAAATTATGAATTTCGATAGTGTCAAAATCAACAATGCCTATTGTTCCCACACCAGCCGTAGCAATATATTGTAAAATAGGACAGCCTAATCCGCCTGCGCCAATTACAAGTACTTTGGCTTTTTTTAGTTTGTTTTGTCCTTCATCGCCAATTTCAGGTAAAATCACTTGGCGATTGTATCGTAAAAAATCCTGTATTATACTCATTACTTCTGCAATCTAAAATCGTTAATCTAAAATCTTGAATCAAAAGTTCTATCCCAATCTTTCCAAACGGGCTCGTATCCACTTTTAGAAATGATGGATGCGATTTCGAAAGAAGAGCGTTCGTCACTAATTTCAAATTGTTCTAATGATTGCGGATCTACAACATAGCCACCAGGATTGGTTTTAGAACCGGCACTCATACTGGTAATTCCAATGGGGATAATATGATTGCGGAATTTTTCATTCTCCCTAGTTGACAACGAAATCTCTACATCTTCATTCCACAAACGATAGGCACAAATAAGTTGGGTTAAATCCTTGTCGTTCATAATGAAATTGGGTTTAATAACTCCTTCTGCGGGACGCAATCTTGGGAAAGAAACCGTGTATTTAGTTTGCCAATAGGTTTTTTGCAAATAATCCAAATGCAAGGCGTTGAAAAAACTATCGGTGCGCCAATCTTCTAATCCTAATAAAACGCCCAATCCTATTTTATGAATTCCTGCTGAGCCCACTCTGTCGGGCGTTTCCAAACGGAAATCAAAATTAGATTTCTTACCCTTGGTATGGTATTGTTTGTAAACTTCCTTATGATAGGTTTCCTGATACACTAAAACCGAATACACTCCAGCCTGATGCAATTGTGTGTATTCTTCGGTGGAAAGCGGTTGTACTTCTACAGATATAATCGAAAAATCCTTTTTGATTTGTTCAATAGCATTCAAGAAATAATTAATGTTTACAGTATAATTAGCTTCTCCCGTTACCAATAGAACATGATCAAATCCTGCTTTTTTCAAAGCTTCAACTTCTAATTTTATTTCTGGATCGGTAAGTGTTTTTCGTTTGATTTTGTTGTCCAGACTAAAACCGCAATAGGTGCAAATATTTTGGCATTCGTTACTTAGATACAATGGAGCATACATTTGAATCGTTTTACCAAATCTTTTTTTGGTCAATTCATGACTTAACTGCGCCATTTGTTCCAAATAAGGCTGAGCAGCAGGAGAAATTAAGGTTAAAAAATCGTCTAGATTTCTTTTAGCTTTAGCCAAACTAGTTTCGACTTCTTTTGAAGTGGTTTTATATATTTTTTCTTGGATTGAATTCCAATCGTATTGTTCAAAAACCGATTTGAATGTTTTCATTGTTACATTTTTAACACGAAAAATTTAACCACAAAGGGCACAAAGATTTCGCTAAGTTCACAAAGTTTTGTGTTTGCTTTTTTATTGAACACAAAGTATTTCTGCTCCGTCTCCCTCTCCTTTGCTTCGCCAGTTCGCTGTCGCTCGTGTGGAGAGGGCTGGTGGAGAGGATTATTCATATAAAAACGCCGTCAAAGGACTCGAAGCTACTGCGTGCGAGTATTGTTGTCCTAGTTTGGCTTCGTAGGCTTTTCGGCCTGCAATTACGGCTTCTTTGAATGCTTCTGCCATCAATTTCGGATTTCCGGCAACTGCAATTGCAGTGTTGACTAAAACGGCATCGGCACCCATTTCCATTGCTTTTGCTGCGTCTGAAGGCGCTCCTATTCCCGCATCAATAATCACAGGAACTTTCGATTGTTCGATGATAATTTCTAGAAAATCAATCGTTTTTAATCCTTTGTTACTTCCTATTGGCGACCCCAAAGGCATTACGGCAGCTGTTCCTACATCTTCCAAGCGTTTGCATAAAACGGGATCGGCGTGGATGTAAGGCAAAACGATAAATCCTAATTTGGCCAATTCTTCGGTGGCTTTTAAGGTTTCGATTGGGTCGGGTAGCAGGTATCTTGGATCGGGATGAATTTCGAGTTTTAACCAATTAGTCTCCAATGCTTCTCTTGCCAGTTGCGCTGCAAAAACCGCTTCCTTAGCATTTCTAGCTCCTGATGTATTAGGCAATAAATTGATTCTGGGGTGTTTCAAATGCGATAAAATAGCATCGGTATCCGTTTCTAAATCGACACGTTTTAGGGCAACCGTAACTAATTCGCTACCAGAAGCTAAAATAGCTTCTTCCATTTGGATATTCGAACCAAATTTCCCTGTTCCTAAAAACAAGCGCGATTGCAGTTCTTTATCGCCAATTTTAAACAATGACGTTTCCATATAATTTTTCGTTAAGTTCAGTTATTAATTTTGTTTTGTTATCGCTTTCAGTAATCAATCCTGAAATAGCAATACCATGAATTCCTGTTTTGATGATGGATTCCACATCGTCAGTCAGGATGCCTCCAATAGCATAAACAGGTGTTTTTATTTGTTGCTCTTGTAGTTGACTCAGGATGTTTTGGTAGCCCTCTAATCCTAAAATCGGACTTAATTTTTCTTTGGTTTTTGTAAAACGAAAAGGCCCTAAGCCAATATAATCGGCTCCTTGATTGACGTGTTTTTTAATATCTTCAAAAGTATTTGCTGTACCACCAATGATTTTTTGGTTACCCAGAATTGCTCTTGCATTGGCTATTTTCATGTCGCTTAGACCTAAATGAACGCCGTCGGCATCAATTTCTAAAGCTAGCGGTACATTATCGTTGATGATAAATGTGGCTGAATATTTGTTACACAAGATTTTTACGGCTTCCGCCAAAGTAAATGTATCTTCAGAAGTAGCATTTTTGAAACGCATTTGAATCCATTGGCAGCCATGCTCTAAAGCTTGCTGAATGTTGTGCAATTGTGCTTCAATTGTGTTCCCTTGCGATATATATTGTAAACGCTTATACATAATGATGTCCTAATTGTGAGGGATTTGACAATAAAAAGTTTTCCGTATAATTTTTGCCGTTTTTGCAGGCCGTTAAAAGTTCTTGTTCTAAGGCCAGATTAGCCGTAATTGCTGATGATAATACACAACCCGAACCGTGTTTTGGATGTATTTTGGCATTTTTAGATTCCAGTCTGAAAAAATGATTTGGTGTATGCAAATAATCGGTGCCAATTTCTGTGGGATGATGTCCCCCTTTTAATAAAATAGAGCAGTTTTTGGATAGTTTTTCGGTAATAACTTCAACTGATTTTTCTTTGGAATCCAATTTTAAAATTTCATAATAATTGGGAGTTATCAGTTCTATTTCGTTCAACACAGTAATCAAATCATTTTGATTTTCAATAGTCAAAAAATCAAATTCAGTAGTAGATCTTAAAACCGTGTCCCAAACTATTTTGGTTTTTGGCGAAAGCTTTTTTATCGAAAAAACAATCGATTTTAAATAGTCTAATGAAGGAACAATCCCAATTTTTACCGCTTTAATTTCATAAGCTTGGAATAGTGTTTCGATAGACTGCAATACAAAATCAAGCGCTGTCCATTGAATACTCATAAAATCATTTTCAGTCTGAATCGTGTTTGCCGTATTGATAGCAAAACCATATACCTGATGTTGTTCGAAAGTTTTAATATCTGCCAAAACCCCAGCGCCAGCAGAAGGGTCAAAACCCGCAATACTTAATACGAAAGGACGATTTGTTGACATAATTCGAAATTTTTTATGGGTTGGTTTGTGTTCCAAATAGTGCCTAAAAGGGCTACATTATCAAAACCGGCAGCTAGTGTTTTTTGAATATTAGCAGATTCAATTCCACCTAACGCAACGAGTTTAGTTTGATGATTGGTTCGGTTTTGTATTGCGTTCAATAAATCGATTTTTGACTTGTAATTTTCTTTCGAAATACTATTATAAACAGGGCTCAGAAATCCATATTGAAAAAAGATTCTTAAATCGTTAAAGGCTTCTATAGTATGAATGGAAGTCGATAAATGAATCCTTTTCTCATTGTAATGATACAAAGTTTCGGGATCGATTTGTTTCCTCATTTTTTCAGAAAAATGAAGTCGATTAATTCCTAAATCTTCTGCCAATTGATGCTCACTGTGTAAAACCAGTTTGTTTCTATATTCCAATCCAATTGCAGTTACAAAAGTTTTAATTTCTTCCGCTGAAAACTCAGGTTTTCTAACATGAAACAACTCCAATCCACGCTCAAAAAGAGCATGAATGGTGTTGATTTCGTTTGCTATTGCAGTTGGATTGGAAATAATGATCATAATTGGGACAGGGATGAAACGGATTCGCTAAAGCGAAAACACAGATTTATACGGATTTTTTATAATTTCAACAGATTAAAATCTGTTGCTACATTAATGTATCGTTTATGTCTTAGGTTAGATTGGAGTTCCCCCTTCGGGGGCTAGGGGGATTTAACTATAAATCTCTTTCCCCATTTCTACAAACTCCTCTGATTTCTCTTGCATACCTTTTTCGGCTTCGGCAACGTCACGAATTTCTTGTGAGATTTTCATAGAACAGAATTTCGGTCCACACATCGAGCAGAAATGAGCTACTTTAGCACCATCAGCTGGTAAAGTCTCATCGTGGAATTCACGAGCCGTATCTGGATCTAGTGATAAGTTGAATTGGTCTTCCCAACGGAATTCAAAACGCGCTTTACTCAACGCATTGTCACGGTATTGTGATCCTGGGTGACCTTTGGCCAAATCGGCAGCGTGAGCCGCAATTTTATAAGTGATAACACCGTCTTTTACGTCTTTTTTATTAGGTAGGCCAAGGTGCTCTTTTGGAGTAACATAACACAACATCGCACAGCCGTACCAACCAATCATAGCCGCTCCAATAGCTGAAGTGATATGGTCGTAGCCCGGAGCAATATCAGTAGTTAATGGTCCTAAAGTATAAAATGGTGCTTCGTCACAATGTTCTAATTGTTTGTCCATGTTTTCTTTAATCATGTGCATTGGGACGTGACCTGGACCTTCAATAAATACTTGTACATCATGTTTCCAAGCTACTTTTGTCAGTTCTCCTAGTGTTTCCAATTCGGCAAATTGTGCAGCATCATTTGCATCAGCAATAGAACCCGGACGTAAACCATCTCCTAATGAGAAAGCCACATCATATTGTTTCATGATTTCGCAAATTTCTTCAAAATGCGTGTACAAGAAGTTTTCTTTATGGTGAAACAAACACCATTTTGCCATAATCGAACCTCCACGCGAAACAATTCCTGTAACACGATTAGCAGTTAAATGGATGTAACGCAATAAAACTCCTGCGTGAATTGTGAAGTATGATACTCCTTGTTCCGCTTGTTCGATTAAAGTATCGCGAAACACTTCCCAAGTTAAATCTTCGGCAATTCCGTTTACTTTTTCCAAAGCTTGGTAAATTGGCACCGTCCCGATTGGCACTGGAGAGTTACGGATAATCCATTCTCTGGTTTCGTGGATGTTTTTACCGGTAGATAAATCCATAATCGTATCAGCTCCCCAACGGCAAGCCCAAACCGCTTTCTCTACTTCTTCTTCAATAGATGAAGTTACTGCACTGTTACCAATGTTGGCATTAATTTTTACCAAAAAATTACGTCCCACAATCATCGGTTCACTTTCAGGGTGATTGATGTTATTAGGGATAATAGCGCGACCTCTGGCTACTTCAGAACGTACAAATTCAGGAGTGATTTTAGATTTTGGTGTATTCGCTCCAAAGCTATGTCCGTTATGTTGGCATTGCATCGCTTTGGTTTGTTCGTTCAGTTGCTCGATGCGTTGGTTTTCACGAATGGCAATGTATTCCATTTCAGGAGTAATGATTCCTTGTTTAGCGTAATACAATTGGGATACATTCGCCCCTTTTTTGGCACGCATCGGTTGGTGTAAATATTCAAAACGCAAATCATTCAGTTTCTCATCATTCAAACGTTCTTTACCGTAGTTTGAAGTGATTTCTGTTAATTCTTCTACATCGCCACGGTCTTTTATCCATTGCTCACGGATACGAGGCAATCCTTTCCTAACATCGATTTCGATATTTGGATCAGTATAAGGACCTGAAGTGTCGTAAACGGTTACTGCTGGGTTTTTTTCTACACCGCCTTTTGATAATTTGGTATCAGATAAAGTGATTTCACGCATAGCAACTTTTATCGGGTGAATTTCACCATCGATGTACACTTTTGTCGAATTCGGGAAGGGCTGTCTTGATATTTTTTCTTCGTTGTTCATTTGTTTGAAGTTATGAGTTATGTGATATGAGTTATGTGTTTTACATAACGTTTGGATTTTTATTGGGAATTTGTTATTCCTAGAGGCTAAATTGGAATTTGTTATTTAGTTTTTGGAATTTAAAATGTCTATCCGCCCTGTGTAGCGGAAATAATTAAAATATCGTCAGTTTCGGATAGGAGGTGGCTGTTCCAATTTGATTTTGGAATGACGCTGTTGTTTATGGCTACAGCAATGCCATTTTGTTTTTGGGGAATTTCAATATCGAGCAAGGCTTGAATGCTTAGCGCATCTGCTTGAAATTGTTTAGTTTGGTTGTTGATCTTTAGTTCCATTCCTTTTGATTTAGTATGAGTACTACTTTAGGAATGGCTACAAAGTGCCCAAAAATGGGACTATGGAAGTCATCTTACTTTTCCCTACGCTAGTATGAACTAGATCAGGTTCAGAGGGTAAAATCTCAGCCTGCGATTGCAGACACCCCTAAAGTTGTGTGACAAATGTAATGAAAAAGTTAGAAATAAGATTTTAGAAGTTAGAAGTTTAACAATTTTATACTGAATACTTCTAAACTGAACACTATTTTCTTGTCCAGCAATTGGCTATGTGGTCGTTAACCATTCCTGTGGCTTGCATGTGTGCATAAACCACTGTGGAGCCCACAAATTTAAAACCACGCTTTTTTAAATCTTTGCTAATAGCATCCGAAAGCGGAGTAGTGGCGGGAATTTCTTTGAGACTTTGAAGATTATTGTCAATAGGTTTGCCATCAACAAAATCCCAGATATATTTGGAAAAACTTCCAAATTCTTCCTGTACTTTCATAAAAGCTATAGCATTGGAAATTGCAGAATATACTTTGAGTTTGTTTCGAATGATACCTGCATCCAAAAGTAATTCCTGGATTTTATCTTCAGTATATTGTGCTATTTTTTTGTAATCGAAATTATCAAATGCCTTGCGGAAATTTTCTCTTTTTGCCAAAATTGTGTACCAACTCAATCCTGCCTGAAAGGTTTCTAATATTAAAAATTCGAATAGTGTTGGGTCGTCATAGACTGGAGTTCCCCATTCTTCGTCATGGTATTTTCTATATAAATCGTCTTTTTCGCACCAAGCGCAACGTGTTTTGTTTTCCATGATTTATTTGTTGTGAATGTATTTTTCAATGAGGTGATGTCCAAGGTAGATTAATGGTGTTAAAACAATAGCCAGCATTAATTTGAAGGTATAACCTGTGATCGACATGTTGAGGTATTGACTCGTTGTGATTTTTCCTGTGAGCCAAAAGGCAATTCCCGAAACGATAAAACTGTCAATAAGTTGGGATATTAAAGTAGAGCCTGTACTTCGAAGCCAAATCATTTTTTTGCCGGTTTTGTTTCGCAAAAACCAAAAAATAGAAACATCGATTAACTGAGAAATTAGAAAGGCAGTAATGCTGGCAACCATAATGAATAACCCTTGACCAAAAACGGCATAAAATTGTTCGTCATTAACCGTTTCTTTAGTGATGAAAGCAGGGATTTTTGTCCCGATGAAAAGAATCAGAATGCAATAAGCAATAAGTCCTGCGGTTATATAAGAGAGTTTTTTGACTCCGTCCTTTCCAAAATGTTCATTGATGATATCGGTGGTGATGAAAACAATAGGCCAGGGAAGAATTCCGAGGCTCATGATAAAGGGACCAATTTGAATGAGTTTTCCACCTATTAATTCGGCTACAACAGCATTAGTAATAAATATTCCAGCGAGAATTAGATAAACAGTGTCTTTTTTGGATTGAAACATATTTCTGGATTTGATTCAACCAAATTTAGTTTCTTTATTTTGAATTTAAGAATGCAACAAAAGTTAAAATCAAAAAAAAATCCCATTCGAATGAACGAATGGGATTTTTTATGATTGTAATTGAATTAGATTAACCTAAAGCAACTCTTTTGAAAGCTGAAATTTCAACATTGAATCCTTTAACATAATCACCCACTTTTTTACTGTCATCTTTGATGAAGTTTTGATCTAATAAGGCTTTCTCTTGGTCTAAAGTAGTATTATCAGAGATGAAACGTTGAATTTTTCCTGGAATAATTTTGTCCCAAATTTGTTCTGGTTTTCCTTCCGCTTTTAATTCAGCTTTAGCATCTTCTTCAGCTTGTTTTAAAACTTCTTCAGTTAATTGAGAGAAAGAAATATATTTAGGAACATTTTTTAAAGTTTTTCCTAAACGTTTTGCTTCTTCATTTTCTTTTTCGATGATAGCAATACGAGCATCAAGTTCAGAAGCAACGAAAGCTGGATCAAAATCTTTGTAAGATAATGTATCAGCACCCATAGAAGCAACTTGCATAGAGATGTCTTTAGTTAATACGTCAGCATTAGGAACTGATGCAGAAATAGCTGTTAAAGCAGCGATTTTGTTAACGTGAACATAAGATCCAACGAAAGCACCTTCTACGATTTCGAAACCACCGATTTCGATTTTTTCACCAATAACACCAGTTTGCTCAATTAATTTTTCAGCAACAGTAATTCCGTTGAAATCTGAAGCTAAGAATTCCTCTTTAGAAGAGAAGTTAATCGCTTTTTCAACTAATTCTTTAGCTAAAGCTACGAAAGTTTCATTCTTACCTACGAAATCTGTTTCACAGTTTAAAGTAATGATAGCTCCTTTAGTTTTGTCTGCATTGATAAAGGAAACAGCTGCACCTTCAGAAGACTCACGGTCAGAACGGTTATCAGCAACTTTTTGTCCTTTTTCTCTAAGGTTTTGTATAGCCTTATCGAAATCTCCTTCAGCTTCAACTAAAGCTTTTTTACAGTCCATCATTCCGGCACCTGTAGTTTGTCTTAATTTATTTACGTCTGCTGCCGTTATTGTTATAGTTGACATAGTATTTTATTTTTAAGGTTTAAAAGTAAAAATTCCAATCTTCAAATCCCAAATTCCAACGTTATCAGATAGTTAAAAAATCTGATTTTGGAATTTGGAATTTAAAATTTGGAATTTAAAAGTTTATTTATTCTTCAGTTGCTGGAGCAGCAGTTTCAGTTGCTACTGGAGCAGCTTCTTCAGCTACTACATCAGTAGTTTCTTTATCAGAACCTCTTTCAGAAAGTCCTTCGATAACTGCAGCAGTTACTAAAGATAAAATTTTATCAATTGATTTAGAAGCATCATCATTGGCTGGGATAACGTAATCTACTTCACGTGGATCAGAGTTAGTATCAACCATTGCGAAAACTGGAATGTTTAATTTTTGTGCTTCTTTTATTGCGATGTGTTCAGCTTTGATATCCACTACAAATAAAGCAGCAGGAAGTCTCGACATATCAGCGATAGAACCTAAGTTCTTCTCTAATTTTGCACGTAGACGATCAACTTGAAGTCTTTCTTTTTTAGACAAAGTCATGAAAGTACCGTCTTTCTTCATTTTATCGATAGAAGCCATTTTTTTAACGGCTTTACGGATAGTTACGAAGTTTGTTAGCATTCCGCCTGGCCATCTTTCAGTGATGTAAGGCATGTTGCATGCAGCAGCTTTTTCTGCTACGATATCTTTAGCTTGTTTTTTGGTAGCTACGAAAAGTATTTTTCTACCTGATGCTGCAATTTTTTTCATGGCTTCGTTAGCCTCTTCGATTTTTGCAGCGGTTTTATATAGGTT
>JBDLTG010000094.1:0-4330 GCA_039805885.1 Bacteroidota bacterium
CTGGAACCAAATAAGCCTCAGGCTTATTTCGATTTAGAATTGCAACAACCTCACCATTTGCCTGTTCTATAACGCTACTAGGACTCTTCTTTAACTCAGTAATACTTACTGAGTTTCTTGCTAATAAAATTTCCATAATTGTACCTTTCAAAGTACTTTTGTTAGTACTGCTATAGATACATTATTCTAAATTTATCCAATAAAATCAAGGTAAATGGTACAGCTAAAAATTATTTAAACTATAAAGTAAAAATGATGCCACTCAATAAAGCTCTTCACCTACTAAACCTAATTCAAGATTAATGATGTCACTTAGAATTGTGTCGGCTGTAAAGTGAAAATGATGCTAATCAACGTAAGAAGTAAAAGTTAAAATTTACAGAAAAATCATGATCATGGCACGGACACCCGTGCCTCAAAATCAAGATGGAATTTAAAACCGAAGGGCGCACTTATGCAAACTCCGTTTGCGTGCGCCCTGTGGAACTCAAAAACACACATCAAAACCGCTGAAACATTCCCGCTTCGCTCTGTCGAACCTCCACACAATTCATCGCTGCATCATCCACCTTGAGCTAGGTTCAGTAGGGGGAAGGATTTGTGATTTTTTAGCAGGGTATGGCGATTCAAAGTAACGATGAATTTTCAGAATGCGCGCTTACTCGTTTCTCTGACGAGAAATTTTTTAGCGCGTTAAGAGGTTAGGAGCAAGCCATGTTTTCGGTACCCGAAAACTAAGGGGTGTGCGCTTCGCTTACACCCCTAGCTTTGCCTGTCGCACTGAGTCCGTCAGGACTCCTAAGTGCGCCCTTCGCTTTCTCTCTCTCTGCCGATTCCGTATCAGGAGATTCATTAGAGCGGAAGTTGCTCTTGAGGATTACGCATGAAGGTAAAGCGCACAGCCTTTACCTTGCGCCCTGCTTTGATTGGGTGCCACTGAATCAGCCAGTTGTCTTTTTCGATTAGTTCCTTCACTGCTGGTTCGATGATCTTGCGACGAACTGCTCCGAAGTCCTCACGCTGTTTTGCTGTGGCATCCATCGAGGTGCAGAAGTCCTCGATGCTGTATTCAGCCCATCCGGTAGACTGGAATCTCATCAGAAGCTCAAGAAGACGCCAAGAGTAAGCCGAACGCAGAGCGGATGCTTGCTGAAGTTGGTAGCTGGTGAACTGCTTATGAAGACCCATTAAGTGCGGTACTACGGCATGCCAGAAGTGCAACTCGATCCAACCCTCTTTGTCGTGATATGTGGCCTGTCCAACCCATCGCATAGTGTGCGTTACCACGCATGGTTTGCCGTTGCGTTTGTGGGCTGGTTGATGGAAAGAGATTGAGCGACCATACAAGGCTTTGGCGCCAGATTGAAGTTGGTCGTAAGCCGTGTCCAGATCAACTTTGAAAGTTTCAGCGTACTCAGCGGCTGTGAGTTTGACTACTGGACATTCACCAGGGAGAGGAGGACGTTTACTGTCCAGCTTGGACACTGCGGCAGCGACCAGGCGTTTTTCTGACAAGGTGAGACCATGCCCTGCACGGGTGAGGGCGTTGCTCATCGACACCTTACGTTCACCAGGCAAGCGTTCTAAGGTGTCAACGTCATAGTTTTCCGCCTTTTTCAGTGCCCGACTTGTTCCCATTTCTGCCATCCTTCCGGTTAATCTGCCTTGTCTTGTCATGGCAGATAACGGCTATTCTGCCACAAAATTTTGTGGCAGACTTGTGGATAGCACCGGAAAAAAGGCAGATTAACCGGAAAAAAGGCAGATGTAACCGGAAAAAAGGCAGAATAGAAAAGATAGAGAAATCGTCTTAAACCCTTGCCAGTACTAGCTTTCCAGCCTGTCCTCGCGCGCGCGCGCGAAAAAACTATAAAAACTTATTTAAAAACCTGCTTGGCTGTGGATAAAACACATAGGACAGCGAAAGGCTTCAATGCTTCAGATTCGTACCCCATAGAACGGTCTAAAACGGCCATAGAAGCGTTTTTTTAGGCTTCCCTCATACGGATGGACACCCAACCAAAAAAATGGCTTAAAAAGGCTCGTAAGAGAGAAAACAACCAAGCTAAGTTAGAACTGATTACAAGTGATCGGGCTACGCCCTCAGAACAACCCCACAAAACCCCGTTCCGTAGAGGAAAACAATCGTTGTTTTACGATTGCAGGATAGGTTTCTACCGGTATACATATGGAAATTTAATTTCTTATGCTTTGTGGTCGCTCACCTTTAATCCAACAAATAACTATTAAAACAACACTTAAAAAAAGTGTATACGCAAAGAAAAAAAGATTTCCGAATAAAGGAAAAATTGTGAAATAACCGACAAGAAGAAGAATGAAAAAAAGAGACAACACAATCTTACCTTGCCAAGTGCTAGGAAATCCCCATCCCCAACCATAGCGTTTTGCTGGAAACCAATAAGGCGAGCGGTTAGTCATTAATGCCTCCAAAAAATCATAGTCCGTAAAAATAATAAAACCCGACAAGGGTGCACTTAGTCAAACTCCACTTCGTTCCGTTTGCGTGCTTTCCAGATTGTTAGAACTTCGCGCCCTTACAGGGCTTGACCAAAGGGGGCGTTGCCCCCTCTGGTCAAGCCCCACGTTCGCCACGTGGCAGGGGTGCATGCGTTACGCTACCGCTTCTCTTCTGCACCCCAAGCCCAAGCGTATAGCTGCTTCCAAAGGCATCAAGCATGAACGGTTTCCCCCCTATCGGACGTATGTCCGACAGGTTCCCCCCATTAAAGCTTGACCCCTTTTCCAGCAAAAACCGTTTTAAACGCGATTTAAGACGTTTAAACCTCGTCAACACATCTTTGTTTGTCTTTTTTAAGAAAAAGCCCTTATAGGGCTTCTGGATGGTCTTTAAACGCATTTCTTGGTGTTGGATAGTAACCAAAAAACAACTGTTCTTTGGTGGGCGAATTTATTAAAAAATTTTAATAAAAAGATCCCAGAATAAGAACTAAGAAGGGACATCTCGCAAACCCAATAAACATAAGGGGGTCATTTTCAGATTAGGTACCTTGTTCGCTCATATGCTCAACTTTATTAGCCCAAAAAAAAGTGCTTATAAGCTCAAATTAAGCTTGATTTTGGGCTAAATAGAATTTATCATGGCAGTTGTTAGCCCAAAATATAGGTAAAAAATGAGCCTTGAAAGATACAAAACAAATCCTTTTATATACGGAATGATAGTTCCAGTTAAAGAACATAGAGTTAAACTATCTAAACTAGGAAAAGATGACAATATTTTAGTCAATCAAACTACAGGAGAAATTCAAGGAACTCATCTAACAACTTATAAACGTGTAGATGGCGAACAGTTTATTAAATTGTTTACTGCAAATATTGGAATGACATTTGATTTATCATCTGCTGGTATAAAAACATTTGGAGTTCTTTTATGGATTGTTCAACATAAAGCAATTACTAAAGATGAAGTAGATTTAGATGCAATTATGCTAGAAGATTTTATTGAGGCACATTCTGATTCAAATAAGCCATTAAGCCTTAGTATAACTACATTTAAAAGAGGAATTAATGAACTTGAAGAAGCTCAAATAATTGCAAAAACAATGAGAAAAGGACGCTATTTTATTAATCCAAATTTTGTATTCAATGGAGATAGAATAGCATTCACAACACTGATTGAAAGAAATAAAGAATAAAGTAAAAACACTAAAAATCTAAATGTAATTTTTATAAAAAACCGCGTTTTAAAATGAAATTAATATATTGATATTAAACAATAAATAACATAATGGAATTGCCAAAATTTAATCTAAAATTTTGGCAATTAGAATTAATAATTATTAAAATCTATAATCTTTTTATAGCATTTTCATAAACAGAATTTTTATCTCTACGTCCAACAGCAATAACAATAACCGTAATTACATCATCTTTAACTTGATATACAAGACGATATCCAGTTGTTCTTAATTTTATTTTATAACAATCTTGCATGCCAGAAAGTTTTGCTGATTCAATTCTTGGATTTTCTAGTCTTTTAAAAAGAACTTTTTTTAATTGCAATTTAATTGAATTATCTAATTTCTTCCATTCATCCAGAGCTTCTGATTTAAAAATAAGTTCATAAGTCATCTAAAGAAACCCTTATTTCTTTACTATTTTCTCGTTGTCTTACAATTTCTGCTAATTCAGCATCTTCAATCCATTCCATTATTAGTTCAAACATTGATGCTGGAACCAAATAAGCCTCAGGCTTATTTCGATTTAGAATTGCAACAACCTCACCATTTGCCTGTTCTATAACGCTACTAGGACTCTTCTTTAACTCAGTAATACTTACTGAGTTTCTTGC
>JBDLTG010000095.1:0-10670 GCA_039805885.1 Bacteroidota bacterium
ACTATATAGTATTTTGAATATACTTTATTTTTAACAAAATATTAATAACCAACTTTTAAACACAATGAGTAAAAAAAAACTAACTAAAACAAACTAAAAAAAGAGATTCTTAATTATGAACTACTCTTCATTGCTGAATTGATTTAATCGCAAAGCGGAAATTAAAATGAAAATATTTTTTGCAAAGCGAAATGATTATTAAACAACCAAAATATTATGAAAAATTTTTTAATTACTAGCCTTTTTTGGCTTTTACTTGTTCCAGTAGCATTTGCACAACAGCAAATTAAGGGTACGGTTTTAGATGAACTTTCTGGTGAACCATTGCCAGGGGTTAATGTACATGTTGAAGGTACTCAGGTAACAACTATTACTGATTCTAATGGGGTTTATACCATTTCAGGTTCTAACTTTAAGTCCTTATCGTTTTCATTTATTGGTTATAAAACCAAAAAAGTAACGGTTGGAGTATTGAAACTAATTAATGTTAAATTAACTTCTGAATTGCAATCGTTACAAGAAATAGTGGTTACAGGTTACACACGAGTTAAAAAAACAGATTTAACCAGCGCACAATCTACAATTAGTTCAAAAGCAATTGGTGAGACAATAAATACTACAGTCGAGCAAGCCATACAAGGTCGAGCAGCGGGAGTATATGTAACTCAAAATTCAGGAGAACCAGGTGGTGGAGTTTCAGTTAATATCCGTGGTATAAGTTCTTTAAATGGAACAAATCAGCCTTTATATGTTATAGATGGAGTTCAAATTACGGTTAATGAAATAGGTGATGGACGCACAGGGTCTTTAAGTCCATTATCGGGTTTGAATCCTGCTGATATTCAAACTATGAATATATTGCAAGGGCCTTCAGCTACAGCACTATATGGGTCTAGAGGTACAAATGGGGTAATTGTAATTACTACAAAAAGAGGTAAAAGTGGTAAAATTAAAATTGGATACAGTAACACTTACTCTTTACAAATGGCTCCTAAATTGATTAATACAATGAATTTGAGACAATATGCGCAAATGGTTGGTGAATATCATAATCTTGCGGGAGGTAAAACACCACTTGAATTTTTAGACCCTTCAATTTTGGGAGAAGGTACAAATTGGCAAAAAGAATTGTATCGTATCGCACCATTATCAAAGCATGTGTTGAATATGAGTGGAGGTAGTGAAAATACAACTTATTATTTATCTGGAGAATATTTTAATCAAGAAGGAGTTTCTAAAGGATCAAACTTTGATCGTTATTCAATGCGTTTAAATTTAGATAATAAAGCAAATGATTGGTTGAATATAGGTTTGAATGTAAGTGTGAATCAAACTTTTAATGAACAATCTTCTACATCGGAGTCAGTTATTAGAAATGCCATTCGTTTGAGCCCAAATATTCCAGTGAAAAATTTTGATGGTACTTATGGCGGAGGTAGTACTGATCCTGATTCACCTGAGAAATATAGTGTTCCTAACCCTATAGCCATGTCGCAAATAAATACTAATGAGACTTTAAATAGACAATTCGTAGGTGGAATGAATTTTAAATTGAATATTATGGAAGGGCTTATTTTTAAAACTTCGGTTAATACTAATATAAATTATGGAAGCGGCACCTATTTTTCACCTAAATACAAATTTGGAGTTCAGGAGAGAGTACTTACTGAATTAACAAAAGTAGAAAATAATAATACCTATTTTAAATTTGATCAGTTCTTTAATTATGATAAGTCTTTTGGAAATCATAATGTAACAGCTGTATTTGGGCATGAATCACAAAGTGGAGCTTATAAAAGCTTACAAGGATTTAGAAATAATTTTCCAATTGATATTATTGATTTGAATATTGGAGATCAAAAAAGTTCTATTGCTACCGGAGGCCAAAATGATTGGGCTTTAGAATCTTATTTAGGTAGTTCAGCTTATAATTATAAAAATAAATATTTTATACAAGCGGCATTAAGAGCAGATGGTTCTTCAAATTTTGGCCCTCAAAATAAATGGGGATATTTTCCTTCGGCATCTGCAGCTTGGAGAATTTCAAAAGAAGATTTTTTTAATATAGATGCAATCAGTGAATTAAAGCTTCGTTTTGAAACCGGGTTAACAGGTAGTAATGGTCCAGGTGGGGCAATTTATGGAAGACTTAATGGTAGTCCAACTTCTTGGGGCACAGGGTTTTTGCCTGGAAAATATGCTAATGATAATTTGAAATGGGAGGAGACAAATACAAAAAACCTTGGTTTAAACCTTGGTTTGTTTAAAAATAAAATAACAATTGAAGCAGATTATTATGATAAAAAAACGGATAATTTAATTATGGATTTACCATTGCCATTATATTATGGAGTTGATGGAGGTGGTTCAATGGCTCCACCAACAGTAAATATTGGGGCACTTCAAAACAGAGGGTGGAGCATATCTGTTAATACAGATAATATTAAAACAGCTAATTTCTCTTGGACTACAAATTTTAATATTTCTCATTTTGATACAAAAATCACAAAATTTTATACCGATACTGCAGTAGTGGATCGTTTCAACCGAGGTTTTGCTAACTGGACACAACGTTCAGTAGTAGGTCAAACACCATGGCAGTTTTATGGTTATATTGAAGAAGGTTTATTCCAGTCATTAGATGAAATTAAAAATAGTGCCTTGCCTGTTGATAATACAGGGGTTAAATTACCTATAGAACCAGGAAGAGGGGTTTGGGTTGGAGATGTGAAATACAAAGATATTAGTGGGCCAAATGGGGTGCCAGATGGGATTATTAATCAAAATGATCAAACTTTTATTGGGAATCCTTATCCAAAACTATTTGGAGGTATGACAAATACTTTTGTATATAAAGGATTTACTTTAGGAATTTTATTAACAGGTTCTTATGGTAATGATATTTATAACTATGCAAAATTGGTAAATTCAAATCCAAATAATATAAATATTGGAAGTAATTTATTAACAGACGCATTGAACTATGCTAAAGTAATTGATGATGGTAATGGCAACCCTATTTTAGCAAATCCAGATACTAATATAGCTAGAATTTCAAATTCAGTAAACGGGAATTATGATAGACATACGACTAAGTGGGTTGAAGACGGATCTTATATAAGGATAAAAAATATCTCATTGAATTATGATTTTAGCCCTGAACTTTTTAAAAGTTTAAAAGTTATTCATAGTATAAATATGGGAATTGGCGTTCAAAATATAGCAACATTTACAAAATACTCTGGGTATGATCCAGAGATTGGTTCCTATGTAGGAAGAGATGCTTATCAAGGTTCTCAACCAATCGGTTTTGATTATGGACGTTACCCGATAACACCAATGTACAGTTTTAATATAGGAATTAATTTTTAATAATATCAATATGAAAAATATAAATAAAATTTGTTTTACAGTATTCAGTTTGTTTTTACTACTGTTTACTAGTTGTGCTGATGATTTTTTAGAAAGACCTCCCTTAGATGTTCCTGTGGATGCTAACTTTTACAAGACCAATGATCAAGTTCTTTCAGGATCAGCATTGTTGTATAACCAAGTTTGGTTTACATATAATACTAATGCTTCATGGACTTTAGGTGATTTTAGAGGTGGTTGTGCTACTTCAATATATAACCAAAAAGAAATGGTCAGATTTAACACCACTGCAGATACAAGGGATAATTATGATGCTTGGAAATCTTTTTTTAATGTTATTGGGCAATGTAATACCTATATTGTGAATGTTGAAAAATTTGCAGGTCCAGGTGTTAGTCCAAATATTATTAAAGCTACTATTGCAGAAGCTAAATTTATGAGAGCCTCTGCTTACAGTATGCTTACAATGAATTATGGAGCTGTGCCCATTATTACTAATAATTTTACATTAGTTGGTGATACTACTCAAGTACGTAATACATCAGAAAGTGTTTGGAAATTTATTACGAAAGATTTACGTGCGGCAGCTGCTGATTTACCTGAAGTAGGTTTGCAAAAAGGTAGAATAAATAAATGGGCTGCAGAAGCAATGTTAGCTAGAACTTATTTGACTAGAGCAGGAATAGGTCATACACAAGGAACGCGTAATCAAGTTTTTCTTGATTCAACAAAATATTATGCGGAACGTGTGATAACTCAAAGTGGGGCCAAATTAATGTCTAAATATGCCGATTTATTTTTAACCAAAAATGAAAATAACTCCGAATCAATTTTTTCATTACAATGGGTATTTACAGGAAAATATAGTACTTCGACTAACACAACCCCGTCAAATTTAATGTTTAGTCCATCTATTGCTAATGGTGACGGATTTGGTGGAGATTTTACTGCAACATTGTGGATGTTAGATAAATACGATGGTATTGATCCAGTGCCTGGAGATCCTACTAAATTACAAGGACGTACCGTTGATCAGCGTTTAAAAGCTACTTTTATGTTACCTGGAGCTTATTACCCTGAGATTACACAAAGTTTGGATAATGGAACAGAACAACCTTTACGTTTTCCATACAACTCTGGAACACAAGTAAGTTATGCTTCTATTAAAAAATATGCAGTTGGTAAAGCGAAAGACAATGATGGATTAGCAGCATACCAAAGTTATGAGATTAATACTTACATGATACGTTTATCTGAGATGTATTTATTGTATGCAGAGGCGGCTGTAGGAAATCAAGCAACTAGTTCAGATGCAAAAGCGTTAAATTATTTTAATGTTGTGCATACCAGAGCAGGGTTACCTGAGTTTTCAGGACCTTTAACATTTGACAAAATATTTGATGAAAGAATGATTGAATTTGCAATGGAAGGTTTATGTTGGTATGATTTTGTACGTTTACATTATTATAACCCTCAAAAAGCGTATGACATTATTAGTAATCAAGATCGTACCTCTTTTTACATTACGCCAGACCGTATTCCAGATCCTAATTCATGGACGTTTACACAAACACCTTGGGAAAAAGTTCGTAGCTATTCTGCAAATGCTGGTAATTTTTTAATTCCAATTCCTGCAACTGAATTAAGTCAAGCACCTAATTTGCGAAAAGCACCTGTAGATTATTATGCTGGTAAATAATACTAATTTTAAAAAATATAATATGAAAAATATATATAAGTTAACAGCTTTTCTCGTAGTTATTTTGCTAATTACATTAGCTTCTTGTTCTTCGGAAGATACTGCGGTAAATAACAGTCCATACATTAGCTATGTACGTATTACAAATCCAGTGTCCTCAGATTCGTTAATTGTTAAAGCTGGTCAAGGGCAATTGCTGGCTTTGATGGGAGATAATTTGCAAAACACAGTGGAGGTATGGTTTAATGATAGACAAGCTTACATTAAACCAACCTATGTGAGTAAAAATTCAATTCTTACCAATGTTCCCTCTAAAATTCCGACTGTAATTAATAATGAAATACGTTTAGTAAATTCTAACGGAAGTGTTTATACCTATCATTTTACTGTTGACATTGGTGAGCCTCTAATAAAAGGAATGCTATGTGAATATGTACCTAAAGGTAAGATTGCTACTATACAAGGACAGTATTTTTATGAACCATTGACAGTAACTTTTGCAGGGGGCGTTAAAGGGACTATTTCTAGTATAGAAGAAGATAATAAAGTATTGAAAGTTATCATACCCGATGGTGCTCTACCTGGACCTATCACTATTACAAGTAACTTTGGTTCAACTATATCCGATTTTTGGTTTCTTGATAACCGCAATATTTTTGTAAATAGTGATCCATTCAAAGGATATAGTGGATCTGAATTTGTAGTAAGCAATCCAGACGCAAGTGCTCCCGTGGCAATAAATGGCAATTATATCCGAGTAAATAAAAGCATTGGTGCTTGGCAATGGACACCCTTTGCTGAAGGTTCTCCAGCAGATTTTGGAGCAATAAGCAAACTTATACCTGCCGATGCTATTCTACACCCTAATGATTATTTTTTCAAATTTGAGGTAAATACAAAAAAACCTTTTAACAATAATGCTATCAAGTTTCAGATTGCTATGGCAGATGGAATAGCGGCTGATAATCTAGCTTACATTTGGAATCCACCTTATGATACGAAAGGGGAATGGGAAACAGTTTCTATTTCTTTTGATGAGGTTTGTAAAAAAATAACACTCAAAGTTAGTGATAACGGTTATTATGTAAGGATGTTATTTCACGGAAATGGTGCATTAGATGCGGATATGGCTTTTGATAATTTTAGAGTTGTTCCAAAACTTTTGAAATTGAATAAATAATTTTAGCTAAAACAAAATATTATGAAAAAATTAAATATTAAAAATCCATTATTTGTTCTAATTGTACTATTCTTTACATTAGGTATAGTATTCTCTTGTACAAATAATGATACGAGTAGCACGAGTAATTCTGTTGAGCTTTTAAGCTTTGGGCCATCAGGTCAGCTACATGGACAACCTATTGTATTTGTCGGTAAAAATTTAGATCGAGTAACCTCTATTAAATTAGAAGGAGCCGAAGTGATTAAAGCTAATTTTGTATCACAAAGTGCCGAAAAAATTGAAATAATAATTCCTAAAGAAACATTGGAAGGAAAAGTTACATTGGTATATGATGAAGGCGAAGTAATTTCTAAAACTGTTTTGAGTTTTGATGTTCCTTTTAAGGTTATAAATTTTACAACAGAAGCAAAACCAGGTGCTAATATCACTATCACCGGTGAATATTTGAATTGGGTTAAGTCGGTAGTTTTTAATAGTGGAATTGTAGTCACAGAATTCGTTAGTGTTACCGCAAACAAACTAGTTGTAAAAGTACCATTTGATGCAAAAACGGGTCCCATTACGATTAACGGAGGAGGTACAGAACCTTATGAATATATTTCTGAAAAGGATTTAATAGTTACCCTACCAGTTGTAAATTCGATAGACCCACTTTCAGTAAAACATAGTGATTTGTTGACAATTACGGGTGTTGATCTTGATTTGGTAAAATCAATTACATTTCCAAATAGTGCGGCTAGTATAGCTTTTGTAAGTCAATCAGCTACAAAAATTGAGGTAAAAGTTCCAAATACTGCAACTGATGGCAAATTAACTCTTACTGTATTTTCGGGTTTAACGGTACAATCAAGCCAATCTATTAAAATAATTTTACCTAGCATTACCTCAGTAGCTCCTACTCCTGTTCAAATAGGTGCTGATTGGACAATCAATGGTGCAAATTTAGATTTAGTAAAAGAAATTATTATTCCAGGTGTAGTAACACCTATTACTGTTTTTGTTAGTAAATCAGCTAGTAAAATTGTTGTCAAAGTTCCAGTTGGAGCTTTTAGTGGAGCAATCAAACTTAAAACTATCAATGATTTCTTAATAGTTACCACAACTAAAATCGATATTGCTGGCTTAACTGATATTCCTTTACAACGTGTTATTTATGACGACACTTTTAAAAATGGATTTGGTAACTGGAGTTGGGGCGGTCCTTCCAATCCTGCATACACTGCAGAAGTAAAAGAAGGTACCAAATCTTTTCGAAAAGATTATGTTGATAATGATGGTCTTCGTTTTGGTGGTGGAAAAGTTTCAACATCAGGAATGTCAGAATTAGTTTTCTCTATATACGGAGGAGTTGGATTAGAAAATAATCAAAATTTGAGCGTGATGATTAATGGAGCTTGGAGTGTTACAACTGTTAAAGTTAAAATTGGCTTGTGGACAGAATATGTATTGCCTTTATCAAGCTTGCCTATTTTAAGCTCTGCTATCGAAATTAATGATTTGGCTTTTCAAGGAAAGGGAGGTTATGTTATAATCGATAAAGTTGGTTTGCGTTAATATTAATATATTTTTTGGTTAGTAGTTAGTAGTTGACAAAGAAGGAACTTAGCATATAAGCTTTCTTCTTTGTTTTTTAAAAATTTCACAATGAAAAATTCAATTATATTTTTAGGGTTGTTAATGTTGTTTTGTTCGTGTAAAAGCAAAATTAATAGTCTAAACTCAAGTAGTCAATTAAGTACTGTTGTTTTACTTGAAAACCTGAAAAATCTTACTCACAAAGGAGTTTTGTTTGGACATCAAGATGATTTGGCATATGGTAATGGATGGGCTTATGTTGACGGAAATTCTGATGTAAAACGTGTAGTAGGTGATTATCCAGCCGTTTATGGATGGGATTTAGGCCATATTGAATTAGGGGATTCACTAAACCTTGATGGGGTTTCGTTTAAAAAAATAAAACTGTATGCTCAGGAAGTATACAAAAGAGGAGGTATCAATACTTTTAGCTTGCATGGTACTAATCCTTATAATGGAAAATCAGCTTGGGATACTACCTCAACTATTAAACATTTGCTGAAAGAACCAAAGTTTATGGCTGAATATCACAAGGATTTAGATAAAGTGGCGGCTTTTTTAGTTAGTCTAAAAGACAAAAATGGTAATATGATCCCTATTATTTACCGTCCATTACATGAGCTAACAGGAAGTTGGTTTTGGTGGGGTAAAAAGCAAACAAGTCCTGAGGATTTTAAAACATTTTGGCGACTTACGATTGATTATTTAAAAAGTAAAGGGGTTAACAATGCTTTGTATGCTTATTCAACAGCTGAATTTAAAAGTAAAGAAGAATTTTTAGAACGATATCCAGGTGATGAGTATGTAGATATTATTGGTTTTGATGCGTATCAAACAAATCCAAAAGAGGGTGAGTTTTTTGTAAAAAGTTCGCAAAAACAGCTAATAATTCTTAACGAAATTGGAAAAGAACATAATAAATTAGTTGCTCTTACAGAGGCTGGTATCGAGCAAATTCCTGATCCAAAATGGTGGACAGAAGTGCTATTGCCTATCGTTGAAGACGCAAATGTTTCTTACGTGTTATTGTGGAGAAATGGTCGGCCAGATCATTATTACGTTCCATATCCAGGTCAAGTAAGTGCTTCGGATTTTGAATTATTTTATAAAAATCCAAAAGTATTATTTCAGAAAGATTTGACAAATGAAAATATTTATAAGGAAAAATAATTTTATTAGTATATTTATTAGAGTTATTAACTATTACAAATAGAATTCCTTAGACAATTAAATTATACGATTGAATTTTTATATAATTCAGATTATAAACGAAGTATTTATAATATTAAAATGCACTTAAATTTTTATTTAAAATAATTAACAAAAAAATAAACAAATGAAAAATTTTTTAAAATATTTGATCTTTTTTACAGGGATCCTATCGCTTAGCTATTGTTCCTCAAGCAGTGATGATTCTGTACCTACTACAGATAAAGCAGTAGCCAGCATTAGTACAACTATAAGTCCTGCTATGGAGTCCAATACAAATGGTGGATTTACTATTAAATTATCTAAAAATGTAGGTAGTGAAACTGTTATATCCTTAAAAATTGAGGGTACTGCAACTAATGGTGTTGATTATAAGATCATTGCTAATACCATTACTATTCCAGCAAAAACAAATTCTTTAGTTATTCCAGTTGAAGTTATTTCAGATCAAATTGTAGAAGGAGACGAAACAGTTAAAATTACAATAAGTATTTCAAACAATGCAAATGTTATGGTTGGAACAGTCGCATTAGCTGAAATAATTATCAAAGATGGTGTTTTTATTCCCGAATTAAAACCAGAAAATGCAAAATCATTTATGGTAAATAAAAATGCTTCAGCAGAAACAGTAGCTCTTTTTTATAATTTAAAAATGTTGGCTAAAACATCATTTATTGTAGGGCAACAGGATGCTATGATTGCTAATTATAAAGGGATTCAGTTAGCGGAATCGGATATGAAATTAACTACTGGGTATGATCCAGGAATCAATGGTGCAGATTTTATGCATATTACTGATGATCAAAACACAGGTATAAGTGGAAATTGGTATTATGAACAAGAAAAAATAATTACTGCCGGGGTTGTTAAAGCATATGATAGAGGGATGGTAAATACCTTTAGTTGGCATATTAGAGAGCCTTTTGAGGGTAAATATTTTTATACAGCACAAATGACTGCTTCACAAAAGAAAGATGCATTTAAAAGTATTTTAGTGGGAGGAGTAAATCACGAATACTATAAGAAAAAACTTCAAAAAGTTGCAGCTGTAATAAAAACTTTAAAAGGAAGTGATGGGAAATTAATTCCAATTATTTTCAGACCTTTTCATGAGTTTGATGGAGATTGGTTTTGGTGGGGCAGTTCCTATTGCACTCAAGCTGAATATATTCAAAATTATCAATTTACGGTTAAATATCTTAAAGATGATTTGGGTGTAACTAATATCTTATTTGCATTTTCACCAGATATTAATTTCAATACTGAAAGTGATTATTTGAGCAAATATCCAGGGGATAGTTATGTTGATGTCTTAGGTTTTGATGATTACGGGGACTTTAATAATAAAGGTGCAACGGGCGTTACTAATGCAAATAAAAGGCTGCAAATTATTTCTAAATTAGCTAAAGAGCGAGTTAAAATTGCTGGATTGACTGAAACAGCATATATCGTTAAACCATCCGCCAGCCCTGCATTTATTTCTAATTTATACACCACAAATTATTACAATGCGATGACTCAAAATAATGTAGAAATTTCATTTATGTGTTTTTGGAATAATTCTTCAGATACCTATTGTACTCCAACGGCAGGCAGTCCGTATGAAAATGATTTTATTCAGTTTACAAGAAA
>JBDLTG010000096.1:0-13999 GCA_039805885.1 Bacteroidota bacterium
GATTTGGCAGATTCACGCAGATTAGATTGGTTAATTAATTATCTCAATGCTTTAAACATTTGGTCAATGGCTTTTTTCTTTTGTTCTAAATTAGGATGAACATACAGGTTTAAAGTTGTACTGATATTAGAATGCCCCAGCAAAACACTAACAGTTTTGTAATCGCATTTGCTTTCAATACATCTTGTGGCAAAACTGTGTCGAAGACCATGAAATTTGAGTTCAGGCATATTTAATTCCCGCATTAAGTTTTTATAATAACTTCTGTAGGTTCTGGGTTCTGTTGGTTTTTCATCATTAGTTAATACAAAAAAAGAATTGTTTACAATTTTTTTGATTGGTTTCAGCATTCTTAATAAATCCCTGCTCATTGGAATATCACGAATGGAATTTTTGGTTTTAGGAGTGTCTAAAATAACTTCTGTTTTGCGAATGTTCTCTTCGATAACATAAATCCGTTGTATGGTTCTTTTAATACTGATGATTCCTCTGTCGGTATCAATGTCTTCCCAAGTAAGGGCACAAACTTCACCAATTCGTATTCCTGCACTCAAGCAAATGAAGATCCCTAAATTTCGGAAAGTAAAATGCTCCTGGATATAATTCATTACTTTTTTTTGATTGGTTCTGCTCAAAACTTCAACATCGTGTTTTTCCCTTTCTGTTGGGAATTGAATATCGAAAGACTGGTATTCTAACCATTTGTTTTTAGCTCCAAATTTGAGTACCATTTTCAGTACAATCAAAATATCCTTGATGGTTTTGTGGCTCAATCCTTGTTTTATTTTTTGGAATACAAATTGCTGTACTTCGGCTTCTTCAATAGTGTATTGACTCCCGAAAACAGGCAATAAATGATTTTCGATTAAAAGCATATAAGCCGAAAAGCTTGATTTTTTGACATACTGTTTTTTGTCTGTTCTCCACAGACTGATAACTTCTGAAATTTTCTTTTGTTCGTTCATAATTTGATTTTAAGATTTTATATTAATCTCAAAGGAAAGAAATATAGGATTTAGGATTCTTAATCTTTTTCATTAAGGGTTAGGAATCTGTAATCTTAAGGTTCCAAATTTGAGATTTCCTAAATTTGATGGGGAGTGGGAAAGGAAAAAAGTGGGAGAATTATGTGATAGTATAGTTCCAGGAAGAAATAAACCCAACAATTTTACAGGAAATATTCCTTGGATTACTACTCCAGATATAGAACATAATGGGACAATTATATATTCAAAAAAAGGATTAAATATTTCAAAAGAAGAAGCGAAAAAAATCGGATCTAAAATAGTTCCAATAAATTCTATAGTGATTTCTTGTGTTGGAGATTTGGGTTTGTCTGCTATAGTAGGAAAAGAAATTGTTATTAATCAACAGCTACACGCCTTTATTCCTAAAGAAAAAATCGAATATAGATTTCTTCTTTACCAATTAAATTTACAAAAAAGATATATGGACACTGTGGCTACTAAAACGGCCGTGCCTTATATGAATAAGGAAAATTGTAATTCTATTCCAATTGCTTTTCCCTCTTTACCTGAACAGAAAAAAATTGCTTCTTTTCTATCAATAATCGATGAACGAATCCAAACCCAAAACAAAATAATTGAGGAGTTGAAGGTTTTAAAAAGTTCAATCAGTAAAAAGATATTTTCTCAACAGTTACGATTTAAAGATAATGGTGCAAATGATTTTCCTGATTGGAAAGTAAAGAATTTGGGGGAAATTTGCGAAGTCAAAAAAGGAAAACAATTAAACAAAGAAGAACTTACCGTAACTGGAGAATATCCTTGCATAAACGGAGGAATTAATGCTTCTGGATATACAGATAAATTTAATTCTCTAGAAAACACAATAACCATTAGTGAAGGTGGTAATTCTTGTGGCTATATTAATTTTTTTAAAGTTAAATTTTGGAGTGGCGGTCATAATTATTCTATTGAAATAATTAATGATGAAGTTATAGATAATGATTTTTTATTTCAGTTATTAAAATATAATGAAACTGAAATAATGAAATTAAGAATTGGTTCAGGATTACCAAATATTCAAAAAAAGGCTTTGGTCGCTTTTCCTATAGCATTTCCAATATTAAAAGAAGAACAAACAAAAATTGCCAATTTTCTGTCGAGTATAGATAAAAAAATCAAAACAGAAAATCAAATTTCAGAACAATACCAAATGCAAAAACAATATTTATTACATAATATGTTTGTATAATTTTTGCTGATAACGGCAAAAATTGCCTGTTTTGATTTGAAATAGCGCTATTGTTTTGCCGATAATTAATTTTAGACAAACATATTCTGTAACAAGTACTTTTTCTGATTTTCATATTGAATTAATAGTTGTTTTTCTATTTCAATTTTCTCATCTATTTGGGATAAGAAAGAAGCGATTTTAATTTGTTCAGAAGACGAAGGAATAGAAATATTAAAATTCTTTACACTTTGTGCATTTAAATTACCTTGTGTACCTGTTGTGATAAATTGAGCAATATTTTTTTGAAAATCAATTAATGTATAGTACATAAACTCTAAATTAACTTCTTTTTTAAGAATTAAGTTTAAGACAGCTTGCGATGTTGCAATTGGAATTTTATTTATTGCAACAAACCCAACGGATGCGTACATTGAATATACCAATGAATATTTGGGAACTAACCAAGAAGATGAGTTTTTTAAACCAAGATTAGAAATAGAATTACTCGTTTTAGTTAAATATTTACCTTGTGAAGTCATATCACTGATGGATAAAAAAGGAATATCTCCATTGTAGTAGTTTTTATTTGTTGATGTTGGAGTACCTCCGCTTTTTACAATTTCACAAACCTCTTCTAACTTTCTCACATCCCAATCAGGAAAATCATTTGCACCATTATCTTTAAATCGTAACTGTTGAGAAAATATCTTTTTACTGATTGTACTTTTTAAAACCTTCAACTCCTCAATTATTTTGCTTTGGGTTTGAATTCGCTCATCTGCCAAAGAAATAAATGATGCAATTTTTTGTTGCTCGTTAAGGTTTGGAAGTATTATCTCCAATGTTTTTAAATCAGAATTATATACATTGCTAATACTTGAACCTTTAGCTAAAGTGGAAATCTTTTTTCTTAATTTTTGATTTATATAATATGCTACATAGATATGTGAATATAAATTAGCCGTCAATGGTTTTAGTATATTTATAGTTCTACCTATAGCTACGTTCTCAATCGTTAATGCTGAAGCCGAACCAATATCTAATGGATCTTCACCTGCTGATGGAAGTAAAATTTCATCTCCTTGGCTGAAAAGTAATTCAGATTTATCAAGGTTAGTTTTATTAATGACTTCATTAATTACCTCATTATACATGTGATACAATTCTCCATATCTAACACAAGGAATTTCAAATTCTGGAGATGCTTCATTTTGCTTTATATTTTTTCCTGTTGAAAAAAGGAAAATATCTTTAAAAAAGTGCTTTCTGTAAGAACTGTTTTCATCTGCATGAAATTCTGGAAATCTCAAATTTGGAACCTTATTCATACTCTTATATTTTTCTTGCATCTTGATTATTGTGTTTCTTAATTGGTATCATTAAGGATTTGATGAAATGTTCTACCATCTTCCTGACGTCAGGAAAAAGGTATTTACTTATTTTAATTTCTGGATGTTTTGGTTTCCCGTTAGCGATTTCAATTGAGTAATGGCAATTTGGTTCAGCTTTAGTAATCGTTCGTTTTGTGGCAATTCCATTCGTATAAATTCAGCATTCATACTTTCTATATTGGCTAATACCAGCAATTGTTCGATTGAGGCATAATCTCTAATGTTCCCTTCCAATTTAGGATTTTCATCCCACCATTGTTTTGCGGTCTTACCAAATAGTGCTACATTTAAAGCATCAGCTTCATTGGCGTATATAAAATTGGCTTGTTCTTTTGTAATGCTTTGCGGTACAATATGTTCTTTAATGGCATCGGTGTGTATGCGGTAGTTTATTTTGGCGAGTGTTCGGTGTAAATTCCAAGTTAGTTTTAAACGGTCGTTTTCATCATCTTTTAATCGCTGAAATTCTTTTATTAGATAAATTTTAAATCCTGCATTTATCCACATACCAAATTCAAATGCAATATCTTTATGAGCATAAGTACCACCATATCTTCCGGCTGTAGCTTTTAATCCTATTGCATTTGTTTTTTCAACCCATTCTTTTACACTTAGTTTATAACTATTCAATCCTGCTTGACTTTTAATTATGGCGAATTCGCCATAATTAAAATTGGGATTATAAATACTTTCCCAAATACCTAAAAATTCAACCGTATTTCTGTTTCTAAGCCAATCGGCAATAAAAAAATCACCGTCTTTTGCTTTTAACATATCTGTAATAGAAATATAATCTTCATTTTGAAATTGAAGTATTGTTATTTCTGTGCCTTGTACGTTTATAGTTTTATTTTTTGCCATTACTTCTTGTTTTTGAAACTAAAATACCAATCCTAGTTCTTTAAAATAGACTTCAATTTGAATATCTAAATCTGCTCTTTTGGCTTCTAATTCTTTTATGCTACTCATTACCGCTTGGATGTCAATTTCTTCCTGTTCTTCAAAAGTATCGACATAGCGAGGAATATTTAAGTTGTAATCGTTATTAGCAATCTCTTCTAATGTGGCTTTGTGACTATATTTTTCAATGACCGTTCTATCTCGATAGGTTGCTACAATTTTATCAATATGCTCATCGCGTAGCATATTTTGGTTTTTGACTTTTTCGAAACCTTTGCTGGCATCAATAAATAGTATGTCTTCTGGAGTTTCTCTACATTTTTTGAATACCAAAATACAAGTTGGAATTCCTGTACCATAAAATATATTTGCGGGTAAACCAATAACGGCATCTAAATAGTTTTTCTGTTCAATCAAATATTTTCGAATATGCAATTCAGCTCCTCCGCGAAACAAAACACCGTGAGGTAAAACGATTGCCATAATACCGTTTTCTGCCAAATGATAAATCATGTGTTGTACAAAAGCAAAATCGGCTTTGCTACCTGGAGCTAGTTTTCCATATTGACTAAAACGGTCGTCGGATGTAAATAGGGGATTGGCACTCCATTGTGCTGAAAATGGAGGATTGGCAACGATGGCTTCAAATTCTAAACCTTTATGTTGCGGATGTTCTAATGTGTCTTCCTGCTTGATATCGAATTTTAGAAAATGTACACCGTGCAAAATCATATTCATTCGGGCAAGATTGTACGTGGTGCGGTTCATTTCTTGCCCGTAAAAGTTGTTTACGTCTTCTACTTCCTTTGCCACACGAAGCAACAAAGAACCTGATCCACAAGTAGGGTCATAAACCGATTTTAGTTTGTTTTTTCCAGAGGTTACAATTTTGGCTAATATTTTACTAACTTCTTGTGGAGTATAAAATTCACCTGCTTTTTTTCCTGCACCACTGGCAAATTGCCCAATAAGATATTCATAAGCATCTCCTAAAACATCTAATTCTGTATGCTGTAATTTGAAGTCAATTTCGTCCAGATGCATTAATACTTTTGCAATGATGGCATTTCTTGCTTCTGCTGTTTTTCCTAATTTAGTACTATTGAGATCCATGTCTTCAAAGAGATTGTCAAAATCTTCTTCGCTTTGTGTACCCATTGTACTCAACTGGATGTTGGTCAGGATTTTTTGTAAATCTTCAAGAATAAAGGCATTGCTGTCGCTATTGCCTCGTTTGGCAATTTCACTGAATAATTCGGAAGGTTTCAAGAAATAACCCAATTTTTCAAGAGAGGCTTCTTTGATAGCTTCAATATATTGTTGTCCTACTTCACTATTTTCTTGTATATCTCTAAATTGTATTTTGTCTTGCTCTAAAATGTTATTGGCATAAATCTCCATTTTTTCAGCCAAGTATTTATAGAAAATGAATCCTAAAATATAATCACGAAACTCGTCGGCATTCATTTTTCCTCTCAAGGTGTTGGCAATATTCCAAAGCTGTTGTTCGAGTTGTTTCTTTTGGTCTTCTGACATTTTAAAAAATTTATTGCTTAGATTGAGGATTTGTATCCTTTAAAGAAGAGCTAAAAGTAAGCCTTTTCAATCAGATATTTTACCAAAATAAAATAATTTTGAGGGTTTTCTTCTGTTTTCTAATGGATGAGGGATAGTAGTGGAAAGCCCACAGTTACTGAAGCGATAGCGGAAGTAACGAGGACTTGTAACGAATAGCCCGACCCAGTTGTAACGATAGTGGAAACTGGGGCAGCCCTAAATAAAAAAGGCTGCCTAAATGAATAGACAGCCTTTTAGCTATGCTTTTATTATATTACAATGCAGGTAAATCTCCACCTTCTTTAGTAGGAAGGTTTGTAGTTCCCATTAAGTATAAATCTACTTCTCTGGCAGCCTCACGACCTTCAGAGATTGCCCAAACAATTAATGATTGTCCTCTTCTCATATCTCCCGCAGTAAATACGTTTGGAACATTTGTTTGGTAATTGTTTGCTTTGTAATTACTTCTGAAATCAGTTTCAAGACCTAATTGTTCAGCTAAAGTTTTCTCTGGACCTGTAAATCCTAAAGCTAATAAAGCTAAATCACATGGCCATGTTTTTTCTGAACCCGCTACCTCAATTAATTCTGGACGTTGCCCTGGAATCATTTTCCACTCTACATTAATTGTTTTAAGAGCGATTAATTTTCCACTTGCATCTTTTACGAATTCTTTAGTATTGATTAACCAGTTTCTTTCAGCTCCTTCTTTATGAGAAGAAGATGTTTTCAATTGTAGTGGCCAATAAGGCCATGGAGTAGATTCGCTTCTTCCTACTGGAGGTTTAGGCATAATCTCAAAGTTAGTTACTGATTTTGCACCGTGACGGTTTGATGTACCCACACAGTCAGAACCTGTATCTCCACCACCAATTACGATAACATCTTTTCCAGTTGCTAAAACTTGGTTTTCTATTTTTTGACCAAAAACTACTTTAGTTTGTTGCGTTAAGAAATCCATTGCTTGAACTACACCATCAGCATCAGCACCTGGAGTAGGTAAACTTCTTCTTTCTGTTGCTCCACCACAAAGTACGATAGAATCAAAAGCTTTTAAGTCGTTGATATCGTAATTTACACCCACGTTAGTGTTTACTTTGAAAGTAATTCCTTCAGCTTCTAAGATAGCTACACGACGGTCAATAATTCCTTTTTCCATTTTGAAATTAGGAATTCCGTAACGTAACAATCCTCCAACAGCATCATCTCTTTCGAATACAGTAACAGTATGCCCCGCTCTGTTTAATTGTTGAGCCGCTGCTAAACCGGCAGGTCCTGAACCAACAACAGCAACTGTTTTTCCTGATCTAACTTTTGGTGGTTGTGGTTTAATCCATCCTTCTGCGAAGGCACGTTCCACAATATTTTTTTCTATATTTTCAATAGATATTGGATCAGCAATAATTCCTAAAACACATGCTTTTTCACATGGTGCAGGACACAAACGTCCTGTGAATTCAGGGAAATTATTTGTTGAATGTAGTATCCAAGAAGCTTTTTGCCATTCGCCTTGGTGAACCATGTGGTTGAAATCAGGGATTAAATTCCCTAATGGACATCCACTGTGGCAAAATGGAATACCACAATCCATACAACGTGATCCTTGTTTTGTAATTTCAGCTTCACTCAAAGGAACTGTAAATTCTTTATAATGTCCTACACGTTCTTGTACTGCTGTGTATGATTCATCTTTTCTTTCGAATTCTTTAAAACCTGTTACTTTTCCCATTGTATTATGCTGTTAATTCTTCTACCATTTGTACCTCAGTTTCCAAACGCTTTAATGCTTTTTTGTATTCTGTAGGCATTACTTTTACAAAATTTTCTAAGCTTGTATTCCAATCATTTAATAATTCGATACCTTTTGTACTATCTGTGTACTGTACGTGTCTTTCTATTAAATTCTTCAATTCATCAGCTTCGATTCCTTCAATTGTTTCAAACTCGATGGTTTCAGTGTTACATAAACCATTTTTGAATTTGTGTTCAGGATCGTAAATATAAGCGATACCACCACTCATACCTGCTGCAAAGTTTCTTCCAGTTTTACCTAGAACAACTACTTTTCCACCAGTCATGTACTCACAACCGTGATCTCCTACACCTTCAACTACTGCTGTAGCACCTGAGTTACGAACTGCAAAACGCTCTCCGGCAATACCGTTGATGTAAGCTTCTCCTTCGATTGCACCAAATAAACAAACGTTACCTACGATAATGTTTTCAGAGGCGATAAAAGTGGCGCGAGCTGGTTTCTTGATGATTAATTTAGCCCCGGATAATCCTTTTCCTAAATAGTCATTTGTATTTCCTTCAACAGTAAAAGTTAATCCGTGTGCACTAAATGCTCCTAAACTTTGTCCTGCAGAACCTGTGAAATTGATATTTAAAGTATCTTCTGGTAGACCTAAGTGTCCGTATATTTTAGAAATCTCGTTACTAACAATAGCTCCCACTGAACGGTCGGTATTTTTAATAGGATATTCTAAAGTCATTTTTTCTTTTCTGTATAAAGCACGGTGAGAATCTTTCAAGATTTGGAAATCCATAACATTGTCTAATCCGTGATCTTGTTTCTCAGTATTACGAACCGTCAAATATTTGTATTGATCTGGTCTATGTAAGATTGAAGATAAATCTAAACCTCTAGCTTTATAATGTGTGATGGCTTTGTTAGAATTGATTTTGTGTGTTTGCCCCACCATTTCTTCCATAGTTCTAAATCCAAGTTGTGCCATGATACCTCTTAACTCTTCTGCAACATAGTAGAAGAAGTTAATTACGTGCTCAGGAGTTCCTTTGAAATTTTTACGCAATTCTTTATCTTGAGTTGCAATACCTACCGGGCAAGTATTCAAGTGACATTTACGCATCATGATACATCCAGAAGCTACAAGAGGAGCAGTAGCAAAACCAAATTCTTCAGCCCCTAATAAAGCAGCGATAGCTACGTCACGACCTGTTTTTAACTGTCCGTCACATTCTACAACAATACGGCTTCTTAGGTTGTTTAATACTAAAGTTTGTTGTGCTTCAGCCAATCCAAGTTCCCAAGGAAGACCAGCGTGTTTCAATGAAGTTAATGGAGAAGCTCCAGTACCACCATCATAACCAGCAATTAATACAACGTCAGCTTTTGCTTTAGCAACACCAGCAGCAATTGTTCCAACACCAACTTCAGAAACCAGTTTCACGTTAATACGTGCTTCTCTGTTAGCATTTTTCAAGTCGAAGATTAATTGTGCTAAATCTTCAATTGAGTAAATATCGTGGTGTGGCGGTGGCGAAATCAATCCTACGAAAGGAGTTGAGTTACGAGCAGATGCAATCCAAGGCAATACTTTTTCACCAGGTAATTGTCCACCTTCTCCAGGTTTTGCACCTTGAGCCATTTTAATTTGAATCTCTTTTGCACTAGATAAGTAGTGAGAAGTTACTCCAAAACGTCCAGAAGCTACTTGCTTGATAGCCGAGTTACGACTGTCTCCGTTTACATCTGGTTGGAAACGAGTTCTGTCTTCTCCACCTTCACCTGAATTAGATTTTCCTCCAATACGGTTCATAGCGATAGCTAAGTTCTCATGCGCTTCTCTAGAAATAGATCCGTAAGACATCGCTCCAGTTTTGAAACGTTTTACGATATCAGTCCATGGTTCTACTTCGTCTAATGGAATTGGATCTAAGTTGTCGAATTCGAATAAACCACGGATGGTCATTAAATTCTTAGCTTGATCGTTTACAGTTTTTGCATAAACATCATAACTGTCCTGATCGCTTAAACGTACTGCTTGTTGCAATTTAGCAATAGTAGTAGGGTTGAACATGTGTCTTTCCCCGTTACGTCTCCATCTGTATTCACCTCCAATGTTTAATCCTAAACGGTTTGGAACTAATACATCAGGATAAGCATATTGGTATCTTTCGTTAATTTCTTTTTCAATTTCATACAATCCAATACCTTCAATTCTTGAAGCAGTGTAAGGGAAGTATTTTTGAACGAATTTAGAGCTAAAACCAACAATTTCGAAAATTTGAGAACCTCTGTATGAATGTAAAGTAGAGATTCCAATTTTGTTCATGATTTTTAAAATTCCTGAACCAATTGCTTTGTTGAAGTTGTCAACTGCTTTTTGTTCGCTAATTCCAGTGATGAAACCTTCTTGTACTTGTACGCGAATGATTTCGTTAACCATATAAGGGTTAATTGCACTTGCACCATATCCAAATAATGTTGCAAAATGGTGTGGTTCACGTGGTTCAGCCGATTCGATAATAATATCAAAGTAAGAACGCTTACGCAAACGGTTCATTTGGTGGTGAACATAAGAACAAGCTAATAAAGCAGGAATTGGAGCAAACTCTTTATTTACACCTCTATCAGATAAGATAATGATGTTAGTTCCTCTATCAACTGCTTTGCTGATTTGAGTGATAATGTCTTCTAAAGCATTTTCTAAACCATTTAAACCTTTGTCTTTAGCATACAAGATTTCAATAGTTTCTGCTTTGAAGTTATCAATATCAATATTTCTGATTTTTTCTAAGTCATCGTTAGAAATAACCGGATTTTGAATTCTTAATTTTCTACATTGTTTGCTTGAAATATCAAAAATATTTCTGTCTTGTCCCAATGCTAAACTGATATCAGTTACAATTTCTTCACGGATACCATCCAATGGTGGATTAGTAACCTGAGCAAATAATTGTTTGAAATAGTTAGGGATTAATTGGGGTCTATCAGATAAAACAGCAAGAGGTGTATCGATACCCATTGAACCCAAAGCTTCTTTTCCAGCTTGAGCCATTGGCGTAATCATATCTTGAATATCCTCTAATGTATAGTTGAATAAACGCTCTCTTGTTTTTAAATCGATAGTTTCGATTGGACAAACTTTAGTTGTAGTAGGAACGTCTTTCAGGTTCAAACGGTATTGTTTCAACCATTCTTGGTAAGGTCTTTCAGAAACAATTTTGCTTTTGATTTCCTCATCATTAATGATACGCCCTTTGTTCATGTCAACCAAGAACATTTTTCCTGGCTCTAATCGACCATGGCTTTCTACATCTTCTGGGTCAACTGAAACAACGCCAATTTCTGATGCCATAATCAATTTACCACTTTTGGTAACCGTATAACGAGAAGGTCTTAAACCGTTACGGTCTAATAATGCTCCTACGTAATCTCCATCACAGAAAGGTACAGAAGCAGGTCCGTCCCATGGTTCCATGATACAAGCATTGTATTCGTAGAAAGCTTTACGCTCAGGAGACATGGTTTTGTGTTTTTCCCATGCTTCAGGAATCATCATCATCATTACTTCTGGTAATGTTCTTCCAGTGTGCATTAATAATTCAACTACCATATCCATAGAAGCAGAATCTGACTTTCCAGGTAAGATGATAGGGAATAATTTTTCTATTTGTGGTCCAAAGACATCACTTTTCATGATTTCTTCACGTACACGCATTCTACTTACGTTACCTCTTAAAGTGTTGATCTCACCATTTTGACACATGTATCTAAAAGGTTGAGATAATTCCCAAGTAGGCATTGTATTAGTAGAGAAACGTTGGTGAACTAACGCCAAACGAGTTACTAAATCCGTTTGTTGTAAGTCAGTATAATATGGCCCAATATCCTCAGGCATAATGATACCTTTATATATTAAGGTAGTAGTAGATAAACTAGGTACATAAAAATAAGAACTTTGCGATATTTTAGAATTTGCAATAGCATGTTCTGTGATTTTACGAGCAGCATATAACTTAGCTTTAAAAGTAGCTTCGTCAATAACTTCGCTTTGACCAACAAAAACTTGTTCGATAGTAGGCTCAGAAGCTGATGCAATTTCACCTAGTTGAGTAGAGTCTACAGGAACTTCTCTCCATCCCAGAACAGTAAGTCCTTGTGCTTTGATTTCTTTTTCAAATATGTCTTTACAAAAAACGTATTGATTTTGGATTTTAGGTAAAAATACCATTCCAACAGCATATTCACGTGCAGCAGGTAATTTGAAATCACAAACTCTATTGAAGTATTCGTGTGGAATGTCAATCAAAAGTCCAGCTCCATCTCCCGTTTTTCCGTCAGCACTTACACCACCACGGTGCTCTAGTTTTACTAGAATCTCTAATGCGTCGTGTATAATTTGATTCGTTTTCTCACCTTTAAGGTTGCAAATAAAACCAGCTCCACAGTTTTCATGCTCGAATTCTGGCAAATAAAGGCCTTGTTCTTTAAGTTTCATGCTTGATAATTTTTTCTACAAAAATAGATATTTCATTAAATATAATCCATCGATTTGGAGTATTATAAGGCACTTTTACAGGAATAATAGAAAAATGTGTAATTAATAATAATAATTGCATTATTTGTGCTATGTATTAACAAATCGTTAATTAAGCTTTGTTTTTAGGGTGTTATTTTGACAATTATTTCTGATTTTTTTAAATTCAATATTGAAAAATTCAATGCAAAAACGTCTGTTCGTCCTTTTTTTAGCTAAAAAACCTTTTTTTGGTTGAAAAAAAACTGCAAAAGCATCTTTTTTTAACTTTATTTATAAGATATTTTAAATCACTAAAAAGATTGTTGATTGTAAGTTCGTTTTTGCTACTTTTGTCGGACTTATTTTCTGAAATAAAATCAGACTCAGATAAATTCTATATTATGAACATACACGAATATCAAGGAAAAGAGATTTTAGCTAGCTACGGAGTTCGCGTTCAGCGCGGAATCGTTGCTAATAATGCGGTTGAAGCTGTTGCTGCTGCAAAACAATTAACTACCGAAACTGGAACAAGTTGGTATGTTGTAAAAGCACAAGTTCACGCTGGTGGACGTGGTAAAGGAGGCGGGGTTAAACTTGCTAAAAATTTACAACAAGTAGAAGAAATTGCTGGACAAATTATCGGAATGCAATTAGTTACTCCTCAAACTTCTGCTGAGGGGAAAAAAGTACACAAGGTTTTAATTGCTGAGGATGTTTATTATCCAGGAGAATCTGAAACTTCTGAGTTTTATGTATCTGTTTTATTGAACAGAGGAACAGGTCGCAACATGATTATGTATTCTACTGAAGGTGGAATGGATATTGAAGAAGTGGCTGAACACACACCTCATTTAATTTTTACTGAAGAAATTGATCCTAATGTAGGATTACAAGGTTTTCAAGCAAGAAGAATTGCTTTTAACTTAGGTCTTTCAGGAAATGCTTTTAAAGAAATGGTGAAATTCATCGATGCGTTATACAATGCTTACATTGGTTCTGATGCTTCTATGTTTGAAATCAACCCAGTTTTAAAAACATCTGATAATAAAATTTTAGCTGTTGATGCTAAAGTAAATATTGACGATAACGCTTTATACAGACAAAAGGCATATGCTGAGATGCGTGATATTCTTGAAGAAAATCCAATCGAAGTTGAAGCTAAAGAAGTAGGATTGAACTATGTGGATCTTGACGGTACTGTAGGTTGTATGGTAAACGGAGCAGGTCTTGCAATGGCAACTATGGATTTAATTAAATATGCAGGTTTTGAACCAGCTAACTTCCTTGACGTAGGTGGAACTGCTGATGCTAAACGTGTGGAAACTGCTTTCCGTATTATCTTGAAAGATCCAAACGTAAAAGCTATTTTGATTAACATTTTTGGAGGAATCGTTCGTTGTGACCGTGTTGCTCAAGGTGTTGTTGATGCTTACAAAAACATGGGAGACGCTATTAAAGTGCCTATCATTGTTCGTTTGCAAGGTACAAATGCTGAAATTGCAAAAGAATTAATTGATAATTCAGGTATGCCAATTTTATCTGCTGTTCAATTTCAAGAAGCTGCTGACCAAGTACAAGCTGCTCTTTCTGTAGTTTCTTAATTAAGAAATTTAGTTATATATTAAAATCCTGTTCGCCGCGGCGAACAGGATTTTAATATATAACTAAATTTCTTAATTA
>JBDLTG010000097.1:0-71944 GCA_039805885.1 Bacteroidota bacterium
TATTTATAGGAACCTCCGGCTGGCATTATAAACATTGGCGGGGCACCTTTTATCCCGGACAGACCAAATAACTAACTGCTCCAAATATTCCATTTTGATTATTAAAAGAACCCGTTGGGTGTAATTAGTTTTTGATGATAATTTTCGTCTGTTCGAGTGTTTTATAAAAAATGCGATAGCTTTTTTTATAAAATGTATCGAGAACTCGACTACATAATAAGCTTCTCTATTCAAAATCACAACCAATGACGTTTTTATCAAAAGTGAAAAATTAGATTTATTAATTTTCTTTTTTGCTTGATCAAAAAAGAAACAAAAAAATCAAGTCTTACACTTCCTCGTCGGTCAAATTAGTTTTTGAATGCTAAAAGAAAAGAACTCGCTAACGCTCAAACAGCTTTTCTTTTTACGCATTCTTCAAACATTTGACACTCGACTGCGGAAGCTAAGGACAATTAAGTCTCAAGTACTGAAAAATCCCTATCGCACGACTACGATAGGGATTTAAAAACAAACAAAACAAATTAAACTAATTTTTATATTGCATTTCGAAATCCTCAATAGAGCATTTTGAAAATATTTTTATGCTGTTTTTTTCAAACCTTTATTGGTATCGTATGGATCAGACGACTCAGTATAAAAATTAATTTTATTAAAAAGAGTCTCTGGATTGAATGGTTTACTGATATAATCATTCATTCCTGATTTTAGTACATCAGCTTTCACATCGCCTACCGCCGAAGCTGTAAGGGCAATAATGGGAAGTGCCTGATATTTTTTTCCTTTTAGTTTTCTGATTGCTCTCGTGGCATCATAACCATCCATTTCAGGCATTTGCAAATCCATCAAAACTAAATCATAATCCTTTTTCTTGACTTTTTCTACTGCAATTAATCCATTTTCGGCCTTATCGCTTTCAATGTCCCATAATTTGAAAAACTGTTTGACTAACAACACATTAATCTTATTATCATCCACTATCAATATGCGCAATCCTTTCAGCGTTTTTTCCTGAATATTTGGTTGCTTAGATTCATTCGCTTCAACATAAGTAGGACTAACTAAATATGGAGTGCTGATATCCATATTTAAATTAAAAGAAAAGCTACTTCCTTTTCCTAACTCACTATCCAGTTGAATACTGCTTCCCTGAAGTTCAATTAAGCGTTTTGAAATGGCCAGTCCTAATCCTGTGCCACCATATTTTCGGCTGGTCTCAGAACTCGCCTGAGTGAAAGATTCGAAAATAAATTCCTGTTTGTCTTTGGGAATACCGATACCGGTATCTTTCACTTTAAAAACAATATTCAGACTCTTTGACTCTTTACTTTGAGAAACTACTGAAGCACTGATGATAACTTTACCTGTCTCGGTAAATTTCACGGCATTGCTGGCAAGGTTAGTTAAAATTTGTCCTAAACGAACAGGATCCCCCATAAGCATTTCCGGAAGTTTATCATCTAAGCGTACTTTTAACAAAATCCCTTTGTTTCTGGCCTTTTCAAGTAATGCTCCCTGAATATTGTATATCAATTCTTTTATATTAAAATCTACTTTTTCAAAGTCGATTTTGCCAGCTTCAATTTTGCTGAAATCTAAAATATCATTTATTAATACCAGTAGATTGTCTCCTGAATACTTAATTAATTTTAAATGTTCAATTTGGTCTTCCCTTGCATTTTGAAGCAATATCGTAGTAAAACCAAGTACTGCATTCATGGGAGTCCGGATTTCATGGCTCATGGTCGAAAGAAAATTAGCTTTTGCAATAGCGGCTTGTTCCGCACGAATCAATTCTTCCTTAACTTCTTTTTGCTCAGTGATTATCTCCGTAAACATAACCAGACCGCCAATGGTTTCTTTATCTTCATACCAAGGTCGGATTTCCCATTTCAACCATTCAACACTTCCATCTGAACGGATAAAAGAATCTTCATCATTCCTGACTATTTCTCCTGCAAGACATCGCTGATAATGTGCTTTCCAATAGCCTGCTGTAATTTCAGGAAATAATTCATCATGGCTTTTTCCAATGACATGCTGTTCTTCTAATTTATAGGTTGTTTTCCAAACCTTGCTTACTGAAATATATCTCATATCCATGTCCAGCATAGCAATGGCTACAGGTGTATATTCGATAAAAGTTTTAAGCTGATTTTTTTCATAAAGGACTTTCTCCCCTGCTCTTCTCTTTCTTTGTTTATTTTTTTCGTAAAGATTTCTTCTTTGTATAACCAACCAGGCATTTACAAGTACTGCTAATATTGATATGCAGCGATTAGCAATTACCATCCAATTAGTTTGACTGGTGTAAAAAATGGCCAGTTTTAAAAAAATTAAAAAAGAAACAGCAATGGCAAAAGTGACAATGGTCTTTTTAGTTTCCCTACTGATTAATAAAAAATTAAACATGTACAAAACGCCAATAACTACACCAAGTGGAAGGGAAAGATCAATACAGAAAACAATTGCTGCCCCAGCTGCTCCGTAGAGTTGAGCTTTGTTCATTTTAAAATTGATTCCCATTTTTTATAATTTCCTTTTAACAGAAACACTATTTTGTGTTTCTAAAAACTGATTTATAGAAATCAAGGGTGAAAAATTAAGTCTATAATGCCAAACTTAATTTTTTTACAAACTTAATTTTCAGCCCTTGATTTGTATTATCCTTTATAGACCATTCCCATATCTTCGATAGAGAATTTATCTGTTAACAAATGCAACAATTTATCTCTAAGCTCAATATATTCAGGCATTTTTACAATTTCGATTTTGTTTCTTGGTCTTGGCAAATGCACTTCAACAATTTCTCTGATAGTTGAAGATGGACCATTATTTAAAACAATAATTCGATCTGACAAGAATAAAGCTTCTTCGATATCGTGCGTAATCATTACAATGGTTTTTTCACGATTATCTAAATTCCATAATTTTAATACTTCTAATTGCATAGATCCTTTAGTCAAAGCATCCAATGCTCCAAAAGGCTCATCCATTAACAAAACTCCTGGATTGATCGCAAAGGCACGCGCAATAGCAACTCTTTGCTTCATTCCTCCTGAAAGCTGTCCCGGTAATTTGTCTTTATGTTCGAATAAATTAACCATTTTAAGGTTTTTCTCTACAATTTCATGCTTTTCTGTAGCAGTACCTTCCATTACTGAATCTACTACTTGAAATATGTTTTGATATACGGTTAACCAAGGTAAAAGAGAATAGTTTTGAAAAACAATTCCTCTATCAGGACCTGGTCCTTTGATGCTTTGATTGTTTAATACTACTGAACCTGCTGAAGGTGTTAACATTCCAGCAATAGCATTTAAGATAGTTGATTTTCCACAACCTGAATGTCCGATTATAGATATGATTTCGCCTTTTTCGATTGATAAATTAATATCTCTTACGGCTGTATATTTTCCTTTTGGTGTTGGAAATGAAATTTCCAAATCTTTGATTTCTAAATAACTCATGATATTCAATTTTAGATATTAGACTGTTGATTTTAGATTTCAGGTTGTACGTTTTTTTTTAAACTTAGAGTCTTAGCGACTCAGCACCTTAGTCCTTTGTTTTACGCTTTATAAGCCACTTTGTTTTCTATGTAAGTAAATAATTTATCAAAAAGTAATCCTACTACACCAATGATAATAATTGCTGATATTACTTTTTCAAGACTTAAGGCATTCCAGCTGTCCCAAACAAAAAATCCAATTCCTGCTCCTCCAGACAACATTTCGCCTGCTACAATTACCAACCAAGCTACACTAATACTTAAGCGTAAACCTGTAATGATATGAGGTAAACTAAATGGAATTAAAATTTTAGTTAAATATCTCATTTTAGAAAATCCAAATGCTTTGGCTACATTTTTATGATCTTGTGGTAAAGATGCGATACCAAAAGAAGTATTAATTAATGTTGACCATAATGACGTAATAAACACAATAAAAATCGTTGCTAAACCTGTGTCTTTGAACACTACTAAACCAATTGGGAACCAAGCTAATGGCGAAACTGGTTTTAAAAGTTGTACGATAGGATAAAAAATTTGTTTGCAAATAGTACTTGCTCCCATCAATATTCCTATAGGAATAGCTACTAATGAACCTAAAAAGAAACCTAATAACACTGTTTTAATAGAGTTGAATAATTGTAATCCGATTCCCTTGTCGTTAGGACCGTAGTCATAAAAAGGATCACTAATCATATCATATAAAACTGTTAATGTTGCAATTGGACCTGGTAAAGCATCTTTAGTAATGCTACTCAATAATTCCCACAGGCCTCCAAAAATAACCAATCCTAATGCTGCTAAAAGCAATGATTTTGATTTTGCTAAAAGCATTTCACCAAATACAATTAATTTTTCGTTTTTGGTTTCTTCACTTTGAGAAGTTGCTACTGAAGCTATTTTTACCTCCTCAAGAGTATCTATTGTTAATGTATCTCTATCTGACATAATTCAATCTGTTTTAGTTTAACTTTCTTGTAATGTTTTGTTTCAATTGTTTTTGTTTATTCCGGGTAAGCTTTTTTAAATATCCCTCCCTTTCGAGAGGGATTATTTACTGTTTTATTTTATTATTTTCTTACTACTTTTAAGTAAGCTGCTGGATTTGCAGGATTAAAAACTGTTTTGTCCATTGTAAGTGAGAATGGTTTCATATCGTCATTTGGAACCTTCACTTTCATGCTTGCAGCTACTTCTTTATACAAATCTTGTAGTATTAATTTATCTGCAATCGCTTTATAATTTGGAGCTTCTTTTAAATATCCGAATCGTACATATTGTGCCATAGCCCAGATACCGTAAGATTTACGAGGAAAATTAACTGTTCCTCCTTTGTAAAAAGCCATTTGGTCTCCTTTATATATTTTTTGTCCCAGTTTACAACCTAAGTTGTATTCTCCATTCAAACGATCTTGAATAACATCATCGTTAGCATTTACATAAGGAGCTCTACCAATAACTTCAGAGGTTTTTTTACGGTTTGCAGGAACATCAAGCCACATACAAGCTTCTAAAATCGCTTTCATTACTTTTTTAAGATCTTCTCTTCTCTTAACACTAAAATCTTTATTAACTACTAATGCTTTTTCAGGATGATCTTTCCAGATGTCTTGAGAAGCAATTTGTGTAAAACCAATTCCTTGCATAGCTGCAACACCTCCCCAAGGTTCTCCAACACAAAATCCGTCCATATTACCAACTTTCATATTCGCTACCATTTGCGGAGGCGGAATAGTGATAATTTTAACCGCTTTTTGATTTAAACCTGCAATAGACATCCAGTTTCTCAACCACAAATCATGCGTTCCTCCAGGAAAAGTCATTGCAAAAGTTACTTCTTTCTCGGCTTTCAACTTAGCAGCAACTACTGGTGTTACTTTGGCCATTTCTTTGAAACCTACTTTTCCACAAAAATCATTAGATAGTGAAATAGCTTGTCCGTTTACATTCAGCATCATGGCAATTTTCATTTCTGAACCGGCTTTTCCTCCTACTCCAGTATAAACTGAAAAAGGCATCGAAAACAAACAGTGTGCTCCATCTAATTCTCCTGTTAAGATTTTATCTCTAACATTAGCCCATGAAGACTCTTTTGTTACTACTACATCTACACCGTATTTTTTGAATAAGCCTAATTCTTTAGCCATTACAATTGGCGAACAATCCGTTAAAGGAATAAATCCTAATTTTATTGGTTCACCTGACTGTGCATTTGTTTTTATTGCAGATAGAGAAAACACTGTCACTATAGCCGCAATTAAGACTCTTGAAATGAGTTTTGTTTTTTGAGTTGATTTTTTCATGTTTAAGATTTTAATGATTATGTTTTGTATGTAGCAAATATACGTAAGTAGTTATACGTAAAAACCATCTAAAAACCAGCCTAAAACAGCTTTTTAACACCACTTCTCAAATTCTAAAAATCATATTAAACCTTGCTAAAACGCAGTTAAACATTAAAAACACCCGTAAACACTAGGATTATTTAAACTTAGATACGTAGTTTAAAAAACTACGTTGACTCTTTCAGTGCATAAAAAACATACTTAGCCTTTAAAAAAAATGAAAAACAATAGCAAAAATTCCAATAAAGCAGTACTGAAAAAATGATCTAGAGAGTATACTATATTAATGTATAAGTAGAAAAAGATAGAAATTTAAAAAACTCATTTTTTGTTTAAGCTTAAAATTCACCGTTCATTCTTTTTCCAATACGAAAATCAGAAGTTCATTTGAAAAATGAAACACCTCCTTTCTAAAAGATAATGACTCTACATTTACACCTATTAATAATACAAGCTGCCGAATATATTACTAAACAGTATTATATTGCTTTAGCTCAAAGGAATGAACAACAGTAACAATAAGGAATTACACAAGATGTAGTATTAAGGTATTCTTTTAAATTCTGTAATGGTATTAACTTCTGTTTTTTTAATATTTCTGCCAATAAAGGCAAAAATTGATACTAACCTAAATGTTATTTTTTTGAATTAATAATTGTTTTTTGAGCCAAAAAAAAATAAAAAGCATTATTTTAGACTTCTTTTATCTATTTGTCAAACTTGAAAAATAAATTAAAAAAATACGTACTTATACTTAATTAATACGTATTTTTACATTTTAAATTATAGTTTTTCAGTTTGAAAAAAGATTTCGCAATTAAAAAATACAAAGGATAATGCAAAATTCAGAAATCAAAACTACGTGTTCATATTGTGGAGTAGGATGCGGAATCATTGTTAGCAAAGATTCTAGTAATGGTGTTACAGTAAAAGGAGATATCGATCATCCTGTAAACAGAGGAATGCTTTGTTCTAAAGGAATGAATCTACATTATGTAGCTAATGACACTTCTGATAGAATTCTTTATCCTGAAATGCGTTGGAGCAAATCGCACCCTATGGAACGCGTAAGCTGGGATGATGGTTTAGACCGTGCTGCAGCTGTATTTTCTTCAATAATAAAAAAACATGGGCCTGATAGTGTGGGCTTTTATATCTCTGGACAATGTCTTACTGAGGAATATTATTTGGTAAACAAACTGGTAAAAGGTTTTCTAAAAACAAATAATATTGATACTAATTCGCGTCTTTGTATGAGTTCAGCTGTAGCTGGCTACAAAAAAACTTTCGGAGAAGATTCAGTTCCGATAGCTTATGACGACATTGAATTAGCAGATACTTTCTTAATCACAGGAGCAAATCCAGCTTGGTGCCACCCTATTCTATTCAGACGTTTAGAACAACACCGTGAAAAAAATCCGAAAGTAAAGGTAATTGTAATTGATCCTAGAAAAACAGATACTGCCTTAACTGCCGATTTGCATTTACAAATTCTACCAGGAAGCGACATTATATTATACCATGCTTTAGCCAAAAGAATTATCGAAAAAGGCTATGCCGATACTAATTTTGTAAAAAAACATACTGAAAACTTCGAGGCTTACAAGGATTTAGTACTTTCTACTTCATTGGAAAGAGCTTCACAACTCTGCGGAATTTCCATCAAAGAAATTGATTTAGCAGTTGAATTAATTGGTAAAGCCGAAGGGTTTCTTACGCTTTGGGCTATGGGATTGAATCAAAGTGCTGTGGGAGTAGATAAAAATACAGCTTTATTAAATCTTTCTTTATTAACAGGACATGTTGGAAAACCAGGATCTGGACCTTTTTCTTTAACGGGACAACCTAACGCCATGGGCGGAAGAGAAGTAGGTGGAATGGCTAATTTACTAGCTGTTCACAGAGAATTAGCGAATCCAGAACACCGTCAGGAAGTAGCTGATTTTTGGGGAGTAGACAGCGTTTCTGAAAAACCAGGTTTGACTGCTACAGAAATGTTTGACGCCTTAGAATCCGGAAAAATGAAAGCAATTTGGATTATTTGTACTAATCCAATGGTGAGCTTACCCGATTCCAGACGAGTGGAAAAAGCCTTGAAAAATGCTAAATTTGTTGTAGTTCAGGAAATATCGCATAATGCCGATACCGCTAAATTTGCCGACTTACTGCTTCCAGCAGCGGGATGGTTAGAAAAAGAAGGTACGATGACCAATTCGGAAAGACGAATTTCTTATTTACCTAAAGGAATTAATGCTCCTGGTGAAGCACTACCTGACGTTGAAATCCTAACTCGATTTGCGAAAAAAATGGGTTTCAGTGGCTTTAATTTCAACACTGCCGAAGAAGTCTATAAGGAATATTGTCAAATGACAAAAAACACCAACATTGATATTTCTTATCTTAATTACAACCGATTAAAACACGAAGGTACTTTTCAATGGCCTGTACCAGATTATGGACATCCGGGAACGCCACGTCTTTTTGCTGATAAAAAGTTTTATACGCCTTCTCAAAAAGCAATTTTCAATTTGCCAACATCAATTGAAAATACTTCAGAACAACCTAGCGATAAATATCCTTTTATCCTGACCACTGGTCGTATTAGAGACCAATGGCACACGATGACTAAAACAGGAAAAGTATCCCGATTGTTATCGCACATCCCTAATCCGTTTTTAGAAATCAATCCTATCGATGCCTTTAAATCAGGCATAGAAAATGGTGACATTGTTGTTGTTAACAGTAAAAATGGTGAAGTTCGTGTCAAAGCTACTGTGACTGATTCTATAAAAGAAGGTGTTGTTTTTCTACCAATGCATTGGGGAAAACAATTAGATAACGACTTAAACAGAACTAATAATCTAACCAATACTCTTGTTGACCCAGTTTCTAAAGAACCTGATTTTAAATACACTGCGGTTTCTATAGCTAAATATGAAAAACCATTCCAAAAAATAGCTATTGTAGGTGCTGGAGCGGCTGCTTTTAGATTCATACAAAATTATAGAGAACTTAATGCAACGGATGAAATTATTGTTTTCTCTAATGAGCCTAATCCATTTTACAATCGCGTGCTATTACCTGAATATGTTACTAATGAATTATCCTGGGAGAATTTATTAAAAATAAGAGATAAGGACGGTTTAAGTAAATTGAATATCACTTTAAAATCGTCGGTGGGTATTGAAAACATCAATACTACCAATAAAACCATAAAAGATAGTCGTGGCGACACACACACTTTTGATCGCTTAATTTTGGCTACCGGAAGTCGTCCTTTTATACCCGAAAATGCACAATTACATCTTCCTGGACGTTTTACTATGCGTAGAAAAGAAGATGCTGATAAATTAAAAAACTATTTAGACAATACTAATTTAGCTCCCGAAGACCAACATGTGGTAATTGTAGGTGGTGGTTTATTAGGTCTCGAATTGGCAGCAGCCTTAAAGCATAAAAAAGTAAAAATTACTATCGTACAAAGGGCTTCCCGATTAATGGAACGTCAATTAGACCGTATTTCCTGTAAATTATTAGCCGAAGAAGTACAGCTTCGCGATATTCAAATTTATTTTGATAATGAAGTAAGTACCGTTTTCGAATCTGATAATGACAATGAGCTGGAAATTGCACTAAAAAGTGGTCGAATATTAACGGCAAACGCAATTGTTTACGCCATTGGAACAGTACCAAATATAGAAATTGCCAAAGAATCTGGAGTTGCTTGTGGTCGCGGAGTTAAAGTAAATCAATATTTACAGTCCTCAAATCCTGATGTTTTTGCCATTGGCGAAATTGCGGAATTCAACGGTAAATTATTCGGAATTACTTCTGCTGCTGAAGAACAAGCTGATGTTTTAGCCAACTATTTTGCCGGAGACATTAGCAGTTTTTACAAAGGATCCGTATTGATGAACATCCTAAAACTAGAAGACATAAATCTTTGTAGTATTGGTGAAGTTGAAATTCCTGAAAACGACGACAGCTATGAAGAAATTATCTTTGCCGATTTGAAAAAACGCTATTACAAAAAATGTATCGTTAAAGACGATTTGTTAGTGGGAGCTATTTTGATGGGAGATAAAAATGAATTTGCCGAATTCAAAACCATGATTGAAAGCAAAATCGAATTGTCAGACAAACGTAACCAACTCTTAAGAGGAAGCGGCGGGGCAGCCAAACCTGTTATAGGTAAATTAGTGTGCTCTTGTAGCCAAGTAGGAGTCGGCAATATCGAAGAAGCTGTCAAAGCAGGAACAACTAATTTCACTGAATTGTGTAAATCTACCGGAGCTGGTTTAGGCTGCGGAAGTTGTAAAACCGAAGTGAAAGAAATTTTAGCTAAGTGTAAATGAGTTGAAGAGTACTGAGTACTTAGTCCCCAGATTTTCAAACAACTAAGGACTAAAAACTAAGGACTAAGGACTAAAAAAACAAAAACATGGAATTAACACGATTAATAGTAAAAGGAGGCGTTATTTCGCCAGGCGAATTACGCAGTATTGTTAACATGAGTTTAGCACAAGGACTAAAAGACATTTCCTTTGGTTCCAGACAAGATATTATTTTCCCTAATGGATTTAAATATTCAGAAACGGAGAATAATGGCAAGTTTCATATCGTTTATCCTAATGAACAAAGCGGAAATAATATTGTTTCTTCTTATGTTTCAACCGATATTTTCAGAAATACACCTTGGCTTACAGGTAATAAATTCTTGTATGTTTTAGAACAATTCAAAGAGCAACCTGTTTTAAAAGTCAATATTACCGATCCAAAACAACAACTCGTTCCTTTATTTACGGGACACATTAATTTTATTGCTTCTGAGCATGAAGATTATTGGTACTTATACATTCGTTTACCAAATTGGCAACGCATGGAAGTATATCCTGTATTAATTTACAGCTGGGATATTTCCAAAATTTATTACGAAATCGAACGTATTGTTAGCGAAGAATCAATAGGAATTGACATGATTTTCAATCTTGTCAGCGAAAATTTGGATACAAACAACCGAACGATGGACAAAGCCCTAAATGTTCCATTTTATCCTTTTCCATATTATGAAGGAATGAATCGTTTAGGAATTGACCAATATTGGTTGGGATTGTATTGGAGAAATAATCTTTACGATTTAGAGTTTCTAAAAGAAATGTGCGATTTGTGTTTTGATTGTAAAATTGGAAAAATAAGTATTACACCTTGGAAATCCTTTATTATAAAAGGAATTCCAAAAGACCGAAAATTAGACTGGGAAAAATTCCTTGGAAAAAAAGGAATAAATGTTCGTCATTCGCTATTAGAATTGAACTGGCATCTTCCTGTGGCAACCGATTGGTCTTTGAATTTGAAAACATTTTTGGTTAGAACCTTAGATCAATTTGATATTAGTACCTACGGACTTACTTTTGGAATTTCCGATTACAATCGTGAGGGACATTATTTTACTTCGATTGTCATCGAAAAAAATAAATTACCAAAAGACTTAGAGTCTATCAAAATTAGAGATACTTACAACGTTTTGTATGCCAAACATTTTGACCCAAACACCCGTGAATACATCATTCATACTCAAGACATTGATAAGCTGGAATTGCCTAGTATTTTAATCGAATTGAGTAAAAAATACTTTAATGAATTAGGGAGCAATACCGCAGTTGAAAATAATGATGCTGCCACTACAAAGAAAGAAAAACAAGAACATGATGTTTACCAATGTTCTGAATGTCTTACTATTTATAATTCTGAATACGGTGATGCTGTGCAAGGAATAGAAAAAGGAGTTTTGTTTAATGATTTACCCGTTGATTATTGCTGTTCTTTATGCGAATCGCCAAAATCTAATTTTGTACTTTTATCCGCTGAAAAACAAGACATTTAAAAGTTATTTATAAAACAACAAGTTATGATGCATACCGAATTTAGAACTGTCGATTCTTCGAAAATAACAATTTCCGAATTAATGCTGCCTTCGCATACTAATTTTAGTGGAAAAATTCATGGTGGTTACATTTTATCACTAATGGATCAAATTGCCTTTGCTTGTGGCTCTAAATTTTCAGGTAACTATTGTGTAACCGCTTCTGTTGACACAGTAAACTTCCTAAAACCTATTGAAGTTGGAGAATTGGTTACCATGAAAGCCAGCGTAAATTATGTAGGAAACAGTTCTATGATTATAGGAATTCGAGTAGAAGCCGAAAACATTCAAACCGGAGCTATTAAACATTGTAATTCCTCTTATTTTACTATGGTAGCCAAAGACAAAGAGGGTGAAAACGTAGCCGTTCCAGGACTTATTCTTACTACGTTGAAAGAAGTGAGCCGTTTTGAGCATGGTATCAGACAAATTGCTTTGAAAAAAGAAAAAGAATACCAAAAAACAATTGCCACTTTTGGCTCGATAGAAAGTATTTTAAAATCAAATAAATATAAAGTCAAAGTAGACTTTGAACAATAAATGTTGATCTATAAACTCGACCGCTTTTTAAAACGGCCGAATCTATAAACAACATCTAAAAACGCAAAAAGCACAGTGTAACGCTGTGCTTTTTGTATTTATAACAATTGTTTTTTAAATTCAGAATCATTGTTGTCCGATAAAAAACATAAATAAAATTTTGAACTCAATATTTATAGTACTTACCAAAAGGTCGCTCCTCTAGAGCTTCTTTTTGTCGACTCCCTATTTTCTACAAACAGAACGTCCCGATGGGACTAAAAGAGCTCCGTTAGGAGCCAACTGTTTGTAGAAAACATTTTTTTTTTAGAATAAAGCTCCAGAGGAGCGAACTGTTGATTATTCATTACAATTAAATCGAACAACAATGATTCAGATTATAAAATTTGTTAAAAAGTATAAAACATTTTAATCTTACTTGATTATTTTATAATTTACACCTAAACTATTTGTTATGAATACGAAATTAACTTTAAATATCGATGAAAATATAATTAAAGAAGCTAAATCTTATGCTAAAAACAATAGTGTAAGTCTTTCAAAACTTATTGAAAATTATTTATTATCAATAACAGCAAAGGATTCTAAAAAAACAAAAATAAGTCCCTTGGTTGAAAGTCTTACAGGAGTTATTTGTCTTGAAAACATTAATTACAAAAAAATAAAAGGAAATTGATGAACTACTACGAATTAAATAATTTCAAAAGTATAAATGTTAAAGATTTAATTGATAATTTCATTAACGATATTACTATTAAAGTTGGTTCTATCTCTATATTCGGAGATACAATTGGAAAACCTGGTGACAGATCCTCACTACTAAAAAGTATTAGAAATGAAGAAGATAAATTAATTTTCGAATTTGGAAGTGATGAAAAAATTACAGTGTATAATCCAATTTATATTGTTATTAATTCAAAAATCATTGGTATTCAAAACTGTAAAAAAGTAAAATGGATACTTAATGATTTAGAATTAGAATATTCCGTTAAAGAAAATTTGATTGAAACCATGACTCTAAAAGGAAATCATAGTTTTAGAATCAAACAATATTCAGAAGCTTTATTGTTTTTTACTTGGTAATCCCCTTAACCCCCAATCGCAATCATAGATCGATTATCCTGATTTAAAACAGGATTATCAACATCTTCAAGAGTTGTCATTCCTGCTCTTACTTTCTTTTTATTTTTAATCGCTGAGGCTATGATACTTTCAATAACTTCACCATTTCTATACGGAGTCAATAAATCGGTTTCTGAATTGGAAAAGAGACAATTCTTGATTTTTCCATTTGCCGTAAGGCGAATTCTATTGCAACCATCACAAAAAGGATTCGTAATCGAACTAATGATCCCAAAGCTTCCTAAATAATTTTTAATCTTAAATTCCCGGGCTGTGAAGTTTTTTTCATCTTGCAGTTTCTCCAAATTAGATTCCGAAAAATGAACTGAGAGTTGGTCTAAAATTTCCTTTTGCGAAACCATTTTGCTTCTGTCCCATTGATTTCCAGCAAAAGGCATGAATTCAATAAAACGAATCGAAATAGGTAAAGATTCTGTTAGATTAATAAAATCAATAATTTCGTTGTCATTAAAACCTTTAATCAAAACCACATTTACCTTTACCTTAAAATCATTATTTAGCAGTAAATGCAAATTATCAATTACTTTTTCAAACTGATTGCGAAGCGTAATAGTGTTGAATTTGGATGGAACTAAAGTATCCAAACTCAAGTTGATCTTTTTGACTTTAAATTGCTTTAAAACGTCGATATGTCTGTCAATTAAAATTCCGTTGGTAGTAATCGAAATTTCGGTTTCTAATTGAGCTAGTTTTTCTATAATTTCAGGAAAATCTTTTCGCAACAGCGGTTCCCCTCCTGTCAATCTTATTTTGTCAACTCCATTATTTACAAATATTTGGGCTATAGCAAAAACCTCGTCAGCGGTCATCAACTCTTTTTTAGGAGTCAATGCAATTCCCTCAGCAGGCATGCAATAGGTACAACGCAAATTGCATTTCTCTATTAAAGAAATACGTAAATAGTTGTGTTTACGACCAAAATCATCCGTCAATATGGTGTTATTTGGTATCATGATTACTCCCTTTTAGGATGTGAAAAACATGCAAAACATGCGGAAAAACAGCATCCATAGATTCTCTTGCTCCATTAACAGAACCTGGCAAAGCCAAAACTAAGCTGTCTCCTATAGTTCCCGCCAAAGAACGTGAAAGCATCGCATACGGCATTCTGTCTTGTCCATAATTGCGAATGGCTTCTTCAATTCCCGGAATTCTATTTTCTAATAATGGTTCTAATGCTTCAGGCGTGACATCTCTTGGCGAAAGCCCGGTACCTCCAGTAAAAATCACCAATTGGTTTTCCTGAACGTATTTTTTAGTTCTGTCTTGGATAAAATCAACCTCATCAGGAATAATTTCGTAATGAGTGGTTTCTACTCCATAAGATTCTAATTTCTCAACTATAACTTTTCCGGAACGATCTTCTTTATCTCCTGCAAAAATAGAATCGGAACAAACAAAAACAGCTGCTGTTAAAACATCACGAAATCTATTTTTATAAGATGACTTTCCTCCTTTTTTCTCCACTAATTTAATAGTCGAAATTTCGATGTTTTTATCAATCGGTTTCAACATATCATACATCGTCAACGCCACAATAGACGCACCGTGCATGGCTTCCACCTCAACTCCTGTTTTATAAACGGTTTTTACCGTAAAAAGAATATCAATCGTTAAATCCTTGATTTCATAAGCCACCGCCGTATATTCAATCGGCAACGGATGACAATCAGGAATAGATAAATGCGTGTTTTTTACAGCAAATAAACCAGCGGTTTTAGCCATTTCAAGCACATTGCCTTTGGGAACCAAATTTTTCTCAATAGCTTCAATCGTTTCCGGCAAACTAACTTTTACAGTTGCCATGGCAGTTGCCGAACGTAACGTACTTATTTTATGGGTAATATCAACCATTAATTATTTATTTTGCTTCCAAATGAAATCTTCGTTCTCAAATATTTCTTTGCCAAAGATAGGCACATCCGTCTTAATCCAATTCACAATAGCTTCAGTAGCTTCATAAACCTGCGTTCTATGTCCCGCCGAAACAAAGACAAACAAACAAATCTCACCTGCTTTAACCACACCTAAACTGTGGTAAATGTGCATACAAACCAAGTCAAATTGGGCGAAAGCCTTTTCTCTAACTGCCGTTAAAGCTTCGTTAGCCATTTCTTCATAAGCAGTATATTCTATCGCTTTTACTACGTTTTCTTCATGAACATCAGCACGAACCTGACCTAAAAAAATATTGTGCGCCCCAATGGTATGCTTGCCTTGATGTTTAGCTATCGATTCGGCTATGAATTCAGGAGAAATTGCTCCTTCTATAAAAACTTTTTTGCTCATGATTTTATTTTTTAAGAAACAGAAATAGCATTAGTAGCTATAATTCCTTGTAGTTTTAAAGCACCACCTGCAATACTTTGTACTTTTAAAAAGGAATGTTTTTTTAGTATTGCAGCTGCTTTTTTACTTCTGATACCTGATTGGCAATACACCAATATCGTTTTATTGGAATCCAATTGATCTAAATTCTCTTCTAACTCAGAAAGCGGAATTTGAATTGAATTAGGTAAACTTATTTTCGGAAATTCCTCTTCATTTCTAACATCCAAAAAAAGAACATCCGAATTATCGATTTGTTCCAAAGCTTCTTTGGCTGTTATTTCTAAAACGGTATTTTCAATTCCATTGTATTTTTTTTCGAAATCGACTCTGCTTACTTCAATCGTATTGGTTTTAGCCAAATCAAATTTTTGCTGGTCGTTATTGAGCATATTGTAAATCAACAATTCGCCCGAAAGTACATTGCCAATTCCAAGAACCATTTTTAAAACTTCATTGGCTTGGAACATTCCAATAATCCCCACCGAAATCCCCATTACTCCTGAATCCACACAATTTTTACTGTTTGAAGATTCATCTGGAAAAAGACAGCGATATGTAGGTCCGTTTTGATAATTAAATACTGAAACCTGTCCTTGGAATTTATAAATAGAACCGTAAACAAAAGGCCTATTGGTTACAACACAGGCATCGTTAATCAAATATTTGGTATACAAATTATCAGTCGCATCGACCATAATGTCATACTGTTCGAATAATGCAATGGCATTTTTAGCATTCAAAGTATCGGTAATGGCATTAACTTGTATCGAAGGATTCAAAGACAAAGCCATTTCTTTAGCTTCCAGTGCTTTTGATTTTCCTATCGCATCGCTTTTATAGATTACCTGACGTTGCAGGTTGCTGATTTCAATGGAATCATCGTCAATAATCCCTATTTCTCCAATTCCGGCTGCTGCCAAATACGGCAAAATTGCCGCACCCAAACCACCGGCACCAATAATCAATACCTTAGCATGGCTTAGTTTTTCTTGGCCTTTTTCGCCAACTTCTGGAAGTATAATTTGTCGATTGTATCGCATAATTGCTACCGAATTAGAAAATTATTATTTTTTAACCTCCAGCAAATGGAGGCAATAAAGCAACAACATCATTACTTATTAACATGTAATTATTTGTGTCTTGCACAATTTTTTGATTGACTGCAATACTGTAAGATAGTGAAGTTAAATCGTATTTTTGCTCTAATGCATCCACTAATTCCTGTAGAGATGAATTAGAAAAAGGAATATTTTCTTCCTGTACTTTTATTTTCTCGGCTACAGCACCAAAATATTTTAATTTTAACATTATTCGATTACGTTTAAATTTTGAAAAATAAATTCGTCTTCAGTGTACGCCGCTTTAGTAAAAACAGCCAGTTCAGAAGCATGTTTTACCACCTCTCCTATCACAATAATTGCTGGCGAAGCCAATTTATGCTCTGCTACCAATTTACTAATAGAACTTACCGTTCCTATTACTTTTTTCTGAGTGTCTTTGGTTCCGTTTTGAATGATGGCAACCGGTAAATCATCGGTTCTATTGTTTTGATAAATAGATACAATTTCGTCCAATTTATTCATTCCCATCAAAATTACCACTGTAGCCGACGATTGTGCAGCCAAACTAACATCCATTGATAATTTATGTGCCGAAGTGGTTCCTGTAATTACCCAAAAACTTTCTGAAATTCCGCGTTGTGTTAAACTGATTCCATTAGAAGCCGGAACTCCTAAAGCCGAAGATATTCCAGGAACGATAGCCGTTTGTAAACCATGTTGTTGAGCAAATTCAATTTCTTCACTTCCTCTACCAAAAACAAATGGATCTCCACCTTTTAATCTAACCACATGACCGTGCTTTTTTGCCATAACCACAATCAATTCGTTTATTTGATCCTGAGTATAGGCGTGACAACCAAAACGCTTCCCTACAAAAACAATCTCAGTTCCTGTAGCAGCATATTGCAATAAGTCTTCATTCACAAGTGCATCATAAAGCACTACATCAGCATCTCCTAAAGCTTTTATGGCTTTTATGGTAATTAATTCCACATCGCCAGGTCCAGCCCCTACAATTGTCAACTTTGGTGTGTTAGTCTTTTTCATATTCTTCAATATTTGGTATTCAGTTCATCTAATTCGGTAAGTGAATTGACATTTCTAAATTGTTCGCTTCGCTCTCCTGCAACTTCAATTATTTGGTGATTCACTTTTTCTAACAAGCGCATCATTTTTAAATCATTTTCTTCTATCGCCTTTTTAAGAATCGGAATTATTTTCTTCGAATAAATTCCTATCAAAGGATGAATTTTATTGGTTTCCGAAAAAACAGAAACTTCAAAATGGGTTGTATGTTTTGTTATCAATTCCGATAATAATTCGGTCGAAATTAAAGGTATATCGCAACTTAATATCAAATTAATTTCAGACTCTGAATGAACCAAAGCCGAATAAATTCCGCCGATAGGTCCTTTATCTAATTCAATATCGTTTATTTTTCTATAGGACAAATAATCATAATCGGATGTATTAGTCACTAATTGTATTTCATTACTAATAGGCAAAGCCGCTGCAATAATATGCTCAATAAATGGCGTTCCCTGAAAAAGCACCAATCCTTTCTCCGACTGCATTCGGCTACTTTTGCCTCCACAAAGAATTGATACCGTTACTTTTTCCATTTCTCTCTCAATTAAAAGGCAAAACGACCACTTCTTCATTTGCTTTTATAGCTGTAACATCATGAGGCACAACAATAAAACCATTTGCAATCGAAAAAGTATTCAACATTGCCGAGCTTTGACTTTCTAAAACCGTCACCTTTTCATCTTCATACAAGGCTTTTAAAAACAAGGTCTTACCAGATGTATTTTTAAAATCAGTATTTATTTTTCGCTTCATTTCCGGCAAATGTATCGCTTCAAATCCCATTAACTTTTTCAAAGCGGGAAAAGCATATACATAAAAACAAGTCAATGACGAAGCCGGATTTCCCGGTAAAGCAAAGACAATTTTATTTTCTTTTCGTCCAAAAAACAAAGGTTTACCCGGTTTTTGATTGATCTTATAAAACAACTCTGTCACTCCATTTTTCAACAAAGCCTCTTTTACATAATCATAATCGCCAACAGAAATTCCGCCTGAAATCAACACTACATCAAAATTAGCGAGACAGCTTTCTACTGCTTTTGTTGTTTTTTTCAAACTATCTTTTACCTTAAAAACAGTCGGTTTATTTATCCCAATTGTTTTCAAAGCTGCTTCAAGCATCAATGAATTACTCTCGTAAATCTTTCCTTTCGGCAATTTATTTCCAGCAGAAACCAATTCGTTTCCAGTAACCAAAATAGCTACTTTTGGTTTTTCAAACACTTTGATTTTTGTAATTCCCAAACAGGCTAAAAAACCAATAGCCGCTGGAGTAATTACTGTATTTACATCAAAAACCAATTCGCCTTTTTTAATTTGCTCTCCTTTTGCTCTTACATTAGCAAAAGCCTCAGGCATTTTTTCTATTTCAAGCAAATTATCAGTTACACTTGTATGCTCTTGCATCACCACAGTATCGGTATCATCAGGAACAAAAGCACCTGTAAAAATGCGAACCGCTTGATTTTTTTTGATTTCATCATCTAAAAAATCTCCTGCCTGAGCAATTTTCACCACTTCAAACTGCGTCAATTTGCCGTGAGTAAAAGCGTATCCATCCATCGCCGACTGACGGAAAGGAGGCATATTTATTGGAGAATAAATTGCTTCAGCCAAAACATATCCCAGTGATTTACTCACTTTAATTTTTACAATGGGCATTTTAGAACTATTCTCAGCTATAATATTTAAAGCTTCGGCTACTTGAATCATAAAATCAATTTTTAAAACTAAGTATAAATACTTATGCAAATATACGTAATTTTGATTTGTATTGTTATAAATTAACGGTTTTAAAGAGCGAAATGCAATAAATAAAATTTACTCTGTATAAATTGCGAAAAAACAAATATTTAGTTGTTTTTTGTTATAAATTCTTAAAGTAAAATATTCGAATAACAAACAAAATTTAACATTTCACTTCACAAACAGCCTTAAAATGCTACTCAAAAGGCAAAACTAAGGTGGATGTAATTTGCTCTAAAATCTCAAAAGCAGTTTCAGCCATTTTATTTCCTTTAGTATCTACAAGCGGATTGATTTCGCAAAATTCAATGCAAATTACTTTTCGAGACATAATAATCTGATTGATCATCGCAATCACTTCATATTGATCAAAACCTTTTGAAACTGGAGTTCCTGTCCCGTTAGAAATCAAATCACAGTCTAGCGAATCCACATCAAAAGAAATATAAATCATATCGCAATTAGCCAATTGTGTCAATGCTTTTTCGACACAGTTTTCTAAACCTTTATACCGCACTTCCTCTACTCTGAAATTCTTAATACCCAATTCGGCCATTTGCTTATCTTCTGCCTCTTCGGTATCTCGAACGCCAAAATAAATTAAATGTTCCGGATCAATTTTAGTAGCTTCCAAACCTATGTGCTTCATCTCCTCCCAATGTTGTTGAGTTTCGGGAATCACTTCATTAATTTGGCATTTCAAATTATCCAAAGCTAAGGCTGCCGCCAATGGCATTCCGTGAATATTTCCCGATGGAGAAGTATAAGGCGAATGCAAATCGGCGTGAGCGTCAATCCAAATCACCCCAAGAGTTTTATGAGGATAAACGGCTTTAATTCCACTTATAGTTCCCAATGCCGAAGAATGATCTCCCGATAAAACGATGGGTAAAAAATCCGCTTCTAAATTTCGTTTAATGGTAAAAGAAACCCGGGTACATTGCTCTAAAACAAATTCGATTCGCTTAGCAAATGTATTCCTGTTCTTATCATAAATACTTTCGTTATGCGTTTTTACATCTTCAAAAGTAAATTGGTTAAAATACTCGCTCCCGCTATTAATGGCAGCCACTTCCAATGCATCAACCCCTAAATCAGAACCACGAGTTCCTCCACCGATATCCGATCGATTTTTTATTAATTTAACAACCCGATCCATAGTGTTTTATTTAAAATCGTTTAACGCTTTTTCGATAATAGAAAGACAATCTTGAATTTGATCTTCGGTGATTACTAATGGTGGCGCCAAACGAATTTTGTTTCCATGAGTAGGCTTGGCAAGCAAACCATAGTCTCTGAATTTCAAACAAATTTCCCAGGCCAAATCCGATTCTTCATCACAATCAATCACAATAGCATTCAATAATCCTTTTCCTCTTACTAGAGAAATTAAAGGATTTCTTGTAGCAATAGCATTCAATCCGTCTCTTAAAACTACTCCTAAACGCTCAGCGTTTTCGGCTAATTTTTCTTCTCTTACCACTTCAAGCGCAGCGATAGCAACAGCTGCTGCTACAGGATTTCCGCCAAAAGTAGAACCGTGTTGTCCTGGTTTAATCACATTCATAATGGCATTATTAGCCAAAACTGCCGAAACAGGATAAACACCTCCCGAGATTGCTTTTCCTAAAATCAAAATATCGGGTTGCACATTTTCATGGTTTACAGCCAATAATTTTCCGGTACGCGCAATTCCGGTTTGTACTTCATCAGCAATAAATAATACATTGTGCTTTTCGCATAATGCTTTGGCTTTCGCCAAATAACCTTCGCTTGGAACATAAACTCCTGCTTCGCCTTGAATAGGTTCCACCAGGAATCCGGCAATATTTTTAGATGATTCCAATACTTTTTCCAAAGCATCCAGATTATCGTATTCAATTTTTATAAAACCATCGGAAAAAGGACCAAAACTCTTGCGTGCCGTTTCGTCATTAGAAAACGAAATAATAGTAGTCGTTCTTCCGTGGAAATTATTTTCGCAAACAATAATTTGCGCCTGATTTTCATGAATTTTTTTTACTTCATACGCCCATTTTCTACACAATTTCAAAGCGGTTTCTACTGCTTCGGCACCTGTGTTCATTGGTAATACTTTATCAAAACCAAAATATTTGGTCACATATTCTTCATAAACCCCCAATTGGTCATTATAAAAAGCACGAGAAGTTAAGGTCAGTTTTTGCGCTTGTTGTACCATTGCTCCCACAATTTTAGGATGGCAATGTCCTTGATTTACAGCTGAATAAGCCGACAAAAAATCATAATATTTCTTTCCGTCAACATCCCAAACAAATACTCCTTCGCCTCTATCAAGAACTACAGGTAACGGATGGTAATTATGCGCCCCATAATTGTTTTCTTTATTAATTAAGGCTTCTGATTTTGAAGAGAGAATTTGTTGTATTTGTGTCATGGTATTTATATTATATCCTAAGATTACAAAATTACGTATATTTTATTGCCTATCAAAACCTTAGTCAAAGAGTTCGAACACCAATAAAAGAAGACAATTACGCTGTTTTTCAGACGATAAAAAAGAAGTTTTGCTAAGGAATAGTTAATTCTTATTTATTAAATTAATTTTCAGATATTTGTAAATATGCCCTTATTTAATTGTTAGCATTTATAAGATGAAAAAAATAATTTACTTCCTTGCCTTTAGCTGTATAGCCTCTTGTCAAAGCACCAAAGAAACTACTACTAAAAATCTGTTTTTTCCAACAAAATATAGCAACACCATTACTGCCGACGAACTAAAAACACATCTGTACATTGTGGCCAGCGATTCTATGGAAGGAAGAGAAACGGGTTCTATTGGACAAAAAAAAGCGGGTAAATACCTCATTAATCAATATCAAAAAGACAGAATCCCTTTCCCTAAAGGAGCTCAGAATTACTACCAACACATTCCTGCAGCTTTCTTGAACGCTAAAAACAATGAAAACCTACCCGATTCTGAAAACATTTGGGCCTACATAGAAGGCAGTGAAAAACCAGACGAAGTGATTGTTCTTTCTGCACATTATGATCATGTAGGTAAAAAAGACAATAATATATTTTATGGTGCCGATGATGATGGTTCCGGAACGGTGGCTTTGCTCGAAATTGCTGAAGCTTTCCAATTAGCAAAAAAAGAAGGACACGGACCAAAACGTTCTATTTTATTTTTGCATGTTACTGGCGAAGAACACGGTTTACATGGTTCGCGTTATTATAGCGAAAACCCATTATTTCCTTTAAAAAATACCGTTGCCGATATTAATATTGACATGATAGGTCGTCGTGACGAAGCGCATGCTACTTCAAACAACTATGTTTATTTAATTGGAGCTGACAGACTTTCGACTGAGTTGGATCAAATATGCACCTCCGTTAATGAAAAATACGTTCATTTGAATTTGGATTACAAATACAATGCTTTAAATGACCCTAATAATTTCTATCGCCGTTCTGACCATTACAACTTTGCTAAAAACGGAATTCCATCCGTGTTTATTTTTAATGGTGTACACGCTGATTATCATAGAAAAACAGACACACCCGATAAAATAGAATACGATGCCTTGGCAAAAAGAGCCCAACTTGCTTTTAACATTGCTTGGGAATTAGCCAATAGAGAAAATCGAATTGTGGTGGATAAAAAATAAATGGAGCTTTAGTTATTACACAAAGATGCACTAAGAAGACACAGACCTGTCTGCCGACAGGCAGAGATTCGCTGAGATTTTTTTTTAAAAATTTAAGATAGCCCACAGATTATACCGATAATACAGATAAATACTGATTCTTCAATATTAACTTCTTTGAGTTTCTCTGTGTTTGCTTTGTGAATCTTAGCGAAAGTTTAAATTTTTTTTGTAATTATAATTTGGCTACATTCAAATTTGTGATAATTAGTGAAATCTGTGTAAAACTTTTTTTTATTTTAAACTTTGTGAACTTTGCGAAAAACTTAACGAACTTTGCGGTTAAAATTATTACGCAATATCAACATAAATTGAGACTTCATAAAAAATGAAATTTAAAGCAGTACTATTCGACCTAGACGGAACTCTGGTTGACTCACTAATAGACATCGCCGATTCGATTAATAAGGTGCTTCAAGAGCGCCACTTCCCTACTCACAGCTATCCAGTTATCAATGATTTTATAGGCAGCGGACTTCGAAATTTAGTTACCAAAGCACTTCCTGAAACTCATAAAGACGAAGCAACTATCGAAAGTACTTTTCAAGCCATGATGGTAAATTACCGCGAGAATTGTACCAATAAAACCATAGCTTACGACGGAATTATGGAGCTTTTGGATGAGCTAAAATCTAGAAATATTAAACTGGCCGTATTATCCAATAAAGCCGATGAATTGACCAAGAAAATTGGACTTACATTATTTCCTGATTATTTCGAAATTGTAATGGGTTTGAAGAGTGAAGCAACAAAAAAACCAAATCCCGCAGCTGCAATTGAAATCAGTAAGGATTTAGGCTTTTCTGCTGAAGAATTCCTTTATGTTGGTGATTCTGGTATTGATATGCAAACCGCAAAAAATGCCAATATGTATGCCGTTGGCGTACTTTGGGGTTACCGACCAAAAGAAGAATTACTTGCAGAAGGTGCTCAATCCATCATCAATCATCCACTAGAATTATTGAATCTTTTATAATTTGAAAGAAACTATGAAATACAAATGCATCATTTTTGATTGTGATGGCGTACTGGTAGATAGCGAAGAAATTTCTATTGGTACCTTAGTCAGCATGGCAAAATCACATGGAGCAATCATCGATGAAAACCATGCGCATCAATTATTTTTAGGGAAATCACTCGAATTTTGTTTTGACTACATTGCTGATTTGGCTAACAAAAAATTGCCAGCAAATTTTGAAGAAGAATTTAGAGAACGCACTTTTGAAGCTTTTCAAAAAGATTTAAAACCTGTAAAAGGAATTCATGAATTATTATCCAAAATCAACGTTCCAATAGGCGTAGCTTCCAATGGTCCTGCCGATAAAATAAGACTTAATCTAACCACCACTCAATTAATCGATAAATTCGAAGGGAATATTTTTAGTGCTTACGACATCAACAGTTGGAAACCCAATCCCGAATTATACCTACATGCTGCCAAAACTATGGGCTTTGAAGTCCAGGATTGTGTTGTTATCGAAGACAGTCCTGCTGGAGTTCAAGCCGCTTTAGCTGGAGGTTTTGACGTTTTTGGTTTTACAAATCACGCTAATTTTGATGCTTTACAACAAATGAACATTCCTCTATTTGATGATATGGCGCAACTTAATTTACTTTTACAATAATTCAATTATGACTACACACCTAGCCTTACTTCGCGGTATCAACGTTTCAGGACACAACATGATGAAAATGGATGCCTTGCAAAAAACATTGGAAAACATTGGTTTTACTAATGTAACAACTTACATCCAAACTGGAAATGTATTTGTAACTACCGAAGAAGAAAACCCGGCCGCAGTAGGTTTTAAAATCAAACAAGAAATTTTTAAAGCCTTTGGTCATGATGTTCCTGTAGTGGTAATCAATAAAGCCGATTTAGTATCTTGCTTGAACAACAATCTCTTTTTAAAAGAAAAAGAGGTTGATACTAAAAAACTGTATGTGGCTTTTGTATCGATGGAATTACACAAAGACCGCATTCACGACCTGAAAATGAGTGCTGTAAAACCTGATGAAGTACATATTGACAAAAACAGAATTTTTATTAAATATGCTGTTTCAGCCGGAAAAACCAGATTAGATCAAAAATATATCGAAAAAAGATTGAATCTCATTGCTACCATTCGCAACTGGAATACCGTAAATCAGTTGTTAAAAATGTATGAAGAATTCGAATAAGAATAAAGAGCAATAACAATCTCACATATTTTTAATCTAAAAATCCGAATTCTGCAAAAAGTAGAACTCCTATTTCTAAATCGATAAAAAACACTTAAATCTAAGTAATTTTGATTTAAAAATACGTATTTATACTTATTTTAATCTTACATTTGTTCTATTCAAAACTTGAGTTCAACTCATCAATCAAAGAACAAATGAGAGGAATTACTACTGACTGTACTAGCTGTATCAATGCTAATTGTTTTATTAAAAAACATTTGCATCTGGAAAAGATGCAGGATTTTGTTTTAGAAAAAACCAATTATACCTGCAAGAAAGGACAACAATTCATGATTGAAGGTGCTCCTATTCAAGGACTATACTTTATCTTTAAAGGAAAAGTAAAGGTTTTAAAAACAGGTATTTATGGCAAAGAACAAATCGTTCGTCTTACAACTGATGGAGACACATTAGGTTTCAGGGGGTTTGGAACGAGCAACCGTTACTTGATTGCCGCTTCGGCTATTGAAGATACTGTATTGTGTAATTTTAGTAATGATATCATGCACTCCATTCTAAAATCGATTCCTGAGTTTACCTATGACATGATGCTTTTTTATGCGGAAGAATTGAATAAGAGTGAAAATAGAGTGAAAAAAATCGCCCAAATGAATGTGCGTGAAAGAGTCATCGACATCTTATTGTACTTGCTTAAGAAATTCGGTCACACTAACAACTTACTCAACATCAACCTTTCGAGAAAAGAAATCGCCGATTTTGCCGGAACTACTGATGAACAAGTAACCCGTATTCTTTCGAGTCTAAAAAAAGAAGGAGCTATCAAAATAATCAATAAAAAAATAGGCTTACTGCAAGTAGATAAATTAAATGCTGAAATTATAGAGCATAAATAATTACTATTTTCAGCCGTTGGAAATTTATCGTTAATAAGGTTCTCGATACAAATTTTCCGAAAAAGCTTTTCGCATTTTCTGAAAATTCACTCGAACTGACGTTTGGATAATTTATTCTAAAGCCTTCAAAATGGCTTTTCTCTTAATTTTCCCGCTTTCGGTTGTATCAAATTCCGGAATAAAAAATACTGCTTTGGGTTTTTCGTATTTGTCCAAAATAGTAAAAATAGATTCGTCCAGTTCTTGTTTTACTCCTTCAATAAGCAAAACTAATTTTTCGCCTAAATCGGCATCCGGAATACCACCAACAAAAAAACGAGCTGCAATTGCATCGGCTAATTTTTCTTCTATTTTTTCAGGAATCAGTTTGATCCCACCGCTATTAACTACATTATCAATACGCCCCAAAAGCACAAACTGATTATCATTGATTATTTGTACCAAATCATTGGTAAACAAACGTTCCTCACTCACTTGTGGCGCATCAATAACCAAACAATCATTTTCATTTTGAGAAATGCTTACATTGGGCAAAATAGAAAAAGCCTGCTCTCCTATTTTCTTAGCCGCAATATGCGTAATCGTTTCGGTCATACCATAAGTTTCATAAACTTGTGTCTTAGTATTTATGAGTTTTTTAGCTAAAGAATCATTCATTTTAGCACCGCCAATAATGAGTTTTTTAACCCTATACAATTCGTTCAATGAATTTTGAACTTGCAAAGGAACCATGGCAACAAAATCATATTCTTTATCAATAGCAGCCAAAGGATATGAGTTTGGCGAAACAAAATCAACTGCTAAACCTAAAATTAAACTTCTTACCAACATCATTTTTCCAGCAATAAATTGCACAGGCAAACAACACAAAGCGCTGTCTCCGGGTTTTAATTCGAAAAAATCTCCCGTTGCTAATGCCGAATTAACCAAAGCTTGTTTGTTTTTTCGAATTATTTTAGGTGCTCCCGTAGTACCAGAAGTTTGTAAATCGATATACGAATTAGCATCAAACCAATCGAGTAAAAAATCGCCAATGGCTTTTTCGTGCTCATCACCTTCTTTTATCAAATAATAAGCGGCAATTCGCAATCCATTACTATCAAAATGAACTCCGTTGAATTTAAAAAAATTGTGAATGTTTTTATATGTAACTTTTCTCATGAATTAATTCTTTACATCGATTCTTCCAGTCAATTTTTCTTTCCAATCAGTCCATTGGTATTTTCTACTAAAAATAAATAAAAGGACAGGATAAACCAGCACTACTGGCATAATAATATCAAATCCTGCTTGAGGTTCGGATAAATCTTTAAAAATAGAATGGGTTTGAAAAGCCGACCAATCGGAAGTAATTAATAAAGCTCCAATTAGATTATTAGCGGCATGGAAACCTAAAGCTAATTCGAGACCTTCGTCCATTAAAGTAATGATTCCTAAAAACAATCCCGTCCCAATATAATAGACAAAGATGATATTACCCATCTTTGAAACTTCGGGATTAAAAAGATGCATTGCTCCAAAAATCAATGAAGTCATCAATAAAGGAAACCATTTATTTCGTGCCAAATTTCCAAAACCCTGCATCAAATAACTTCTAAACACATATTCTTCGGTACTGGTTTGAATAGGAACCAGCGCCACAGCAATAACAAACAAAATGGCAAAAGGAATGGGTTTAAAATTGAGTACATATAAATTGGGATTTGAAAAATAAAATATCAAAGTAGACCCAATCGAAAATACAGACCAAAGTCCAAATGAAAACCAAATTCGACTCCAATCGACTTTTTTTCTGGAAGTGGTTACCGAAAGAAAAGTTTGTTGATGCAAATACCTAACCACAAAATAAATACTGGCTAAGGCAAATACAAATGAAATTAAGAGCAAAAAAAACGTGAGATTAGGCTCAAAAAAATGCATGATTCCGTCAGTAGTTGACGGATAAGTTGCTCCTGTTAGAATTGTTTTTCCAATAACAGCTATTAACAAAGGAAGCTGCCCCACAAAAGAAGCGGTAATAATGAATACTGAGCCCAGTAAATATTTCCAAAATTTATTCTCCGAACGAATCCCTTGTTCTATAAACATCTATTTTATTGATTTAAAGTAGTACTATTCAACTTTCAAAAGCTATTTTTGCCTCTTCGAAAATACTTATTTTATTTTAAACTAGTTTCAAACTTTAAAAATAGTACTCATGATTGAAGTATATCATAATCCGCGTTGTGGAAAATCAAGAAATTGCCTGGCTTTTTTAGAAAATTCAAATCAAGAATATAAAATCATTAAATACCTGGAAGATGTTCCTAATCAGCACGAACTGATCGATTTATTAAAAAAATTAGCTATCAAACCCATTGAATTAGTTCGTCAAAAAGAGAAAATTTGGATTGATAATTTTAAAAATCAAGAAATGACTGATGAAGCAATAATCCAAGCGATGATTGCAAATCCTATTTTGATTGAAAGACCTATAATTATAAAAGGAAACAAAGCTATTATTGCCCGTGAAGCCGATAAAATAGAAGCTTTTTTTGAAGCGAAATGATCAATTTAACATTTATTTAATATATCGCTGTTAAACCAAATTCCGTTTTTCGATTCCTAACACAAACATTAAAATAAAAAAAATGCGACAACCATTAAGATTCATTTTAAGTCTCACCTTACTTTTTACTTGCCTGAGCAGTTTTGCTAAAATAGGAGATCCTGTAATTGATCCAGCCAAAGAAAGAGTAAAAATTTCAGGGACTGTAATTGAAAAAGTAAGCAAACAACCCTTAGAATACGCTACAATAACCATTACTGATACTAAAAACCCAAAAGCTATTGCCGGAGGAATTACCAATGCTAAAGGTAATTTTTCTATCGAAGTAGCTCCTGGAATCTACAATATAAAAATTGAATTTATTTCGTTCAAGTCAATTCAATTTAGCCAACGCAGTCTGGAAAAAAACACCGATTTAGGAACTATTGCACTGGCTGAAGATGTAGCGCAATTAAACGAAGTTGTTGTGCGTGCCGAAAAATCGACTGTCGAAATTAAATTAGACAAAAAAGTGTACAATGTAGGTCAGGATATGATTGTAAAAGGAGGAACAGTAAGCGATGTACTGGAAAATGTACCTTCGGTTACGGTAGATGTTGAAGGAAATGTAAGTTTACGCGGAAACGAAAACGTGCGTATTTTTATCGATGGTCGTCCTTCTAACTCTTTGAATATGGCTGAAGCTTTACGCCAAATTCCTGCCGATGCCATTGATAAAGTAGAAGTAATCACGAATCCATCAGCACGTTATGATGCCGAAGGTGGAGCCGGAATTCTAAATATTATTTTGAAAAAAGGAAAAAACTTAGGTTTCAACGGAAGCTTTATTGCCTCCACAGGAATTCCTGAAACCTATGGTATCAGTGGTGATTTGAATTTTAAAACTAAAAAATTAAACTTCTTTACTTCAACCGGATACAATTACAGAACTAATGAAGGTGCTGGTTTAACAAACTCTAAATTATTGGACAGTAATAAAAACATCATTGGTTACACTGATGAAAACAAAAGCACAGAACGTATCCGAAAAGGACTTTCTAGTAAAACTGGAGTGGAATGGACTATTGCTCCTAATACTTTTTGGACAAACTCTATCAGTTACCGCGATAATAGCGGTACTAACTATGACAACGTAAGATACCTTTCTTATGATGAAAACCACAACTACACTTCTACACGTTACCGTAATGGTGTAGGAGACGATATAGGTAAGGATTTAGAATTATCTTCTAATTTCTTAAAAAACTTCAATGATAAAGGACATAAATGGACAGTGGACCTTTCATACGCTACTAATAAAGATGCCGATAATTCATTAATCAAAGACCAAACCGTTGGAAGTAGTGACCCGATAAAAATTAATGAAACTTCAAATAATCAAAAGCAATATCAATTTCAAGTTCAAACAGACTATGTTTTACCTTTTGATAACGGAAGTCAATTTGAAGCAGGTTACAAAGGAAACTTCAATAATTTAAGAAACCCTTATGAAGTTATAGCAGATGGTTTAGTCAATAACTATCTTTCAAACACCTTAGAATACAAAGAACGTATCAATGCTTTGTACACTCAATATGGATTTAAAATGAATAAATTCTCTTATTTATTTGGTCTACGTTGGGAAGATACTAATATTGAAATCAATTCTTTGCGTGAACCCAATATAAGTTACAACACAAAAAAATACAACAATTTTTTCCCTAGTGCGTTTATTAACTATGAACTTTCAGACGAAAGTAGTTTGTCTTTAAGCTATAGTAAACGTTTATCAAGACCTAGAGGACGTTTCTTAAATCCAGCAACTAACTATTCCAGTAACATCAACTTGTTTAGAGGTAATCCTGATTTGAATCCTTCTTTTACGGATAAATTTGACATTGGTTATTTAATGCGTTGGGACAAATTAACCTTTAGTACTTCAATGTATTTTGAAAACACTAAAAATGTATTTTCATTCGTTCGTACTGAAACAGGAGATTATGTGGGTAATAACCCAGTTGTCTTAAGCAGCCCTATAAACATTGGTAAAGAACAACAATTTGGGATGGAATTCACTTTGAACTACAGTCCACTTAAAATTTGGAAATTAAACAGTAGTTTCAACCTTTCTAATTCCAAAACAACAGGAAGTTATACATACAAAAATGTAAACAATGAAGAAAAAACGCAAGACCTTAACAATGAAGCCTTCTCTTGGTTTTCCAGATTAAATTCTCGTTTAACATTGCCATACAAAATCGATTGGCAAATTAACGGAATGTATTTTGGCCCACGAAAAACGGCTCAAGGAAAGAGTTTAGGGAATTATGTAGTCAATACCGCTTTAAGCAAAGATGTCTTAAAAGACAAAGGAACAATTGCTTTCAATATAAGTGACATTTTCAATTCCAGAAAAATGAAATCGGAAACTAATTTACCAAGTGTTAGTTCATACAGTGAATTTCAGTTCAGAAGAAGACAATTCAACCTGTCATTCACATACCGTTTGAACATGAAAAAAACGGATAAAAATAAAAACAACCAGAAAAATAACAATGACGGCGGAGACGGCGGCGGAGATTTCCCTGGATAATATATAGTAAAATCCAAAAATTTAAATTCCAAATGTAAAAGTTGGAATTTAATTTTTTGGAATTTAATTTTTTTAGAATAAAAAAAAGGATTCGTTTTCACGAATCCTTTTTTATGAACAATCAATAATTTATAGTGATTGTTGTTTTTTTGCTCTCTTTTCTTTGAATCTTTCCCAAGTTGCGCCTCCTACCCAGTAAGATACGAAACTAACTAGAAAAAACATTAACCAAAACCCCATTGTAAGGATGGTTAAGAAAAGTAAAAAGCCTAAATACTGTGAAAATTCAAACATGTTTTCCGGAATTTTGAATGTAGCCACAAATGTAACAGTTAATTTTTTTCTTAGCAATAAAAACAACACTCAATTTTCATAAAAATACATTTATGCGTATATTTAAGCTGCATTTTGTTTTTAGGAGCTGTTTCCTGCTGTACACTCTATCTTTTATGTCTTAAAGAAAGACATAAAAGGATGCCGTTTCCATCAGGGCTATAGCAGTAGTCTTCACCAAGAACTTATTTTCTAAAAATAATTAAATTATCGACAACTATGAAATACAGAATCGAAAAAGACACCATGGGCGAAGTACAAGTCCCAGCCGATAAATACTGGGGCGCTCAAACGGAACGTTCCCGGAATAATTTTAAAATAGGGCCATCAGCATCGATGCCAAAAGAAATCATTGTTGGATTCGCTTATTTAAAAAAAGCAGCCGCTTACGCTAATTGTGATTTGGGCGTTTTATCAACTGAAAAAAGAGATGCCATTGCCACAGTTTGCGACGAAATCCTTGCTAGACAATTAGACGACCAATTTCCATTGGTCATTTGGCAAACAGGTTCCGGAACACAAAGCAACATGAACTTAAACGAAGTTATTGCTAACCGTGCCCAAGTGCTAAAAGGATTTGAAATTGGCGAAGGAGAACAATTTATCAAAGCCAACGACGATGTCAATAAATCACAGTCGTCTAATGACACCTTCCCTACTGCCATGCACATTGCAGCTTACAAAGCTATTATTGACATTGCAATTCCCGGAGTTGAAAAATTGCGAAACACACTCGATGCCAAAGCAAATGAATTCAAGAATGTGGTAAAAATTGGCCGTACCCATTTGATGGATGCTACTCCGCTGACTTTGGGACAAGAACTTTCAGGTTATGTGGCGCAATTAAATCATGGATTAAAAGCACTAAAAAACACCTTAGCCCATTTATCCGAAATTGCCTTAGGCGGAACAGCCGTAGGAACTGGATTAAACACCCCCAAAGGTTATGATGTAAAAGTGGCTGAATACATCGCTGAATTTACAGGACTTCCATTTGTAACCGCCGAAAATAAATTTGAAGCTTTAGCCGCTCATGATGCTATTGTGGAATCGCATGGAGCTTTGAAACAACTGGCGGTTTCTTTAAATAAAATTGCCAATGATATCCGAATGTTAGCTTCGGGACCACGCTCGGGAATTGGAGAAATCCTGATTCCTGAAAACGAACCCGGCTCATCCATTATGCCTGGAAAAGTAAATCCTACCCAATGCGAAGCTTTAACTATGGTTTGCGCCCAAATAATGGGGAATGATGTTGCTATTAGCGTTGGCGGAATGCAAGGTCATTACGAATTGAATGTTTTTAAACCTTTAATGGCTGCCAATTTCCTTCAATCCGCTAGATTGCTTGGGGATGCCTGTGTTTCGTTTGACGAACATTGTGCTCAAGGCATTGAACCGAATTACAAACGCATCAAAGAATTAGTCGATAATTCGTTGATGTTGGTTACCGCTTTAAACACTAAAATAGGCTATTATAAAGCGGCAGAAATTGCACAAACGGCTCATAAAAACGGAACCACTCTTAAAGAAGAAGCGATTCGTTTGGGTTATGTAACTGCTGAAGATTTTGATGATTGGGTAAAACCGGAGGAGATGGTGTGATTTTTAACCGCAAAGTTCGCAAGGATTTTTATAAAGATTGTGTTGAGAAAACGCAAAGTTCGCAAAGCTTTGTGTTTTTTTCAATTTTTAAAATTACCTTATAAATATCTTAGCGCTCTTTTCTATTAAAACTTACTTGTTACATAAATCTTAAAAAAAATAAAATGAAAAGACAATTATTAATTGAATTATATGACATACAGAGCGAGTCTTTTGTTGATGAAATCGATATTTCAACATACAATTTAAAAAAAATTAATCAAATATGCCCACCGTACGAAGAATTTGATTACGAATACTGTAACAGCTATGAAATTGATGAAGAAAATTTTAGTAAATTAAGTAAATACATTAAAGAACTTAAAAATGTGGATTTTTTTAAATACAGTTTCTCTATTATTACTCGTCAAATTCTGTAAATCGAAGAATCTTATATAAATAAAAAACTCGGTTAAGATTTTATAAATTACAATCTATGTTTATAAATAAAACAAAGATGACTTTATTTAAAAAATTTCAGATTCAAAACTATGTATATTTAAATTTAACCACAAAGTTCACAAAGCTTTGCGAACTTTGTGGTTAAATTTTTTAAAGAACAAAATCCTGTAAATAACTAAATCTAGGTGTTAATTTACCATTTTCGGTAATTTTAGCTCTTTGCAAAATCCCATCTTTGTCTCCGTTAAAAAAAGCTGGAATTACATGTTCCAGAAACATCGCTCCAAAACCTTCGCTAGAGTCTTTAGGCAATGTACAAGGCAAATTATCAACTGCCATCACTACAATTGCCGCAGGATGAAAAACATCTACTTCCTTGTTTTCTATTGGTAAATAGCCATAAAAAGGCTCTTCGATAGTAGAAGAACGCAGCGTACAAGCTATTGGTCCATTAATATCACAGGAAATATCAGCAACTACTTTTATTTTGCAATCCTTAGATTGTAACATTTCCCTAGTCAAAATTTGAGGAGCTTCATTGGCATGAAAATGTGCCGTAATTACCACATCAGAAACTTTGGTAAAACGCTCAAAATTGCTTTCGTATTCCTGCGGATTCTTAAAAAAATCATGTCTTTCTAAGACCGTTCCATCTTTTCTTTGATTGTAATCTAAAACATCTATTTGAGTGTAAACGGACTGAGTATAATTCTTAGTCAAATAATTATCCACCGTAACCGATTTTACTTTTACTGCATCCAAAATTTCTTTTACGCCACTGCCTACTTTTCCTGTTCCTGTAACCACAAACTTGATAGGAGGCAAAACGATTCTTTTTAAATGACGAATTAAATCTTCTTTTCCAGAAAGGGTTTCGGCTTTGGGTAATTTAAACAACTCAAATTTTAATCCGAAAGCACGTATACTGTTATAAGCACCCACCATTCCGGCATAGTATCCAAAACCAATTAGACGATGATTATCAGCATTCACAATGGTTTCATGATCGTAGAAATCAACATTTTTGGCTAATAGTCCTTGCAATAAAGCTTTGTTGTGCGGTTGTTTTTTTATCGTATGCGAAAAAAAGAAATAAGACTTATTAGGAATCAAATCTTCCACCGGAACTTCTTTCACCCCAAAAAACACATCAGAATCACTAATATCATCAACTACCTCGATACCTAGATATTGATATTCTGCATCACTAAAAGCTCTACTAGCTGAACTTTCAACTTTAATACTAACTTCCGGATAAAGTGTTTTTAATTTTACTAATTCATTAGGCGAAAACACCACTCTTTTATCAGCTGGGCTTTTACGTTCTTTTAATATTCCAAATTTCATATTTTGATATTCCTTTAATTCCAAGCTGTTACAGCAGTATTTTACTACATCAACAACAAGAATTTTAATTATTTCTTTGTTCCAATTTTATAAAAAAAATGCAATCAAAATCATTAAAAGCTGAAAGACAAAAACATAGAAAAAAGTCCTTTAAAAACTTTCAAAAAATTCTGTTAACATTCAAAAAAACAAGAAACAAAAGCGTTTGATTCTATATATTTGCCAATATAGCCCCGTGAAAATGATTTTTATAAAAAAGACAAATATACTACAATTACTCCTGCTTCTTTTAGTTTTGAGTTCTTGTAACCAAAAGAATAAAGAAGGAGAACTTTCTGATAGCGATTTACCTAAAGACACCATGCCACACATGGAGCCGCCAACAAAGAAATTACCCAAATTAACAGCACAATACATCAACTCTAAAAGAAATGCTATCGAGCATTTTTATAATAGAAACTGGCCGAACAACAGTATGAACGGAAGTTTTCTTGTAGCTCAAAATGGTCAAATTATCTTTGAAAAATATGAAGGTATGGCTAATTTTAGAGACGAAAGACCTATTACCGCTACTACTCCACTACATTTAGCATCGGTAAGTAAGGTGTTAACAGCAACAGCTGTTTTAAAATTAATCGACGCTAAGAAAATTGGCTTAGACCAAAAAGTAAATACCATTATAACTAATTTTCCATTTCCTGAAGTAACTGTTAAAATGCTTTTAAATCACCGTAGCGGAATGCGTAATTACGCCTATTTTACAGATAAAAAAGATGGAGTTTGGGATCGCCATGATATTTTGTCGAACAAAGACATTGTAAATTTAATGGCTACAAAAAACATTGGTCTTGAATGTAGAACCAATACCCGTTTTGCTTATTGCAATACTAATTATGCCGTTTTGGCACTTATTATTGAAAAAACAACTGGTCTCAACTATAAAAAAGCAATGGAGCGCATGATTTTCAAACCATTGGGCATGAATCATACTTTTGTTTTTGACTACGAAAAAAATAAAGATACAATAGTCCCTTCTTATAAAGGTAACAAGGTCGAAATAGGCGAAGATTATCTAGATGCTATTTATGGAGACAAAAATGTCTATTCGACACCAAGAGATTTATTAAAATTTGATTTAGCTCGAAATTCACCTGGTTTTTTAAGTCCTAAATTATTAAAACTGGTATATACTCCTTTCAGTAACGAACGTAAAGGCGAAAAAAATTACGGTCTTGGAATACGAATGATCAATTGGGAAACAGGACAAAATTTCTATTTCCACAACGGATGGTGGCATGGCAATACTTCTTCTTATGTTACATTGCAAAAAGAGCATGTAACCATTATTGCCTTATCGAATAAGTTTACTACAAAAACCTATCAGGTTCGAAAATTGGCTCCTCTTTTTGGTGATTATCCATTCAAATTAGGCAAAGACGAAAAAGAGGAGTAATTTTTGCTCTAACAATAGCCAATCAAATAGCGAAATTAAAGTAGAAAATTGTATATTCGCGCACTCAAAAAATGTTTTGGGACATTATAAAACTGGGGTCGACTGGTTTTGACAGCAAGTCGAATTGAACAGTAAGCACGTCGAGCATTGAGACCTTGCTCGTAAATATAAGATCTCACACTTTTACACGGCGAAAATACTTACGCTTTAGCTGCATAATCCGAATTATAGTACGATTAAGCCACGTTCCTATCAGATAGGAAAGCTGGATTCTCCTTGAAAGCCTTGGTTTGTGGCGTTCAGTTTAGGGGAACCGTAAAAATAAACCTAGATTTCCATGAGCTTCGGGTGGTTTTCGAAAATTAAGAAGATAAGTAGTATGTGGCTGTTTCTGGCCTAGCATACTATCGAAAACTCAATCAGGAAATAAGCGTGTAGAAAGCTCTTTAATTGCTTGTTTGGACCCGGGTTCGATTCCCGGCGACTCCACAGAAAAGCCTGTAAACTCAATATTTACAGGCTTTTTGTTTTTTAGTTGACATTTTGGTTGACACTAAAATTTATTTTATAAGATATATTATTTCTGAAATTAAATTCAATATTGTTGATTTATCTTACATATTAATCCTCAATTTATTTTAAACTTCTAATAAATACCTCTCCCCATTTCTGTTTTAATTCTTTTACAAATAAAACTTATTATGTAATTTTATATTTTTGAATTATAGATATATGGATATTCTTTTTAATTAATAAACCGCTAAATATTTAAGCAGAACTGTAGAGTAAATTATTTATTTTCACAATAATCTTGAGGCAATTGAGATGCTTGATTTATTTCCGCCATAACAAAGGTTTCATCAGCCAAAAGAATTTCAGAATCAATGCGTTGAAATTTAGCATAACAAAGAAGAAATAATGCTCTAAATTACAAAACAATAGATGAGTTTAATAATCCAAATTTTGTTTATTAAAATGTACTTAATATAAGCTATGAATTTTATGTACATATCCAATATTTATTAAATAGTGAACATTGGATATTATTTCTAGGCATAGAAAAATATACTAAATACCCGATTTTAATTTCTTCATAAAATCTCCAAAAGCAGGTCTAAAATCTTCGAATAATTGATTGTCTTTATTTTTCAACATGACTTCACTAAATAATTTTAAACCTATAGCAAACTCAATAGATTGTTGTTCTGTTTTAAAGCGATTTCTACTTTTCATTCTTTCGATAATTTCATATATGTTGTCATGATTTTCAAATTCGAATTCTATCGATTCATAGGTTTTATCGTCTGGTCTTAACAATTCAATAAGTTCAATTTGTAACTTGTATCTGTTTGATTTTTTATTCATTTTCTAAATTTTATCGCAAAAAACTAAATTATAAATTATATAATTTTAAAATTTCATTTCAGGAATTTCTCCTTCGATAATTAATTTACCATCGGTAGCATTTTTGATTAGATCGATACTAACTCCTGGAGCTCTTTCTAAAAGTTTAAAACCGCCTTCGGTTAATACTTCTATAACAGCCAATTCGGTGACAATTTTCTTGACACAATTAATTCCTGTAATAGGCAAAGAACAATCTTTTAGCAATTTCGATTTCCCATCCTTACTGACATGTTGCATAGCTTCAATAATATTTTTAGCTGAAGCAACTAAATCCATAGCTCCTCCCATTCCTTTAACCATTTTACCTGGAATTTTCCAATTGGCTATATCACCATTTTCAGAAACTTCCATGGCTCCAAGGATAGTTAAATCTACATGTTCCCCACGAATCATGGCAAAACTTTCAGCTGAACTAAATAAGGATGAATCAGCTTGCATTGTAACAGTTTGTTTCCCTGCATTAATTAAATCGGCATCTATATTTTCTTCAGTTGGAAAAGGTCCAATTCCTAATAATCCATTTTCAGATTGTAAAACCACATTGATATTTTCAGGGATATAATTTGCAACCAATGTTGGAATTCCAATTCCTAAATTCACATAATAGCCGTCTTTCAATTCTTGGGCAATACGTTTTGCTATTTGATTTTTATCTAAACCTATTCCGAATTTAGGAGTTGCTTCTTCATGTTCTAAATCTGATGGTTTAGATTTTGTTATCGTTCTTTGTTCGATTCGTTTTTCATAATTTTCCCCTTCAAAAATACGCTGAACATAAATACCCGGAACATGAATTTCATTAGGATCAAGACTCCCTGATGGTACTAATTCTTCCACCTCGGCAATAGTTATTTTTCCTGCTGCCGCCATCATTGGATTAAAATTTCGGGCTGTACCTTTAAAAATTAAATTTCCTGCCGTATCCCCTTTCCAAGCTTTTATTATAGAAAAATCAGCTTTTAACCAAGATTCCATCAAGTATTTTTTACCGTCAAATTCTCTTATTTCTTTGCCTTCTCCTACTTCTGTACCTACACCAGCTGGAGTAAAAAATGCTGGAATACCAGCTCTGCCTGCACGAACACGTTCAGCCAACGTTCCTTGCGGAATCAATTCGACTTCCAACTCTCCAGACAACAATTGTCTTTCAAACTCTTTATTTTCACCAACATAAGAGGAAATCATTTTTTTAACCTGACGTGTTTTAAGCAATAAGCCAATCCCAAAGTCATCCACTCCTGCATTGTTTGAAATACAGGTTAAATCTTTAACTCCTCTTTCAATTAAAGCATCAATCGTATTTTCGGGAATGCCACACAATCCAAATCCTCCTAACATTAAAATTGCTCCATGATTAATATCTGCAACTGCCTCATTGGCATTTAGCACTCTCTTATTCATGATTCAAATTTTCGATAATAATTGCACTTGCACCACCACCACCATTACAAATGGTTGCTAATCCATATTTTGCATTTTTAATTTGCAATACATTTAATAAAGTCACAATAATTCTACTTCCCGAACTTCCCAATGGGTGTCCTAAAGCAACAGCTCCACCAAAACATTCACCTTTTCAGGTTCAATTTCTAACATTTTTATGTAAGCCATTGGTACTACTGCAAAAGCCTCGTTAACTTCAAAATAATCAATATCTGAAAGTATTAAATTAGCTTTTTCAAGCACTTTTTGGGTAGCTAATACTGGTGTTGTCGTAAAAAACAAAGGATCTTGTTCTGCTTCTGCATAAGCAATTATTTTGGCTGATGGTTTTAAATCATTAGCCATCACAAAGGATTCTCCTGCTAAAACCAGAGCACTGGCGCCATCATTCATTGGACTGGCATTAGCGGCAGTTACAGTGCCATTAGGTAAAAAAGCGGGTTTTAATTGTCGCATTTTTTCGAAATTAGCTTTCTTATAGGTTTCATCTTCGCTAACTAAAAGAGGTTCTCCTTTTTTTTGAGACACACTCACAACTGCAATTTCATTTGCGAAAAATCCATTATTCCATGCGGCAGTACTTTTACGATACGATTGCTCTGCATAATCATCTTGTGCTTCTCTTGTCAGCTCATATTTTTCGGCTGTTTTATCCCCTGAAACCCCCATCGAAGTTTTATTGTAAACATCGGTCAATCCATCTTTGGCTAAACCATCAATTAACGAACTGTTACCATAACCTACACCAAAACGTGCATTAGGTAGATAATGTGGCACCTGACTCATGTTTTCCATTCCGCCTGCAATCCCAATTTCGCAATTGCCTACAAAAATATCATTGTAGAGCATACTGACAGCTTTCATTCCAGAGGCACAAACTTTATTTACTGTTGTAGCACAAACATTTTCAGCTAAGCCTGCAGCCATAGAAGATTGTCGAGCTGGAGCTTGTCCTAAGTTTGCCGAAAGCACATTGCCCATCACTATTGTTTGGATTAATTCCGCCGAAATATTTCCTTTTTCAAGTGCCGATTTAATAGCAATCGCTCCCAACTCTGTAGCCGGAATTGTTGCTAAAGTTCCTCCATAAGCCCCCATTGGTGTTCTGGAACCTGAAAGGATATAAACTGAATTTTTCATTGTTTTATATTATTTTTAGACTACTATATTAAGAAAGTTGTAAAGTCAAAAGAGTAGTCAATTAAAATATTTTTAGTTTAGAAATAATAAAATTTGAAATCAAATAACAAATTACTTGCCAAAATAATTACAGTACTATATTTCTTAACATCCCAATTCCTTCAATTTCTAATTCTACTATATCACCTGATTCTAAAGGTCTGTGAATTGAAAAGTTGTTTTCTATCAGACTACCCCAACCAACTGTACCACTTCCCAGTAAATCTCCTGGGAATAGAGTAACATTGTTTTCGGAAGCACGTTCTATCATTTGTGGAAATGTCCAATGAATGGTTTTATAATTTCCCTCACAAATTACTTCTTCATTTATTTTCGCACTCATCTTCACATCAAAACGACCATCTATCTGATTAGGCATAGTCAAATGTGCAGGATGAGATTCCCTTGTTATTGAACAGCGATACTGTTCCATTTCGTCTTTTGTAATGATACAAGGTCCAATAGCATTTGCAAAATCTTTCCCTTTATGAGGTCCAAGCGGGACTGTCATTTCACGTTTTTGTATGGCTCGGGCAGTCCAATCATTAAAAATGGTATAACCAAAAATGTATTCATCGGCATTTTCTACTTTGATATCACTCCCTTTTTTACCAATAATAGCAACCAGCTCTAACTCAATATCTAATTTAGTTTCTTGCTCTGGATACTTTATTTTATCTTCTGGTCCGTATATCGCCTGATGATTTGTGAAATAAAAAATAGGCATTTCATACCAAGCTTCACTTACTTTGTGACCAAAAGAAACTGAAGCATTTAGCATGTGCTGCTCAAAGGCAACATAATCTCTAAAACTTCTAGGATTTGGTAAAGGTGCTAATAATTTAATATCCTCTAATGCATAATGCGGAGATACATTACCTAATGCTTTTATAGTCTTGAAATGTTTTTCATTGTTATCAGTAAAGGAAAGCATATCAGTAGGTAAACTGGCATCGGCTAAATTCATATCGACAACTGCATTGTCCTGCAGCCAACCTGTACGAATTTCACCAGCTTTATTTTCGAATGTAATTAATTTCATTTTGAATTTTTTAAATAGCTTGGGTAAGTGCCATGCATGTTTTGCCCATTATAGCACCAACATTTGCACCGTCAGGTAGTGGTTTTCCTTCGAATGCCATTAATTCCCATTCTCCTAGTTTTTCAGAAGCTTCTACAACCATTTTGCAACGATCATATCTTCGTTCTATAAATCTTGAAAAAATTGCAGCTGCACCATCTTGTTTTTTCATTTCTTCGGCTAACACTACCGCATCTTCAATAGCCAATGCTGCTCCTGAACCTAATTGTGGTATCGTTGCATGAGCTGCATCACCAATAACAATAACATTTCCCTTATACCAAGGTGCTGGAAGATTTAATGTTTCTAATGGTCTATAGTTTACCAATTTAGGATCCACTACCTGATCAATTAAATCTTGAATCATAGCAATAGGATATTCTTTCATGTAGGACTGAAGCATAGGAATCATTTGATCCTCTGTAATAAAAGGATTTTCGGCTCCTTCAGCAGAAACAATGAATATGTAGCAGCTTTCTTCAGTCATAGGAATGATACCTAATTTACTTTTTTTACCAAAATAAATGTATCCTGTATCTAAATCTTTAGGTCTTTTAAATGCATAGCGCCAGTTTGATAATCCCACATAGTTAGGTTTTGATTCCCCAAAGATTAAGTTTCTTACTTTAGAGTTTATACCGTCACCACCAATTACAATATCATAACTTCCTGTCGAACCATCAGAGAAAACAACATCAACGCCATCTTCCTTATCTGTAATTGTATCTACTGTAAGTCCCATACGATATGTAGTCCCAACGTCTTTGCTCCTTTCAAATAATACATCATGTAAAACTCTTCTTGAAATACCATTATGACTAGGAAAACGTCCAATAGGAGGTGTTCCTGCTTCGGCTACTTGATGACCAGTTGGCGTACACATTTTTACCATTGGGTAAGGCGAACCTCTTCTAAGTGCTTCATCGGCACAACCTAAAGCATCAAGAGCTCTTAATGCATTGGCCTGTTGAATAATTCCCACGCCGTATACATCAAATTTTGGTAAAAGTTCTACAATCTCAACTTCGATACCTATTTGTCTAAGGGCGATACTGGCAGATTGACCACCAATACCTCCACCAACAATTAATACTTTATTTATGGTCTTCATAATTCAATGATTTTTTTAAACTTTTATATTATAATCTTTTAGCAATCCAATCGTACATGTTGAATGTTTTGGTAAAATCATCAACTTGACAATGTGCAGAACCACTACCTTCTTTAGGTATAATTTCTAATACATGTTCACAGTTTAAGTGTTTTTCAAGGTTAATTGCATGATCTACAAAATTTTGCTTATCATCTTCACCATGAAGGATATAGGTGGGCATTGAGATTTTTTCGGCAACTCCATTTTCTAACGTAAAGCCTTTTAATTTCTCTAAAACTTCTTCATAACTATCAACATTCATGATATGCTGAACAATCTCGGCTAATGGATGTTTTGCGTTGCGACCTTCCCAAACCGAGTAATACGACCAAACAGCTCCAAAGACCATACAAACCTTAAATCTTGGTTCAAATGCGGCACAACGAGCGGCCATATAACCTCCCATTGATAACGCTCCGATACCAATTCTATCAATTGCTATTTCTTCTTTTAGATTTTCAATACAATAATCTAAAACAGCTGTACCTGCAACATTATAGTCGTAACGAGAGTGAATATTATTTAATCGCAAAGCGGCACCTTGACCTGGACCGTCAACTGCTAACAACGCAATACCACGTTCGTTTAAATGTTGACAAATTCCAAAATAAAGTTCCTCTGCTAAGCTGTCTAATCCACCAAACATAATCATAACAGGAGGGTTTTTTATCCTTGCAGGTTTGAATAAATATCCAGGAAGAAAGGAACCCTCATAAGGTATTTCTAGCTGTAAAGGTTTTTCATCAAAATAATTGATTGCTCGAATGAATGCTTCTCGTGCTTTCAAATAGGTCTCAAGTTTTCTCTCATCGTGGAGATTCATGAAAAACTCTGCCGAACGCAAGTAATTAAAGGCGCGTAAATAAGTACGTCGAGCCGAAATAAAGTTTCCTTTTTTTTCAAATTCTTCTGCTAGGTCAAAAACTGGATTCCCCATATTTAACCAAGCTTGATTGAATGTTTCACGATTTGAAGGATCAATATTTGATGCTACTTCTAATATTTCTGCAAATTCGCCTCCACCGTAATGCGCTTGTGTTAAGGCACGATTTACTTGATAAGAAGGCATGTATTGACCTGGATAGTAATGCCACATAGTATATTTTTAAAAATGTTATTTAAGAAAACGATTTATTAAATATCCACTGGTTTTACGGTCCCATCCTTAGAAAGTCCTAATTTTTTTCCTTTACCCATTTCTGCAAAAGGATTCGCAAATCCCCAAGCATCATTAGGATTATCTTTTAGATAATGAACATCTAAATGATCTGGTGCAAAAACCAATCTGGCACAAGCATAAAATTCAAATAAAACACCACTTCCTGGATCAATTATGTAAATAAAGAATCCTTCATCGGCTTTATGTCTTGTAGGAGCTCCCATTACACTTTTATATCCTTTTTCAATAAAATAATCTAAAGCTAATAGTACTTCTTCTCTACTATCCACATTCCAACAAATATGGTTTAAAACTCCTTGATTAGGTTCTATATTAGGATCCGTGAATATGGCGATATCATGAGAGAGATTAGCAGTAGTCCATAAACCTCCTATTGGTGGTATTTCATCAGAAATTCTAATCTCATCAGGATTTTTTAAACCAAGTGCTTTCCAAAAAGCTTTTTCTTCGGCATATTTACCTTTAGAAACCATATAAGTTACGTGGTCAAAACGACGCGGATTTGCACCTATTCCACGGTTACTAGAATATCTATCTGCATAAACACTTCCGCGTTCTCCTTCTTCCCTTAACCATACAACATCCCAAAAAATTTCGTGCATGTGTCCATCTGGAGACTTAAATTGATAGGCTTTTCCGTGACCTAGATCTCCTTCATTCCAACCTAAACCAGCATCAATACTTTCTAAGTAAGTTACTGCTTCTTCTAATGCCTCAGGACTGTCAGCTCTCCAACCTATATGTCCTAAACCAGAAGTGTCACTTTGCGTTAATTTTAAAGTATGATGGAAATAATCACCCCAAGCTCTAAGATAGACTGAATTTTCTTCTCTACCTGTTATATCCATACCTACAACGTCTCCGAAAAAATGTACCGATTTTTCTAAATCAGTAGTTAGCACCTCAACATGTGCCATTTGTGAAAAATAATGTGGATTTTTTGCCATTTTAATTCTATTTTATATTTTTTTAATCACATCTTACCAAAGTAAAACTCTTATATAGTTTTACTTAAGTAATACATTTTAATACTATTATTTTATGTAAGTTATTACGCTTTAATATTCATTCTCATCTAGAAATGCCAATAACTTTATTCGTTTTTAAACTCTTTTGCTATAAAATCACAAGCTCGCGCTGTTATAGCCATTGCAGTAAGTGTAGGTCCACAAGATCCATTGGTAGGGAAACAACTAGGATCTGTTACAAAAACATTTTTAGCATCCCAAACTTGGTTATTAGCATTCAGTATTGAATCCTTAGGATCAGTACCCATTCTAGCTCCACCACATTCGTGAATTGCAGCACCTAAAGCCATACTTTTTCTCCAATTTAATTTAAACATTAAACGTTCAAACCAATTTGAATTAGGTAACAACTTCCCTTCTTTATCTAAACCAAGAATATTCATTGCGAAATCAATGTTATATCCTAGCTCTTTTACCATTTCCTTAGTGGTTTCTAATTGTGCTCGAACTAAATTTTTCTCGTTTTGCTTTAGCTTAATATTGATATTGGCAACAGGAATTCCCCAAGCATCTTTTTTCTTAGGATTTACTGTTATACAATTATCCTCATAAGGAAGCATTTCGCCATGCCCCATAAAACCAAAGACTGAATCTCCGGGAGCAGGCATACGCCCTGCAATTCCCTGAATATTAAATCCTCCTTTAAAATTAGGATGGGTAGTTTTTTCTAAATTCTGAAATCTTGGTATGTATATTCCCCCATGATTATCACCAAAATTGGAACCATCAACCAATTCACCTCCTTGTTTACCTGGTATAGTTCCAAATACCAACGAAGGCACTTGATCCATAAAATACTTTCCTAAAAGACCAGATGAATTTCCTAAACCTTTAGGATGCTTTGCAGAAGCAGAATTGAACATTAAACGAATAGATTCAATTGCAGAAGCACATAACATAATTACTTCAGCATTGACCTCATACTCTTTTTTAGAAATTGCATCAAGATATACCACACCAGTAGCTTTTCCAGTATTCATATCGGTTTTTACCTTTTTTACAATTGCGTTTGCCTTAAGAGTCATAAAACCAGTTGCAGCTGCGGCAGCAAGTGGAGCAGTAGTTCTGTTTTCATTATCATCAATGGGTGTAGCTTCTTTTTTTACATAACGCCAAGGAATAACCTTACGCTCTGGCCATTTTGACTCTACAGTATTTTTAAACTCTTTCTCAGCTGTTGAAAAACCTGCTTTTTTAATATATTTACCATCTGGAACAAAATCAATATGATCCTCAGTTCCAACAATTCCTAAGAAATTCTCAATTTTTTCATAATAAGGCACTAAGTCTTTATACCCAATAGGCCAATCGATACCAACTCCTTCTAATGTTTTAGACTTAAAAGCATAATCTGACATTCTTAATGCCACACGTCCCCATGACTGAAACCTTCCTCCTACATTTTTACTTCTAATCCATAGAAAAAAATCTTTGGACCAGGTGTATCGGTCTTTAAAATCATTAACAAATAAAAAAGCCTTATCAGGGGTATAAAAAGAAGCACGAGCTTGCAAATGTTGCCCCTTTAGAGCGGCTATTATTCGCGGCATAGAACCAATATTTTTAAAACCAGATCCTTTTTGATGAAATAATTTTTCTTTTAAATACGGTCCTGCCTCAAGTACCAAAACTTTTAGACCTTTCTCAGTCAATTCTTTTGCTGCAATTCCTCCTGTAGCTCCAGATCCAACTACAATTACATCATACTTAATTTCTTTCATAATATACTTTAATTAATTATTCTCTTTTAGTTAATCATTAAATTTAAATAGTAGCAACCTCCAAACCGAGCTACTTTATATAAACATAAATCCAAACTAAAGTCATTAAAACAACTTCTACGTCTCCAATCATAAGGTTAAACTTCATCTTAACACAAAACCTTCGGAATAAAGACAACAAACTCTAAGCAGTATAAAAACATTCAATAGGTTTCATTCTGATTAACTCGTTTAATTTCACTGTCCTTTATAAATAAAATTATCAAAATCTACAGCTGCTTTAGCCTTTTTACCATTACCACTGGCAAATAAACCGATGTAAACTCCGGTCATACTTCCAGCAGTTTCATAGCTTAGGTATCGGGTATCTACTTTTCCAAAAGTGGTAAGAGGTTCATTTCTTTGAGAAAATCCAAATTCATAAAATTCTGGTGTACCAGATACATTTAATGTAACCAAGCCTTCCTTAAGAAGAACTCGCTTTGCAACACAATTAATTTTACCTATGTTGTAACTTAAAATCAATTCACGTAGTTTACCGTTCTTTCTAATAGCTAATTGGTAATGATGTAAAGAATTTTTTAAAATTGTAATTCCGGCTTCTTCATTTTCTCCAATCGGATTAAAATCAATAGTTGTAGAAGCATTAAAATCAAATTGTTTTTGTCTGCGTCCCACAAAAGTTACCCCTTCAATATCACTCAATGATTTTTCACTTCCATAAAGCCTTAAAAAACCTTTTCGTTCTTTAAGAGAATAATTTTTTGCTATTGGATTACCAATATAGTTCCAGTCAAAACCTAGTTTATCAGTATCAAATTTTTCGTTTTGATTATAATTATCAGCTGTCACAGCTTCTCCTGGAAGTTTATTAACTGTCATATCCATAGCAATCGTTCCATTACCATTTACAATTGGCCATTCATCTTCATTCCATTTAACTGGTGCTAAAAAAGTTTCTCTTCCCAAAAATTGATGATTGTCTATAGGTCTAAATCCTAGAGCAACCAGAAACCAAGAACCATCATTCGTTTGAACTAAATCAGCATGTCCTACACCTTGAATTGGATTTGACTCACCTTTAAAATTAGCATGAGTCAAAATTGGATTAGCAGGATTACTTTCATAAGGTCCCCAAATATTTTCACTTCTGGCTATGGTAACACTATGTCCATATTCTGTTCCTCCTTCGGCAATCATTAAATAGTAGAATCCATCTTTTTTATAAATGTGAGGTCCTTCAGGATATCTACCTCCTGTTCCCTTCCAAATAGTGACAGGTGCTGTGAGTAATTTTCCTGTTTTAATATCTATTTCAGACATCACAATCCCATTTTTTATAGCTCCCCAGTTTTGGGTTGAAGTAACATACACTTTACCTGAGTCATCAAAATACAAACTTGGGTCAATCCCTGGGGTCTCAATCCAAATTGGATTTGACCATTCTCCAGAAGGATCTTTTGCTGTAACATAAAAATTTCCTTTATCTGAAATATTCGTAGTAATCATATAAAACAATCCATCATGATACCTAATAGTAGGGGCAAAAACGCCATCAGAAGTTTTTGCATTGGGTAAATACAATTGCTCGACTCTATTTAAAACATATCCTATTTGTTTCCAGTTAACCAGATTATTACTTTTAAAAATAGGAATACCAGGAAAATAGGCAAAGCTACTGTTCACCATATAAAAATCATCCCCAACTTTACAGATACTGGGATCTGGATAAAAACCTGGTAACACAGGATTTTGATAGTGCACTTGTGCATTCATCTGAATTTGGGAAACTATCAAAAATAGTATAAACCCCATTTTTTTTATTGAACCTAACATATTTAATTGTTTTTTTAGTTTAAAGAATTGCTTGTACTATTCGGATAACTGAGGTTGTGATGGACTGAAGAACCAGTTTAATGCTGCCAGTATGATACAAATAACACCAAAAACGACAAAGGCAGATAACAGACCTCCTGTAATTTCACTAACAATACCTACTGCAAATGGAGAAAGGAATAATCCTAAAAAGAAACCACTACTCCAAAACCCCATACCTCGTCCTCTATATTTTGCAGGAACTGATCGAAGTCCATAAGCAATTAATACTGGAATAGCCATACCACATCCTAATTGCTGAACAAAAGCACTAGCTATAACCATAGTAAGGCTATTAGATAAACCAATACCAATGAGTCCAATTCCTATTAATGTAAACATAAGTCCGAACTGAAGACGATTACTTTTTTTACCAAAAACTTTAAAAATAATTGCCCCCACAGGTACCATCAAACTAGCCATAGCAGTTATGTTTCCTACTTTTTTTGGATCTGTAACACCTTTTATATCAAGTGCCAAAGCAAATTGCAAAGTATATACATAATAGAGTAAAGAGGCTACAAATGTTGTTAGTGCTACCTTTAATATTAAATTTAATGGAAACTTATCAACAACTGTTTTTTTCAACTTATCCACTGCAGAAATCACTTTCTTCTTAGGCTCATAAATTAAAAAGTAAGCCCCTATTGTGATAAGAAAAGTGAAAGAGTATAACAAAAAAGGATATTGCCAACCTATAGACGACAAATAACCACTTATGGATATAACAAAAAAAGCAAAAGCGGGACCTATAATATTCTGCAACATAATCCAGGTATTACGCCTATCTTCCTCAAAATAATCGCCTAGCAATGCGTTTGATACAGTAAGAATGAAAGCTTCTCCTATTCCTAAAATAAAGCGACTACCTAATAATAAACTAAAACTCTCGACAAAAAAGGGAAGAATGCCACCAAGTCCATACAAAAAGGTAAATAACAATAAGAGTTTACGTCTCCCTAATTTATCTGATAGAAAGCCAGCATATGGGGCAAACAATGCGACACATAATCCTGGGGCAGAAATTACTAAAGGTGCAAGAATATTAATATAGGGAATATAACTAAAGTGATTCCTAATTGTTGGAATTACAGGCATTAGAGTAACTACTGCCATTATAGGCAAAATACTTACACCAGCTATAATTATTCCTTGAGGTATACCTGCTTTTTCATTTTTCATTTTATCTACTTATTAAAATTAATCATCTGAGACATAAACTTATTATTAATTAAAACAAACTAACATTCCTAAAAATCAAGTTATTTATAACTAAACGTGACTATATAAATTAATTAAAAGGATGTTAGTTCGTTTATTTTTTCAACTATTTTACTTAAAATTCATATTTCAAAGTAAGAAAATAGGCTCTTGGCTGTATGGCTACAACTTGGAATACCTCATTTGGATTACTTGCAACACGAGCAGGTGTAACACTATTATGGCTAAATGCATCTACTAATGTTGTACTAGATGGTGCCATCCAGTTCATCACTCCAAAAGTGTTAGTCAGATTGTTTATATTAGCCAACAATGTTAACTTAGGTGAAAGATCGTAACCTGCACTAAAATTCAGTTGACCAAATCCAGGCAAAGTAAAGGCGTTAGCCATGTTTGCCTCACGATCTCCCATGTATTGATAATTTAATGAAAGATACCCTTTTTTGAAATTGTAATTAGGACTGATATTGAACATTACAGCAGGGGAGTTTTCTGCTTTATTACCATTATTATTCACTAATGCATCATCAGCTCTACCATTTGATCCAATAACCCAGCTTTGCCATTTTTTAGCTTTCGCTGATTGTAAAGTAGCATTAGCATTTAAATTAAATTTATCAGTGAATTTTAAGCTAACTTCTGCCTCCAATCCAAATGTTTCAAGTGTGTTAAAAACAACATCTGTAAAATATGATGTATTGTCTTCCAATTGCGCAACTGAAGAAACAGGGATGTCACTTAATCGACTATAAAATGGAATAATGGAACCTGAAATTTTTGGAGACTTAAATTTATAACCAAGTTCTAATTGCGTAACAGTTTGTGCTTTAACTTCTGGACTAGCACTTAGTGTGCTGTAATTATCATAATAGAATTGCATATCTGGTGCTTTTTTTCCTCTTGAAAATCGACCATAAACAGCATTGTTATTATTCATTTGATAATTAACACCCGCAGAATAGGATACTAAAGACAAACTTGTTTTATAAGGTACATAAAAATCATCTACAAAATAGTAATTGTCATACAAAGTAAGTGGATTCCCATCAATACCACCTGCAGCAGAATTTGGATTTTCCTTACCTATACGATTCTTTCCATTTACTTCAAACTGGTCAAAACGTATACCTAAATCAATATTTAATTTATCCGAAGCCTGAATCCCATCTGCTAAGAATACCGAATATTGGTTTTGTTGAGACTCATACCCACCCCATGCAAAACGACCTCCAGAAAGCTGAGCGTATCCATTAGGATCCGTAACTTGTAATGTTGGACCTCCTCCTGGAAGTGTCAATGTAACATCAAGGGGTGAAGAACGGTTTACCATCGTTCGCAATGAAGTATTGGCAGTACCATTAGCATAGGTATCATTATGCGAAATTGCTGTAAATGAACCTAATGTTAATGAATGCTTACCCGCTTTTTTATTGAAACTAAATTGATCAATAAGCTCATTCATCCCAAAATTAGAATAGTTAGTCATATTAAAAAACACGTTATTAGGCAATTCACCTTGGTTTGGCAAATTGTTCTGAGTCACCTGCCATTTTGGACCAAAAGTAAAATCTGCATTAATTTCAGCCATAAGCTGACCTGAACTTCTATCTTTTAATTGAATAGTCCCTGGTGCTACCATCCCCATTAAGGCATAGGTCAAAAGACTTTCAAGATCAGTAGGAGTTGAAAATATTGCTATACTTTGATCCTTTGTCTTATGTGAAAATTTCACATTGTTATTAAAAGACCATCCTTTTCCTAACTTAAGTTCTAATTCATTACCAACCATTATTTCAGTACTATGATTTAGATTTGAAGGATCAAATTCATAAGTAGATCCTGGTGAAGCAGACCAATTTGGTTGAACAGAGCTAGCTGCAGGTAACATTTGCGTATCTGTGTTGGTAAAACCTAAAGCAAGTTCAGGATTATTGTAGTTTTTTGCTGGAAGTGCTTGAGGCAAGGCATTGCGATCATTTAAGTATTTAGCGTAAAATTTCACAAAACCTCCTCCTCCAAATTCTTTAAGAATATTAGCTTTTATTTGTCCTCCTTTATTTAACTGATAGCCTGGACTACGAGCACCTTCTGAACTTCTATAAAAGCCCCCAACATTATAATACCATCCTTTTTCACCAATTGCTCCCCCTAAATTGGCATCAAAACGTGTAAATGGATTTTTACCATTACCCTCTAAACCTGACTTTAAAGAAACCATATTGTACTTTTCCTTTCCTGAATGCGAAACATAATTAAAAATACCTCCGGGAGAATTATTTCCTGTAATTGATGCTGAACCACCACGAACTGATTCCAATCGTTTCAACGTTCCATCTGCACGGTAAAAATAATCAGCAGCAGAATTACCAGAAGTTAAATTGATTACAGGTAATCCATCTTCAAAAAGACCTACATAATAAAATCCATTTCCACCAGCTACACCAAATTGATTTGCATTCACCCCTCTAGAATAAACCGTGTTATTTACCTCTCCAACGGATGAGTTCACATAAACCCCAGGAGTATAACTCAAAAGATCGGCAGCACTGTTTGCTGCAATTTTTGAAATACCTTTTGCCTCTAATACGCTAATTGCAACTGATGATTTCATAGCTGTACGCTTGTCAAATACACCTGTAACGATAACTTCCTCTAGGGCAGCTCCCTCTTGCAAAGTAATTTTCAAATTATTACTATTGGCAGAAACTTCTTTGGTTACAAACCCTATATAAGAAATAACAAGAACACTACCCTGTTTTACATTTTTAATCAAGAAATTACCGTCAAAATCACTTACAACACCAATATTGGTTCCTTTTACAATAACATTTGCCCCTGGCAATGGTTGCGCATTTACATCTTGGATTTTACCTTTAACATTTAAATCCTGAGCTTGAGTCGAATAACTAAAAAGCACAAAGAATAAACATAATATTCCTAGTAAATAATTACTTAATTGATTTTTCATTTTTTTTGGTTTAATTTGTTAATAATTTAATCACTGGTTATTTATACATTGTATAATTAATCAAAGATATTATTGCCATATTAATAATATTAAGCATAAATGATTGAAAACTATGCTTTTTTCACTCAAAGTGTTTAAGATCATAACATCATAGGTTTTACACCCTCAACTCACTACATAAACACCTCTAATAAAACTACTATAGAGGCCTTAAAACTTTTTTTTAATTATTGGAAAATAATACAGAATTTACATTCTGCCATATTATAGTATGTTTTAGATTTTTTTTATTTCAGACTAAGGAATTTCATTTTTTTGTAGTACCAAATGATTTCTAAATAGTCTTTTAAATCTAAAGTGTTATTCAAAATCTTAGACAATTGGATTACAAACCAAATCATCTGTTTAAAAAATAGTTAAGCTACTTATTGAACCAAAACCATCTTACGTTCGCCTTTAGTATTAAACATACCAGTATCAATTGCTGGAGGTAAATAAGATGAACTAAAATCATAAACAACCTCTACTTGATAAAGGCCTGGTTCAATGCCTCCTTCTTTTCTTATGGTTAAAATTGCCACATCCAAGCTATTCCAGTGTGTATTTAAATCATTTTTCAAATCTTCCTGTTCTAACTTTTTGCCATCTATTGTCCAATAAATTTGCTTATCCGTATAGGTTTCTCCATTTAGCTTTACCGTTGCAGGTCGAAGCATCGAAGCCCAAACACCTCGATAGTATGTAAGCCTAATAGGAATTTGAAATCCAATTATCTTCCCCGATTCTACTACATTTCTAAATCCCCTTAACTGAATTAATTGTTGTTCTAATAATCTCATATTTTTTTATTTAAATTTAAATTTCACCAAGATATCTTCTCATCATAACATGATGCTTACGCAATTGATCTGATCCATATCCTAAAATTTCCTTGTTCTCTCCTTCATATTCGCTAAGGAGATATCCGTTCCAATTATTCTCCTTTAAGATTGCTATAATTTCATTATTAGGATGTGTAGGGTCTATAAATTCATCTGTCATATGTGTAAACTTAGCATGGAATACATGAGTATAAGGCAACAATTCAATTAAATCCTTAGGAGATACGGGAAGGTTTTCCTGTCCTGGTATTTCCAATCGATCTGAGGTTTGAAAAACTCCAAAATCTATATTAAGGCCAAAATTTTTCGTACCTGTCTCTACTATAAAATCTATATAGTCATCTACCATTTTAGATTTTAAAGCAGTAGGTTGATGAATTTCGGGACACATCACTATTCCATACTCCTCTGCCACAGGCAATGCCATTTTTATAAACTCTCTCCAATTAGATACCGGATTAAGATCATAGTCAATTACCCCCAATTTTGTCCTCATAATCTTGAAGCCTAATTTACTGGCCAGTTTAATATCTGTAATCAAACTTTCATAAGATTCCTGCGTAGTTAATTCTCTGCCTGGATAGCGACGTGAATCCACCCAATGTCCATATTCAACAGGTACAATATCATATAATTTCACGAGTCTAAACCACTCATTCACCCATTCTTCACTAGGGTTAGGATAATTCTCAATATGACCATTGGCTAATATTTCCAAACCAGTGGCTCCCATATCATTCATATCCATAAGGCAATCTTCCAACTGCATACTTACACCATACTCACCAGAGTAGCTGTAAAGCGAAACTCCCCTTTTTGGTATTACTTTCAAGTTTTCCATAGAATCTTATTTTTGTTTTATTTTAATTGATTTACTTAATATTTTTACTTCTCCAAGCAATCCCGAAGGCAGTAAAGAATCATTAGCCTTATAGAAAGGTAATAGTGTGAATGTCTTTTTCTCATTGTTTAACAACTGTGCATCACCTATTAATCGATTTACCCATAAGTTTGTAACAGCTAACTCTATTTTATTTTCACCACTAACAAGCTGGTCTGTAATATCCATTTCAAATGGGAGTTTCCATAGAGTTCTTAACTTCTTTCCGTTTAGAATAACATCAACTAGATTTTTAACTTCACCTAAATCAAGAATATAACGTAGCTGTTTATTGGATTTTTGAAAATCAAACTTTTGAATATAATGAGCCGTACCGGAAAAGTATTTAATTTCACTATCAGCATTTTCTGTCCACGAAATTGGTTTTTTCATCTCAATTATTTTAGTCCCAAAATCTACTGTCCAAACTCCATTCAGAGCTCTTGATGCTATCACTTTTCCCTCAGGTATAACAGCAGAAGTTTTATTTTTTTTACCATCAGTAAAAACAACGAAGAAAGCGTCCCTATTCTTAAAATGTAAAAAAACCGATGTATTGTCTTTATTTACAACATACGGAACAGCTCTTTTCTCTCCTGTTTCGGGATCCCAGAGCTGAGGAATTTTTCCAGTGACACGAAAATTTATTTTAGCATCTGTTGCACTATCACTTCGGTTATTTAACCAATAAATTTCCATACCCTTTTTAATAGTTCTATGACGAAAAAGGATTTCATTTAAAGTACCATTAACTTCTACATCTGGTCTAATCCTAACTGATTGCAATAAGCTTGTTAAGGAATCTTTACACACGTTAGGATGTTGCCACAACATTTCACTAACTATCTTGAATTCTTCGGGGTCATCCACCAAACTAGGCGAGGCTATAGGTCTCGTTCCTGATATTTTAACACCAGATTCAGCCAATGCTAAAATTCTTTTTAAAACTGTAAGGGTCATGATTTTTGCAGTAGACCCAAGAATCAAAACAGCATATTGATTACCATTCCCTCCCACCAATTTTCCGTTAACAGGCTTAACAGCTTCAAGTAAAGCAGTTGCATTTACAAAATCAAATTCATATCCTTTTGGTAATTTAGGCAACCCATTTTGAGTCAATTCTGTTATATTTCGATTTTCTCCAACATAATAAAGTATATCTGCTACGTTACTCCCTTGCTGCATTAAATAAGAACTTCTAGCAAGATAATCTGTCCAAACATGTGCCTGCTCTGCCCAAGTTTCGTTCCTTGTAAAGTTCTGCCCAATAGTCGCTAAAGTAACACCTGGTTTATGGTCATCCGAAAAAGGCTGATGCACAGAAGTATGAATAACAAAACGATTTAAACCACTAGCTAGCTCCATATCAGCAGTTCTTTTTAAACGATAGGGATCAAATGCAAAAGGATCAAAACTTGCAGTCATAGACTCTGCAGCAACAAGAGGCTTTCCATATAAATTAGCTACAGAAGCTGATTCTCTAATATCGCCCTCACTTCTTGCTTCTTCCTTACCTCCTGATTTAGGTGCCCACATAGCTCCCATAGGGATATCCGACTTACGTTTAACATCCATCCCATCAGCTAAGTAAACCCTTCCATTTTCATGTGATTCCGCATAGAGTTTCATTCCTCGTTTTTCAAGCTCTTGTTTAATAACTCCATAGTGATTATCTACTATCATCTCACCAATAGTTTTTCTAAAATCCCATAAAAAATTTTCACTCGATATTGGATCTTTTACAATAGCTCCTGTAAGTACTGGTAACCATTTTTGAATATCATATCCCCTACGTTTCTTAAATTCAGTGGTCATATTTTTGGTCCAGGTCATATGTCCTGCTTCATAACTATCTAAAATAAGTGATTGTAATCCTTCGCCCCCCATTTTACCTTTGGTTGCATCTTTATAGAGATCTAAATAATAGTTAATGTAATTTTTAACAGCAATAGAATCAAGCTTATCAACTTCCAACCCAGTACCTTCAGGAGAAGCAGGATGATTTAATCTACCTGTTAATGAATAACCAAATCTTAATATCATCCATTTGCCTTTAGGTGCTACCCATTGTAACCGTCCATCTTTATTCATATATTTGGATACATCCAATACAAAATCTTCATCGATGACATCAGCTTGATTAAACGATACTTTTTCAGATAAGGGAAAATCATTTTCTTTCCAAGCAGTAAAACCTGACTTATCCTCAAATTGACTGATTCTCTCTTCCCTATAAAGTTTAAATTCAGCAACATTAACCCCCATTGGCTGAGATTCTTTAAGATATTCTTTAGGGATATATGGATTGATGCTCTCTAAAATTGTCGTATAAGAAAGTCTCCAAAATTTCGCTGTAGTCTCCTGGAATGTAATGGTATTTTGAGGATTGATACTTCCGGGAACTGAAGCAACATCTTTAAAATTAATTCCATCATCACTAACTTTTAGCGTTCTATTTTCTGGACCTCCAAAAAACTGTTCAAAAAAGACATGATGCGCACCTACAATAGATGCCGCCTTAAAAGTTTGTGGTTCATTAAATTCATATTGAGTATAAATCTGTTCCCCAGCCTTTTTTGGTGGTAGAAATTCTGTAGTGTTATCATCTCCATCTGTCAGCTGTTTAAAACCGAAAGAACCACCACTTGAAGTTACCTTTGGTTGCATTTTTGAAAAATCTAAAACATTTTCAGGCAATTTATAAGCTATAACTAATGCATCATTATAATAATCCTTATCTGTATTTGATTTTTGATTTGTATCACTCTCAACAACAAGTACAACATTTGAAAAACTACCAGTTACAGTTGGTGGATGTGGTAATTCAATATCTAACTTTTTCCCTCCTTCAACACGCAATTCTGACCAAACATATTTTTTCATACCATCTGAAGGAGCTACCCAAGGTCCACCAGTAACACTCCAACCCGGGGAACCTGCAACGGCTAATTCTAGATTGTATTCTACGGCAAGTTCAGCAGCATAAGCAAAAGCCTCTTTCCATTTAGGAGTCATATAAGTAAGCTGCTCGGCTACTACTACAGGTGTATTTAGATTAGCATCAAAATTCTGAATACCTCCTATACCGACTCTATGCATCCATTCCAAATCTTTTTTAATCCCCTCTTTTGAAATATTTCCATTCATCCAATGCCACCATACATAAGGTCTTGCAGAAGAAGGAGGATTTTCAAATTCGGAATTTATTAATTCAAATTCGGAATTATTTATTGACGCAGAACAGGATCCCAATATCAGAGAAATGAAAATTAGTGCCTTCATAATTTGATTTAATAACTTATAAATTTGAATTATTGCTTTGTAATAAATGGTGTAATTAAAAATTTAAAAAATCACCATTTAAAATCAATAATTATTATCTTAACAAAGATAAATTTATTAAATACGAAATTATATGCACATAAAAGGAATAACTATGCAATTTTAAAACAATCCTAATACCCTATACCATCTCTAAATTGTCGTGGAGTAAAACCGGTATTGGCTTTAAAAAAACGGCTGAAATCACTGGGGTTTTTATCAGCTATTTTGAAGGCAATTTCACTAATGTTCAATTCAGATTGTCTCAGTAAAGTTTTGGCCTCAATAACTTGCATTTCAGTTAGAAGTACTAATGCAGTTTTACCTGTAGTGTCTTTGACACATTGATTCAAATAATTCTGGGAAACTGATAATAAATTCGCAAATTCTGCAACAGTATGATACTTAAATATTTGTTCCATCAATGCGTTTTTATAACGCTGGGTTAAGATTGAAGCTTTACTGTTTGTCTTTTGGTTCGTATCAGCATAACTGTTGAATTTATGAAACAATGTCATTAAAATTGAACATACTACATAAAAATCTTTAATATTTTCTTTAGCATATTCCTGAATCAATCCTTCCATTAAACAAGTAATGAATTTCATGTCATTTTCAGGAATTTCTATCAAAGGACCACCTATATACTGAAGAAAAGGGAAATTTTTAAAATTATCCGGAGGAAAAAATATTTTATTAAATATCTCATTATCAAAGTGACAGAAATATCCATCAATATCATCACTAACAAATTCTGAAGTTCTGATTTGAAAAGCTGGAACAAAAAAAACATTATTTGCTTTTACATCATATTTGTTCAAGCCTTTTGACCGTATAGAATTTCCTTTAGTTAGCAACAAAAATTCGGTTACCCGCTTTCTATAAGGTGTCTTTTTATCATCTACATATGGAACAAAATCTTTTATTCGATTTATATGAAAATAATTAAAATATGGACGTATTTTATCGCTATGCTGTTTTGGAAACACAGCACTTATATCATCCAGTTTCAAAAAAAATGGATCTTTAATTTTATTTCCAGACAAATTAGACATACTCAATAAATCAAGGGTTATAAGATTAAATTTATAAAATTTAATCTAATTATAACGTTTTCGCAACAAAAAAAGAATTGCTGCAAGCATGCATACTAGTCCTCCTGTTAGTATAGGATAAATTGAATCAATTCCAAGTAAAACTCCTCCTATTAATGGAGGAAGTACTTGTGCTAACGATATTACAGATTGATTAATTCCGAGAATTTCTCCTTGTTGATTAGCTGTTGCATTATTAGAAACTAATCCAGTCAAATTGGGTGAGGTCATACCAAAAGCCAGAGCTATAAGGGCATTCATTAAATAAATCTGCCAAGATTTTTCACAAAACAATAACAAAACGATAAAGGAACCTAAAAATAGTAATGACCATCTTAACACTTGTTTAGGTAAATATCTCTTTGATAATATTCTCACAATAACCGATTGAGCCAAGACTAAACAAACACCTATCCATAGAAAAAGAATACCAATATTATTTACTTTATATTGGTATTTTCTAAAAAGATGAACTGAATAAAATTCTGTATAAAATGTAAACCCTAAGGACACTAAAAAGACCAAAAACAATAAGTTCCTTAAATTAGGTATTAAAACAATCTTTTTTAGATTATGCAACCCTGTTAATAAAGACACCTTTCTTTTATTTCTAATCTTTAATGTTTCTGGAAAGAAAAATTGAATTAAAATTATGTTTATCAATGTTAAAATTGCAGTGAACCAAAATGGCGTGGCATAGGTAAACCAACTAACAACATTATTATCTGCTAATACACCACCAATACCTGGGCCAATAATAAAACCTAAACCAAAGGCAGAACCAACTAAACCAAAGTTTTTAATTTTTTCATCATCAGAACTAATATCAGCAATAGAGGAATAAATTACCGCAATATTTCCTCCCATAAAGCCTGGGATAATTCTTGCAAAAAATAACAACCAAATAATATTTTCAGTTATAGCATAACCAAACATTGCATAACCAATAAAAGATCCTATTAAAGAAATAGAAAGTATCGCTTTACGCCCAAATCTATCGGATAAAGCACCCAAAACTGGTGAACCTATAAATTGCATAATGGAATAACAACCTATAAGAAGCCCATAGAGCAAAGACCGAGTTGGGACGGAAAACCCAGAAAACATAGCATGTTTCCCTTCAAACAAAGCTGGTATAACAGGAATTATTATAGTCACACCCAACATATCTAAAAATACTGCTAGAAAAATAACAGCAAGAAATTTAGTCTTACTGGAAGAATTTAAATGGATCATTTATTTGTTTTTGAATCTTTTGAATTTAAAATAGCTGTTATACTGAATTTTCAAATATTTATTAATCAATGATGGCAACTGCTCTTGTCCAACCGCCACTTGCACTTTTAATTTTAGTAGGAAAACAAACTATTTTAAAACCATAAGAAGGCAATTGATCTAGATTAGCTAATTTTTCTATCTGGCAATATTCTTTTTCAATGCCTACATAATGTGCCTCCCAAATAATACCCGGACGCGGGTCCTTTTTGAATTTATCAATTTGAAGGTGAAGCGGAATATCCCAACCCCAACCATCTGTACCCATAACTTTTATGCCGTGATCAATAAGCCAATGCGTTGCTTTAGCCGATGCTCCAACATGTATTTTTACATAATCATCATCATAAATCCTTTTATCGGCATCGCACCGAATTAGAACAATATCAAATGGTTTTAGGGTGTAATTTATATCTTTTAATTTCTCTATCAAATCCTCAGGTTCAAACATATATCCATCTGGCTTATCAGTAAAATCCAAAACCACGCCATCATGAAAAAACCAATCCAAAGGCATTTCATCTATTGTTCTGGAAGCTTTTCCATCGCAAGTAGGTGAATAATGATAAGGAGCATCTACATGTGTACCACTATGAGTTGATAAACTTAATGTTTCTCCCGCAAGACCTTTATCATTCATAAAAATATTGCCTTCAACATCTTTGAACAATATTTTCCCAATGTTATCTGCACATTCCTCGTGATTTTCATACGAAATTTTAGTTGGTAGCGGTTCTTTAATTTCTTCTGATATAGTCACGGAAAGATCAATTATTTTCATAAGCTAATATTTAATTCTGTTTATTTTTTAGTTAAAAATTTAAAGTCCTAGCAAGCCCTTCAAAAAATTATCATCGGTGTTAGTACCAGCAAAATCATCAAAGCTTTTTTCTACCGCTTCAATAATATGGCTCTGGATAAAAGGAGCACCTTCCCGAGCACCTTGTTCGGATGATTTTATACAACATTCCCATTCCATAACCGCCCAAACATCACAACCATATTGGGTTAATTTTGAAAATATACTTTTAAAATCAACTTGTCCATCACCCAAAGAACGAAAACGTCCTGCACGATTAGCCCAGTCAGCATAACCGCCATAAACACCTTGTTTTCCTGTAGGATTAAATTCGGCATCTTTAACATGAAATGCTTTTATAAATTCATGGTAATAATCAATAAAAGCTAAGTAATTGAGTTGCTGCAAGACAAAATGGCTGGGATCATATAAAATTTTAACCCTTTTGTGATTTCCAGTAGCTTTCAAAAATCTTTCAAAAGAAATTCCGTCATGTAAATCTTCACCAGGATGAATTTCATAACAAACATCTATGCCTTGCTCATCAAAATGATTTAAAATGGGCAACCATCGTTTTGTTAATTCCTCAAATCCCATTTCCACAAGACCTTTCGGACGTTGAGGCCAAGGATAAACTGTTTGCCATAATAAAGCTCCTGAAAAAGTGGCATGTGCGTTCAATCCAAGTCTTCTACTGGCTGTTCCTGCATTTTTTACGGTATTTATAGCCCAATCAGTTCTTGCTTTTGGATTGTTTTTTACCGCATCTGGTGCAAAACCATCAAATAAATCATTGTAAGCAGGGTTAACTGCTACTAACTGCCCTTGAAGATGCGTAGATAATTCAGTAATTTCAAGTCCATAAGAATTGATTTTCCCTTTTAATTCATCACAATACGTTTGACTCTCGGCTGCTTTATCAATATCAATAAACCGAGATTCCCAAGTTGGTATTTGGATGCCCTTGTAACCAAGATCTGATGCCCATTGACATATTCCATCTAAACTATTGAATGGAGCTTCATCACCTGCAAATTGTGCTAAAAATACGGCTGGTCCTTTAAGTGTTTTCATCTTTTATTAATCTTCAATTTTTAACCAAATATTACCTTTTTGATGAGATTCTATAGCCTTTTCAATAAAACTCATTCCTCTAACTCCATCTAACATTGTTGGAAACTCACCTAAATTATATTCCTCTCCTCTTATAGCCTTAGCAACACCTAAATAAATATTAGCCATCGCATCAAAAATCCCCTCTGGATGTCCCGGAGGCAATTTTGTTCCATTTAAAGATAAAGTTGAATTATAAACATGACCTGGCTTATATACTTCTAAAGGTTTATCATCACTAAGTAGGTATAGATAATTAGAATTTTCTTGTTCCCACTTTAGTCCGTTTTTATCACCATAAACTGCAACGGTCAAATTATTTTCTTCTCCTGTAGCGATCTGACTTGTCCTAATAACCCCTTTTGCGTTTGAATCAAAACGAATCAAAACGGTGCCATCAATATCCATTGTATTATCCTCATATAAATAATTTAAATCAGACAATACAGATTCGACCTGTAAACCAGTTATATATTCTAAAATATTAAAAGCATGCACTCCTATATCCGCTATACAACAACTTGCTCCACCTTTCTCTGGATTTAATCTCCAAGTTGACAATCTTTTTTCCTTATCATGGATAACCGGATTTATCCAGCCTTGATAATACTGAATATCAACTCTTTGTACATTACCAATCTCTCCTTCCTTAATCATCTCTCGCATTTGGCGCACCATCGGATAACCTGTATAAGTATGTGTAAGTGCAAAAACCGACTTTTGTTCTTTTAAAATTGATTGTAATATTTTCGCATCTTTATAAGATGTTGTCATTGGTTTTTCACAAATAACATGAAATCCATTTTTTAACAACTTTTTAGCCATAGGAAAATGTAAAAAATTCGGTGTTAACACAGAACATACTTGTATTCTCTCTTCCTTAGGAAGCTTACATTCCTCCTCAATAAAAGTATCAAAGTCTTTATAAACACGATTAGTTTTGACACCTATTTGATTAGCGAAACTAATATTATCATCTAAGGAAACACTAAAGACCCCTCCAACAATTTCATAATTATCATTTATAAAAGATGCTATTCTATGTAATATCCCTATCAACGAATCTCCTCCTCCTCCAATAAACCCTAATTTTATTTTATTTTCCATAATAACTTTTATTAAGTAAAAATTACATTTTTATATTAATCACAAATATCCATAAAAAGTATTCCCAGAAATTGTCATTTATAAATCATAAGTATGCAATTTTAACTATTCACTCAAAAAAAATATTACCATTTTTTTAAGAACACATACTTTCTTTAAAGAACCCCTTTATTTATTGTATGTCTAAAAGAAAAACACAAAATATTATTATAAAAATGCCTCAAAATTTTACAACATCTACCCCAAAATTATATTACAACATCCTTAGTCATTACTTTAAAATAAATAAGCCGAATACGAAACAGACGATAATTAATTAACAATTGTTATCGTATTACACATTAAGGGTTTTACTTAGATAAAACCCTATTATTTAAGTATCAAACGTTAAAAAAATAACAATATGTTAATTATTCACTAACAAATTGAGTCGTTGCAATTTTTACAAAAGTGACTTTATAATACAACAAATATTAATATTTAAAATTTATTGCAATTATATACTGCTGTTAAAATAAACGCTTTACATTTGAATTTCGCAAATCGACTCACATGATAACCATCAAAGAAATTTTTGGAGATAACAATCCCACAATCATTTATATTTAAAATATAACGTTTTTAAAGTATTGTCTAATAACCGTAATTAAGTAATTTTAGAATTATTTTACAAAACTTAAAATGACTGAACTTCTTAAACAAAATTTAGCAGCACATATTTCACTTTCAGCTACTGAAATGGAGGAGTTCTGTAATTTGTTCCAACAAAAATCAATCCCAAAAAAATTTTTTTTGCTCCGGGAAGGAGAAGTTTGCAAGTTTGAAGGTTTTGTTACCAAAGGGCTTTTCCGGGTTTATCATATTGATAAAAGTGGTTTTGAACAAGTACTTTATTTTGCTATTGAAAATTGGTGGATTACCGATATTGATAGTTTTACCAATGAAAAGCCATCGCAACTTTTTATAGAAGCCATTGAAGATAGTGAGGTACTTTTAATTTCTAAAAAAGACAAGGAATTTGCTTATGCTAATTTGCCTAAAGTTGAAAAACTATTTCGGGTAATGACTCAAAAAACGCACGTTGCCCTTCAACGCAGAATGATAGACAATCTGAGTAAAACAGCAGAATCTCGTTACATCGAATTTACAGAAAAATATCCTCAGCTTATTCAGCGCCTTTCTAACATTCAGGTAGCTGCTTATTTGGGTATTACCAATGTTTTTTTGAGTAATATTCGAAAGAAAATCACCTCCAAAAAATAAGAATTTCCTTTTGATTTTTTAAACTAGTTTAATGTTTTGAGATAGCATATTGTTTCATCTTTGTAGTGTTAATTTAAATCAATACAAAAAATGAAGTACCGTATCTCAACAGTATTTATAACAATTTTAATTTTATTTAATATGGAAACACAAGCACAAAATTTCAAAACTATTGAAACTAAAAATTTGAAACTTCAAGTTTACAATGCATCAGAAAATAGTTTTGGTGTAGCATCGGTAATCGTATCCGGAAAAACAGATGCGGTTTTGATTGATGCACAATTTACTTTGGCGGATGCCGAAAAAGTAGCGCAGGAAATTAAAGCCAGTGGCAAAAAACTAACTGCTATTTTCGTTTCTCACGGCGATCCAGATTTTTACTTCGGACTGGAAGTATTCAAAAAATATTTTCCTGAAGTTACCGCTTATGCTTCTCCTGCTACAGTAGAACATATCAAGGCTACAGCTCAAAAGAAATTAGAAGTCTGGGGCGAACGATTGGGTAAAAACATTACTTCAAATGCGATTTTACCACAGGTTTTAAAAGGGAATAGTATTGAATTGGAAGGTCAGAAATTAGAAATCATTGGTTTGGAAGAATTTCCTAATAAAACGTTTGTCTGGATACCTTCTATCAAAGCAGCTATTGGCGGAATTAATATTTTTGGAACCACTTTTCATCTTTGGATGGCGGATGCACAAACTGCAGAAGCACGTAAAAGCTGGATATCTGTTTTAGATAAAATTACAGCTTTGAAACCTGAAATTGTAATTCCTGCTCACGCCAATACAAATTCTCCATTCGATATCGCTGCTATAAATCATACCAAAAGTTATATTCAATTCTACGAAGAAGCTTTGAAAAATAATAAAACTTCGGAAGCTTTAATTACAGCTTTGAAAGCAAAATACCCAGCGCTTACCTTTGAAACTGCCTTGATGATAGGTGCAAAAGTAAATACTGGAGAAATGAAATGGTAAAATCAATCCTCTACAGCCTGACAATACTTTTAGTGTTCTCAGGCTGTACTCTAAATAAAAAGGCAATGACAAATCTTGACATCATAAAAAGCACTTACGAAGGAAAAACTTCGGAAGAAAACGGTAAAAATCTAGCGCAATATTCAGCTGAAAATATTTCCTGGACTGAAGCTAAAGGTTTTCCGTATGCAGGGACTTATATTGGATTAGAAGAAATAACTAAAAATGTCTTTAACCGATTGGGAAGTGAATGGATTGATTATAAATTTACTCCGGAAGATTATGTGGCCAACGATGATAAAGTGGTAGCTTATGGCACCTATACTGGAACTTATAAAATTACAGGCAAATCATTCACAGCCAGAGTGACTCACGTTTGGAAATTGAAAGACAGTAAAATAATCAGTTTCGAGCAATTTGTAGATAGTCAAACAGTAAATGATGCTATGAAATAAAAATCGTTTTTTTTTATACCTTGCATTGTTTTAAATGAATCATCACACCAATGCACGAAAATCTTTTAGCTTATATCAACCAACACATAGCTTCGCCTCTTACAAGTGAAGAAGAAGCCTTAATTGTAGCGACTTTTCAACCCAAAAAATTAAGAAAAAAACAATACTTTTTACAGGAAGGCGATGTGTCTAAATATGTTGGTTTTATTGTAAAAGGGGCTATGCGACAATACAGTGTAGATGATAAAGGTGTAGAACATATTGTACATCTTTTGATTGAAAACTATTGGGCAAACGATCGTGAAAGCTCTATTATGCTCACTCCATCGAAATACAATATTGATGCTTGGGAAGATACTGAACTCCTCATTACTACAAGAGCTGAAATGATGGATTTGATGAACAAAATACCTGCTTTAGTACAAATGACAAGAGTAATGGATGAACGAAATGCGATTGCCAACCAACGCCGATTAAGTTCTACCATCAGTAATACGGCTGAAAAACGCTATGAAGAATTTGCTGCTCATCATCAACAATTTATTCAGCGATTTCCACAACATCTTATTGCTTCTTTTTTGGGGATTACCAAAGAAACATTGAGTCGAATTAGAAAACAGGGAACGAAATAAACTCCATTTAAGTTTTAACTTTTATAAAAACCGTTGATAAATGTCAACGGTTTTTTTTATCATATCTCATTGTTGTGAGGCTTGCCTTTGGTGGAACTTTGCCTTATCAAAATCAATAAAAATATTTAAAAAATAAAACAATGAGTGATTTATCAAAAATGTCTAAAACGGTAGTTTTCCACGAAGCTGGAACTCCTGAAGTATTAAAAGTTGAACAAGTAAAAATATCTTATCCTGGTCCTCAAGAGGTAAGAATTCAGGTTAAATCAATTGGTATAAACAGAGCTGATGCTATGTACCGTCAGGGAATGTACATCGAGAATCCTATTTTTCCGGCTCAATTAGGATATGAAGCTGCAGGAATTGTAGAAGCTGTTGGTTTTGAAGTTTCGAATGTATCAGTGGGCGATGTTGTAAATGTTATCCCTGGGTTTTCATTACATAACTATACTTCGTATGGCGAATATATCCTTATGCCAGCTTATGCAGTGCATCAATATCCATCTAATTTGTCTTTTGACGAAGCAGCCTCTTTGTGGACAAGTTATTCCACAATGTATGGAATGATCATAAATTCTGGAAAACTAAAATCAGGAGAATTTGTCGTTATCAATGCTGCATCAAGCAGTGCAGGTCTTGCAGCCATTCAAATAACCAATTATGTTGGAGGAATTTCTATTGCTTTAACTACTTCGGCAAAGAAAAAAGAAGCGTTATTAAAAGCAGGTGCATCCCACGTAATTGTAACATCTGAAGAAGACATAGCAGACAAAGTTTTAAAAATCACCAATAATGTTGGAGCTCATATCATTTTAGATCCTGTTGTGGGTGCAAAATTCAGTAATCTCTTAAGCTCGGTTGCCGAAAACGGAAAAGTATTTGTTTATGGAGCATTGAGTCACGAACCTGCCAGTTTTCCCGCTTTTGACGTTCTTATGAAAACCCCAACCATTCGAGGATATTCTGCAATTGAGGTTTTAGGCAATATGGAAGTTTTGATGCAAGCCATTGCTTTTATTGACAAAGGTGTAGCCGAAGGAAAGTTAAAACCAATTGTTGATACGATTTTTAATTTGGATGAAATTGTTGCTTCTCATAACTATTTAGAATCCAACCAACAATTTGGTAAGATTGTAGTAAATATATAGTTTGATTATTGTTTGCATATACATTTTAATAACTTTTAAACCGTTGACATTTGTCAACGGTTTTTTTTATCATATCGCATCGTTTTAGGGCTTGTTTCTGTTGCAATTTTACATCATAGAAATAAACAAAAATTAATCATCTAAAAATTAGAAAAAATGAACAAGAACAAAATTATTTATTGGACGACAACAGGAATTATTTCAGCTATGATGCTTTTTAGTGCATTCAGTTATCTTACTGATGCAAATATGAAAGCAGCATTCGTACATTTAGGATTCCCTGATTATTTCAGAATTGAACTGGCAATTCTAAAGGTTTTAGGAGCTTTAGCATTGATACTTTCAATGGTTTCAGATAAAATTAAATCGTTCGCTTATTTCGGATTTGCACTAACATTTGTTTCTGCATCTATTGCACATTATGCAAGTGGCGACCCGATTTCTGCTGTTGTTACTCCTCTAGTTTTCTTAGTAATTTTAGGAGTATCCTATATTTTTACGGTAAAATTAAAGCATAATTAAAATGAAAAAGCAAATAAGTTTTTCTGCCAAAGGACGTAGAGCCGATGTTGGACCATTAACCATTATGAGAATAATGCCCAATCGATATGCAAGCAAAGTGGGTTCATTTGTATTTCTTGACCACCTACCTCCCATGTTGAAGGAAAAAGTCCACCTAGGCGGAATGGGAGCTCATCCACACAGAGGAATTGCAACATTGAGCTACATTCTTCAAGGACAAAATGAACATTTTGACAGTGCTGGAAATTACGCTAAAGTATCTTCGGGTGGTGCACAATGGATGAAAGCGGGTAATGGAATAATACACGATGAAAACCTGAACTATGATACTGAAACAGATAGCAAAATGGTGCATAGTTTCCAATTTTGGATTAATCTGCCTGCAAAAAACAAAGCCGAAACCCCTGAATATTTAGCAATACAAGCCGCTGATGTTCCTAAAAAGGAATTAGCAAACGAAAGCGGTTTTATAAAAGTAGTTGTTGGGAATTATGAAGATTTGAGTTCATCGATTCCAAATTATTCTGAACAGTTTTTGTATCATATCCATTTGGAAGCAGGGAAACAATTTTCCATCAAAATAGCTGATAAAATTGAAGTAGCGGCATTTGTGCCTACGGGAAAAGTTGCGCTAAATGACAGTGAATTTGAAGCAGGTGAATTTATAGAATTTGACAGAAAAGAAGGTGAAATTGAAATTATAAACAGCTCTCAAACAGAAATTGATGTCCTTTTATTTGGTGGCGAAGAATATACCGAAGCTATAGTAGCTGAAGGCCCATTTGTAATGAACAGTCAGGAAGAAATAGTTCAGGCTTATCAGGATTTTTACGCTGGGAAATATGGTGAGATTAATTTAACAGCAAAAAATAAAACTTTAGAATAAAAAGCTAATTGTTTCAAATTAATACAATTTCATATCAATATCTAAATAAAGGTTTTACATTTGAATTTCGCAAATCGATTCATATGATAACCATCAAAGAGTTTTACAAAGAAATTTTTGGAGATAACAATCCCCACCTGGAAGACATTCTCAATGAAAGCATCAATAAGGACATAGGGCATTTCAATGTTTTTGATATTGAAAAAATGTACAAATCATCTAAGTCAAAACCTGAAATGCCTTATAACAAAAGAACTTATTACAAGATGAGTTTGATTTCAGGTAAAAACAAAGTAGAATATGCAGACAGAACGATAGAAATAAAAGAATACGGAATTCTGTTTGCTTCGCCAAAAATCCCTTATAATTACACGCCATTAGACAACGAACAATCAGGCCATTTTTGTGTGTTTACAAAGGAGTTTTTAGCTAAATCAAAAATTGGAGTTGAATTAGATAATCTTCCTATTTTTTCCAATCAAAGTGATTTTGTCTATCAGATAACGGCAGCTCAGTTTGAGGAAATCAATGGCATTTTCAAAAAAATGCATCTGGAAATCAATTCTGATTACGCCTATAAATATGATTTATTGCGAAATTATTCGATGGAACTGATTCATTATGGTCAAAAATTAAAACCGATTACTCCGGTTGAAAACAACAAAACCGCCTCTTCCAGAATCACTTCCTTCTTTATTGAACTATTAGAACGTCAGTTTCCTATTGAAAACACAACACAAATTTTGATGTTAAAAACACCAAAAGATTTTGCTGCCACTTTAGGCGTTCATGTCAATCATTTAAACAAAGTTTTAAAGGAAACCACAGGCAAGACAACGGGAGAAATTATAGCTGGTAGAATCAATCAGGAAGCCAAAGTATTACTGAAACAAACGCATTGGAACATTTCCGAAATAGCATACACACTGGGTTTTGAAGAGATTGCCCATTTTTCAAATTTCTTCAAAAAGAACAATAACCAATCGCCTTTGCTTTTTAGAGAATAATTGTTTGATTTTCGCAAACATCAATTTGATTATTACAAATATCAAAACAGTAATAAGTAGCAATTTTGCATCGTAATCTTAAAACAACAGTACAATGACAACTCATTCAAACAAAATAGTCTTATTAACAGGCGGGAGTCGCGGACTTGGGAAAGAATCGGCATTACAATTAGCTAAAAAAGGTTTCGATGTTATTATAACTTATCAATCCAACAAAGCCGATGCTGAAAATGTAGTAAACGAAATTAAATCATTAGGGCAAAAATCATCAAGTCTTCAATTGGACTTATCAAAAGTGAGTTCTTTTGATGGATTTGTTTCCAATTTAAAAGAAACTTTGGAGAAAGATTTTGGAAAAACTACCATTGATTCCCTTGTAAACAATGCGGGAACTGGGTATTATGCTTCAATAGAAGAAACTACCGAAGAAGGTTTTGATGCCATGGCTACCACCCATCTGAAAGCACCTTTTTTTCTTACTCAAAAATTATTGCCATTGATTAACGAAGGCGGAAGTATCGTAAATACCTCCTCTGGTTTGGCGCGTTTTAGCTATCCTAATTATGCTGCTTATGCCATTATGAAAGCGGGTATAGAATCGTTAACGCGTTATCAGGCTTTAGAATTTGGTGCTCGAAAAATCAGAGTCAACTCCATCGCTCCCGGAGCAATTGCTACCGATTTTGGTGGTGGTGCCGTGAGAGATAATCAAGCTTTAAATGATATGATTGCTAATTCTACTGCATTAGGAAGAGTGGGTTTACCTGACGATATTGGCAGCGTTATTGTGTTTTTATGTTCGGATGATTCCAAATGGATCAATGCACAAAGAATTGAAGTTGCCGGAGGAATTCACATCTAATACCTCAACAAAAAAATTCCGTATCAATCACATGGTACGGAATTTATTGTTTTATCATGAAAATAGGTTTACATAAAAGTGTAACTATTTGGTTCAAGGCTTAAGAAAAATAGTTCTTAGACTCCTTCCTTCAAAATAGCATAAACCAGTTCTTTAGTTGGTTTTTGATCTTTTAATTTTTCTCTAACGACTTCAAAAGTAACTTTAAAGTCACAGCCTGATTTATAATCACTACAACCATAAGCGGTTTTACCCTTTATAATGATTCCTTTTTGACATTTTGGGCAAGCTAATTCTTTTGATGTTGGTGCAGATGTTACCTTCGGAGCTGTTTTCTTAGGCTCTAATTTAAGTTTGAAATTTTCATCAAAACGAAGTAAACCTTCCACTATTTCATCATCAATTTTAAAGTCTTTTAAATTGACTGTTGAGCCTTTTTGGAGCAATCGCAAGTATTGGTTCTCTGATATTTTTTTGGTTCCAAAAGTAAAAGGCAATAGAAAATCGCAACCTGCTTTATAACCGCCACAACCATAAGCTGATTTTCCTTTTATCAATGTCGCTTTTTTACATTTCGGACAAGATTCAGCTTCCATTCCCGCCGCCTTCTTTTTCTCAACAGCAGCTACTTCTTTTTGAATACTCCCGGCATGGGAAATATTGGCGCGGGTAGTTTCACTTCGAACTTCATACACCAAAGCATCAACC
>JBDLTG010000098.1:0-25846 GCA_039805885.1 Bacteroidota bacterium
CAATTACAGATTACTGGTGGGTATTATTACTATTTCTTTGTCTTTTTCTTTACAAATTCGTACTGAGGGTTTTCTTCGGTATGGTAATCGTCCCGGAAGACAAAATTGGTTTGGTGACCAAAAAATTCGTGCTCTTTGGAGCAGCAAAATCATTACCCGATGGCAGGATTATCGCCACCAAAGGGGAAGCAGGTTTTCAAGCTAAAACTCTTGCACCGGGATTGTATTGGGCAATGTGGCCTTGGCAATATTCCGTAAATATGACCTCATTTACCATTATTCCTGAGGGAAATATTGGTTTACTTTTAAGTAAGGATGGGGCCGAGATTCCAACAGGTCGAATTCTTGCCCAAAAAGTAAGTTCAGATAATTTTCAAGATGCAACTCTATTTCTTGACAATGGAGGACAAAAAGGACGTCAATCGGCATTTATAACAACAGGTTCTTATCGTATCAATACTTTTTTGTTTGAAGTTGTGGTTTCTCCACAAATAGTGATTTCGGAAAATATGGTTGGAATCGTAACGGCAATGGACGGCGAGCCCATTCCTATTGGTCAAATTGCCGGTAAATTTGTAGATAACCATAATAACTTTCAGGATTTTGACCAATTTTTGAAAAATGGTGGAAACCGTGGATTACAGCCACAGGTAATGCTTGCCGGTTCTTATTACATCAATTCCTGGGCGATCCAAATAGAGCAAACTCCCATGACCGATGTGCCAATTGGATATGTTGGTGTTGTCATTTCTTATATTGGTGAAGACGGACAAGATGTAACTGGAGATACTTTCAAACACGGAAATATCGTTTCAAAAGGACAACGCGGAGTTTGGATGGAACCTTTTGGACCAGGAAAATATGCGCTTAATAAATACACTACAAAATTGGAACCTGTTCCGACGACCAACCTGGTACTGAACTGGGCTGATGCCAGAAGCGAATCTCATAACTTGGATCAAAACTTATCTACTATAACAGTTCGTTCCAAAGATGGTTTCCCTTTCAATTTGGATGTTTCTCAGATTATTCACGTTCCCGCTAATGAAGCACCAAAAGTAATTGCCCGATTTGGAAGCATGAACAATCTTGTTTCGCAGGTTTTGGAACCAACTATTGGAAACTATTTTAGAAACTCGGCTCAGGAAAGCGACGTGATTTCGTTTCTTTCTACCCGTAAAGAACGTCAGGAATCCGCTAAAAATCATATTAAAGTAGTTTTGGACGAATACAATGTCAATGCTGTTGACACCTTAATTGGAGATATTGTTCCACCGGAATCATTAATGAAAACCCTGACCGACAGGAAAATTGCCGAGGAAGAACAAAAAACGTATCAAACCCAAAAAATGGCGCAAGAACAACGTCAGGGTGTCGAAAAAGAAACCGCTATTGCCGATATGCAAAAGGAAATTGTAAAAGCATCTCAAAGTGTTGAAATCGCCCAAAGAACTGCCGATGCCACCGTTAAAAAAGCCGAAGGAGATGCGACCAGTTTAAAACTAAATGTAAATGCTGAAGCCGAAGCCACAAAAATGCGTGCCAATGCCGAAGCGGAAGCTACCAAAGCAAGAGCTGGAGCACAAGCAGAAGCAACCAAACTTACTGCCAGCGCAGAAGCTGAAAGGATATCAAAAACCGGTTTAGCCGAAGCCGAAAAGATTATGGCGATAGGAAAATCAACTGCTGAAGCTTACCAATTACAGGTTTCGGCTATGGGAGGTGACAACTTCACCAAATATAAAATAACGGAAGAAATAGGAAAAGGACAAATTAAAGTCATTCCGGATGTATTAATTTCTGGAAATTCCGGTTCTGATGGTGGAATTAGTGGACTTCTGGGTATGAAATTAATGGAAATGATGGATACCAAAAAAGATGATTCTAAGAAAAATTAATTTTCCTTCAATTGATGTCATAAAAATCCGCTTCACAGCGGATTTTTTTTTATAAAATTATAGCATCCCCTTAACTACTCTTCTTCAACAATTCCATTCCAATGGCACAATCCAAACATTTCCCTTTATTGCAATACTCATTCTTAAGCTGCAATAGCGACTGGGAATCGAAAGCAGAAATAGACAAAACACCAAAAGAAGCAAACTTATCTATAATACTGTTTTTCTCAGGCAAAACAGCAACTAGAATTGCCATCAAATCCTCGGCTATTTCTTTTCCCAGACTTTTGGCAAACGCAAACTGAATGGGAATAATTGTATTGATCAACAATAAATCCACAAAAGATTTGGATAATTTCTTCGACTTCTTCGGGCTCACTTTATCAAATTGATAATGAGTTTCCCAATAAGTCGAAGTACTTACTTGAAACAATTGATAAATGGATTCAATTGAATAATTACTATTAATTTTCGAAAATAGATTTTGATGTAGGTGATACAAATGAGCCAATTGCGAAAGACGAATAGTCGGAAAATTATCGGGACGATGTTTAAAAAACTGAAGCTGTCCTTCATGTTCTAACCCTAATTGGTATTTATGCAACAAATAAAAATACCTGAATTTTAAGTCTTTGAAATAAGCATCTTCTTTCTCTGAATCCAACAAAGCCGATTTACCAAACAAAAGTGCCTCTAGATTCTCCACTTCAAAACTTTCTTTTCTTATGATTGAGAAAGGAATTGCTTTTGCAATTTTCAAAAAAGTTTCGCCATTAGTATTCAATCCAAAATTTTTAGCCAGCATGCAAAACAAGGCCGCTTCCCAATCCTTATTTGTTTGTTCTAACAAATCATAAATAGCTTTTGACTTTCGTTCTAATCGCTCAAAAAACAAACGTTCCTGCCAATTCTTCAAAACAAAATCATCTAAATCACTTAATTGTTTCTCACAAAAAATCCATGATTTTGGACTCATTAATCTTTGATAATTAGTTAAGACTTCTTTGTCTACATAGTTTTTGAGTTCTAAAACGGGAATCTCAGAATTGTTTTTTCTAAAAACTTCGGTATCGTGTTCCCAAACTACATGAAGAATAACATTTTCGTAAGTTGCATCTTTTTCATGATGATGCACATACCAATCGGAAGATTTGAGATGAATTTCGACATTACCTGCCCATTTTTGATTTCCAATAATCATTTGAGCATTAAAAAAATCCGGACCCGCTTGTTCTAAATATTGACCAACATTGATGATGGTAATTTCTTGTTCATTTGAAGTTTTTAAATGTAGTGTATCAAACTTCTTGAATTTCCAGAGATAGTGTAAAAAATCTTCTTTCATCTTAGTGACTTAAAAAGTTAATACACTAATTTAATGAAAAAACTTACACTAACAACTTTCGAAAGAAAATATATTTATTGTTTAAGAAATAATTGAGCACAAGCTCTGGCATCAGACAATGCTTCGTGATGTTGTAATTTAATATTCATTGCACGGCAACAATCACTAAGTTTGGTAGGTTTCAAGCCTTTTGCCTTATAAATTTTCACGGTACATTCCCATTTTGAAGCAATATTCAAATCGGCATAATCTAGGCCGTAAAACGCCATTGATTTGGCCAAAACATTGCGATCAAAGCTCTCGTTATGAGCTACAACTACTCTGTTTTGAAGTCGTTTTTTAATTTCTGGAAATACTTGAAGAAAATTTTTAGCTCTGGCTGTATCTCTTGGATAAATACCATGCACTTGTATCGTGTAAGGATTGTACAAATTATTAGGAGGTTGAATCAAAGTTACAAACTCGTCTACAACAACACCGTTTTCTACCGTAACAATCCCAACTGAACAGGGATGAAAAGCAGTAGCGGTTTCAAAATCTATGGCGGTGAAAGTCATTATTAAAACTAATTAAAGAAATTCCAAATCAATCCAAAACGAATAGTCATATCTCGATACGGATTATTAGGTGCTGAATAGAAATTATTTCCTGTGTAAGCAGCATTAAAATGTTCCGCTTTTAAATACACTCTGGTTCGCTGAATTTTAGCATTGATAAAGAAATCAAGGTTAGGGTAATTTCCTATTTCTTTTTTATTTTGGATAAAAAACTCTCCAATAACGGGGTTATAATCGTTAGCATAGTAATTTGTGAAATAATTTAAGGTAATTCCGGTTTGAAGAAATAATGCTTTACTAAAGAAATAATTAGAATAATAAATAGTATTACGAGTCACTAAATCCGGAACATTCAAAATTGCTTCTTGCTGATCTGTTTTTTGGTACAAAATCGTATTATTCAACGCAAATTTCCCAAAAGTAATCTCCTTATTCAATTTAAGAGAAACATACTTAATTGTTCCTCCGTATTGATTTGGTCTAACTATTTGCTGGGATTCATCAGTTGCAGTATTTTCAAAATACAAATGATCCGTAAGCGTGGACAACTGTAACGAAGCTTCAAACCAAGGCGTTGTGGCACTTCCGCTAAGAATATTAACTTTTTCGTTTTTAAAATTATTCGACCAATTATAACCCACATAATTACTTTGGTACAAATTATAATTATCATTAGGCAATTTATTTAGGTTTTGATACCCAAAAACAAACTGAAAATCATCATTTAAATCATAATTCAGTTTTGCATCTAAATTAGACAAAGTCTGTTTTGTAATTGATTTGGAAAGCAAAAATTTTCCATGCCATTTGTTTTTTTGATATTCATATTGACCACCTACACTATTTATATTTCGAGATAAAGTTGATGGAATCACGCCATCATCTTGGATTAATATTCGATTATAATAAAAATTACTACGGAAATCATCTATAAAAAACTGGAACTTCCCAAGTGTTGTATTCTCATACATCACAGCCGCTTTGTTGTACATTTTATTGTAATGGGTTTGATCCTTAAGATTAGAAGCTACAATGGCATCGCCAAATCGAGACACCGATTGTGTCCCTACAGCCGAAAGTATGGTAGGTTGATAGTATTCGAAAAATTTGTTTTCGTAATTCAACTGATGCGTTACATATAAATTATTAACTCCATGAGATGGATTAATTCGAAAACCATGATCTACAAAAATACGTTTGGCTTTCAAAAAAGATTCTGCATCAGTCAAATACACCTGCAAACGTTGCCTATTGGTATACTTTCCATCTTCGCTTTCAAAATCTCCTACAGTTGTGATTCCTCCATTTTCCTCATTCAAAGCATCTTGACCTGTAAAATGAGCGTTCAAAGAATAGCGCTTACTAGTAGTGTTATAACTAGCCGTAAATCTAAAACTTCCTGTGCTGGCTAACTGGTTAATGTATTTCCCTTCTGAACGCAATCCTTTATAAGCAATAGATAAATTAAAGTTTGGCGAAAGATTGACTGCAAAAAATGAATCTACCGAATGTCCTTTTCCAATGGTAGATTTAAAAAACAATTCGGTTACAGGAGTCGCAACGGAACTATATCTAATTTGGTTTGCCTCTAAAAAATTGAAATGTTTAGCCTTAAAACCAAATTCGGGATAAGGCGAATTCTCGGTTAAACTATATTGAAGTGTATTGTACGGCTGTCCTTCATTTGAAAAAGGCAATAGTCCGAAAATATCTCTTCGAAGATAATTCATCGAGTATTCTCTTTGAATGGTCAGCGCAGTATCTAAATAAGTAGTATCTCTTTCTAAAGTAATAAAACGATACATGTCTATAGTCGCGACTTTGGCAGTATCTTTTCCTTTCTCATTTGTTCCTTTTAACCTTTCCGAAAAGCTTCTTTTAGGTGCTTCTTCTCTTGATTTTACTTGAGAAAACAACAAGGTAGGTAGTGCTAAAAAATATAAAAAAAAGAGAATTCTCATTCGAAACAGATATATGATTGGGCTTTTATTTCAAAACTAATAACGAAGCAAAGGTAAACGATAAAAACGTATAAAAAAACAACTTAATTTAGCCTTATTTCTAAGGAAACGTTAGAATAACGAACAATTATCTTAAAAATTTTATAATCTTTGCTATTCGAAAAACTTTCAATACCGTTTGTTATTTCAAAATTAGTCCAATAAAAATTGGACTAGATGAAATATACAACTGCATTATACAGGAACTATTGGACTAAAAATAATTATAAATGGTATAATATGCTTGCCTCTACTTTTTCTAAACTCATTCTTGAAGCTGGAACCGACGAAGCCGGTCGTGGTTGTCTTGCTGGTCCTGTTACTGCCGCTGCCGTTATCCTCTACCCAACCCACTCCAAAGGAGAGGGAGTGAAAAACGATTCTACAAAATTACTCCTTGATTTACTTAACGACAGTAAACAACTTTCTGAAAAAGTTAGAGAAAAATTACGTCCTATAATCGAAGAACAAGCCGTTACTTTTGCCGTTACTCATTTGCTTCCAAATGAAATTGACGAAATCAACATTCTCAATGCTTCAATGAAAGGCATGCAGGAATCTGTCTTGAAACTGAATACTGTACCCGAATTTATTATTGTAGATGGGAATAGAGCTTTGAATGCCAAATTAGGTCTAAAAAATACCACCGGAAAACAATTTACCGCTGACGAAATCGAATTACTAAAATCAATTCCGAATCAAAGTATCATAAAAGGAGATTCTAAATATTTGAGTATTGCCGCCGCTTCTGTTTTGGCAAAAACCTATCGCGACGAATATATGGATCGGATTCACGAAGAATTCCCCATGTACAATTGGAAAAAAAACAAAGGCTATCCTACTAAAGAACACCGTGAAGCAATCAGGAAATATGGCACTACAAAATACCATAGAATGAGTTTTAGATTGTTGCCGGAACAGCTTGCTCTAGATTTATGATTGTAGATTTAAGATTTACTACTGGGTATCAAGAATTTTACCGCAAAGTTCTCAAAGTTTTTTTGCCGCGAAGAAACGCAAAGAAATAGAAAAAAATCAGTTTTAATCGGCTAAAATCCGTTAAACCTGCCTATCGGCAGACAGGTCTGCGTGCCAAAATTTACCGCTAAAACATGAAGTTTTATTAAAATTCAGCTTCGAATAAATCTGTAAAATGTTTCAGGATTTTTGCTTTCACTTCTTCCTCATCTACTTTTTCGACACCTAGTTCTACATTTAAAGTAGTCACCGCTTTTCCACGAATTCCACAAGGAATAATATTATCAAAATAACCCAAATCGGCATTGACGTTTAGGGCAAATCCGTGCATGGTTACCCAACGCGAAGCACGCACTCCCATAGCACAAATCTTTCTAGCAAATGGCGTTCCTACTCCAAGCCAAACTCCAGTTTCACCATCGCTACGTCCGGATGCTACACCATATTCTGCCAAAGTTAGAATAATAGCTTCCTCAAGAAAACGCAGGTATTTATGAATATCAGTAAAGAAATTTTCTAAGTCCAAAATAGGATAACCTACAATTTGTCCCGGTCCGTGATAGGTAATATCACCGCCGCGATTGATTTTGTAGAAAGTAGCTCCTTTGGCTTCCAATTGTTTTTCGGACAACAATAAATTTTCTAAATCGCCGCTTTTCCCCAAGGTATAAACGTGAGGATGTTCAACAAAAAGAAAATAATTCGGCGTTGGAATTTGAGTTTCTTCTCTACGGTTTTGAATTTTCAAGTCCACAATACCTTTGAACAATTCTTCCTGGTATTCCCAAGTCGATTTATAATCTTTCGTGCCTAAATCTTGAAGTTGGATTTTTTTATTCATCTGTCATTGCGAGGAACGAAGCAATCTTTTTTCGTTCGTTCATTTGTGAAATGCAAAAATACAATTAATTATTTTCTTTTACCTAAGAGTCACAAAGTCGCCAACTTTGTTATTTTATTCAAACGAAACATTAAGATTTAGTTTCTCTGGATTCTCTGAGTAATCTGTAAAAGGATATTCCACCGTAATTGTTTTTCTATCGGCACTAAACAAAGCATCAGGATTAGAAACCGATTTTACGGCTTTAGGAAAATGGTATTTCAAAGTATATTTGGACGAAGCAAAAATCATTTTAGCCATTCCAAGTGAATCAGCCGCTATTTTTTTGATTTGGTCTTTTAAAACTACAGCTTTTCGAGTAAAATTTTTGCCGTTATAACTAAAACTTAATTTAGAATTATTATCTCCCATGCCACTCATCATAGCGGCAGGATTACTATTTTTATCTGATTTTCCTTTGAGGTCTTTCAATGCTCCCATACTTTCCATCACGCCATCTAATTCATTTACGCTTTTAAACGGAGTGTTCATCGAAAACAGCAATTGTTTCGCTTCTGGATTCATTTTTATATTCATTACAAAGTTTTCCAGCTTTTTCAGAGCCGCTTGCTGCTCAGCAGACAATTTAGCGATACTGTCTTTTTTAGCTTCAAAAATCTGTTTGAAAGAAAAAGTAGAATCAACAACCTTGGTATCTTTTTTTGTTGCCAATTCACTTCCTATTTTATCTCCTGCCATCGCCATCAAACCAGCACCATCCATTTCTAATGCAAAAGTTCCTGTTCCATCAGGATGAACTTCAATATTTTCAGTAAAATTACAGCTTGCAAGTGTTAGTACTAAAAGAGAAAGACAAAGTAATTTGTAAAATTTTATCATTGCATATTTTTTTATATAAGTGTTGATTTTTTTTGTGGACATGGATTGAAAATCCACGATATTATAACTAAGTTAACTATTTGTCTGTTCGACTAGAATCGAAAATTAAATCATAATCATTGTTATTTGTACATTATTTATAATTAATTAAACATTGAGAATTAATAGGCTCTTTTACAATACTCGTTTCAACATAGTCTGTCTCTATTATTGTATTATAACATTTTTGTCCTTTATATTTTTTCGCAGGAATATGTTCACAGTTTAAAAAATCAGATTTACAAATGGAACATTCTGTTTTAGTTGCAATTCCTGTAACACTTAAGCCATTCAATCGATTTTGAGAAACCCTTCGTTTAACAACTTTATCAGTTATTATCATTTTTGATTTTAGTCCCTGATTATCACTCCAAAGATAGCACCAACCAACAATTTTGGGTTTATGTTCCAAAAACACAGGTGTAGGTAAATCTTCGTAAGGCGATTTAATTTCAAAACATTTATTAAACCCGTCTTTTAGTTCTTTTCTTTTTTTAGCAACAAGTTTTTTATGGTTTTTTGGATGATGCTCGCCTAAATAGTTGTAAGTCTTATTAGAATTATCAATTGTAATATTGATATTCTCTCTGTTCACAGATTGTTTTTTATCAAAAAATTTTTGAATCTGATTAGATATAATATTAGTCAATATAGTTATTGGAATATTAATCAACATAATATTGACAGGGTCAGCAAAAAACTCCTTTACTCCTTTTTTATAAAGATATTGGATTGGAAGTCCGTTGTCAGGCTCAATCACAACATCATAACCATCAGAACGTAAATATTTTATTAGCAACAAAGTATCTCTAGTAACCAGTTTTCTATTCGGAAACCGATTTTCGTAAGGATTAAATGTATCTATTTTTACTCTTTTCATTTTTTCCAAAGTTACTTGAATGAGGTACGACTATTAATATAAGCAAGTTTAATCAACTTTCAAGGATTTACAAAACCTGAACTAAAGTTTTTTCTTTCTTTTTTGTTTCTAAAAAAACAAAATCTTTGTCTATTAGCCCCGATAGTAGTGAAAATCCTTTTTTGTCCGCCGCGGCGGACAAAAAAGATTGCAACAGATAGCGGGAGAAATCCTCATTAAAACACTAAAATGAGTGCTCCAAAAATTCTAAAATCTGCTTTCTGAAATCTGCAATCAATTTGTTATCTTTGCGGTCTTAAAAATCAGACTATAATGGCATTATCAGAACAAGAAATCATCCGAAGAGAAAAACTTCAATCTTTACGCAACTTAGGAATCAATCCTTATCCGGCTAATCTTTTTCCTGTAAATCATACTTCGAAGCAGATTAAGGAGTCTTTTGAAGAAGGTAAGAAAGTGATTGTTGCCGGGCGTTTGATGAGCGTAAGAGATCAAGGAAAAGCTTGTTTTGCTGAATTGCAAGATAGTGAAGGGCGTATTCAATTGTACGTGAATCGCGATGTTTTGTGTGAAGGTGATGATAAAACATTGTACAACCAAGTATTCAAAAAATTGACTGATTTAGGCGATTTTATTGGTATTGAAGGAGAATTGTTTACTACTCAGGTTGGTGCAAAATGTATTCGTGTAAGCGGTTTTACTTTTTTGAGTAAAACGTTACGTCCGCTTCCTTTGCCAAAAGTAGATGAAGACGGAAAAGTACACGATGCTTTTAACGACGCTGAATTGCGTTACCGTATGCGTTACGTGGATTTAACGGTGAACCAAAACGTAAAAGATACTTTTATCAAGCGTACTAAATTGTTCAACGCTATGCGTGGATTCTTTAACGACGCTGGATATCTTGAAGTTGAAACTCCCGTTTTGCAAGCTATTCCTGGTGGAGCTGCAGCACGTCCGTTTATTACGCACCACAACTCGCTTGATATTCCGTTGTACATGCGTATTGCGAATGAATTGTATTTAAAAAGATTGATTGTTGGTGGATTTGATGGTGTGTATGAGTTTTCGAAAAACTTCCGTAACGAAGGAATGGACAGAACACATAATCCTGAATTCACGGCAATGGAAATATATGTAGCCTACAAAGACTACAACTGGATGATGGAATTTACGGAGAAATTGTTAGAGCATTGCGCCATTGGTGTTAATGGAACTAGCGATGCTACTTTTGGCGAACATAAAATTAGTTTCAAAGCGCCTTATGCTCGAGTTACAATGACGGATTCTATCAAACATTTTACTGGTTTTGATATTTCTGGTAAAAGCGAAGCGGAACTTTTTGAAGCTGCTCGTGGAATGGGAATTGATGTGGATAACACGATGGGGAAAGGAAAATTGATTGATGAAATTTTTGGAGCAAAATGTGAAGGAAATTATATTCAGCCCACTTTTATTACTGATTACCCAAAAGAAATGTCACCACTTTGTAAAGAGCACCGTGACAATCCTGAATTGACGGAGCGTTTTGAATTAATGGTTTGTGGTAAAGAAGTAGCAAATGCGTACTCTGAATTAAATGATCCAATTGATCAACGGGAACGTTTTGAAGACCAAATGCGTCTGGCTGCCAAAGGTGATGATGAAGCTAATGGAATTATCGATGAAGATTTCTTAAGAGCATTAGAATACGGAATGCCTCCAACTTCTGGTTTAGGAATTGGAATGGATCGTTTGATGATGTTCTTGACGAATAATGCTTCTATCCAGGAAGTGTTGTTTTTTCCGCAAATGCGTCCGGAGAAAAAACAGACTATTGAATTGTCTGAAGAAGAGAAATTAATCGTTGCTTTACTTAAAGCAAATGAAAATAAAATGGATTTAGCCCAACTAAAAGTTACTGCTGCCTTAAGCGGTAAGAAATGGGATGCTGCCATGAAAGGCTTGTCTAAACACGGCTTGACTAAAGTAGCTGTTGAAGGCGAAAGTAAAGTAGTGGAATTAGTGGGATAATTTTTTTATTCTTTATAAAATCATTCAAACCTCACAAGTTTGAAAACACTAAAAGGAACTTCAATTGAAGTTCCTTTTTTAAATTAAATCGTAATTATTTTCATATTTTTGAAACATGGAAAGAGCAAAACTTATTGTTAAAAATTTTGGACCTCTAAAAGATATTGAAATCGAAGTTAGAGAAATGGTTACTTTTATTGGAGCACAGGCTTCTGGAAAAAGTACTTTGGCTAAATTACTTTCTATTTTTGAGGATGAAAACTTTAGAAGTGATTCCAAAATAACTTTTGAAGATGAATTAAAAAAATATAATATTTTATCTTACCTTAAAGACGAAAGCTTTATTGAATATAAAACTATAGATGTAAATACTACAATAGCTGAATTTCTTTTTTTTGAAAAAAAATTTAGTAAAAACACATTACAAGAAACTTTATCAAGACTTAAAGGATTAGATGTTAAAAACTCAAGTGATGAACCAGATTTTAATAGAATAATTAAAACATTAATTAAGTTAGTTATAAATGCTTATAATCTTTTAAATAAAGAGAATTTTTATTTAGTTTTTGAAACTGAAAAACAAAAAATTAAATTTGAAATTGATTTTCTGAAAGTCAGAATAAAAAATGATAAGATTAATGATTTAGATGTTGAAATGTTAATTGAAATATTAGGCATTGAAAAAAGCATTGAAAATTATATATTTTTATATGATAAAATTATCAGTGTTTTTCCAAATATATTCTCATTTGACTCAATTTATATTCCCTCGGAAAGGAATTTTCTTCATTTAATAGCAGAAAACACATTAGGATTAATAAATAATAACGTACAAATACCTAAACATTTATTAAATAGCGGACAAGATTACGAAAAAGCGATTCAAACAATTAAAGAATTACCGTTAAGTATAATTGATAAAAAAATAAAATATAAAAGAGAAGGAAAAACATCCTACATATATCACAACGAAACTGAAAAAGTAGATTTACTAGAATCAGCTTCGGGATTGCAATCAGTAATTCCAATTTTGCTTTTAGTAGAATATTCTAAATCATTAAAAGACAACTATAATTTTAATTTCGTCGTCGAAGAGCCTGAATTGAATTTGTATCCAAAAGCACAACACGAATTGATTAAATATTTAGTAAAAAACTGTTTGTTGGATAGAAAAAATTTAATTCTTACTACCCATAGTCCTTTTGTATTGGCATCAATTAACAATTTACTATTGGCTTTTGATAAGGGACAGAACAATCCTAAAGAAGTTAATAAAATCATCAAAAAAGAATCTTGGCTTAACCCAAAAAACTTTATTGCTTATGAGTTAAAAAATGGAAAAGCAAAAAAAATAATGGATGACAAACTAGGACAAATCAAGGAAAATATGATTGATTCGGTTTCTGATTCTTTTTCAAATGAATTTGATAAATTGTTAGATTTATGATCAATAAACTTAAAGCAGCTTTTCCACAAATTGAAATTGATTGTCTAACTACGATTAATGACAAACATACTTTTATTTTTGAAGCTGAAAAAGCTGTTTTTGTTACTGCTAAAGACAAATTTCATTTACATATTGAAAACAAAATGAATACAGAATATTATTTTATTCAAAATGAAAACTGTGTAATGAAAACAGTAAAAGGAGGACAATGCGATTATGTGATTTGCAATAACCATAGTGTTCATTTTACAGAAATAAAAGTAGCAAAAGGTAATAATGCTAATCATAGAAAAGATGCCTACAATCAATTAGAAAACACTTTTAAGTATTATTCGAATTTAATTGATTTTACGTCTATAGAAAACTTAAATGCTTTAGTTTGTTTTCCAAGACCAAGAAGAATTGTCAGAGCAAGTGCATCAACTAAGAGAAAAGAATTTAAAGTTAAATATAATTTAGATCTTCAAGAAAGCAATTATATTTCTTTCGAATAATATTCAAACCCGTCTCGTTCTAAAAAATGAGACGGGTTTTTTATTTTAAACCAACAACGCCGCTTTATTATCAATATCATTTTGCCCAAGCAATGATTCAATGTTATTGAAAGTCACTAAAGCAATCTGTGTTAAGGCTTCATTGGTAAAAAAAGCCTGATGTGCTGTAACCAAAACATTAGGAAAACTCATTAAACGCTGGATTGCATCGTCCTGAATAATATCTTCAGAAAGATCTCTGAAAAAAAGTTTTTCTTCCTGTTCGTAAACATCAATTCCCAAATAACCTATTTTTCCTTCTTTCAAACCTTCAATAACACAGGCTGTTTCTATTAATCCTCCGCGACTTGTATTGATAATCATCACATGCTCTTTCATCATCGAAAGTGATTTTTTATCAATAAGATGTTTTGTTTTTTCATTCAACGGACAGTGTAACGAGATAATATCCGATTCTTTAAAAATAGTTTCTAATGATACAAAAGTCACTCCAGCTGCCTCCATTTCAGAATCGGTAACAATGTCAAAAGCCAAGACTTTACAACCAAAACCTGTAACGATTTTAGCAAACGCTTTACCTATATTTCCAGTTCCAATAATTCCAACGGTTTTTCCATGTAAATCAAAACCCAACAATCCGTTTAACGAAAAATTTTGTTCCCGAACTCGATTGTATGCTTTATGTGTTTTTCTGTTCAACGTCAAAATCATTGCCATGGCGTGTTCAGCAACCGCTTCAGGGGAATAAGCCGGAACGCGACATACTTTTAAATTGTGTTTTTTAGCCGCTTCTAAATTGACATTATTGAAACCCGCACAACGCAAAGCGATAATTCGTACCTTTCTTTCTGCCAATTGTTTGATCACTGCTTCATTGACAACATCATTTACAAAAACACAAACCACATCAGTATTGTTAATTAATTTTACTGTTTGCTCATTTAATTGGGTGTCAAAAAAATCTAATTGATAGCCAAAATCGATATTGTATTTTTCAAAGAAAACTTTGTCGTAGACTTGAGTTGAAAAAAAAGCAACTTTTGGTTTTATTGGTAAAACGGGATGTTTCATGAGCAGTTTTTAAAGAATTCCTTTAATTTTAAAGTGTTTTCAAGTTAGGGAATAAATCCTAAAGTATCTGAGAAATACCTTTTATTTAAGCAACGGATTCAATTACAAGCAATACAGCTACTATCAAAAACAAAATTACATCCGAAATCCTTAAATCTTAAACAGCAAATTAAACCAATCCTAAAAAAACAAGTCTTATATAATAAATAGATTACATTTATACTTTAAAAACCAAAAGCATACCCTATTACAAACAAACCAAAGAATAACCACTATGACAAAAAAATTAATTTACCTACTTGTATTTTTTTTCAGCATACCCACAATCAATTTTGCTCAACAGTCAACCGATTCCATTGCTAAAACAAAAACTACTCCACCAGAGATTGAAAAAGTATATTTACATACTGACAATAATTATTACACGGTTGGAGAATCATTATGGTACAAAGCCTATTCCGTCTATGCTTATACCAATCAACTTTTTGATCATAGCAAAATACTCTATGTAGAACTCATATCGCCAGAATCTAAAATAATCAGTCGCAATATAACCAACCTTGAAGGAGGTCTTGGTCATGGCGATTTTGTATTGGCGGATTCTCTTGGTGTCAAACCTGGAACCTACCAATTGAGAGCTTATACAAATTGGATGCGGAATTATGGAGATGATTTTGTTTTCAAAAAAGAAATCCAAATTATAACTCCCAATAAAGAGAATTCAATCCAATCCAAAGAAAACAATAGCACAAAAACAGTTACAAAAAACAAAAAAGACAATTCGAAGCTTGAAAACACAGCAGCAGTACTAGTTGATTTTTTCCCTGAAGGCGGTTCCCTAGTAGAAGATGTAATTAGCAATGTAGCCTTCAAAGCGACGGATTCCTACGGAAACCCAATTGAAATAAAAGGGACGATTTTTGATGCAAATGACAAACAAATCAATTTATTCAAAAGCAGTCATGATGGCATGGGAAAATTCATATTGCAACCCGAAAAAAATCAGAAGTATTATGCAGTAGTAATTACACCCAACAATGAAGAAATAAAGATAAATATTCCTGAAGTTCAAAAAACAGGCTACACATTGAGCATCAATAAGGTTGACGACAAAAAAGTAGTCACTATTAAAACCAACGCAGCCACTCTAAATCAAAACCCGGATGCTGATTTAACACTTATTTGCACTACAAGAGGCATCACTTATTTTGAAGGAACTCAAACTTTAAAAGACACTAAAATTTCTTTTATTTTACCTGAGGAAAACTTCCCGGAAGGCATTGCACAAATTACACTTTATGACAAACTCTCTCGACCTCAAAGTGAACGATTAGTCTACATTGAAAAAAATAATGATATTACTGTGTCTTTATCCACTGACAAAAAACAATATATCCCAAAAGAAAAAGTAAATCTTACTGTTTCGGCAAAAGACAAACAAGGAAATCCTTTGATTGCTAACTTTTCGATAGCAGCAACGGATACAAATGGCATAAACGAAAATTTTGATGACACTGTAAATATTTGTTCTTATTTCCTGATGGCCTCGGATATCAAAGGAAAAGTACACAACCCAAATTACTATTTCAACAATGCAAATCCTGCAAGACTAAATCATTTAGATTTACTTTTATTAACTCAAGGATGGCGTGATTTTGTGTGGAAAAAATTTCCAAACCTCAACATAAATAAAAACTTTAAAGTTGAAAAAGGGATAACAATAGCTGGAAAAGTAGAAAATTTAATTGGCACTACTGCCAAAGAGAATAATCAGGTACAAATGCTACTTTTAAATAACAAAGCTACCGCAATGCTAAATGACACTACTGATGTGAATGGAAAATTTGAATTTAATAATATTGTTTTCAAAGGCACCGCTACTATGTTACTCAATACAAAAAATCAAAAAGGAAAAAACAGTGGTGAATTTGTGCTAGACTCAATATACAATCCACCCATAGCAGTAGATTTTAAAGCTATTAAACCTCTAAATGATGAAGACAACAAAATAACTCAAATCAAAACAAACATTCGGAATAAAAATATTCTCTTTAATATTCCTGAAGAAAATCAATTGAAAGATGTAATTATTACTGCAAAAAAGAAAAAAGAAGATACAACTGAAAGTCGCTACGGTTTTGCGGATTACACCTATATTCCTGAAGAAAAAGGCCCTCATTATTCTAATATTTTTATGCTTCTCCAAATTGCCATTCCTAATGTAACAGCTTCTGCTAATTCAGTTCGTTTTAACCGTTATAGTGGACCACCGATTATTTTAGTTGATGGAATAGAAACTGATATGGATCTTTTGTCTTTTATTTCTACCGATGATATCGCTAAAATTGAAACTATAAAAGGCCCTGGAGCTGCTGTTTTTGGTTCGCAAGGTGCAAATGGAGCTATACTTATCTATACCAAACTTGGAAAAGGTACGACAAGCAGAAAAGTTTTTCACTCTATAGCTATGCCTATTAATGGATATCAAAATACCCGATTTTTCTATTCTCCTGATTACAGCAAGCCAAATCCACTAGAAAAGGACAAAACCGATATTCGAAACACCTTATATTGGAATCCTTATATTCAGCCTGATGAAAAAGGAAATGCAACCATTTCATACTATAACAATGAAGTAGATACAACTGTAAATATAGATTTAGAAGGAATAACAAATAATGGAATTCCTATAGTAGTAAAAAGCAGCTATCAAATAAAAAAAACAAAATCTACTTTAAATCAATAAAAATAGCTATCAACCATAAATCCCCTTCCTAATCAATCGTTTAAAAAACTAAAAAAACATAAATATTTCTTAACGATTAAACTTTACACATTATTTTAAGTCTTATTTAAAAATAAAATCAATTTATTATGAAAAAACTAATCACTATTGCATTGATAGCTATTATGGGCGTATCATCTTATGCACAGGAAAGAAAAGAAAGACCAAGAAGACCTGACGGAAATCCGATGGAGAAATTCACTCCCGAACAACGCAATCAACTAATGTTAAAAAAAATGACATTAGACCTTGATTTGAATGCTTCCCAACAAAAAGAAATGAGCAAAATAATTGCTGAGCAAGGGGCAAAAAGAGAAGCTCATATGAAAGACAGAAAGGCTAAAACAGCAAAACCAACTTCTGACGAAATTTTTGCAATGAAAAGCAAAATGCTTGATGAACAAATTGCGATGAATGGTAAAATGAAAAAAATCCTTTCTCCCGAACAATTTAAAAAATGGGACGAAATAAAACAACACCACCGTGAAGGCATGAGAAAAAATCACCGTCAAGATATGATGAAAAAACAGGATCACCGCGGTATGAGAAAAGACATGAAGCACAGAGATAGTACTGACGTAAAGAAATAGCCAATAAAAAAGGGATTAACTTAAATTAGAAGTTAGTCCCTTTTTTATATTGATTATTTAAGATTGAAAAAATTACCTTTTAGTATTTGTATTCCCCGTTGGTAAATAATAAAGCCAACTAAAACCTATCAAAAACAAGACTAATGAAGCTACAAAAGCAGGTATAAGTATCTCTTTGTTATTATCTAAAGCATTATTTAACGATGCATACAACAACCATATTTGGATACTTACATTAAGAATTAATATAAAAATTAAGGTCGAAAGAATAGCATTCAATTTATTAGGATTGGCTTGATTCTGACTTCTTCTAAAATTACTCATACTGATTTATTTTAATGGTTTATCCTAATTGTTCTTCATCAGTGGCTGCTTTTACATAAACAGCATTGTCTTTGAAAAAAACATCCAATTTAGGCAAAGCTCTTGGTGGTGGTCCTCCTAAAACGTCTCCTGTTTTCGCATCAAATGATCCTTCATGACATGGACAATGAATAATTCCGGTGCCTGGCTTGTAAAAAACAGAACAAGAAAGGTGAGTACATTTCTGCTCGTATGCCTTAAATTCGCCAGTTTCCAGATGAATTAATATATAAGGAATCGTACTGCCTTCGATTACAAAAGCACGGGTTCCTCCTATTGGAACTTCTTCTTTGTTACACACAAAATGTTCGCCTTGAACTTCTTCTTTTGGATACAGATAAGCTTTAGCAGCAACTAAACCACTACCTACCATCAATCCTCCGGAAACCAGCGTAAGGAATTTTGCAAAGTCACGACGGCTTACATTGGTTGCTTGTTGTTTTTCAATTGGGAAATCTTTTTTCCAATTTTTATTTAAATTATCTTCTTTTGACATTTTTTTATGTTCTAAAAAGTTTATGTTTCCGATTTAAAATTTTAGCTTTCAAGTTTAGACACTTCTAACTTCCCACTTCTAACTTATTTAATATATTATCAATTCTGTGCTTCCCTTAGGCATCATAATATTGACCTTCGTATTCACTATTTCTTTTCCAAATATGAAACTATTTACAGGAGTACTGTTAGGACGCATTTCTTGAATTTCATCTCTGGTACCATAAAACAAAGCACCACTAGGACAAACAGTAGCACACATTGGCTTTTTACCAACGCTAGTTCTGTCGTAACACATGGTACACTTCATCATCAAATCGTAATTTTCTTCTTTCTTTGGCACACCAAAAGGACAAGCCATCACACAATTAGAACATCCAATACATCTTTCGGTATTGGCAGTGTGAACAATTCCGAATTCGTCTTTTGAAATCGCATCGGCTGGACAAACATTAGCACAAACAGGATCATCACAGTGCATACACACCTGAACTGTTGTTTGAACTGTTGCTGCACGATCTACATAATTAACATGTATCATCGATTCCTGACCATTCGTCTCGCATTCTGCACAAGCTAATTCGCAGGCTTTACAGCCAATGCAACGTTGCATATCTACAAAAAACTCTTCATTTTTATTAAAACTAGTATAGTTCATTTTATATCAATTCTTTATAGATTAAATACTAGCGTAAGCCATTGATTCATTTGAAGGCGGAGCTATTTCCTTAAGCGGTTCCAAGTGACAGGCACAAACTTTAAATTCAGGTATTTTAGAAATAGGATCTAATGTTCCCGGTGTCAATTGGTTTGCTGATTTTTTTCCAGACCAGTGGTACGGAATAAAAACAGTATCTTCCCGAATGGTTTCCACAATATTAGCTGGAAAAATTCCTTCTCCTCTTCGAGTAGAAACTTTTATTAATTCTCTTTGTTTAATACCATATTGTTTAGCCAAATTAGGATGAATTTCCAATAATGGCTCTGGATACTGATCTACTAATTTTCCAATTCTACGGGTTTGCGTTCCACTTAAATACTGAGAAACCACACGTCCGGTAGTTAAAATCACAGGATAATCAACGCAGGTTACTTCACCCGGAAGTTTGTAAGGCGCTGGATTAAAATGCGCTTTTCCATCAGGTGTTTTAAACTTTCTATCTTCCCATAAACGTGGAGTCCCTGGATGACCTATTGTTGGACAAGGCCAAAAAACACCCATTTCGTCTTCAATTCTTTGGTATGTAATTCCGTAATAATCTGCCGTTCCACCTTTAGAAGCCACACGCAATTCATTAAAAATAGCTTCACTATTATCATAGGTAAATTTATCTTTCACACCTAAGCGTTTCGCTATTTCTAAGATAATCGAAGTATCCGTTCTGGCATCTCCCGGAGGAGTAACTGCCTGACGAATTCTAATTACTCTACCTTCGGCAGAAGTAGTGGTACCTTCTTCTTCTTCCTGCAAAGAACCTGCTAAAACAATATCGGCATGACGCGCTGTTTCGTTTAAGAAAAAGTCAATACAAACGTAGAATTCTAACTTTTCAAGAGCTTCTCTAACGTAATTACTATTAGGTAAAGAAACTAATGGATTGAAACAAATAGACAATAAACCTTTGATTTCTCCTCGGTGAATGGCTTCGATAATTTCATAAGCAGATAAACCTTTTCCTGGCAAATCTTTCTCATTAATACCCCAAACTTCTGAAATATATTTGCGGTGTTCCGGGTTTTCTATATCCCTGTTTCCCGGTAATTGATCGCATTTATGACCGTGTTCTCTGCCGCCTTGTCCGTTTCCTTGTCCGGTAATAGTTGCATAACCGCAATAAGGCTTACCAATTCTTCCTGTTGCCAAGACTAAATTGATACATCCCAAAACATTATCTACACCTTTAGAATGATGTTCTATTCCTCGGGCATGAAGTAAAAAACTGGTTTTAGCTTTCCCCCATAACTCAGCTGCTTGTTGTATTTTTTCTTTCTTAATTCCGGTAATTTCTTCAGCCCATTCCAGCGTATTGTCTTTTACGGCATCTAAAGTTTCCTGAAAACCTGAAGTATGATTATCAATAAAATCATGGTCCAGCATATCATTATCCACCAAATATTTCAACATTGCACCATACAAAGCCGAATCCGTCCCAGGACGCACATCTAAGTGAAGATCAGCTGTTCTGGCCAATGGAATCATCCTTGGATCGATAACTATTACTTTTGCTCCTCTATCTCTGGCTTTCCAAATCCAATGTGTTAATGTTGGGAAAGTTTCGCTAATATTAGCTCCGGCTACAATAATCACTTCAGCATATTCTAAATCTGAATAGTTATTGGAACCTCTGTCTAAACCAAATGCTTTTTTATTTCCTGCTCCTGCACTTACCATGCATAAACGTCCATTATAATCCAGATTTTTTGTTTTCAAAGCTACCCGGGCAAATTTCCCCATCAAATAACTTTTTTCATTGGTCAGCGAAACTCCGGAAAGAACTGAGAACGCATCGTTTCCGTATTTCTCTTGAATTCTTTTAATTTCCGAAACCGTTTTATCCATTGCCACATCCCAAGAAGTTGGTACAAATCCTTGTCCTTCTACTCTTTTCAACGGAGACATCAAACGGTCTGGGTGATTGTTTTGTAAATAACGTTGTACTCCTTTAGGACACAATCTTCCTTCATTAAAAGGGAATTCCATCCAAGGTTCAAATCCAACTACTTTATTATCTTTTACAGATAATTGAATTCCGCATTGCATTCCGCAAAAACAACAATGGGTTTTTACCAATTCATCTGGTTCATCTCTCCCCTCATAACCTTCCTTTGGACTGTAATTTTTATGTGGTCCAAATTGCGTAACAATATTTTCTTCTGAAACAGGTAATTTTGCCATATCTTTTTATTTTTTGCCACGAAGGCACAAAGTCTCTAAGTATTTTCTAATCATTTTTCATGTATCACAAAGCACTTTTTTATTAATGTCTTTGCATCATAGCGGCATATTTTAACCAAATAAATTTCCTCCAGCTTCTCTGGCTTTCAAATGTGCTTGTGCTAATCGCGATCTTTTTCCTTCCGGACTTAAATCAAGGTGTGAACCGCCATCTTCCATCGAAAAGTCAAAACCCAATTGTTTAGTCACTATTTTAAGATCGTCAATATGTAATTTGGTTGCAAATTCTTCGCCAGTGTGTTTACAAACTACCATCCCTTTTCTCTTTCCTTCCTTATTATAAATATGTGCACCAATTTGTGCCGGACGCTGAATAATATGGAAAAACTTCCCAAACGGAATCCAAATCAAAAACATAATTACTGTAACGGCATGGAGAACAGCCAAAAAGTCGAAAGCAAAACCTTTCATGAACTGATAAGAATAAGTCAATCCCAATCCAGTAACCGAAATGGCTATCAATAAAATCAGAGGTAACAAATCACCTTCAAAAGATTGCGTGGCAATTAAACCAGGATTCGTCAATCGTCTTCTTAAATAATACACCGAACCAAAAATAACCAAATAAGAGGACCAGTTTAGTGCATGAAAAGTCAAGAATGCCATGATAGAATCCAATTCAAAATCCATTACTTTAAATCCGAAAAAATGGGCTTCATAAACAGAAATCGAATTAGGAGCCATCGTAAAATGAATCCAACCAAAGGTAAGCGGAATCGTGATTAAAAAAGCAGAAGTACAGCCCACCGCAATCATAAAATGCGCCATCCAACGGTATTTTCCCCTTGGATAAATGAATTTTTGAAAAGCAATATTTTCTATGGTTTCTTTAGAAGCAAACCAAAAATGAGAAAACACTTTTCCTGTAAACAAGAAACAGATTCCCCTTTTAAAATAAATCCAAGTGGGCGGTCTTTGCAACCATACCGTATAACGATAAATGATCCCAAAAAAAGCAAATACAGTTCCAAACAAGTACGTAATTAGAGCCGCATCAAAATTTTGTAATTCTCTTGAACCATAAAACACTAACACAATCATAAATACCGAAAGTATTGTAGCGATGAGTAATGCTTTTATATTATATGTTCTGTTTTTCATCTTAGTTTATATTAATACACGCTTACAATTATAAATCCATTTTTAATTAAAAATCCAGAGGCTTTTCTTCGGGAGTAAAATTAAACAAAAGAAAAACTAAGTGAAACTACTTAAGTATTTTTATCAAACACAAAAACATTGAAATATGTTATAATATTTCATACAAATGACTAATTTACAATAATAAAACCCATTAAGAGGATTAAATTATTTAATTTTAATTTCTTTTTATCGCTATATGGATTACTTAATTGAAGTATTTACTTAGATATACTTAAAATTATAAATCTAAGTAGGATTCATTTAGCTTGGTCTTTCACATCCTTTTCGATTATAAAACCACCAATTAATTATTACAGCCATTTTAATGATTAATTTCAGGCTTTTTAAAGACATAATTAAATCACATAAATACTAAAATTTGAATCGAATAATAACGCTTATTTTCTATAAATTTGTAAAAAACTAATTATGACCTCAAAAACCTCCGAATATGGGATTTGAACGACTATTTTCAAAGCAATCCGAAATGAATTGGCTTTTATGTTAGAGAATACAAATCTGGAGGAACTAGCGTTAGGAATTAAATCTGGAGATACTTTTTTAAGGTATTAACTTTAAAATAAATTAGCTTTACAAAAAACAAAACAACAAACATATTACAATTAAACTCTTGTTATCAATATTAAAATGGATACAAACAAAATAAAAGACCTAAAAGAGCGCATATTAAAATTAAAAAAAGAAAAAAATGCGGTTATTTTAGCACACTATTATCAGGAAAATGACATTCAGGATATCGCTGATTATGTAGGAGACAGCTTAGGATTATCGCAAGAAGCAATGAAAGTGGATGCTGATATTATTCTTTTTGCCGGAGTACATTTTATGGCAGAAACAGCTAAGATTTTAAATCCCAACAAAAAAGTAATCCTTCCTGACTTAAATGCAGGATGTTCACTGGCAGAATCTTGTCCTCCAGACCTATTTAAAAAATTCATAGATCAGCATCCTGACCATACTGTTATCACTTATGTCAATTGTTCTGCCGAAGTAAAAGCACTAACTGACATTGTAGTAACTTCTGCAAATGCAGTTAAAATAGTAGAATCAATTCCAAAAGATACTCCTATTATTTTTGCTCCTGATAAAAATTTAGGAAAATACGTAATGAGCATAACTGGACGCGATATGGTTCTTTGGGACGGTTCTTGCGTAGTTCACGAAGCCTTTTCATTGGATAAATTAATTGAATTACACAAGCAACATCCTGACGCAAAAATCATTGCACACCCGGAATCTGAAACACATATTTTGGCCACAGCCAGCTATATTGGTTCGACTTCAGGAATGATTGATTATGTAAAAACCAATCCTAACAATAAATTTATTGTAGCTACTGAATTTGGTATTTTACACAAAATGCAACAGGAAGTACCTGATAAAATATTAATTCCTGCTCCGGCAAAAGAAGACAATACCTGTGCTTGCAGCGAATGTGGTTACATGAAAATGAATACCTTACAAAAAGTATACGACTGCTTAGTAAATGAAAGTCCTGAAGTTAACGTAGCAGAAGATATTATCAAAAAAGCATTGATTCCGATTGAGAGAATGCTTGAATTATCAAAATAAATGACAAATACCAATTACTTGATTATAGGTTCTGGTGTTGCCGGTTTGACATTTGCCCTTCGAATAGCAGAGCAATTTCCAAACAAAAAAGTAACCATCGTAACCAAGGCCAACGCTGACGAATCAAATACTAAATACGCCCAAGGCGGTATAGCCATTGTTACTGATAAAAACGAAGATTCGTACCAAAAACACATCGAAGACACTCTTATTTGTGGCGATGGATTGTGTGATGAAGCGGTAGTTAGAATGGTCGTTACTGAAGGCCCAAAGCGATTAAAAGAATTGATCGAATGGGGTGCGAAATTTGACAAAAACTCTGATGGCAATCTCAATTTAGGTAAAGAAGGTGGACATTCTGAAAATCGTGTGGTGCATCATAAAGACCAAACGGGACATGAAATAGAACGCGCTATTTTGATGCAAGTTTATCAAAAAGAAAACATTACAGTTCTGGATCATCATTTTGCTACCGATTTAATTACAGCTGAAAACTGTTGTTTAGGAGCCCTGGTTTTAGATGAAAAAACACAACAAATAAGCACTTACAAATCAGATATTACGCTACTGGCAACTGGCGGAATTGGACATCTTTACGGACACACAACAAATCCTGTTATAGCAACCGGAGACGGAATTGCCATGGCCTATCGCGCTCATGCCAATATTAAGGAAATGGAATTTATACAATTTCATCCTACCTCTTTTTATGAAGCATCTACAGGTTCCAAATTTTTAATTTCAGAGGCGGTTCGTGGTTTTGGCGCTTATTTACGCACTAAAAAAGGACATCGTTTCATGATTGATTATGATTCCCGGGAAGAATTAGCATCAAGAGATATTGTGTCCCAAAGTATCGATTTAGAACTAAAGAAATCAGGCGATGACTGCGTGTATTTAGATTGTACTCATCTTGATTTGGAAGCTTTTAAAAAGCATTTCCCGATGATTTACAATCATTGCCTAAAATCAGGAATTGATATTGCAAAAGACTGGATTCCGGTTGTACCTGCCCAACATTATCTTTGTGGAGGAATTGTGGTTGACACCAATGGAAAAACCTCTGTTACTAATTTATTTGCCTGTGGCGAATGTACCCAAACTGGCTTGCATGGAGCTAACCGATTAGCATCCAATTCGTTATTAGAAGCTCTAGTTTATTCGAGTAGAATTTATGAATATTTAGCTAATCCTAATTTAGAAATAAAAATAGTAAAAACGGAAATTCAGGAAAGAGACACCACAGAAAAACCAGAAATTGATTCCAACTATTTGGCTGTATTAAAAGCAAAACTGCAGCACTTAATGAGGCAGAATGCAGGAATCGTCAGATATGATACAGATTTACTTAATGCCAAAGAACAGCTTTTGAAATGGAAAGAAGAAATAGAAAAAATTGGTAACACACACCAGATTAATTCTTCTTATTATGAGTTATTAAATATGATTACTATTGGAACTTTGATTGTATCACAATCC
>JBDLTG010000099.1:0-44361 GCA_039805885.1 Bacteroidota bacterium
TAAACACTGCTACCATTGGCTTTCACTTGAGCAGCCAATTCGCAAATCAATAATGTAGCAGCAACCGCATCTTTATCGCGAACCGCGTCACCTACCATAAATCCAAAACTTTCCTCGCCACCGCCAATGAATTCCAATTCTGGGAAATCCTTAATCATTTTGGCAATCCATTTGAAACCGGTTAAGCCTACTTTACATTCCACACCATAAGCCGTAGCTAATTCCATAATCATCGGAGTAGAAACAATAGTCGAACCCACAAATTGTTTCCCGTTAATTTTACCTGCTTTTTTCCATTCTTTTAATAGAAATGCAGTCATCAAAATCATCGTTTGGTTTCCGTTCAACAAGATCATTTGGCCTTCGTTATTTCGAACTGCAACGCCTAAACGATCACAATCAGGGTCAGTTCCCACCACAATATCTGCGTTCGTTTTGTCTGCCAATGCCAATGCCAATGTCAATGCTTCTGGCTCTTCAGGATTTGGAGATTTCACGGTTGGAAAGTCGCCGTTTGGAACTCTTTGCTCTTCAACGATATTCACATTTTTGTAGCCTGCTTGCGCAAAAGTGTCAGGAATAGCAGTTATCGAGGTCCCGTGTAAAGATGTAAATACAATATTCAAATTGTCTTTGGCTTCTTGCGAAGTTCCAAAACTAGCATTTTCGATAGTCGATTTGATGAAAGCTTGGTCGATTTCGGCATCAATATATTGAATCAAATCTTCATTAGCGTCAAACTTAATTTGGTTGTAATCTAGTTTTTCTATAGTGTCGATAATTGCTCCATCTTGCGGAGGCACAATTTGTCCGCCATCTTCCCAATATACTTTGTATCCGTTGTATTCCGGTGGATTGTGTGATGCTGTCAATACAATTCCGCATTGGCAACCCAAATATTTAAGTGCAAAAGACAATTCTGGAGTTGGTCGTAAATCCGAAAATAAATACACCTGAATGCCATTGGCAGAGAAAACATCAGCCACCGTTTTGGCTAAAGTCTTGCTATTATGACGACAGTCAAAAGCGATAACAGCTTTCAAAGCTTGGTTTGGGAAAGCAATTTTCAAATAATCTGATAATCCTTGAGTGCTTTTTCCAAGAGTGTATTTATTGATGCGATTGTTTCCAACGCCCATAACACCACGCATTCCTCCTGTTCCAAATTCCAGATTTTTATAAAAACTCTCTTCTAAGTCTTTTGGAGAAGAGGTCATCATTTCGATAACGGCTTCTTGTGTAGTTGCGTCAAATGTTGGAGTAAGCCATTCGTTTACTGCGTCTAAAATGTTTGGTTTGATTTCCATTTTATATGTTTCCTTAAAATTTAAATTCTATTTTTTATTTCAATAACTTGAGGAAGCAAATTTTGTCTTCAAGTTATTATGTTCTATTTCTTGAATAAAAACAAGAAACTTCTATTTAAAAAAGAGTGCCATTTTTAAATATGGTGTGAAACCTTTTTCGGTGATCAATTTTAATTGTTTTTAAATCGTTTTAAATCTGAATTGAAGTCATTTAACATCAAAACATTTTTTTTATTTGCATAATTGATAAAATCTTTTCCTGCAGGTGAATCTTTATAAACGGGTATAAAATAACCATCGTCAGGATCAGTTGCCGTTTTATCTCTATTATTACTCCAATTTTGCCAAATTACAGCAAAGGCAATATGAATATCTGGATCTGTAATCCAAGAATTAAGGTATTTACTAAAATAATCAATTGACGGTTGTCTTCCATCTTCTTCCGAGGGCAATCCACGATTTCCTGCTTCGGTGATGGCCGCAATTTTATGATCCTTTTGGGCTAATAAAGATAATCCTTTGAGTTTAATTCTACAGCTGTTCAAACTGTTCTCGGGATTGTCTTTACTGGTATATAAATCCATTCCGTAAATATCGATTAAGGCCAAATCAACTTCATTTTTGGGTAAAAAAGTATTGAATTCATCCGCATAACGCTGGGCGATTTCGTCCTCATTTTTTGCATTTTGATGACTTACATAATCCAATTTATCTGTTGAAAAAGCGATCAGCACACCAGGGAGTTCTTTCTTTAAATACCTAGCCGTTTCTATAAAAACTTTCATCAATGCTTCTTTACCATTCAGCGATTGATCGCCTTCAAGCCACTTCAATCCCCACCAAAACCAATGTCCATCGGCTTCGTGAAAAGGTCTAAAAATTATGCCAGAGCCATCTGCCGATATTTGTTTTAAACGATCGGCCATTGGCTTGAGCCTTTGTGTTTCGTAGGCCATCCACCATTTATCTTTAGTTTCAAATCCGTTGGCAATGTGATAAAAAATTTGTTCTTTTTTCATCAACTCGATATACGGATTGTTATCAAATTCATCCATTCGATAAGCTCTTTCCTTATAACTTGGTAACATTATTGGTTGTATATGCCAATCAAAAGCCAAAAGACCACCGCTCTCTCGATAAAGTTTCAACGCGGCAACATTAGTTTCTACTTCTTCTTTTCGATTAGGACCATCGGTAATGTCCAACTGGAGTTTAAAAGCATCATAACCCATTATGGCTGGTAAATTCCCAGTCATTACTTTAACATCGGATTTTTGATCGAAAATAGTATTTCCTATTTCAGTTCTTTTCTTAAATTCCCAATCGGATTCACCACTAACACCCATCATTATTGTAGTTTCGTGACCAAAAAGATGTTTTCCATCCTTAGAATACTGAATGCTTTTTAAATAATTTGCAATTACTTTTCCGGCAACTGCATCGGTATCCGATATAAGTTTATTGCTGGTTTTGCAACCTTGAAAAACCATTACAATTAATAGCAACAAAAACAATTTTGATTTTTTCATATCTAAATTTGAGACATTTATACGTTGTAAATTATGTGCTTAACTAAACTTTTGTATCAATCAATCTTCTTAAGCTGTTTTACATTATTGCGTTTCTTCTTAAATTCACCACAGTCCTTTAAACCTGCTTGTTGCTTTGCAGATTGGGTTCTTTATCCCATAATCCACTTGCTTAGTACTCATTTCTACATTTTTTAGTTACAGGTATTTGAGCATTTGCTTCGTTAAGAAACAAGTAAAATGCACGAATGGAATATATAAAAAGTGTTATTTTAATTAGCACTTAGCCTTTTTTAAGCAAATTGATATAATAATTCGATTATAATATTGAAGAACTATATTTTTTAAATTCATTATCACACCGTTTTGACTTTATGCCCAACTAAGCCAAAATACAAAACAAAGAAAAAACAAACCGACGGCACAACGTATCCCATCTGAATATTGTCGCCTGAATTGTCGATAATGCCGCCCATGATGACAGGGAAAATCGCACCGCCGATGATGGACATAACGATTAACGAAGACGCAGGTTTTGTCTCCTCTTTTAAGCCCATAATGCCCAATGAAAAAATGGTCGGAAACATGATAGACATAAAAAATCCCAAACCGCACAATGCCCAAATAACGAGTACCCCCTCAGTAAAAATGGCGATTATACTCAACAAAATACACGCTATTGAATAAAGGCTTAAAAGACGTGCGGGTACTATGAAACGCATAAAACCAGTGCTTAAAAAACGTCCAACCATAAAAATTGTACCGTAAGTTGTCAAATACCAACCTGCTGTAACGGTGTCCACAAGCCCATATTCTTTAACTGCTCGAACAAAAAAACTCGTGACACAAACTTGTGCGCCCACGTAAAAAAATTGAGCAATGACCGCCCAACGGACGTGGCTGTACTTTAAGGTGTCGAAAATGCCCCCATTTACTTTGGCTTCGTTTTTATCTTCCAGTTCTGGCAAATCCATGAAGTAAAAAATAACTGCCAACGCAACTAAGAAACCTGCCAAAATTAAATAAGGCATTTTGACGGAATTTGCTTCTCCCGACAAATAGGCGATTTTTTTAGCACTTGACATGAGTAACATTTTATCTTTACTGTATTCGGTATTTGACAAAATGAACATTGTACCAATCGCAGGACCAACGAAACCCGACAAACCATTGAATGATTGCGCCAAATTGAGCCGTGCTGTTGCCCCCTCAGCATCACCAAGCCTTGTAGCATAAGGATTTGCTGCCGTTTCTAACAAGGTCAATCCGCAACCCAAAATGAACAGACCGATAAGGAAAACCTCATAAGTGCGTGAACTTGCCGCAGGAAAAAAGAGCATTGCACCAGCAGCAAAAATCAGCAAACCTGCGATGATGCCTTTTTTGTAACCAAATTTTTTCAAAATAATGCCCGATGGAATTGCCATTAAAAAATACGCCATATAAACCGCCGTGTCAACAAAAGTTGATTGCATATTACTCAACTCCAGTGATTTACGAAGATGTGGAATTAAAATACCATTCAAACTATTGGCAATGCCCCACATAAAAAAGAGGCTTGTGATGAGGATAAACGGAACGAGATATTTGTTTTTTTTGTTTTGCATTACTGATTATTTAATATTCAGAATATCTCTTGCATAAACAACGCTCCTTCTCATAAAGTCATCTTCTTTTGCCAAAGTGGTTTTATCATCGACAAGACCATTTGGGAATGAAGCTTTCTCAACAGGAATTTCGAGCATAATTCTGTCGAGTTTTGAATCATTCACTAATATTTTAAGAATTGCTTTTAAATCAATCATGCCATCGCCTAAGGCTACACCGTAGCTTTTAAAACCCCAATTAAACATTTCCATATTATAATCTTTAAAATGAGTAGTAATTATGTATGGAGCTAATTTTTTAACCGATTCTGTTGGGTTCTCAAGATTAATCATAAAATTCCCCAAATCAGGGCAAACGCCAACGTAGGGGTCGTTTACGGCATTAATGACCGAAAGCAATTCATCGGTGGTGCAATCGCAATGGTTTTCAATGGCTAATTTAATGTCGTATTCATGCAATTTTGGTAAAAGATTTTTTAAAACAGCAATGGCATTTTCAAGTTCATTTTTCGGATTGCAATTTTTATCATAACGGCTAAATCCCATGAATGTCCGTATGATTGGAGCTTTTAACTTTCTAGCAATTTCCAATTCTTTGAGCGTGTGACCGTCTTCAATTAATATAGAGCCATATTCTACATAAAAACCTTTATCTTCAGCATATTTTGAAAGCTTTTTTAAATAGGCATCATCAGTACTTTCAAGGTGTGTGATGTCAATCTGAATTCCGTCAACACCTAATTCTTTAGAGCGATCCATAAATTTAAACAAATCCATTCTATCGTTCGGATTAACTGCCGTAAAATCGGGGTGCTTGCCAAATGCAAGATGATAGCTGTAACTAAAAATTCCCAATTTCAGCTTTTTTTCATTAACCAATGTATCCAAAAATTTATTTTCCATCTTAATATAATTTTATTTGTTAAAAGACCGTTCCGTACTGTTCACCGTATTGTCTCAACTGTTTGATATTCAACCTTTACAAGCAATTACTGTTACAAGAAACAAAAACAATTTTGATTTTTTCATACCTAAATTTGAGACATTTGTAATTAAGCTTTCAATAAGACAAATTCATCATAAAATCTAATGACTTGAACTGAAAATGCAATCTTTCCCTTTTATCTTTCATTAATTTTTTTTGAATATTTAGAAATAATTTCTAATGTACTTTTATCTGTATTATAAATAGAATTTAAACCTTGCGCTTCGCTGTAAGGGTCAGCCGTAAACGAATTATCTCCTTTCTTCCACATATAATCTTTTTGTTGTCCGCGACCTTCGCCGCCCCATCCCCAAAAATTTAGACCTCCCAGAGTTCCATCTATTGCTACAGAATGTTTTAAAAGTTCCAGTACAAAAGTGTAATATTCGTCTCTAGCGGTAGTTGGACTATCAGGCGAAAACTGCTCACCGTCACGTACGAAACCAAATTCTTCCATAACAATTGGTTTGTTCAACTTTTTTGCAAGAGCCAAATGTTCGTCAAAATAAGCGGCTGTTTTTTTCTTAGTATTTTCTAAATCTGGTGTTTCAGCTTTGTACCAACCCCAGTTTTTAGGCCACATATGAAAAGTAACATAATCAATATTCTTAGTGTTATGAGCTTGGAAGGTATAATCTAAACTGTTTAATGTTCCTTTACTACCTTCACTTCCCGTTGTTACTAATTGATTAGGAGCTATAGAATGTATAAAAGAAGCTGTTTCATCTACCCATTTGATGAAAATGCTCATTTTTTCGGTTGCATCTCCATCGTTGGACGGACGAGGCTCGTTAGCCAATTCCCAAGACATAATTGTTGGATCATTTTTGTAAAGCTTTTTAGAAAATGTATTCGTACGATTCACCACCATATTAATATATTTTCTATAAATATCTTGTGCTTCTTGCAACTCATAAAATTTACCAGCCGATTTTAAATAATCATTCCAAGTCGCTTTTTTATTTACCGATGGGTCAACTACAGGAGTTTTATTAATCCAAGACACATACTGCCCCATTCCTCCGGACCAATCCCAATTATTATTTAAAACCAGTACTGCGTGCAAATTTCGCTTACCCATTTCGACTAATAAAAAGTCAAGACCTTGAAGTAAGGTTTCATTGTATGTCCCATTTTTGTATTGAAAAGGTGGACTCAAAGGAAGACCATAATCTGATTCTTCTGAAGCCGCTACAACACGTAAATTAGTGATGCCATTTTTCTTTAATTGATCTAATTCTCTAATTAAACGTCCTCTATCACCATATTTTGCATCAGCTCCCAGGTACGCACCATACCAAAAGTTAGTTCCTACAAAATGTAACGGTTTATCATTTAGGATAAAGCTAGTATCTTTTACCTTGACAAAATTCTGCTTTGATTTACAACTTACAATTAACAAGCACACACTTAACGCTACAGCAATTTTTAAAAAATTGATTTTCATATTAGTCTAATTTATTTTTTAATTACTATTACTTTACCTGTATATTTTACTATTTTATCAATTGTGGTGCTTTCTAAACTTCCAATACCTTTATTTTTGTTTACAAAAACAATATTAAAAGTGCGTTCCGTCAGCATTCCGTCAAAAGTTCCTTGTCTATCTCCAATAGTAAGTGTTTCTGTTGCTTCATTCCAATCAAATTTGATGGTACTTGATTTTCCTTTTAGATAGTTATTGTTTGTATTTTCATCTTCATACAATGAAAATGTACCATCCGCACCGGCATAAACTCGCAATTCAATAGGATCTGCATTTTTCTCTAACACATATTGTAAATTAGGGCCAAAAGGAACAATAGAACCCGCTTTTATAAATAAGGGCAATTGATCTAATGGTGCGGGAGCTGAAATAGTTTGACCACCTTCGAAAGTCTCGCCATTCCAAAAGTCAATCCATTGGTTACCTTTTGGTAAATAAACTTCCCGTTTTGTAGCATCAGCATCAGTAACTGGAGAAACTAAAATTGAAGGGCCAAACATATATTGATCTTTAATATCAAAAACCTTGGTATCATTCGGAAAATCCATAGCCAAACCACGCATCATAGTATAATCCTGATAATTTACCATACCGCTTAAGGTATAGATGTAAGGCATTAAACGGTAACGTAGTTTATTAAACTTAAGTAGGGTTTTATATGTTGGCGTATTTTCATCACCAAAAAACCATATTTCACGTTCTGTATCAGCACCGTGAACCCTAAAAATAGGACAGAAAGCACTAAATTGATACCATCTTGTAAATAACTCCCGATAAGCTGGGTTTTTATTTCCACCTTTATATTTTACCCAAAATCCTCCAGTATCAGTCGTCCAATAAGGCATACCTGACATTGAAAAACTTAGTCCTGCTGGAATAGAAGCTTTTAAATTATTCCATTCCCCTGCAATGTCACCCGACCAAACGATTGTACTGTATTTTTGTTGTCCTGCAAAAGCTGAACGTGTTAAAATTGTAACTCGTTGATCAGGACTTTGTTGCATTTGTCCTTCAAAAACTCCTTTTGTATGTTGTAAAGGATACGCATTCAAATTAGCAATTCCAGGTCCCTCGAATGTAGGGTTCATAAAATGCGCCATATTTTCAGGAGTTGCATCGTGATCTGGCATTTCTGGTTCAGAAGCATCCATCCACCAAGCATCTACTCCTTTACTATATAATTTTTCATTTAATTGTTTCCAATACATCTTTCGTGCATCAGGATTAAATGCATCATAATAGGAAAAGTTGTAGCTCAAAAAATCGACTAAATTTTCTTCTAATGGTTTTGGATACAAGAAACCCGCCTTATTAAGTTCTCTAAAGTTTTCACTATTTCTATAAAATTTACCCCATACCGAGACCATAAACTTAGTATTAAGTTCTTTATGCAAGGTATCGATCATCGCCCTTGGATTTGGATAACGTGAGGGCTCAAAAGTTGCAGAACCCCATTCATCTTTTTTCCAATATTGCCAATCTTGAACAATAACATCTAAAGGAACTTCTCTCTTACGAAATTCACGAGCTACATTTAGGATTTCGTCTTGCGTTTTATAACGCTCTCTACATTGCCAGAAACCCATTGCCCATTTTGGCAAAAGAGTTGCTTTTCCAGTCAATTTTCGATAACCTGATATTAATGTATCCATACTTTTACCAGCAATAACGAAATAATTAATTTCGTTGCCTGCAGCAGACCATAAAGAAGTTTGTGATACATTATGAGCTTCTCTCCATTTTAATTCAAATGAATTATTTTTATGATATCTTTCCCATTCTACTTCAATTTTATATTTTTTATCTTTTTCCAAATAAATAAGTCCCATATCACGAGCATTGGCATAGGGAGCCCAATTATCAAGAACTAATTTATCATTTAGTTTTAATCTAAAAGTTCCATCAGAATAACTATAAAAGGCATATTCTCCCGTTTTATCAGCTAATAAATATCCCGAAAGGCGTACAGATTTTGCGGCATTATCTTTCTTGATCGCTAGAGTTGACGTATTTTTCACTTCACTATTTATCTTTTCTTTAAAAGCATTATCAGCAAATAATTCGAGTGTCAATCCACCTTCATTTTGTGTATTATCAAATAATTTACTAGCCGGAATTGGTTTTATTTCATCAGGATTACCAAACTTAGTGTGTGCGTAATTATTCCATAAAAGACCATAACCATTTGTAGACATTAAAAAGGGCATATATACTTCGGTATTGTGTTGGTATAAATCCAAATCACGACCTTTTAAATTAAGTAATCGGTCTTGATGCTGGCCTAGACCGTAAATAGCTTCATTGCCTGGAGAGTCAAATTTTTGGGAAACAGAAAAGGTTTTATACCCTTCAAAACTAGAAGGCACGATTGTTTTACCACCCTCACTACTTTCTTTTAAAATAGTTTTATTATTTTCATCAAAAAAACTAACAATACCCGTTTTTTTAGCAATTTTAGCTTTCAATTTCTTTGTTGAAATAACAATCTCTTGACCATTTTCATTTACATCGTATTTAACCGATGAAAATGCGTTGTCTTCTAAAAACAAACTTTTTTTAGTATCAAAAACATCTGCTTGTGTATATTTCACCTGCATAATATTTTCATTGAAAACGACAATTTGTAATTGTCCGCCTTTTACAGGGTACGTAATTTTATTACCTTTAATCTTATAAGAAGAAACTGTGGAACAGCTAAAAAAAACGAATAAAAAAAACAAGGTGCCAAAATGCAGTCTTTTTTTAAAAATCATAATTATGAAGTTATTATTTTAACATTAACAAAATTTAAAAGCCATTTTTTATCACAATTCAAAATTGCGGTAAAAAATAAAAAATTAAAACATTGTAAAAATATAGTATGTTTTCGGTGAAACATGATATTATTTTATCAATACCTTGTGCAAAATTTATTTTTTTCTTGGATTATATCACTTGAAAAAAAAAATCGATTTAAGCAACTTTTGTATTTGGTCTCAAAGCATTTTCCGGAGATTTTGTAATTGCAACACAACATTCAAACCAATCTATACTCCACAAGACCTCACTACTTCTGCCTGAATAGGACTGGAACACACCATTTTCGAATTTTGTTTTTGGTTAAAAAATAGTTTAAAAAATCAGATGCATTTCTAGATAAATATTTGCTCCGATATAACTTATATATACAGAAATACCAAAGGAGTAAAATAAGAAGACCTAATACCAAGACAGGGCGCTTCAAGAGGTACTGTATATGCTGATAATTGTTTAAAAATCTACTGCTTTTACCAGATTTTTATTGATTTAGGCTAACACTTTTGTACTCACAACTAATTTTTTATTTTTTCTATTTCTATATATTTTTGTGCAAAACGCTCCCCCATAATTCGTAACGATTTAGAATCAAAATGTAATTTATCTCCAATATCTGTAAAATCATCATTTCGAATTATATACGTATGTTTATCCTTTTTGGCATTCTTTACAATAGTTTGATTAATACTATTTTGAAATATTTTATCAGAACCAAAAGCTCCTATTTGAGCAGTTAAAATTGGTAGTTTCTTTTCATTTGTAATTTTCCTGAAGCTTTTAAATAATTTTTTAAGATTTTTGGAATAGGTACTAACTAGTAATTCTTTTGCATCACTTTCACCTTGATGCCAAAGCAATCCTTTGATTTGACCGTATTTATTAGCTATTAGTATTTTCTCTTTAAAATTACTCATAAGCTTCACTCCGCGATGTAAGGAGTCTCCAATCCATTGATTAATAGCGCTTCCTCCAACGGCAGTTGGAACTATTAAAATTGAAATCGAATCGGGTATGCGTTTCAATAATTCTCTACCAAAAGAAACACCGCAGTCCAACCCTTTAATTTGAGGTTCGTAAAAACTTAGTGGCTCTTTTGCCAAGATTAATTCTCCTTTAGAATTGATGCTTAAAATTCTTTGATTTGAAATAGTATCATTAGGTTTTACTTGCCCACGTCCTGCCATATTAGATTGACCTGCCATTATGAATACCCAAACATTTTCCTTTGCTGGGAATCTGTGGGGGTGCTCTATTAATTTAGGGAAATTCATCTTTGAAGCTTCTTGTGCTTGAATAGAAACCGAAAGGATGTTCAGTAATACAAGTGTTAAATAGCAATAAATTTTATGCATAATTGAGTTTTTTAATATTTGAAAAATGAATTGGAGCCTGCCGAAAAACTCAAACAGACCATATTTTTTTTATTATTTTGATTTTGCAAACAATTATAATGAAAAACGAATCTTAAGCCTTTGGTTCTTAGCTTTTTTCGAGCCATTACAGCTTTATTTTTTCGTTTGGGATGATGACCAAAATAAGCTTCCCAAAGATTAGAATGATCAAACAATCCATTTCCCAATATGTTTTTAAGGGATAACTAGATATTTCATTCAAGACTAAACAACAAAAAGAGATTGTCAAAATAGACAATCCCTTTTCTCAACTAACCAATTCAAACTAACTTTTATTTATAAGCCTCATTTTGATCTAAATTGGGATTTAGATCTCTTTGCACTTGAGGAATAGGCATTAAATCTTTTCCAGGAGGAATAGTTACATTATATTTTTCTTTTACGTAACGAATATGCTCACCTGTTCTTCTAAGTAACCCCCATAAAGAGAATTCTCCCGATAATTCATGACGATATTCAGACATAATTATATCAATCATCTTTCCAGTTGGAATATTCGTAAGACCTGCTCTTCTACGAATTTCTAGTATGATTTCCAGAGCTTTTGCATCATTTCCGCTCTTATGGTATGCCTCTGCTAAACTTAACCTAACTTCAGCATATCTCAATAATATAATATTAGCACCACTAAAAATATTAGGACCTCCCCAACCATTAGTATTTGGGTTTCGCCAAGTTTTCAAGTCATAATACCCTTGTCTACCAGGTAATCCATCCGCACCTTTCCAAGGTTGAGCTAAAGTACCACAAGTATTTATACCCCCATATTTTGCTTTAACTTTTGGATACTCAGAAATCTTAATTAACGGATCTGGATGCTCGTCTCCGGGACCTATAACAGATGCACTTTTTCTTAAATCACCAGGTTCAAAAGAATCATAGTAATTTTTTGATGCAGCAGCATAGCCACCACCATTAATTTCATTTGGCATATTAAACGATTGTATATTGGAAACATTATCATTCCGTCCCCAACTTAAATCACCACTTTGATCATACATCTGAATTTCAAAAATAGATTCCTTACCATTTTTATTTTTATACGCAAAAATATCCAGAAAATTAGGTTCTAACTGATAATGGCCTTCCATTGCTTTATATGCTTCAACAGCTTTGTCATACTTTTTCAACCACATATAAGCATTCCCCATATAAGCATAAGCAGTCCCTTTAGTAACTCGGCCTTTATTAGCTGCATCATAATCCCAAGGCAAAACTTTGACAGCTTCTTCCATATCCAAAGCTACTTGTTGAAAAACTTCATCTTGAGTATTTCTTGGAGCAAAAGCATTAATGTCACCTCCTGGAGGAAGTAAAACGATAGGAATTCCACCAAAATTAGTAGCCAACATAGAGTATAACATTCCTCTAAGTACAAGACATTCTCCTTTTAAACGATTTCCTAAATCAGCATCAATTTTACCTGATTTTATTGCTGGATCAATATTAGCAAGAAACGTATTTGCCCGACCAATTCCTTTATAATTTTGAATCCATAACTTATTGAAAGGACTAAAAACTGTTGGAATATCAAAGGTGGCAAAAAATGCATCTGCTCCTACATTCACATAATCTTGAGTTAAAAAGTTTTGTGGATAAAAAATCCCTTTAATAATAACCTCATCCTGATCGGATTGAAAGGTATCATAAACCCCATTCACTACGGCAACTACAGTTTCTTTTGAACCATAAACAGTAGCATCGGTAATTCCATCCAGTTTTTTATCTATTAAATATTCATCAGAACATCCCAAAACAAAAACTGCGGATAGCGACAATGCTACTAATCCTAACTTGCCTGTTTTAATAATAGTTTTCATATATATATTTTTAAAATTGTAAATTAACTCCTAAAGTAAAAGATTTCGTTATCGGATAAGCTCCAGTATCAATACCTCTTGACTGCACACCTGATTTTCCATTAAAATCAGCTACTTCACCAATTTCAGGATCCCAACCAGTATATTTTGTCAAAGTAATTAAATTCTGTGCACTAACATAAAGTTTAAAAGAAGACATTCCTAGATTTTTTATCAAAGTACTAGGAAGATTATATCCTAATTTAACATTACGCAAACGTATAAACGAACCATCTTCAACAAAATGATCAGATACACGATTGTTTTTATTTACATCAGAAATTACCGCACGAGAATAAACATTAGATTTATTTTCTGGTGTCCAAGCATTATCTCTATAATCCTGACTAACATTACTATAAGCATTCGTCAAGCCATAACCACCTAAAGTTTCTAATTCAACACGAGCAAAATTTAAAATTTCATTACCATAGCTTCCATAGATATCAATACCTATATCAAAACCTTTATATTGTGCATTTAAATTTACCCCTCCATAAAAATCTGGAAATGGACTACCAATTACTTCCCTATCTGCTGGAGTAATTTTTCCATCACCATTTAAATCTCTAAATTTTCTATCTCCAGGTGCAGTAGCAGCAAATTGATAAGCACCTCCTGGAGCTTTAGCATTTAACGCATCTATTTCAGCTTTGGTTTGAAAAATTCCATCTGCTCTGTAACCATAAAAAGTACCTACATTACCATTTACATAAGAACGCGTTACACCTTGCCAGTTATCCACAAAACTAGGAGCGTAAGTAGAATCAAAAATCACATATTTATTATTACCACTTAATTCTTCAATATTATTTTTAATAGTAGTGAAGTTAACTGATGCATCCCATGTAAAGTCTCCTTTTGTTTTTTTGTACCCAAGAATTGCCTCAAAACCTTTATTAGTCACATTACCACCATTTACAGATTTACTAGAGAACCCTGTTTGAGAAGGAATTGACTGATCAAATAAGAAGTTGGATGATTTTTTACTAAACAAATCTGCTGTAAAATAAAGTCTCTTATTCAACATTTCAAGATCAATACCGAAATTTGTTTGAATTTGTGTCTCCCAAGTCAAGTCAGGATTTGCCAATGATACTGGAGCCAAACCAGGAACTAAAACGCCACCAAACACATAACCAGAATCATTACTACTTGTGCCATTATTATAATTAGCCAAATACTGGAATGAATCGATTCCTAGAGCATTTCCAGTTTCTCCCCAACTTGCACGTAATTTAAAAACATCAAAAAAGCTGTTTTTCATAAAAGATTCTTCATCAACATTCCACCCTCCACCAATTGATGGAAAAACACCATAAAGATTCTGTTCAGCAAAACGATCTCCCACCCCATCTCGTCTTATTGTGGCAGTCAAGTAATACTTACTATTATAATTATAATTCAATCTTGCAAAAGTACTCGCTAAAGTACTCGTTCCAGAAGTACCTCTTACACCAGTTATATTTTGAGCTTGGGACATATCACGAATGTCGTTATTCAAGAAACCACGTCCATTTATATAGGATAATTTATAGCTACTTTGTTGTCCAGACACACCTGCTATAACCCCTAATTTATGATTCCCAAATTGTTTATTATAATCTAATACTCCCTCTGCAATATACTCATTATTAGTATTTTGATCAATACTATAAGAAGCAGTTGGATTTTTATCATAAACGGTACTATAATAAGAAGGCGTAAAATTCCAGCCTGCATAATTTTGTGATTTAACACTTAAATTAGCTTTTGCAGTTAAACCTGGTAAAAATGTGTAATCTATACCAAAATTCCCAAGGACAACATTGGTTCCATTATCAGTATCAGGACGTAATGCACTGCCTAAAACATTTGAACTTGTTGCTAATAATTCCGTAGGAGTAAAAGCTCCATAATTACCATTTCCATCATAAGGAACTTCTACACCAGGTGTACCAGCAAGATAAGGCACATTTGCAAATACTTTCAATAGATTATAATAACCTGGACTTAGATTTTGAAATTTTTTGCTAAATATATACTTTAAATCAGTTCTTATCTTTAATTTTTCCGATATATCAGCATCCATATTAAGACCTACATTATATCTTTTGTATGATGATCCAAGAACAACACCTTCCTGATCTAAAATACCCGCCGTGAATGCAGCACGAACATTCTCACCGCCACCACGTACACTTACATTTAAACTTTTGGTAATCGCTTTTTTGAATGCGTAATCTTGCCAATCAACATTCCGTAAGGCATTGGGATTATTCCATTCTGGCAATGTTGCTTTCCCTTGTGCTGTCCCTATTTGATTTGCATACGTTGCAAATTCTTGAGCATTCAATAAATCAAGTTGCTTGGGACTGCTCGCTACACCTGTGAACGTGTCTACAGAAACAATCATTTTATTTTTTGTACCTCCTTTAGTTTCTATAATCACTACACCATTACTTGCTCTAACACCATAAAGAGCAGTTGCTGAAGCATCTTTTAAAACCGCAATTGATTCGATATCATTAGGGTTTAAAAAAGAAATATCTTGAGTAGGAAATCCATCAACAATATACAAAGGTTTTGTATTTCCAAAAGATCCAACACCTCTAATGTTAACAGAAACAGAAGACCCTGGAGCACCAGAATTTTGTGTCACTTGCACACCTGCCGTTTTACCCTGTAATGCTTGTTCCACTGTTGTATTAGGAGCACTTGTTAATGACTCCGACTTAATCATAGAAACCGCACCAGTAACATCTTTCTTTTTTGAAGTACCATAGGCTACAATTACAACTTCATCCAGAGTCTGGGCATTTTCCTTCAAGAAAACATTAACTTTAGATTGCCCTCCTACTGGAATCTCTTGCTTAACAAACCCAACGTAAGAAAACACTAAAACAGCATCTTTTCCTATATTGTTTAAAATGTACTTACCGTCAATATCAGTTTGCGTACCATTACTAGTACCTTTTACTAGCACACTTGCACCAGGAAGCGGACCGAGTGCTTCGGTGACCGTCCCAGAAACACTTTGTGCTTGAGTAATGCCACAAAGCATAAAAACTCCTAACATTAGGAAATTTCGAAATAGATTGTTTTTCATCATTTGGTTATTTAATTTTAAGTTGTTATTGTAAATTTGACCTAAACACAGCAATTTTAATAATTAAGCAAAAAAAGTGTCGAAAAATTATTAACATCATTAAATAAAGATCAAATATTAGACAATATCAAAATTACATAATAACTACAATTTTAGTTAATGAAATTTTATCAGATACCAATACAATTTTAACTAATACATTAAATTCTCAAACATATCTTAAATATTACAATATTGAAACCAGAATTAAAAGGCACTGATATAAGAGACCAGCCTATTTAAATTAAAAGAAAAAGTCGTTTTTTTATTGAAAATTGACATTTTAGTATCTTCCGTTTGTATATTAAAAGTATAAATTTGCTTTCTACCATTAATCAATCTTATGTTTAAAACTAAAATAGTCATCATTTTAGGTTTCTTTATTTCATTTAATGCTATTGCTCAGAAAGAAACTAAGCAAAAAAGTACTTTTCACTATTCAGGAAGAGTCGAAAACTTAACCGACAACAAAGTAATTTTAATCAGTTCAGCATCTTCAGTTTCGTTTGAATTCGAAGGAAATTCCTGCTCAATATACTTACAAAGTTTTTCTTACAACCACAATTATGTTTCATTAGAATTAGACGGGACTTATATAGGACGATTTAGGATTGAAAAACATGCTAAACAGTCACTTCCTGTTATCGTTACAAAAAATAAAAAAACTCATTACCTAACAATTTACAAATCAACTGAAGCAAAAAATGGTGGTGTTTTATTTGCTGGAACAACTGCAAAAGTGATTAAAAGTTATGCCTCTAATAAGAAGAAAATTGAATTTATTGGAGATTCAATTACCTGCGGATTTGGTAATGATACAATGGAAATTCCATGTGGAACTGGAGAATGGTTTGACCAGCATAATGCGTATTGGGCATATAGTACAATTGTTTCTCGCAGTCTTACTACCGACTTTGTACTCAGTTCTGTATCTGGGATAGGAATTTATCGCAACTGGAACGATGAACATAAAGATGAAGCAATTATTCCTGAGGTTTATGAAAATTTATATTTAAATAAAGACACTTCAAAACCGTATGATTTTGCTTTTCAGCCTGATTTGGTGAGCATCTGTTTGGGAACGAATGACCTTTCTAATGGAGACGAAAAAAAAGAGCGTTTACCTTTTAACGAAGAAAAATATATTTCAAATTACATCAATTTTATCAAAACGGTATATAAACACGCACCTAATAGCCGAATTGTGTTATTGACTAGTCCGATGGTTTCAGGTAATAATAATATAATTTTAGTACGTTGCTTGAAAAAAGTAATTGAGACTTTTAAAAACGATACCGAGCACAAAGCCATTGCTTTATTTGAATTTGAACCAATGAAACCGAACGGTTGCGGTTTCCATCCTGATATCGCTGATGACAAAAAAATGGCCGAACAATTAGTTCCTTTTTTTAAAAAATTGCTAGCCGAAAAACAGTTTTAAAATCATACCAATTTTTATTTAAGTATAGCAAGGACTTACATGTTAAGTAATCGGAATGTTTTGCTGTCGTATAATAGAATTCATTAATTCACTGTATAAATACTAGTTGTGACCAATTTCTAAAAAATAAAGTACTACATTATATTACGCTTATTACTTAATTCAAGTCGCTAGTTAATAGCTTTGTTTAATTTTAATCCAAAAACAAATAAAGTAAGTTTAATTAAAAACCCTTCCAATGTAACTGCATGTATTGTTCTTGGAAACATTTTCTTTATATCGCTTATTGTTGTTTCTACTCTTTTCCTCATTTTGAGTTTCTCATTTTTTTGTTCCAATGTATCAATTCTTTTGGCGTTTAATTTACGTTGAATCTTTAATAATACGCATCTTCTTTCTAAAGCAATATCTTCTAAACCATAATCCGTATAAGCACTATCACCATATAATGAGGCTTCCGCAGGTAATTTATCAATCATTTTTCCTAATGCTTTTGCATCACCAGTTTTTCCTGGTGTAAAATGAAAAGCTATTGGAATTCCATCTTTTGTTGTCACTAATTGTACTTTAACTCCATAAAAATAACTTCGCATGCTAGCGATATCCTCGCCATTTTTTATCTGTAACAATTTTACAATTTCCAATTCTCATATTGTTACAAACTGCAACAGGAAAGGAGTCAATAACATAGTGCATTTCAGAACAAAAATCTTTAAAACAAGAACTTACAATTTCAAACAACTCATAGAGAAGCTTACCTATTTTATGCAAACGCATGTTAAATCTGCTTTTATCCAGCATATTGGGAATAAATCCATATTGTTTCATAAACTTTATGGCTGAACAATGATTACCATAAAAACTTGTTGAGGAAACTATTGCCGTTAAGATAATTTCACTATCACTAACTTGTCTTCTTACATCTTCTACGTGATTAATTCCTTGCAGAATACCATCTATAAAACAAAAAATTGATATAATTTTGTCTTTACAAAACATCGGTTCTGTTTATTGGTTCGCAAAATAAATTTACTTAACCTTTGCTTTGTTTTTTATTACTTCTAAACTAGTAACTTGAATTAATTAAAGTAATTCCTCCCTTATTTAGTTATATTCCCTAAAAATTATTTAAATCATTTCAGAAGTCTCAACATAAGTATTATTTAAGTCCTAATTTGCATAAGTCCCTAATTCCAAAACTTTTAACAATAAAAATCAAAAAAAGGAGCTTGCTTACACAAACTCCCCAATATCAAAATCCTCCAAATCATTTTTCCGCAAAGTGGAAGAACTGGTTCCATTTTCAGAAGAAAGACTACTGTCTAATAGCTCGGCTATTTTACGAGAAGCACTTTCCATAGAATTTTCCAGTAGGTCGAATAATTCGGTTCCTTGTATTTTCTGAACTATAACAATTGCTTTTTCCTTTTGAGATTGCTCCAATTTTTCTTTTTGCAGCAGCATCCCAACGGAGTTTAGTTCTTCAAAGGTAACGCCTTGGGCAAAACCGTTATCACCATCGGATATTCCATAACTATTCCATTCTTCTTCCTCGTCATCAAAATCAGGTATATTTCTAAAAACTTCGTCCAGCTCTTCCTGCGGAATTTGATTCTCGACATCTTGATCTTTAATTTCAATGTCAAAATTATTTGTTTCTTGTTTCTCTTTTTCCTTTTGACGTTCATTGGCATTGTTTGGCACTGAAAGGTTTCTTTGAGTTTTGGGCTGTCCCATAATATCGGGCAAGTTTAGATTTATTTTTTCCTGTATTGGCTTTTGCTCCACCCCTATTTTGATAACAATCTTATCCTGCAAGAGCAGAACAATTACAACAAGCAAGCATATCACAATTACTATTTCCATAACTTATAAAATAGGTTTGTATTTATCATTAAAACTCTTGGTTATCTGTTCTCCAAATTCCTGAAAATGGTAGTTCAACAAATTATCTAAATAAGCATAAATAGTGATCTTGTCTTCACCAATCACCTGAACAATTCGGGATAGTTTTTCGTGAAAATCGGGTCTGATATAGACCGTTTTTCCATCACGGGCATTGGTATCTGGTCTTTTAAAAAAAATGCTTTCGTAATACGGTTCGCTTGTCTTTTTAACTTTGATCTTTTCTTTAATTTCTAATTTCTCCCGTGGTAATTCTTTAGACTTAAGAACATCTTTTTGTGATTCTTCAGTAAGTTCTGTTGGAAGCTGTAAACCTTCTTTTTTTATGCCATCCACCATCAGGTTCATCATCAACTCCTCGTTAATTTCAGGGGCCACTTTTCTCTTATTATCTTTCTCCATAAACTATAATTGAATGATTTTTAAAAATTCGTTTACAAATAAATCTAACTGACAGGCCTTCATCAAACGTTCATCTGGTGGCATAACCGTAGAACGAAATACAGTTTTACTATTCTCTTCGCTTTCTTTACGAAAACGAGTGCTATTTTTGATTTGGCTTTCCATCAAACTTAATCCCAACTGTTCAATAAGCTGGTTATAAACATCATATAAAGGCGTACTTTCCCTTCCATCCACCTGATTCCAAAACAGATTAATTGTTTCTATGGAAGTGGCTCCTTTTTTCATAATTACATCCTGCAAAAGCTGTGTGAAAATGAGCGTACTCTCCATTACCAAACGGTCAGCCATAATAGGCGTAAAAATATGGTGCATTCCTGCCAATGCTTTCAATATACCAGGAGTGTTCACCGTTCCTGGAAGATCAAAGAATATAACATCAATAGGTATTGAAGAGGTATTTAAAAATTCGTAAGCCGCTTCCAATACGCTTTCCGCTTTGTGTTGCATAATGGGATAGGCTTTCTTGTTAATCGTTGTGAATTGTTTGTACGCCAACTTTTTCAAATGCTCATTCTCCATTACCATAGCCAAATCACGAGATTTCATTTTCATTAAACTGTGTTGTGGAAAATCGACATCAAATACAGCAACATTATAGCCTAATCGATAGTGCATCGTACTAGCAATAAGTGTTGTAAATGTACTTTTTCCAACACCTCCCTTTTGAGAAGAAAAGGCGACAAATAGTGTTTTGTGTTTTGCATTCATATTTCAATGTTTTAATTTATTTATCTAACTACTATGTGCGTATTTCCGCAGTTACCTACACATTTCTGTACCAAGTTGATTACATATTCAAATATCACTTTATAGCTGTATGTAGATAAGTGGGCATTTAACAACAAACTTACTTATGTCCCTAAATTGATTTGTACTTAACTGCATAATCAGATATTTCAAGCTGTAGCTATTTATATTCGTATAGCTGCACTTTTCTACAGTACTATTTATGTAGTTATGTTGTTACCTACATAGCTACCTATGCTCTTATGTCTGCTTATAAGCACAAAGAAATGCAGATATATAGGTACTTTATTTCCCTGACACTTTTTGGCGTTTATTGGCGCTTTTTGGCAATTACTCACATTGCAATGATTTTGTATTCAATCATTTACTTTGTAAAAAACATTAAATCATATAAATCAATGGAAAGATCAAATCAATATTTGAGCAGCAACTGGAACGGCTTCAAGCCGTTTTTCCCTGCTATATTCAATCCAGTCCCGCCGACAGGCGGACGGATTATCTGTTCACCAGAACAGAGCAAGTTGTGTTTTGAGGCACTCGAAATGAATTCCGTGCCTCAAAACAACTTGCCCTTGCAGGGGCTAAAAACACCCTCCGAAGTCGGTGTTTTCTAAAAATTATAAATGGAATGATGATGGATAATCCCGAAAACAAAAAACAGCACAAAGGTGGCAGGAATCCCAAAAAGAATCCGAGCATTCACCGTTATGTTTTTCGCTTAACGGATGAGGAAAATGCTAAATTCCTTTCGCTTTTTGAAGCTTCGGGAGCAGATACTAAAGCTTATTTTATTACTTCTGTTCTATTTGAAAAACAAATCAAAACCGTAAAAGTAGATATGGCAGCCATGGATTACTACATGCGATTAACCACTTTGTATGGTCAGTTTCGTGCCGTTGGCGTGAATTACAATCAGATTGTGAAGATATTATATCGCAATTTTTCCGAAAAGAAAGCTGCTGCTTACCTCTTTAAACTAGAAAAACAAACAGCTGAATTAGCTCAATTATGTCGTGAAATTATACAGTTAACCGAGGAATTTGAAACCAAACATCTGATTAAAAAGGAAGAAAAATGATAGCAAAGATTGGTCGTGGAGCAAATATTATTGGTGCACTTTCCTATAACCAACTCAAAGTTGATCAGGAAAACGGAGCCGTATTAGCAACCCATAGAATAAGAGAAACAGTCAACGGAAATTATACCGTTGCTCAATTATATCAGTCTTTTGAACCTTATCTGATTGCGAATAAACGAACGGAAAAACCCGTGTTACATATCTCACTCAACCCTGATCCAAGAGACAACGTAAATGATGAAGATTTCAAACAAATAGCAAAAGATTATATGGAACGTATGGGTTATGGAGATCAGCCATATGTAGTTTTTAAACATACCGATATTGAACGAACTCACATTCATATTGTATCGACCTGTGTAGATCGTAACGGTAAAAAACTACCTGACAACTATGAAAAATTCCGCTCCATGGATGTCTGTCGTGCATTGGAACAAGAATACAAACTAATACCAGCAACGGAAATATCTCGTAACCCAAAAGAGGAACTATTCAGACCAATTGACTACAAAGCAGCGAATGTAAAGAGTCAAATAGCCTCGGTAGTTCGACATTTACCAAAGTATTATCACTATCAAAGTTTAGGGGCTTATAATGCACTCCTTTCACTTTTTAATATTACCACCGAAGAAGTAAAAGGTGAATTACACGGACAAACTAAACAAGGATTAGTCTATTTCGCACTGAATGAACAGGGAGAAAAAGTAAGCAATCCGTTTAAGGCTTCACGCTTTGGTAAAGATGCAGGACTGGATGCTTTACAAAAACATTTCGAGGATTCGAAAGAAAAAATGAAAACAGAACCAGCAAAAGAAATCCTAAAAAAGACAATAGAAGTTGCTATCCATACAACCTCCAATGAAACAGAATTCAACAAGCAACTACTTGAGCAGGGAATCAATACTTTTGTACGTAGAAATCAGGAAGGACGTATTTACGGAATGACTTTTATAGACCATGAGTCCCGTAGTGTTTGGAATGGTTCACAATTGGGAAAAAATCTTTCTGCCAATATTTTTAATGACTGGTGGAAAGGCGAAACTGCTGAAAAATGTCAAGATAATACGCAGAATCCCCCCCTCCTTTTATCATCTAAAGAAAAAGACAATCCTATAGCAGAAACAGAACAACCTCATGAACTTTTTGATTTTATGAACAAAAAACAAGCTGGATGTACGAATGACAATTTAGGACTAATTGAAGCATTTGCAGGAATATTGCCTGAAGCACAAACCGAGGATTATGAAGAACAGCTATTTGCTAACCAAACGAATAAAAAGAAGAAACGCAGAAGACATAGAGACCAAAAATAATTTTCTAGTATGAATATAGCCAAACAATACCGTTAAAAGCCATTTAGTTCATCATTAGACTAAGGAAGTTTCTTTGCTACTACATTAATCGAAACATTTAATTCATCGAAAAAATGCAAGGAGAAGACGATTTAAGAGGACTTGCCAAGATTATGGCTTTCATGCGTGCAGTAAGCATTCTACTAGTATTGATGCACTTTTACTGGTTTTGTTATTGGTTCTTTTTAGAGCGAGGTTGGACATTACAAATCATCAATAAAATTCTAGGTAATTTCCAGCGCACAGCGAACCTATTTTCTCATTCATTATATACCAAGATTTTCTCTTTAGTCTTATTGGCATTAAGTTGTTTGGGAACAAAAGGAGTAAAAAACGAAAAGATTAGCTGGACTAAAATCAACACTGCCTTAGCCATCGGTTTTGTTCTTTTCTTTTTGAATACTCCATTATTAAGATTATCTTCAGGAATGGCAACATCTTTATATATTCTGACAACTTCACTAGGTTACATTGCTTTAATGGTGGCTGGTGTATGGATTAGTCGTTTACTCCGTACCAGCCTAATGGATGATGTCTTCAATAACGAGAACGAAAGTTTCATACAAGAAACCAAATTGATGAAAAATGAATATTCCGTTAATCTCCCCACCAAGTTTTATTATAAAGGCAAATGGAATGAGGGTTGGATTAACGTAGTAAACCCTTTTAGAGCTTCCATTGTTTTGGGTACACCAGGATCGGGTAAAAGTTATGCCATAATAAATAATTACATCAAACAGCATATCGAAAAGGGTTTTTCAATGTACATTTATGATTTTAAATTTGATGACCTTTCTACCATTGCCTACAATCATTTGCTGAAGCATGCCGATAAGTATAAAGTAGAGCCAAAATTCTATGTCATTAATTTCGATGACCCGCGAAGAAGCCACCGTTGTAATCCCATCAATCCAAATTTCATGACGGATATTTCAGATGCTTATGAGTCGGCTTATACCATTATGCTGAATCTCAACAGAAGTTGGATACAAAAGCAGGGAGATTTCTTTGTGGAATCTCCGATAATCTTGTTAGCCGCCATTATCTGGTTCTTGAAAATTTTCGATAACGGAAAGTACTGTACCTTTCCTCACGCCATTGAGTTGCTCAACAAGAAATACGCAGATGTATTTACCATCCTTACTTCTTATTCGGATCTCGAAAATTATTTGTCACCTTTTATGGATGCGTGGCAAGGTGGGGCACAAGACCAGTTGCAAGGACAGATAGCTTCTGCTAAAATTCCTCTATCAAGAATGATTTCGCCACAGCTATATTGGGTAATGACAGGAGATGACTTCTCATTAGACATCAATAATCCAAATGAACCGAAAATACTTTGCGTTGGTAATAATCCCGATAGGCAGAATATCTATTCAGCAGCATTGGGGTTGTATAATTCGAGAATTATAAAACTGATAAACAAGAAAGGGAAACTAAAAAGTTCTGTCATTATTGATGAATTACCAACTATATATTTTAGAGGATTGGATAATCTGATTGCCACTGCCAGAAGCAATAAAGTAGCCGTTTGTTTGGGGTTTCAGGATTATTCGCAATTAACCCGAGATTATGGTGATAAAGAAAGTAAGGTTATCCAAAATACGGTGGGAAATATTTTTAGCGGACAAGTTGTTGGAGAGACTGCCAAAAGTCTTTCGGAACGCTTTGGCAAAGTATTGCAGAAAAGACAAAGCCTGACCATCAATAGAAGCGATAAATCTACCTCCATTTCGACTCAGTTGGACAGTCTTATCCCTGCATCGAAAATTTCGACTCTTACGCAAGGAATGTTTGTGGGGGCTGTTTCGGATAATTTTGATGAGCGTATTGAACAGAAAATTTTTAATGCTGAAATCGTAGTGGATAATGCTAAAGTAGCTGCCGAAACGAAAGCATATAAAAAGATTCCAGAGATTTTATCATTTGTGGATGAAAACGGTGAAGATAAAATGAAAGAAGAAATAGAGGCTAATTACAGGCAAATAAAACGGGATATTGTTCTAATTATCGAAACTGAATTGGAAAGGATTAAAAATGACCCAGATTTACAACATCTGGTACAAGAAGGTTAAAAAAACAATAAAGACTGTATTTCGACAGCCTTTATTATTTAAAATTAAGTGTTTTAACCAGCATCTGGCAAGTTAGCTACTGCTTTCCCTTGTAATCTATCAGAAACCAATTCACTTAGAAAGTTTGTGAACGGAACAATATCCTGTTCTGCACTGGCTTTTTCCAATGCCTGCATATAATCATCACGTCTTTCTACAGGTATTACTGTCCAGGGATATCCCCCAGAAACCAGCATTACATTCATAAGAAAACGCCCCATACGTCCGTTACCATCCATATAAGGGTGAATGAAAACGAATATAAAATGTCCTAATACTGCCCTTACTGATGCTTCAGTTTCAAACAATATAGGCATAACATCACGCATAGCATCTACACTTATGGGACATATTGGGAATTTCAAACAATTCCCTATACCATTTCCATAGTCGATATCAAGTTGCGCACCTGCATTTCTTCCTTGCAGTATCTCCTTAATACTTTCCTTGTCAACTTGAAAAGCCTGATAATACCCTCTAGATGCCATAGCATCACGCTGTTTACGATGGCTCTCATTTTCCTAGGCGTCCCACTGTCTGAACTTACTTTTCAATAAGTTCCGGAATTACACGATAAAGCTACATATATAAGGAGTGATAGACATCAGTTATATAGATATCATCAATATTTTTCAGGAAAGCTTCTTTATCAACAGGCAAAGCTGGTGCAGCTTCAAATCGGTCTGTAATTACTTCGCACATTAAGGAAGCTTAAACTTTCGCTTAATGACTGATTTTTCAATTCAAATTAAGTCTAAACTCGCCATATTGCCAAACGACGGTTGAACTAAACCTTCGGTAGCACTCGAGTTGATTTTGTACCTTACGAAGGTAATCAAAAACATGTAAACTATGGCTACAAAAAAAGTATCCAGAAGATTTAAGAGAAAACAAAAAATTAAACCAAGCCAAGCGGGAAGTTCCGGGATTTGAAGAACTATTGGATCGTTTTGAGCGCACCGTTTCGGTCTTGGGTCGAAGCCAGAGTACTTTCAACAATTACTCCCGCCATATGGCGTCGATTTCGCTCTATTTTGGCAAAATCCCCACCCAGCTTGATCCCGAACAAGTGCAGGATTACTTGTTTTACCTTCAAAAAAAATCCAAAACACCCTCGCAAACCTATTTCAAACACTGTGTTTACGGTCTTCTTTTTTTGCTGAAATCCGAAGGATTGCCTTATGAATTTCTGCGTTTACCTTCGATAAAACACGAGAAAAAACTCCCTGTTGTTTTGAGCAAAGAGGAAGTTTGGGAAATGCTTAAAAATGCCAAACTACTCAAACACCGAATCCTCATCGGCTTGCTTTATGGCTGTGGGCTTCGTTCCATGGAAGCCAGAAGTGTGCGATTGCAGGATTTGGATTTTGATAGGAAACAACTCAAAGTGGTTCAAGGCAAAGGCAAAAAAGACCGCTATGTTCCGCTTTCGGTACACTTGATTCGTGGATTGAAAAAATACATCGAAGCCGAAAACCCCCAAGATTATCTCTTCAACGGTCAGCCTTTAGCCAATGGAGCAGGAGGAGATTTTGACAATCGGTATTCCCAACGTGGCGTGCAATGGGCCGTGAAGCAAGTCGCCAAGGCAGCGGGCGTAAAAAAAGAAGTCCACACCCACACACTCCGACACAGTTACGCCACGCATTTGCTCGAAGACGGTATGGATATTATGACGCTGAAAGACCTTTTGGGACACCAAAACATCGAAACGACGATGGAATATCTGCACATTGCCCAACTCGAAAGCCAACGTATTTTTAGTCCACTCGACACGCTTTTTGCAAAATGCAGTCGCAATGTGTTGCGAAAAATTGGCTCCAATATCGAAAACTATGGATTGAACACTTGGCAATTGCGCACGCTTTCGGCCATCAAAAAATGTAGAACGGCGGAATTGGGCGGTCACATCGATGCTTGCGACAGCTGCGGTACTCTAACCATAAGTTACAACTCTTGCCGCAGCCGGCATTGCCCGAAATGTCAGGGCAACAAACGAGAGGATTGGATACAAGCCAGAAGCACGAAACTTTTGCCAGTTCCCTACTTTTACGTGGTTTTTACCTTGCCCGAAGCGTTCAATTCCTTGGCGATGCATCAGCCCAAAATGGTGTACGATACCCTGTTTGAAGCGACTTGGGAATCGCTGCAAACTTTTGGCAAAGCCAAGGAAATACAGATGGGAATGATTGCGGTTTTGCATACTTGGGGACAACAATTGAGTTTGCATCCGCACCTGCATTGCATTGTTCCGGGCGGTGGCGTGGACAAAAATGGTGTTTGGAAAAACAGCAGGACGGACGGCAAATTCTTGTTCCCGATCAAGGCCTTGTCGAAGGTTTTCAGGGTCAAATATTGCGAGAAATTGAAAGCAAAATCGCCTATCAAATACGAGCAAATTCGGCAAGAATTATGGAAAAAAGACTGGATTGTTTTTGCCAAAAAACCTTTCGAAAGTCCTAAATCGGTAGTGGAATATTTGGGGAGATACACCCACAAAATAGCCATTAGCAACCAGAGAATCAAAAATATCGACTACCAGAGGGTGACTTTTGAGTACAAGGATTATCGAGTGGCGGGAGCCAAAAAACTAATGACACTATCGCATCAGGAGTTTATCCGTCGATTTTCGTTGCATATTTTGCCCAAGGGATTGGTTAAAATTCGTCATTATGGTTTTTTGAGTAACAATTGGAAGCGTGAGAAGCTAAAGTTATTACAGAAAAAACTCCAACAAAAAGTCTTGGAAAAAGCAGAAAAGAAGCCTTTTTTACCCAAGTGTACGTGTTGTAAAACCGGCAATTTACATCGGATAGCAGTTTTCGACCAGCTTGGTCCGCCTGCTTGGTATCTTGGCGGTAGCCAAAATCCAAGTTCCTGTAAAAGCTAATTTACGGGTAAGGGTATTTATACCTATAAGTGAAGAAAAACACATAAAAACCAAGTTGAAACCACTCCAAAAAAAAAGAGGCTCACTTGCCTCTTGAAATTCTCTCTATAATTTTTACGATAAGTGCATAGGTTGACGGACTTATAATCGGTTCTGTTCAACACGGGTTTCATTGTTGGTGCTGCGCACGCAACGAAACCCTAGCAGTTAGCAGAAGTTTTTATTTTGTCAGTTCTAAAATTATTGTCAGTATTCCAATTGTCAAGCATAAAGGCGAAAAATATTTCGTGTCATTTTTGCCAAATTTCGTTTGTTTTATTTTCTTAAAAAAACCAACATAGTTAAAATCACCAATTGCTCTTAATGTAAAAATGCCTGCAATAATACAAAGTCCATAATTATTGAGCCATTGTGGTGTGTTAAAAGCTATAAGTCCTGACATTACTAAAATGAAAAGACCAAAACCTAATAATCCAAACGCAACAATTAATGTTGGTAAAATAGTAGGATTTAAAACGTTTGTATTATTATCGTCCTTTGTGGGCAACACTGCATCACTTCCCCATTTTCCTCCAAATGCCCAATAGAAGTGAATTGAGGAAATAAATATGAAAATTAAAAATAATATAATTGCGATTACTGTTGTCATATTAGTTCAAGTTAAAAATCATATCCATTTGTTTTTTATTCGCTGATTTTGGTAAATTTTTCATTATGAAATTGCGCAACCATATTCCAAAACTACTTTCTATCTGTGCCATTTTTCCAATTTTCCAACTTGTATTTACAATCGTATGAGCTTTTTTACGCCTTAAATTCTCATATTCTTTAAAAGTGTTTTCTATTGCAAATCCAGTGTCAATTAATTTACCTAAAACATAAGCATCTTCGACAGCTTGACACGCACCTTGTCCTAAATTTGGCGTTGTAGCGTGAGCTGCATCACCAATTAAACAAACATTTTCGCTTTGCCATTCGTCAATTGGTTTTAAGTCAATAATGTCATTTACAATTATTTGTTCTTTTGTGGTAGCTGAAATTATATTTAATATATCTATGTGAAATTCACTGAAAAATTCTGTTAAATTTACTTTGTCCGCTTTTACATTTTTTGAGTTTACCAAAGCATACCAATATACTTTTTTATCGCTGATTTTCACAAACCCAAAACGTTTGCCTTTGCCCCAAGCTTCGTTAAGTTCGCTATGATATTTTTTAGGTAAATCAATTTCACAAACTCCTCGCCAACATTTTTGGTTTGCATTTCGCAATGTACTTTTTTCAAAAAGTTGATTTCTAACTACTGATTTTAAACCGTCTGCACCAATTACAAGTTTGCTCTCAATAGTGGAGTTGTCTTCAAAAGTCAGTTTGAAAAGTTCAGTCTTTTCAATTTTTGAAAGCCGTTTTGATAGATTTATATTGTCGTAACCTATTTCGTCAGCAAGTATTTTTTGTAATTCTCCTCTGTGAATGGCAATATTATGCACATCATATTTTTTTTCATATTCGGTTAAGTCAGCTACGGAAATAGTATTGAGTTGTCTGTCCGTAATCTTCATATAGGAAATTTTATTTCCTGCTTTTTCAATTTTGTCATAAACACCTAATTTTTGAAATACTTGCATTGCGTTGTTTGCAAGTATTATTCCTGCGCCTACAGGTTTTATTGCTGCCGAACTTTCAAAAATATTTACATTCAGTCCTTTTTGTTTGAGTGTCAAGGCAGTTGTTAGTCCGCCAATTCCTGCTCCAATTATGTTTACTATTTCTGCCATTTTTCTGTCGGTTCTTTTGTGTTATGAGGTGTCTCGGTAAAATTTCTGCTAACATCTGTATAAATACCTACAACTCCTTTATTCTGCAATTTATAAAGAATTTTAAGAGCTTCTACAAATCTTTTTCGTGGTGTTGCCATATCTATATTTTTCACTAAATGCTCCGTGCTATTTCTATTTAATTACGATGTGATAAAGTTAGTAAATATTGTTGTGTTATTTCTATTAAATTATGTTGTGATAAAATTATTAAATTATGTAGTGCTGTTTCTATTGAATCGTGTTCGTTTTTTGAAATATTCAATACTAAATCAGGACTATATTGCTTTTAATTTCAGATGAGTTTTAATATTCTTCACATCTACTTTTTCATATTCTTCTTGCTCGTCCTCTTTTCTATTTTCAGAAGGTGCAATGGATGATTGAATCTTTCTGTCAATGGCAGCCAATTCAGTTTTTAATTCATTTAATTTATTTTCTTTAGTCCATTTGCTATAAACTACTTCCTGAAGTACTGGAAGATCTTTTTTCAGTTCAGCAATTTTCTTTTGCTCTTGTTCTATGAGACTAGGGATTTTCCCTAAAGCGTTAATAAAATTCAATGCTGCAGTTTTAGGTTCTGAAGCCATATTTCCATTGTTATAAGTATACTTGATACCTCCTTCGCCCTGAATAAAAAAATGATTATCTCTTTCGAACATATCTAAATTTTTATCTGTTAATTCTGTTTTTACCAACAAGCTAAAACCATACAAACTGCCGATTTCTTCATACTGCCCAGCAGTGCGGGCTTTGTCAGCCAGTTGGTTGAGCTTAGCTCCAATTTGTTTGACATCGGCATTGTCAGGTAGATCGTTAAGCTGAACAGGATTCAATAAAGTTCCATCAGGGTGTTTTTGCACTCTTTGTTGCAAATTGTCCCAATCCAAAATAAACCGATTCAAACGAGACTGAGCGGCTTCCAGCGTTGAAGTAACATCTTCAAGTTTATGTTTAGAACTGAACTTGGAACGATTAAATGCTTGACGTTCACTTTCTAATCCAGCAAGTTGCTTTTCTAGTTTTGCTTTGTCCAACAAATCGGTGTTACCCGAAAGGATGGCTACATATTCCGAAAAATTCATACCTGATTTTTCATCCATACCTCCTTCGTCGATGGTTCGTTTTCCTAAACTATTATTTTTTAGCTGGTCTATAAAAAGTTGTTTGTTGTATAATAAATTGAATTTATAACTATCCAATGATTTTTCAACAGCATAAATAATCACGTCTACTTTATTATTGGCAAAAAATTTAGCAATCTCATTCCCTTTACGAATCGCCCTTCCGTCTCTTTGGACAAGATCACTTGGTCGCCAGGGTGTGTCCAAATGATGGACTGCAACTGCTCTCTTCTGAGCATTAACACCAGTTCCAAGCATATCAGTAGAACCAAATAGTATTCTGATTTTACCTTCATTCATTGAACTAATCAATTCCTTGCGATGCTTATCCGTTTTTGCTTCTTGTATAAAGCGTACTTCATGAGAAGGAATATTATGATTATGAACCAACTTTTTTTTAATTTCTGAATAAACATTCCATTCCGTGGGTTTATATGTACCCAAATCTGAAAAAACAAATTGAGTTCCTTTCTGTGCATTAAAGTTATTGTAATAATTTGCAATTTTTGCAGCGCAATGGGAGGCCTTATTGTCTGGATGGTCTTCATACTTTTGGCTAATCATACGCATATCAAGAGACATCTTACGGGCGTAATCAGTAGCGATTAGCATTTTTGCTTTTTCTTCACGTTCTGTTAATGGAGCTCTTCCCAACAAGGTTGCATTGCCTGATTTAGCAAACGCCATCAAGTTTTTAATAAACATTTCTTGTTCTGGTGTTGGTGGAATATTGTGAAGTATTTCATTTTTTTCGGGACGGTCAATACCGATGTCTTTTGCTGTTCGATAATCCGTTATTTCCGAATAGAATTGCGCTAATTCTGGTACTTTTATGAAATATCGGAACCGTTCTTTTTGTACAATATTGTTGGCTACCGAAAATTCATAATCGGTAGTCTTTCGGGCATAAATAGCCGCCCAAGCATCAAAACAGTTGATGCCTTGCTTTTCCAATGCTTGTGGACGTAGGTATTTAAAAAGCAGGTATAATTCTGTCAGCGAATTACTAATTGTTGTCCCTGAAAGAAAGGTGGCGCCGAGATCTTTTCCTGTTCGTTCTTGTATGGTTCGTAAGGCAAAAAGTAAGTTCAGTGCCTTTTGACTTCCTTGCATATTACCCAATCCAGCAACTCTTTCATGACGAGTATTGAACATTAAATTTTTAAAACGGTGACTTTCATCTACCAATAAATGGTCAATGCCCATCATCTTAAAATCGACTATGTCATCCTTTCTATTCTCTATGTCATGTTCCAGTGTTTTAAGCTTGACTTCTAGATTTTGCTTTCGCACGATAACCCCTTTAAGCATTGCCCTTGAAATATCTTTTCCTTGCGTTTTCAACGAAGCCAAATTTTCTTCTACACTATTTAATTCTGTTTGCAGTATTTCTTTCTGCATCTCTGGAGATTGCGGTATCATGCCAAACTGGTCATGTGTAAGTATCACACAATCCCAATCATTATTCTTTATGTCGCCAAAAATTCGTTGCCGTTTTTGTGGTGTGAAATCTTCTTTTCCTGGATACAATATTTTTGCATGAGGATAAGCAGTTCGGTAGGTTTCAGCTATCTCATGCACATTCGCTTTTAATCCAATGATCATTGGTTTATGTGCCATTGCCAAGCGTTTCATTTCTTGGGCAGCGGTACACATAATGAGTGTTTTTCCAGCGCCTACTTCATGATCACATATCGCTCCACCGTTCAGCTTTATCATCCATACCGCATCTTTCTGACTGGAATAGAGATCTTCAATACCTAATGCTTTTCTGTCCAGTCCGGGAAACTCCTGATGACTACCGTTATATTGCGGACGGACGAAACAGTTGAAGGTGTCATTATACTGATTAGTCAATCGATTTTTAAATTCATCATTTTGGGTATGCAACCAATCCGTAAAAGCAGTTCTAATTTCATCGATTTTAGAGTTCGCTATCTGTATTGCTTCCATATCCTTCACCTTGACTTCTTTGTCGCCAACTAAAATCTTTTTAGTAATATCTGGTGTCGTATTAACAAGTGCATGCTTGAGCAGGGCGATTCCATCAAAAGTTCTACTTTCTGATTTTGCGGCATACTTATCTCTTATATGAGCATTTTTTTGGTCACAATTAATAGCGAAATCATCTGTGTTTTCTGAATAGTACACACGAACATCCGTATCATACAGATAAGATGCAAAACGAGCATATATTTCTGAGGGAATCCAACGTTCTCCTAGATTAAAATCTAATTCTTCAAATTCAATTCTTTTAGGTTTGGCCTCTTCCAAAGCAGTAAGACTTTCTTTGATAATACTGTCCACAGGATTATTATTGATGTATTCTTGTAACTGGTTGGCTTTCTCTACCACATTACCAGAAACCCATCGCTCTGAGATTTCATATTCTTTTTCTAAAGGATTATAAAAAATTCGCCCTTTAAGTGCTTCTTTAAGATCATCGGATACTATGCCGCTTATCTGTGACATAAACACCAGATTAACTTTTCCGTATTGATTCAGCGAAGCTGCCAAAGCTTCATCGGGATTATCCGTCGCTAGTGAGGTAGTAGAAAAACTAACTGGACGTTGAAACAGATCCGCCTTATGTACCACACCACCAATAATGCGTTCCAAATAGGGGATTTCTTTACCCGCAGCATCTGTCTTAATCAGTTTGATATTATCTGCATTGTTCAGATTGCCATATTTTTTTACAAAATCATCATACAGTTTATTTAGTTTTTCTCTGTCTTCTCTCTGTTCTGTTTTTAGTTCTGCTTCCCGATTGTACAGTCTGTGGTAAACATCTCGTAAATCAATATAGGCAGCTGCTCTCATTCTTTGAAGTGTGGAAAGTTCCAATGGATGAAACATTGCTTTTCCTGTCTCCACATCTATATTTCTCAGATAGCCTATAAATCCTTTGTCTTTCGCAACACATTCCTCTCGATAAAAAGGAGGTATTTCTCCTGTATAGGGTGCAGGATTCGATGGCACTGCCGTTAGAATAGGACTAGCCGTTTTGGCTGCTTCCCAATTTTGATTATCTACGTTTGGTTGTGAGAACAAATCTCCATCGATTGCTCCGTTATGAATTGTTTGAATTGTTCTTGAAACATTTGGTTTTTGATATACTTGTTGGATTGCTACAGTATCAAATAAACCTGGTTGTTTTCCGATACTATTTTGTTTTACACTGTTTGTTTTGTTCTTAAATCTAGACTTTGTTTCATTAATTTTAGCAGGTATGGCAGTTTCAAACAAATCAAATAAGTTCAGTTGCACTTGAGATCCATTGTCTTTTTGGGATTGTCGAGATAGTCTTATTTCAGGATTTGGGCTGGTGCTTTTTTCTGTTGGAATTAGCGGTTCAGTCTGTATTGAAATAGTTGGCTGAATTATTGACTTATCAGGCGAAAGACCATTGTAACGATTCATATCCAAATGATTAGAAAAATCATCCTTCAGTATTCTCTTAAGGTCAGTAGCAATTCCTTCTAAACCACCTTGATGTTCATATATCATCGTTGACTTACCGTAGGGGTCAGCTCCCTGATAGGATTTGGTATGGACAATAAGAGCAGGATTACTCAATAAGATGTTGGTGGAACCACTTTCAGAATTGATATTCGTTTCGCAAAACTCCTTTTCCCTTAATGACAAGCCATCTTTAGCCGTATGCCTTTGTAAAATAATTAAATCACTCCCCACTTCAGTACCTGCATAATCGGTAAAAAGATTATTTGGTAAACGGATGGCGGAAACCAATTTATGGTCTTTCATTAATGCCTCACGGATAGCCATGTTGCTGGGACTATTGAGTACACCTTGTGAGGTGATAAAAGCCAGAATGCCTCCTTCACGAAGCATATCACCTCCTTTTAGAAAAAAATAATTATGAATGCTTCGGGCGGCATGAACTCTTGCAGAATCGGTACTACGGGAATACGAGAGATCAAATATGGATGTATCCCCAAAAGGAATATTACTCGTAACCAAATCATAGCTTTTCTGTTCTTTCTCGGGAATGGCTTCAAAACCTCGAATATGAATATTGACATCGGGATAAATGTGCTTCAATATTTTTCCCGTTAGCAGTTCCTTTTCATAGGCGGTAGTTCCACTAATCGACCCAAAAGAGGTATTAAAGGCTTCAATGAAAGAACCGGAACCTGCAGAGGGTTCAAGCATTCGGTTAACCTTCAGTCCATTTTCTTTGAGGGTATCTGCAAGAGCAGAAATAATGGCAGGAGGTGTATAAAAAGCCGTTAGGACTGAATTCCGCATACTATTCACATATTGACGGTATTGTTTGTGATCGACTGCATTTTCTTTAAGTAACTTGTGTAATTCTTGAGTGAGGGCAAATAGATGGTGTTCCGTTTTTCGCCAATGATTAACATCTATATCATTTTCGGCGGGGTTAAGTACAAACTTGAGACCACCAAATCCACTATATTGCTTCATTAGCTGCCTTTCCTCTTCAGTAGCTTTTCGATTCTCTTTTTCAAGTTTAAAAGCTACTTTGAGGACATCAATATTCGTTTGTAGGTGTTGCCGTTTATTGAAGCCCATTTTCTTCTATCCAAATTGCTATAGTTCCCGTAAGTTCTGTGTAAAGAATTTCATAATCAGTACTCGCAACAAATTCTTGGCTTAAGGTATATCGCTGGAATACTGCTTCACAAATAGCTAGCATTTTCAAAGCAAATGGGCGTAGTTCTTCATCAGCCATGATAGTATCAAACTCATTTATTACTACTTTCAATACTGTGTCGAATTTTGAGAAGTACAATCCTTCATACAGAATATAATTAGCAATATCATCGCATATCTCAAGGAAATTACCAGCCTTGAACGCTTCTTCATAAGCATTTGCGGCCCACTCTGAACGCAGTGCTATAAATTTGGTATCCCAAGCTTTTTCAGGAAAGCTCGTATTGAGTAATTCTTGCAGTCTTAAATTGAAATACGAAAGATCTTTTGGCAGCATATCCATATTTTTTTAATTTTTATTAATGGATAAATGTAAAATGCTCTTAGTCGTATTTAGAAAATCTGGTACCGTTTGGCTTCTAGAGGCTAAAGATTGTCTTTAATGCAGAATAATAGTAACGATAAAATTTCTTTGGTCTTGATTCCATTTCATTTGTAATTATTATTTTTACATACTTTACTATCTAATAAATTACTTATGAAAGAACTAATCGAAAAAATTGCTACAGGTTTTGAAACATTCAAATCGGATGCTGAATTACAAACAGAAAAAGGAAATAAAGCAGCAGGAACTAGAGCACGAAAAGCTTCTCTAGAACTAGAAAAGCTTTTGAAAGAATTTAGAAAATCGTCTTTAGATGAGTCGAAAAAATAAACGTGAAAGGCTGTCTCACCACTCGTGAAACAGCCTTTTTTCTATGTTAATTTTAACTATGAGATAGCTTCTTTATTTGCTTTTTTTCTTTTCAGGAAAAGCAAAAGTGGTCTCCCCGTTCTCATTCAGAATAATAAAAGCATCGAATTTTTTACCAGATTTACTTGTCATTCCCTTAAGGAGACTAGTTTTACCTTTAGTTATCAAAGTTTCTATTTCTAAAAGGTTTAATTGAATCCCACATATATTTCGAAACTGAACCCAATTACAGCTTTCATCTGCACATTTTACCAATTTATCCCGAATCACCAATTTCTGATTTTTACATTTTGGACAAATCAACTCTGGTTGTTTCTCGTTTTCAACAGATAAAGCAAGTATTTCTTGCGTGATTGTCACTGTAAAATCTTCCATTTCTTTTTGAAATCTTACTACATCCTCTTCATTATTCTCAATCTTTTGCAAGGCTAGTTCCCACTCGGCTGTCATAGCTACATCAGCAATCTTTTTATCTTTTACTAATTCGTAAACTTTCAATCCTTTTTCTGTAGGTACTAAGGATTTCATCTCCCTTTTGATGTATTCTCTCTTGAAAAGGGTTTCAATAATACTGGCCCGTGTTGCTGGAGTTCCAATACCTATTTCTTGCAGTACTTTACACTCTTGTTCGTTGCCAATCTGTTTTCCTGCATTTTCCATTACTGCCAATAAACTAGCTTCAGTATAAAGAACGGGAGGTTTCGTTTTCTTTTCCAAAACTTTTGCAACCTTAATCTTTAACTCATCACCAGCTTTTAATTCTGGTAAATGCTGCATAAGATTATTATCTTCATCTATAAAACTTCCTTTTACAGACCTCCAACCTGATTCAAGAATTTTACATCCTTTTAACTTAAATTCAGAATGAACTACCTCTAGAGTAACATCAGTCATCTCTTTTGTACAAACAGAAGAAACTGCTTCAATTAAACGATAAGCAATCATTTCATAAATAGCTTTTTCTTTGGCTGGCAAAGCGGATGGTATCTTATCGGTCATCAATAAACCGTGGTGATCGGTTACTTTTAAATCATTAACAATACGTTTATTCAAACGTCCTATTTTCATTTGACGAACTATTTCCCTGAATTTTTCCAACTCTTCCAATATTCGTATCAGTTTGGGGATTTCTACCCACATGTCTTCAGGAACATACTTACTCCCAGTACGTGGATAACTAATGAATTTCTTCTCGTAAAGACTTTGCGCAATAGTAAGAGTTTCTTCGGCTGATAAATTCAGTTTTATATTAGCCTCCTTTTGTAATGCTGTAAGATCAAACAATAAGGGAGGTTGTTCATTTACCGTTTTTGTTTCTACTGATGCCACTATAGCTACTCCATGTCGTTGTATAAATTTCAGTGCGTCTTCAGCCTGTTTATTATCCTCCCATTTGGTTAAGGAAAGACTTTTGAAATCAATAAACTCTTTACGATGTTCTAATTCAATTTGCCAATATTTCTTAATTGTAAATGCTTTGTTTTCTAAAAATCTTTTACAAATAAGTGCCAAACTAGGTGTCTGTACCCTTCCAAGGGAATAAACGCCACTTTCTACAGCAATAGTCAAGGCTTGCGAAGCATTGATACCGACCAACCAGTCTGCTCGGCTTCTTCCAACAGCTGCCTGATACAAACCATCAAAATCCTTTCCTGGTTTCAGGTTTTCAAATCCATGAAGAATCGCTTTTTCGGTCAATGAACTTATCCATAAACGCTCAAATGGTTTACTGCATTTTAGATATTGATAAATATAACGGAATATCAGTTCACCTTCACGCCCGGCATCTGTAGCAACAATGATACTTTCGCAGTTTTTTAAAAGCTGTTCAATGGTTTTCAATTGTTTCAATGCGCCTGTATCGGGAACATAACTATTATTTTCTCGTATCTTACGTACAGTTAGTAAGAATGGCTTAGGCAGTATAGGCAAAGCTTCTCTTTGAAATCCTGTAATACCATATTCCTCAGGCAATGCCAAGGACACTAGATGTCCGAACGCCCAAGTTACACAATAGCCATTGCCTGTCAGGTAACCATCCTTTTTTTCAACGGCTCCTAACAGGCTGGCTATTTCTCTAGCAACACTTGGTTTTTCTGCGATTACTACTTTCATTTGATGAACTCTTTAGAAAGGCTAAATTTTTCGTCCTTTGGATTTAGCAGCCGCTTTTGGTTTCTCCTGTTGCTGTTGTTGTTTCTTACTATCAGGACTATTCTGTTCCGTTTTCAAAGATTCTTTGATGTTCTTAGTAGCCTCATTCGTTTTACCTTCGGAATTAACAGCAACTTGTGTTTTGCTTTCCTCTTTTGGTTGAGCCTGCTCTTTCAATTTATTTGGATTATCGAAAGAAAAAGCTGTTTTTGCAGTTTCTTTGTCGAATGTGATATATCCTTGATATTCTTTTCCTTTCTTGTCAACCAAACCGCTTACATATATTGTTTGCCCTTCTCTGAACTTTTGATATTGTTGTTCGTCTAGTTCTTTCCCTCTGAATATACGTGGTACTTCATTCTGTTGCACTTGGTTCTGTTGTTGACTTTGTGATTGACTATTATTATTGCTTCTATCAAAGAGAAACTCTACGTAACGCTTATCTGCATTAAATTGAACAGAAGCATTAAAAGGCTCTCCTTTTTTTGAAATCATGCCTTCGATGTACAAAGATTTACCTTCCATTAAGCTTTGTTTTTGTTGTTCGTCTAACTTTATGCCCTTTATTTCATCTGGAATTTTGATAAAATTGGTACGTAGGGCAATCAGTTCGTTGGTCAATCTGTCCACACTAATAATAGAAGGTATTTTTTCATCTGTTTTGGGATTGGTCAAATCAACCACCCGTCCCATATTTCCTGTTTTAAGCAAATTATCCTTATCTTCTTTCGTAAATTCATGACCGAAGAATGGGAAATTTAACTGAGGCTCTTTACGAATGCCATGAATAGCAACGACTACTTGTCCATCCTCATTAGATTGCAGGGAGAGTCTGGCATCCATACGAGTAATTGCTGATCCTAAATTAAGACTTATGGGTACTAGTTCATTGGTCTTATAGCCTTTTAACAAGGGATCGATTAAATTCATCTTTTCGAGACGTTCTTTATTCAATCCAAGATCAGACAAAGCTTTCCAATCGATTTGTTCTAATTTGAAGCGGTATTCGCCAGCTTCCGTTGTTGACTGTGTTTCCATAATATTTTGATTTTCTTGTTTATAATTAACATTTATCTCATGTTTTGCAAATAGCTTTTCTCCAGCTTTGGTAGGATTTTCAACTTCTTTTTGCATTGTATTGGCTACCCTAATTGCTTCTTGAGCAGACACTCTAAAAAATTTAAAATGGGTTGGATTTTTCAATTGATGGAGAAAATTGCTAAAAAAATTGCTAAACAGATCGCCATGTTTGTCTACACGCATAAACTGGCTTTCATTCTTTTTTTCAGGCGTTACCGTTTGTAGTTCTTGATTCTTCCCAATATCCTTAACTACCTCAATTTTCCTTTTTTTCTTATCTAATACTAACAAGATATCCGAAAATTGCTCTTGAAGTTGTGGTCTGCCTATAGGTTGCTCGCTCATTACACCAGTATTTTAGATTTGCTTTCTCGAAAATAATTAGATAAAAAGCCTCCTTATTTAAATTGGCTCGCTGTGGCATTAGTTGTCACATTTTGTCCATTTTTTTGATAGGATTATTAAAACTATCGCGTATAAACTGATGAACATCCGATAATTTGTAATAAAGTTTTCCACTGATTGTGTAATAAGGTAACTTACCAGCTGAACGGTAACGCTGCAATGAGCGACTGCTGATTTTAAGCATCTGGAGAAGATCCTGATTGTCGAGTAATTCTTCTCCGTCAATATTATTCCGTTGCTTTTGAACATCATTTATATGTTCATTCAAGATATCGAAGCGATCCATGATACGCTCCATCCATGCTATAAATTCCATTCTGTCAATATTCATATTCAGTACTTTTACTTAATATTCATTTTTACAATTACTCATTGAAACTGTACAAATTTGAAAAGTATTATGATAATTAATTGCCAAGTCTTACCAATTGAAAATGACGATTTTTATTATTTTGAAGTAAATATTAATTAGCTTAAAAACAGCTACTATATAGTTACAAACCGACAATGCGATTATTTGCCAATTGGCAATTATGGGCATAAAAAAACAGCGCAATAAAACGCTGTTTGAAAATTAATAAGCTGCATGTAGTTATAAATCCTTCTCCATGTAGTCTTCCAAAGCTACTTTAAGTTTATCTAAAAAAACAGTTCTAGAACCTGCTCTGTCTTTCATTCGGTGAAAGGCATGATGAATATCTCCTAAAGGAATACGAAATAAAATATGAAAAGCTAAACTGATTTTCCGAATTCCTATCTTTCCATGAGAAATTGCACCTGAAGCATATAGAGCATAAATTAGTTCAATAAGAGCATTTTTAGAGTCTGTCCAAAAAATTTCCTTAACCGATTCTGGATTCTGCAAGATAAAATCCGTTTTTTGATCTGGATTTGTTTTTGCTAGTAAATAAGTATAAAGTAATTCATTCGCTATGATTCGAGCTACTTTATAATCATAATAAGTAGAAAAACTAGAATCTATTTCAAACACAAAGCTGTTTAGACCATTATGATAATTTATTTTGCCTAGCATAAAATATTCACTATCTTTATCTGACCTACCTGAACGATAATACCTGTAAAAATCTGAATTACAAATATGCTCTTTATATTCTTGTTTCAATTCTTCTAATTCATTTGAGAAAAAAGCATAATACATTTTACCATCATTTACAGGACAGGAAGTTTCAATTCTAAATACTTTGTTATAATAAATTAGTTTACCTAATATTTGAGGTTTTATATTTTTAAAAAAATTAACCTCTTCTATGTCATCTTTAAAACCATTATTTGAAATTTGATCTTTTATTGTAAACAATAATTCTCTCAAATAAGTAGTTATCCTAAAAGATTCATCTATCAAATTAGTTGTTTCCTCAGAAACTTTTTTTTCAAACGTTTTTATTTCGATAAGTGTATCATCTAAAGTTCTTTTCATTGTATCTTATTTTTTAATCTCTTAAAAAATTATAGCCTATACAAACAAAATCAAATTTCTCAATGAATATTAAATTCTAATATGAATCCAAAATGAGATGCTAAAAGCTAAACCATTAAAAGATTGTGTGATATTTTTACTTATTTAATTATACAAATAAAGTCTTAAAATAACTTCGTTTATTTTCACTTCTTTCAGACGACACATTGTAAGACTTTACATATTACTTAACACGATTTTACAAATATTATTGCTTCACTAAAGTAAAAGAATAACTACAATAAGATTAATTTATGGATAAGTACTTAAAAAAAACATGAATAGCTTTAGTTCGAGTCCAATTAAACAAAATTTAATTTTTAATTTCTTAATATATACTTGCTAATCGTTCCGAATATATCTATTACAGTATTACCCAAAAAGATAAAAAAAAAACACTTTTATTCTAAATAAATATTTTCTGTATATTTGCTTCAATCTGATAAAAAATGATAAAAAAAATTACCAATAACGAACCTGATAAAAAAATTGACAAAACAGTAATAAATAATATAACTATAAACTGTGTAATATTTGGATTTGATAATGGCACTCTTGAGATTTTACTTGTACAGCATGCTGAAGGTGCAAGTAAAGGAAAATGGGGATTACCAGGGGGAGGGATAAAAAAAAATAAAAATATTGATACTGCAGCTCATCGAGTATTAGCTAATCTTACAGGTTTAAACAATATATTTCTCGAACAACTGAAGGCATTCGGTGAGCATGATAGATTCCCATTGGAACGTATTATAACAATTGGCTATTATTCCCTTGTAAGAAGATCCGATTGCAATATTATTCCAGGTATTAAACCTACAGCTGTCCGTTGGTGCAAAATCACTGAACTTCCTGAATTAATATTTGACCATCAAAAAATTATTAACTACAGTATTTTCTACCTCAGGTATAAAGTTCGACAAGAACCTATTGGTTTCTCAATGCTTCCTAAAAAATTCACTCTTTATGAACTAATGAGACTCTATGAAGAAATATTGGGGTATAAAATGGATAAATCTAATTTTCGTCGAAAATTTTTAAAAATGAAATTACTAAGAGGACTGGATGAAAAACAAACAAATGTTTCACATAGAGCAGCACAGCTTTATGAATTTGAACAAACAAATTATGAAAAATTAATTCTAAAAGGTTTTAATTTTGAATTCTAATTAATCCTTTATCCGAGCTTGGTCAAGCTTTTAAATTGAAAGATTCCAAAAAAAGGACTCATTGCTATTGTAGTTCTAAGGGAAAAACAGCTCTTATCATGGTCAAAAACTACTACGGTTGCTCGGATAAGAAACTTATCTAGATTTAGAATGGAAATATTTTCATGCAGTTTTTTTGCGATATTTTGATTCCATCACCCCCCCTGGCAAACTTTAAAATTGTGAGCCAAATTAGAATGGAACTTTCCAAGAATTTAAACATTAGAAAATCTCAAGAAATATTAGTCAAGAGCTGGATTCCTTTTATGAAAGATTTAGACAAAATGTTTACCGATGCCACTCGTTATGAAAGGTAAGTCCGTTTTCACACCAATCAAAAATTGCTTTGTGAATGTGTTCAGTGGAACTATAAACAGATGGAATCAGTATGTGGTGCTTTGAAAATCAAATTACCTAGAACCAAATATTTGGATTAGAGTAGGCACTAAACAAGTATTCAAAAAAAAACCAAATACCAAACAAAAGTACTGAAATTATTATACATACTCAATGGGAAACTCAATAAAACTGAAAATCAAAACCCTTTTGAAGCTACAGCAAAATACAAGCGACAACACGCTATTATTACCAAAGTTTATCAGCATCAGGCACAAATATTTAAAACTGGAAAAAGTGTTCCCGAAAGAATTGTAAGCATTAGCAAGAGTTATATATCCGTCCAATTGTATGAGGCAAAGAAGTCAAACAGGTAGAATTTGGAGCTAAAGTCAACAAAATTCAAATAGATGGAATTAATTTTATCGAAAATGCACAATATCGGGCTTACAATAAAGGAACTCGTCTGCAAAGCAGTATATTTTGCGTCCAAAACCTAACCAAAATAAAAATGCTGTGAGCCGATACCATTTATGCCACCAACAAAAACCGAACATTTAACTCTAGTTACAAAATTCAAACCGATTTTATCCGAAAAAGTAAGGCTGGTAAAACGAAGAATAGCGTAAAACTTTGGCTAAAAAAATCAAAAAAAAAAAAAAAAAACTCCACACGCCTAGAAGAAAATTTTGGAAAAGAAAAGGAACATTACAACCTGAAAAAGATCAAAGCCAAAACTCAAAAAAGCGAGATACTTTAGATTTTATTCCGAATCCACACAGCAAACTCCCTAGAAATCGGAAAAATAATTTTTAAAAAAGCACTAAAATATCAGCTTAACAATTAAAAATAGTCTGATGGGATACCTATGCCTTGTTGCGAGCTAAAATCAATTTATTGATACAAATCAATACTTAAAAAATCTCTAAAAATAAAAATTACCGATATTGAAAATCAAAATCGATATTTTTTTTCACTCAAAAGTTAACTTACTTCTGAATGTACCTAAGTATATTACCTAAAGTTCTTTTCATCTTATGGTATTTTTTAATCTCCTAAATATGTTTTATAAACTGTCCCCAAAAAGTTAGGCACTATTTGGGGGGATTTTTATGGAAAGTCAAGTACAATTAACAGATTTAAAAATATGACATAAAAAAAATTAAAAAATAATTTTAGTTTAATTTAATAAACTTCTATCCCGACTAAACGCTCCAAATCTTCTATAAAATGGTTCGACATTTGTTCGGTTGGGGCTACTAAGA
>JBDLTG010000100.1:0-5137 GCA_039805885.1 Bacteroidota bacterium
TTGGGATCTATAGTCAAATAAAAGTATTCTGATTTGTTGTACTTATGTTGTACTAAAGGGTTTTAAAAATTAAAGAGTGCCAATAAATACAACTCCTTACAGGCGTTAAGAAGATATATACAAGTTATAAGCCATATTATGAGAACGATACTTAAAGATACATTCGAAACAAATCTTGGTGAAATTGAGTTGTCGATAAAATCTGAATATGAAATACAATATTCGGTCAAAGACAACTTAAAAATTGAAACCGAAAATCATAAAATAGAAGTTCTAGTTATTGATTTAAACGAATTAGAATTTCCGAAACATATGAAAATCGAAAACTCAAAAGGTTGGAGAATTTATATTGAAAAGAAATCTGAAAAATCTGAAAAACTATATGTCATTTGTAAACTGATAAATAAAAATCCCGATAATACTTGGGACTATAATAGTGGCGAAAATTTAGACGCTGTTGAAATAGAAAACAGAAAAGAACTGTTACATATTGGAACCGAAGATGGAGAAGTTATGAAATGGCGAGCCGAAAATAATGATTGGTTTCCAATTAGACTAAAAAATGAAATAAGTTTAGAAAAACCTATAACAAATTACATAGATTTTGGTTTTGAAAGTATAATACCAAATTTAGAAATTAATGAAAAATTGTATTTACATTTCTTAATAGCAACACGAAAGAAAACTGAAAAGAATGACAATGAAAATATATCAACTTGGATTGCAGTTGACAATAGTAAAAAAGAATTAGACGAACTAAATAGAAAATACGGCTTATAATCAAGTAGACGGCTCCGCCAGAAACTGACGGAGTGCGCCTCTCACACCACCGTTAGCGCGGAAATGTTTTCCGTGCCCACAACAGTGAGCAAATAATCAATAAAAACTCAACAAAATAATATACTTTATCGAGTTACTAGCGGAGATTCCTCATTCTTCGGAATGACAATATTGTGTAAAAACCAATCGCTCGGAAATACGCAAACCTTAGCAAGATTATAAACAAAAAAGCTCCAAATTGGAGCTTTTTTAATATACAAATCCCATTTTATTGGAATTTGGATTTTTATTTATTGAGATTTTTAAAACCTTTATTTACTCAAATACATTTCTCTCCTAGAGTACAATTCATAGAATTGATCGTCTTTTAAGTCATCAATAAACAAGATACCTCCTCCCTATACTTTAAACTAAAACATTGTTTTTAAGATAATTACACTTAAAAATCAAATATAATTTTGTAATTTTAAGAGTAATTCGATAGCTCATTTTATCACAATCTTAAAATTTTTGCTATGAAAAAACAATCTTTATATCTATTAATTTGCGCTTTTACTTTACTCTTTTCTTGTTCACAATCGGACAATCTCCAGGAAGACAACACTATTTATACCATAAAAGTAAAAGAATACAAAACGAATCTGCCTTTAGAAGGAGTAAAAATCAATTTGTATTATTGTGAATATGATATTGAGTTTGGATGTTTAACAAGGTTTTTGTCTGTTTATACAACTGATGAAAAAGGGGAAACCAGAATTCCTAAAGAAGTATATATAAAAGCTGACAAAGGATTTATTTCAAAAAAAACGCAATATTGGGATTCGAACAGAAAAACACAAGAAATAGCAATGGAACCAGAAGCTTGGGTGAAAATTTCACTCAAAACAAATACAACTTTTCCTAGCACAAGTCTTTTTGTATTAAAAACTACTGGTGAATTAAATCTTCAAAGTTTCAAAAGTTTTAAAGCACCAAAAGATTCAATTATAGATTTCAGGCTATTTGGTAATGAAACAAATAAAATTGATTGGATAGTATATAAAACGGGATACCCTCCATATTGCAATCCTTGCGATATTCTCTCTTCTGGAAGTTTATCCTTAAATCCTCAAAAATTTGAAACACTTACTTTTACCATAAATTATTAATTGCGGACTTATATCTTCTGTTCGATACTATGGAAATTCTTTCAGTATTCACAAACACAGGAACAAATAGAAACAAAAAAAGCCCCAAAAAGGGGCTTTTTCAATATCTAAACTCAAGCTTATTTACTCAAGTACATTTTTCTTCTAGAGTACAATTCGTAGAATTGATCGTCTTTTAAGTCGTCAATAAACAAGATGCTTTCTCCTGTTGATTTCATTTCAGGTCCTAAAGCTTTGTTTACATTCGGGAACTTACTGAAAGAGAAAACCGGTTGTTTGATTGCATATCCGTTTAATTTTGGATTGAAATCAAAATCAGTTACTTTATTGTGCCCTAACATTACTTTAGTAGCATAGTTTACATAAGGCTCACCGTATGCTTTTGCAATAAATGGAACCGTACGAGAAGCTCTTGGATTCGCCTCGATGATATAAACTGTATCATCTTTTATCGCAAACTGAATGTTGATTAATCCAACTGTTTTTAAAGCTACAGCAATTTTTTGTGTATGATCTTTAATTTGTTGCATTACAAACTCTCCTAAGTTAAAAGGAGGCAAAGTCGCATTAGAATCTCCAGAGTGAACTCCACAAGGTTCGATGTGCTCCATAATTCCGATGATGTAAACATTTCCATCAGCATCACAAATCGCATCCGCTTCCGCTTCGATTGCTCCAGCTAAATAATGATCTAAAAGCAATTTATTTCCTGGAATCGTTTTCAATAAATTGATTACGTGCTCTTCCAGTTCTTTTTTGTTGATTACAATTTTCATTCCCTGACCTCCTAATACATAAGAAGGACGAATCAATAATGGAAAATCTAAAGTATCCGCTAAAGCAGAAGCTTCATCAGCTGTTTCTGCAATTCCGAATTGTGGGAAAGGAATATCTAATTCTCTTAATAAATCTGAGAATCTACCTCTATCTTCTGCTAAATCCAGTGCATCAAAACTAGTTCCGATGATTTTTACACCGTATTTAGATAATTTCTCTGCCAATTTAAGAGCCGTTTGACCACCTAACTGAACGATAACACCTTCTGGTTTCTCGTGTTGGATGATGTCATAAATATGCTCCCAGAATACGGGTTCGAAGTATAATTTATCCGCTGTATCAAAGTCAGTCGAAACCGTTTCAGGATTACAGTTAATCATGATGGTTTCGTAACCACATTCTTTAGCAGCCAAAACTCCGTGTACACAAGAGTAATCAAATTCGATTCCTTGTCCAATTCTATTTGGTCCAGAACCTAAAACAATGATTTTCTTTTTTTCCGAAACAGTACTTTCATTATCTACATAACGAGTTCCGTCTGCTTTTTCAATTTCAGCCTCAAAAGTTGAGTAGTAATATGGTGTTTTTGCTTTAAACTCAGCTGCACAAGTATCTACCAATTTAAATACACGGTTGATGTTTGTATTCATACGCAAAGTATGCACTTCACTTTCTAAACATCCCACCATGTGCGCAATTTGTCTGTCAGCAAAACCTTTTTGTTTCGCTTCTAATAACAATTCTCTTGGTAAAGTAGCAACAGTATATTTAGCAATTTCTTTTTCAAGTGTAAAAAGCTCTTCGTATTGTTTCAAGAACCACATATCGATTTTTGTGATTTCATGAATTCTGCTCAACGGGATTCCCATTGCAATAGCATCATAAATTACAAAAACACGATCCCAACTTGCGTAAGTTAATTTTTCAATTACCTGCTCGTAATTAGTATATCCTTTTCCATCAGCTCCTAAACCATTTCTTTTAATTTCTAATGATTGAGTGGCTTTGTGTAAAGCTTCTTGGAACGAACGTCCAATTCCCATTACCTCACCTACTGATTTCATTTGAAGACCTAAAGTTCTATCAGCTCCTTCAAATTTATCAAAGTTCCAACGTGGAATTTTCACGATTACATAATCCAATGTTGGTTCAAAAAGAGCCGAAGTCGATTTTGTAATTTGGTTTTGCAATTCATCTAAGTTGTATCCTAAAGCTAATTTTGTTGCAATTTTAGCAATTGGATAACCTGTAGCTTTAGATGCCAAAGCTGATGAACGAGATACACGTGGATTAATTTCAATGGCTACGATATCTTCTTTTTCGTCTGGAGAAACCGCAAACTGAACGTTACATCCTCCAGCAAAATTACCAATACTACGCATCATCAAGATAGCGTAATCACGTAATTTTTGGAAAGTAGTATCCGATAATGTCATGGCTGGTGCCACTGTAATCGAATCTCCAGTGTGGATTCCCATTGGATCCATATTTTCGATAGAACAGATAATTACAACATTATCATTCTTATCTCTCAAAAGTTCTAATTCGTATTCTTTCCATCCCATCAAAGCTTTGTCAATCAAAACTTCGTGAATTGGTGATGCTTCAAGTCCAGCAGTTAACAATCTGTCAAAATCTTCTGGTTTGTAAACGATAGAAGCTCCAGTTCCTCCAAGGGTAAACGATGGACGAATTACAAGTGGGAAACCAAATTCCTGAGCAATTTCTTTTCCTCTTAAATAAGAAGTACAAATTTCAGCAGGAGCTGTAGGTACATTTATTCTTTTAAGAAGTTCTTTAAATTGATCTCTATCTTCGGTAATATTAATTGCATTAACATCAACCCCGATCAATCTAACTCCAAAATCTTTCCAAATTCCTTTTTCTTCAGCTTCTAAACACAAGTTCAAAGCTGTTTGTCCTCCCATAGTAGGCAATACAGCATCAATTTGTGGATGCTCTTTTAGAATTTCGATAATCGATTTTGTTGTTAAAGGCTTCAAATAAATATGATCCGCCATAGAAGGGTCGGTCATAATCGTAGCAGGATTCGAATTGATAAGAATAACCTCAATTCCTTCTTCGCGAATAGAACGTGCTGATTGTGATCCTGCGTAATCAAATTCGCAAGCTTGACCAATAACAATAGGACCTGAACCTATAATTAAAACTGATTTTATGGAAGTGTCTTTTGGCATTATATTGTAATTATTGTTTTATGAAGTAATTTTTTTTACTCATCAATTTCAGATTAAAAAATGATGCAACTCATTAAAAATCTTAAGTTTGAGTCTTATTTTACCGACAAGATATAAAAAAAGGCGGTACTAAAAAAAGTAACGCCCTTATCTATGCTTATACAAACATTATTTTTTGTGTCTAGGTTCGCTAGAAACAGTCAATTTATGTCTTCCTTTAGCTCTTCTACGCGC